>CABZRN010000028.1 GCA_902528175.1 uncultured Pelagibacteraceae bacterium | reverse complement strand
GGTTTCCTTTGGGATACCCATAATTTCCAAATAATTTTTTAAAAGTAAATGCCCATGGTGGTGACAAAACTTTATCAATCCAACCTTCAACAATTGCTGGCATTCGATAGTTCCAAATTGGTGCAACTAAAACTATTATGTCAGATTTATCAATTCTCTTTTGATGATCTAATACAACATCGTCAGGTTTTTCTCCTGCATAAACTGGATTAAATTTCTCTTTGTATAAATCAACACAATCTACTTTATGGCCTTTTTTTTGAGCAGCTTCAGTAAATGTATTCTTTATAGCTGCATTGAATGAGTTTTGGTTATAGTGTCCGTAAACAACGAAAATATTTTTCATTTTTTCCAAATTTGATCTAATCTATTCTCTCTACCACAACCCTTTTTATAAAGTAAGTAATTAATAAAATTAGTTTGATAATAATTTTGGTGATAATCTTCTGCTTTATAAAACTTATCAAACTCTCTGACGTATGTTACTACACTATTACTGTACTGAAATTCAATTTCCTTGATTTTTTTTTCTATTAATTTTTTTTGCTCTTGATTTTGGTAAAAAGCAACAGATCTGTAACTGTATCCTTTATCACAAAATTGACCAGCCTTATCAAAAGGATCAATATTTTTCCAAAAGACATTTAATAAATTTTCAAAGTTTGTTATTTTATTATCATAGACAATTTCAACAACTTCAAAGTGTCCTGTATTTCCATAAGTTACTTCTTTATAAGTAGGATTTTTTGTTGTACCTCCAGAATACCCAGAAATTACATCTTTTACACCCTCAGCTTTATCAAAAGATTCTTCCATGCACCAAAAACACCCCCCTCCAAAATAAACTTTTTTTAAATCTTCGGCAAATACGTTGGTATAAAAAAACAAAAATAAAATTAAAAATATTCTCAGCATTCTATGTGTTGTTTAATTTTTTAATGCTGGAAAAACTGGGTTAACTTTTTGAAAAATATTTTGATAATCCTGTTTAATGCAGCGATTTGAGATATACTTTATTTTTGCTTCATTAGCTATTTTCTCTGCTGCGTCATTTTTAATTCCGTACTGTAACCATAAAACTTTTGCGTTAATTTTCGCTGCATCTTCTGCTATTGATGGTGTTTCTTTAGATGGTCTAAAAACATTAACGATATCTATCTTTTCATTTATATCGCTTAATTTAGCTACTACTTTCTCACCATGAATTATTTCTCCAACTGCAAATGGATTGACCGGTATAACCTTATAGCCAAAGTCTTGCATATATTTCATAACAATTGTTGAGGGTTTTCTTTTTAAATTTGTTCTATCCTCTTTTTCTTTTAGAGAACTAACTCCAATCATAGCGATTGTTTTTGAATTTTTTAAAATAGTTTCTATCTCTTGCATTATTTATTTTTCCATTTAGGAGATCTTTTTCCTAAAAACGCAGATATTCCCTCTTTTGCATCTTGTTTCGTCATATTTAAAGTCATCATCTTGCTGGTATATGAGTAAGCTTGTTTTAATGGCATCTCTAATTGTTTATAGAAAGCTTTTTTTCCAATTCTAATTGAAGCATTAGATTTAGATGAAATAACTTTAGCAACTTCTAAAACTTTTTTATTTAGTTTCGATTTTGGATAGTAATCATTTATTAAACCAATTTCTTTTGCGTATTTTGCATTAATTGGCTCACCTGTTAAAAGCATTTTCATCATTCTTTTTCTGTTAATTTTTCTACTTACTGCAACCATAGGAGTGCTACAAAACAAACCTATGTTTACACCTGGTGTTGCAAATTTTGCATCTGTTGAACAATAAGTTAAGTCACAACTAGCAGCTAACTGACATCCTGCTGCGTATGCTGATCCATGAACTTTTGCAATAACTGGTTTTCTACATTCAACTATATCAATCATCAATTTAGAACATAGATTAAATAGTTTTAAGTATTTAGATCTTACTTTTAAACTTTTAACCTCTTTTAAATTATGACCAGCACTAAAACCTTTGCCATTTCCGCTTATAACAATGACATGAGTTTTGTTATCGTTATTTAATTTTTTGAATATTTTAATTAAAGATCCTAATGTTTTAAAAGAAAGTGAATTATACGTTTTAGGGTCATTTATGATAATACTTTTAATACCATTGCCTAAATCTTTCAATAGAACTGACATTTTTATTCAAGCTCTCCTTCTTCACGCATTTTTTTTCTAATATTTGTTGCAGATATTTTTTGAATGTCCTCAGGTAATACTATTTCTTCAATTTTATATCCAACTCCTCGTCCATAGCAAATATTTGTTATATTAGGTACCAACACAATTTTAAATCGTCCCTCAAACT
>CABZRN010000027.1 GCA_902528175.1 uncultured Pelagibacteraceae bacterium | reverse complement strand
CAGGCTCATCTGCTAACAACAATAATGGTCTTTTAATAATAGCTCTTGCTATTCCAACTCTTTGTCTTTGACCGCCAGATAATTCATCTGATCTATTGTAAGATTTTTCAAGTAAACCAACTGTCCTCAAAGATTTTAAGGCTTCTATTTTTTGATTTTTTTTAAATAAATAAAATAAAGATAAAAATTTATTACTAGTATTTAAAAGACCTGTAAGAACATTATTTATTGCTGATAAATTATTTACTAAGTTAAATTCTTGAAAAATCATTCCAGTTTTTTTTTGAACATCAGGAATAGTATTGTTATTCACTTTTTTATTATCAAAATAAATTTCACCCCCGCTTGAGGTTTCGAGACCATTAATAGTTCTCAATAAAGTTGTTTTGCCTGAACCACTAGGTCCTAAAATACTTACAAATTCTCCTTTATTAATTTTTAAATTAACACCTTTTAATGCAGGACTTCCATTTTCAAAAGTTTTTTTAAGATCATTTATTTCAAGCATGATAGTCCTGTGTTAATTTAACTTTTATTCTTATTTAATAATTCAATTACTTCTCTTAAAACATTGTAGTCAGAGTCTTTAACTTCCATATAGTGAGACATCTTTCCACCATACCCACCTATCTCTCCGTGGTTATGAGCTTCTAAAACTGCTTTTTTAATTTTATTTCTATCTTCTTTTGGAATCATTTTTGAATATGCTAATGGTGGAGGTGGAACTCTATCTGACTTATGTATAATTCTTACATCATCTTTTTTAAAAGTTCCATCTTCCAATCTTGCTTCAAAATTTCTAGAGCTCATGCCACAAACATCAGATTGATTATTTAAAACTGCTAATAAACATGCATCATGACTACCAGCATAATAAACTTTATCAAAATCATCTTTATTTTTAATTGAAAGATTAATTTTACTTAATTCTACTTGAGGTATCAAATCACCACTTGTAGAACCAATGGTGTTTAAAGATAAAATTTTACCTTTAACATCTTTAAATTCTTTTAATTTGCTATCTTTTTTAACAACAAAGTAAGTATAGTAACCTGCATCTTTTTCACCAGGTCTTACTCCTGCAGCAAAAGCTTCTGCATTAGCAATTTCAGAAGCCTTAACATATGTTTTTCCACCATACCAAGCTATATGAGCTCTACCAGCTCTCATTGCTTCAACAGCAGCATTATAATCTGTTACTTTAATTGTATCTATATTTAGTCCAGTAAGTTTTTCAGTGATTGAGATTAAACTTGTGTAATCACTTTCATCACCCTTCTCACTAGCAGGAACAAATACCATTTTATAGGTTTTTGCCTCAGCATTTAAGTTTCCAGTAAATAATACTAGAAAAAGTATAAGTATTGTTTTTTTTAACATAATTTGTACTTTTGTTATCATTAACTTTGTTCGCTTACAAGTTAATTATTAACACATATAATAAGTAAAATAAATGATGGGAATGTTAACTTTTTGTAAATTTTTTGTTAAATGCAACTAATGCTTTTTTGTAATCTTCGACCGTGTCAATTTCTTTCCAGCCACTTTCAATTATAACACAATGAACTTTTATACCTATATCAACAAGTTCCTGGATAAAGTCTGTAAGGTAGGCTTTTTGAAAAATCTTAGCTCTTTGAAAAGGCTTGTTCCAATATAATTTTTTTAGCCGGTGAAAATGTTCCTTAAATATTTCGGTTCCACGATTAGATAATTTGATCATCCCAATAAATTCACCATGAACTTCTTCTTTACCTGTATTTATTTTGCCAATTTTTTCTACCTCATTATTAGAATTAAAGATGACATTTTCTGCCTCTGATAAAGGATGGTCATTTCTTCCAACATAATATCCTCTCCAATCAATATCTACTACCACAGAAATATCATGATCAGATTTAAGAGCTCTTTTAACAACTAACGGTTCAAATAATATGTCAGAGTAGGATATAATAATATTTCCATTAATAGTGTTTTCAGCGTAAAAAATCGAGTTTAAAATATTGTTATTTTGATAGTCAGTGTTTTCATAATATTTAATATTTTTATAATTAATTTTATCTTTTTTATAACCTCTTATAAGAGAGATATCATTTATATTATTTTTTTTATATGCATCTAACTGTCTTTGCAGAAGTGTTTTTCCACCGAAGTCTAACATGCACTTTGGTAAATTTTCTGTGTGTTTTTTTAGTCTACTTCCAAGGCCGGCAGCAATAATTAGTGCCTTGGTATTTTTCCTGTTTATTTTGTTTTCTATTTTATCAATTTGATTTTCGTTAAGATTATTATTTTTAATAGATCTTATTAATGAAATAAGTTTTGGATTTTTATTAATATAATCAGTGATATCAGGAGCTAATTCTTTTTTAGACAATCCTGCCAAATCATTTAAATAATCAATATCTACCTTCAAAATTA
>CABZRN010000026.1 GCA_902528175.1 uncultured Pelagibacteraceae bacterium | reverse complement strand
TATAAAATTTTCAAATCTTATTGATGGAAAAAATTTAAAATTCTTATTTTTTTTATAATTCTTATAAACTTCTAAAATTTTTTTATATCCAAGATCATTATTTGGATTAATTACCAATAAATTCTCCCCAGAATTTTCTATAAATTTAATAAGTTTATTTGTGTTTTTTTTTAAAAATTTAATTTCAGATGTGACTGGATGCCAAATTAAAATTCCATAATCATTAAATGTTATTCCATATCTAGCTTTTACATAATTAATTTTAGGTAATTTTGTATTCAAAATTAAGTCTAAATCAGGTGACCCAATATTAAATACAGAATTTTTTTTTTCTCCCATTCCTAATACAATTCTTTTTGCATTATTACTTCCAACAAAATGAATATGGGAAAGTTTTGTGACTGCATGCCTAATTGAGTCGTCAATTGTACCAGAAAGTTCACCTCCTTCGACGTGTGCTGTCAAAATATGATTCATTGATCCCACAATTGCACATGCTAATGTTTCTGCTCTATCTCCATGAATGACGATTAAATCAGGTTTTTCTTTTTTCACTAAAATTGAAAAGTTTTTAATAGTATTGCTTATTATTTGTGTAATACTCTCGTCATTCATTTGATTTTTGAATTTGAAAATGTTTCTTTTGAACACTTTATAAACTTCCTTGTAAGTACTGCCAAAAGATTTTAATAAATGCATTCCAGTAACAGCTATTTGATAGTCAAATTTTTTGCTTTTTTTAACTGTATTTATTAAAGACTTTAGTTTACCAAAGTCAGCTCTAGTTGCCGTTACGAAAATAATCTTTTTTTTCAATTTTTAACTAAATATTTTTTTTTTATAAAATTACCTTTTTTTATATTAAAAAAAGATTTTTTACCCAATAATTTGTTAAAATCTTTTGCTAAAAAATCTCCTGTACCCGGTCGTTTAACCCAGATATTTTTCATAGAAAATCTCTCATTTTTTTTTATATTTTTTATAGAAACTACAGATGCAAAAGCAAATTTTTTAGTTTTGACTTCTCCCTTTACCAAATCTTTTTTTCCTTTAAATAAAAGTGATTCATATATTGCTTTTGAGCCATTTATTAATGCTTCTAATTCTTTTTTGTCTACAGATGATGAAATATCAGGTCCAGCTTGAGACTTAGTGTCTACAAAATGTTTTTCAATTATTTTAGCTCCCATTGTAACAGATGCAAGAGGAATAGCTATCGAACTAGAATGGTCCGACAGACCTATTACTGCATCCGGAAAAGATTTTCTTAATTCATGCAGGCAATTTAATCTGGTTAATTTAGCAGGAGTCGGATAAATATTTGTACAGTGCAAAACTGCGAATTTAATTTTTTTTTTTCTTAATATTCTAACTGCTGGAAATATTGATTTAACAGAATTCATGCCTGTGCTTAAAATAACTGGTTTTTTAAATTTTGATATATGTTCAATCAGTGGATAATTATTACATTCCCCTGAACCAATTTTAAATGCAGGAATATTAAATTTCATAAGTCTATTAGCTGCCTCTCTTGAAAAAGGTGTACTAATAAATATAGCTTTTTTAGATTTTATATATTTCATTAATTTAAATTCCTCTTTTTCATTTAAAGAATTTTTAGAAATAATTTCATAAATTGATTTGTTAGAATTACCTGGAATCGTTTTTTTAGCTGCATCTATCATCTCATCATAGACAATGTGAGTTTGATGTTTTATGATTTTTGCTCCTGCATCAACCGCCTCATCGACTAAATGAATAGCTTTATCAAGATTCCCTTTATGATTTATCCCTAACTCGGTGATAACGACTGGTTCACACTTGTCACCAACAGTTATATTACCTATATTAAATTTATTTACCAAGAGGTAAAACCTCCATCAACAATAAATGTTTGTCCTGTGGCATATGTTGAGCTGTTACTCGATAAATACTCAATTATTCCAAAAATTTCATCTCTATTAGCCATTCGGCCAAGAGGTGTTTTTTTTGAGTATTTTTTAATAAATTCTTTTGATTGTTTATTTTTTACACCTCCAGGCACGACCACATTAACTCTAATTTTTTTTTGCGCTAACCATGTGGATAGCCATCTGGATAATCCAATGATCCCAGCCTTAGTTGCAGAATACGTTGGAATAGATTTAAATTTTTCACCTTTGTACAAACCATGGTCTGGGGCTACAATTCCATATGTACTTGAAACAAAAATCATACTTGCTCCCTTTTTAGGAAAATATTTACAGCACTCTCTTGCAAACATAAAAGCTCCAGTCAAATTTACGGCAATACTTTTATCCCATAATTTTAAAGGGTATTTCTCAAATTTTGGGAAATTATTTTTATATTTAGAAATCATGCTCTCTTGAGTTGCTGCTGCGTTATAAATTACAACATCAAATTTCTTTAATATTTTTCCTGCATCTTTAATTGAATTAATTAATTCAGTCTCACTTAAAATATTGCATTCTAACCAATGAGCCTTTTTAAATTTTTTTTTGTTTGATAAAA
>CABZRN010000025.1 GCA_902528175.1 uncultured Pelagibacteraceae bacterium | reverse complement strand
GATATACCTGATAGTCTAAATAATAATTTGAATTTTAAAATTATATCATCTTTGCTTCAAGAAAATATAAGAAAACTAGAAAAGGATCTTGGTCTTTTTTTAAACAGTGGAAATATATCAATTAAATCTAAAACTCATCAGAGTATATTATTTAGTGTCAAAGATATTTCTGATGAGAGAGAATTAGAAAAAGAAATTATAATTAAGCTTGTAAGAATTGCAATGCAGCAATTTCAAAATTATGAAAAAAATTTAACCATACTCCATGTTATAATTAATAAATATGTTATAGACGACAAAGTCTACAATTTTTTTCCTGCTTACAAAAAATTTACAAGAATTATTCTTGAAATAGAATTTATTTGCCTAAATAAAGTCCTTATTGATAAAGTAAAAAAATTATTTAATGAATGTAAAATTGATGTGAAGAAAATAGTATCATTCGACTATGCTAAAAAATTTTTAAATAATATAAAAGATGACACACTCTGCCTATCTGCCTATGAAATTTTAAATGATGCAAATCGATCTGAAGTTATTCTTACTGAGAATACCACTGAAAAATACAGTTTATTTGATAAAGTATTCAATTTCTTCGATAAATAGCCTGTATTCTTTTGTAACATTACTTGTTTTCCATATTTTTTGAAAATAACTATAAAAATTTAATGTCAGTTTTAAATCAAAAAACTATCAAAAAAAGTATAAAATTTGATGGTATAGGCCTTCACTCAGGTAAAAAAGTTATAATGACTTTGTCTCCAGCTCAACCAAACACTGGCATTATATTCAAAAGATCCGATTTAAAAAATAACAACATAATTTATACCAATGTATTTAACGTTTCAAACGCCTCTTATTGCACAAAATTAACAAATGAAAATGGTGTTACTGTATCAACAGTTGAGCACTTAATGGCTGCACTTTGTGGGCTAGGCGTAGATAATCTACTAGTTGAACTTAATTCAGAGGAATTACCAATTATGGATGGTTCTGCAAAAAATTTTGTTGAGGAGATAGAAAAAATTGGTTTCAACATTAGTGAACAACCAATCAGAATTATCAAAATTAATAAAAAGATAACTTATACAGATTGTGAAAAATTCATTACATTCGAGCCAAATAAAATTAGTTTAGAAATCGATTTTGAGATAAAATACAAGCAAAATTCAATTTTAAATCAAAGAAATAAGAAAAATATCTACATGGATGATTTAAGAGATATTTATAATTCTAGAACATTTTGTTTATTTGAAGACGTTGAAAAATTAAAAAAGATGGGATTAGCTCAAGGAGGAAGTTTAAATAATGCTATAGTCTTAAAAGGCAACGAAGTACTTAATGAAGAAAAATTAAGAAATCCAAATGAGTTTGTAAATCATAAAATTTTAGATTGCCTTGGTGATATTTATTTAGCCGGGTATAGAATGGTTGGTAAAATTACATCAAGCCAAGGTGGCCATAATGTAACTAATCAAGGCTTAAGAGAATTATTTAGTAATAATGAGAACTTTTCAATACTTGAATTAAAAGAAAAAAATATACCTCATTCATTTTTAATCAAGAATCCTTTAAAATCTTCAGCATAAATACTTACGCTTTTTAATTTATCTGGTAATAATTTATCTAAATGAAAATTTTAAAATATTTAATTCTATATGTAATGATACTTTTATTAGCTTCGTGCTCAAAAGATAATAAAGTTTCTATTGTCAAAGAAAAAAATATAGAGACTCAAATGATTGAAGCTTTTGAAGAAGGATATAAAGAGTTAGAAAATGGGGATGTATTATTTGCTGCAAAAAAATTTAATGAAGCTGAACTTTTATATCCACAATCTAAATGGGCACCTAGAGCTGCATTGTTAGCAGCTTACTCTTATTACTCTCAAGATTATTATTATGATGCTGAATATGAACTAAACAGGTTTTTAAAAGTTTACCCAAATGAAAAAGATATTCCATATGCTCATTATTTATTAGGGATGGTATATTACGAGAGGATTGTTGATGAAAAAAAAGATTTGGGCCCTTTAGTTATGGCTGAAGAAAAATTTAAATTTATTGAAAAAAACTATCCCAATACAGATTTTGCATTAGATTCATCTTACAAATTAGATTTAATCCAGGATTATCTTGCCTCAAAAGAAATGTATATAGGAATTCACTATATGAAAAAAAAAAAATGGATTGCAGCGATTAATCGTTTTAAAAATGTTGTAAATTTATATCAAGAGACTTCATTTATTGATGAGGCCCTTCATAGATTAGTTGAACTTCATTACAAACTTGGATTAATAGAAGAATCACAAAAATACGCTTCATTGTTAGGATATAATTACCAATCTAGCGAGTGGTATTCTAAAAGTTATAAAATTTTCAATCAAAATTATAAATCTAAATTGGAGATTAAAAAAGAAAAAGAGGGCATTTTTAGAAAATTTAAAAAACTCCTATACTAACACAATGAGTAATTCACCTTCTAAGGATTATAAAAAAAAATTAAAGTTATTAGAAAATTATAACAAGCATTATTACCAAAATCAAAAA
>CABZRN010000024.1 GCA_902528175.1 uncultured Pelagibacteraceae bacterium | reverse complement strand
CCTTTTTTGGCTATTCCTTTCCCTTTTGCTAAGGACGATCATCAATATTACAATGCAAAATTTTACGTACAAAGAAAACTAGGATGGTTAATTAGAGAAAGTAAAGTTAATCAAAATTTTTTATATGAATTTATTAGAAATTTGATTAAAGATAAAAAATTGTTGTCCCAAAAAAAAAAAAAATATGCATAAATTTCATGAAAAATTTAATTGGTATGAAAATTCTGCTAAATTAAAAAGCTTAATATAAAAATGAATATAAATTTGGCCAAATCAGAAATAATACATTTTGTTGGGATTGGAGGAATAGGAATGAGTGGATTAGCTTTAATAATGAAAGGTTTAGGTTTTAAGATTCAAGGTAGCGATAAATCACTTAACAAAAATGTAGAAAGATTAAAAAAAAATAATATTAAATTTTTTTTAGGACACGCCTCATCAAATATTAAAAAGGCTACAATTTTAGTTATCTCTTCTGCAATTAAAAATAATAACTTAGAAATAAAAGAAGCAAGAAAAAAAAATTTACCCATTTATAAAAGAGGTGATATGTTGGCTCACATAACTTCATTAAAAAAAAATATCGTAATTTCAGGATCTCACGGTAAAACTACTACCACTTCTTTAATTGCATCTATTTTTGCAAAGGCTAAGCTGGATCCAACAATTATTAATGGTGGAGTAATAAACTCTTTTGATAACTCAGCCAAACTTGGAAAAAGTCAATGGAGTATACTAGAATCAGATGAATCTGATGGAAGTTTTATAAAAGTACCATCAACTTATGCGGTAGTGACAAATATTGATAGGGAACATATGGATTATTACAAATCTTTAGATGATTTAAAAAAACATTTTATTAAATTTATGAAAAATGTCCCTTCTTTTGGTAAAACATTTATTTGTATAGATGATAAAAATAATAGAGAAGTTTATAGGTTAGTCAAAATTAAAAATATACTTACTTACGGTATTAATAAACATTCTAACTTCAAAATTAAAAATACTTCATATTTTAAGCATAAATCATTTTTTGATATTGAAATGAGATTACCTAATAAAAAAAAAACAATTTTAAAAAAATTTGAAATTCCTTTAATTGGATCTCATAATATTAAAAATGCAACCGCCGCAATAGCCGTTTCGTATTTTATTGGTATTCCTTTAAATATTTTAAAAAAAAGTTTAAAAAACTTTAAAGGTGTGGAGAGAAGATTTAATAAAATACTTAGCTTTAATGGTGCAGAAATATATGATGACTACGCACACCATCCTACAGAAATAAAGGAACTTATAGATGGTGTTAAAAATAGTTATAAAGAAAAAAAAATAATATGTATTTTTCAACCACATAGAGTTTCTAGATTGAACGATCTAAAAAAAGATTTTTGTTCATCATTCAAGAAAGCAAGTACTGTAATATTATGCCCTGTTTACAAAGCTGGTGAAAATATTAAATTGAACTTAAATTATAATAAATTTGCAGAGCAAATTTCAAAAAAATCTAAAGTACAAGTGTTTATTGTTAACAATCAATACGAACTAGCAAAATTTTTAAAACAATATTTAAAACCAGAAAATATAGCGATTGGAATGGGAGCTGGATCTATATCAAATTGGATAAAAGAACTTAGGATGTTGATGGAGAAATGACTATGAAAACCTTAGATAGCTTCTCAAAAAATATAAAAGGCAAATTAAGATTTGATTATTGTTTAAAAAACCATACCTGGTTTAACATTGGTGGAAACGCAAAAGTTTTTTTTGTTCCTGAAACACTTGCTGAGTTAAGAGATTTTCTTTTATATATTAAAAGAAATGACAATAATTTTTTTATCATGGGCGCTGGATCAAATTTATTAATTTCTGAAAATATTCAAAATCGAATTTTTATTAAATTAGGCAAAAATTTTAACAAAATATCATTAACTGAAGATAACGTAATTATTGCCGGCTGTTCAATTTTAGACAAAAATGTTTCAAGTTTTGCATGCGAAAACGAACTAGGTGGTCTGGAGTTTCTATCATGTATTCCTGGGAGTGTTGGTGGCGGAATTAGAATGAATTCAGGATGCTTTGGTACAGAGTTTAAAGATGTTTTACTTTCAGTTCAGGTTATGGATTTTAATGGAAGGGTATATACTATCAATTCAAAAGATATAAATTTTGATTACAGAAAAACTGATTTATCTAAAAACCTTATTTTTTTGAGCGCTTCTTTTAAAACATATAAAAAAAATAAAGATGAAATAGAGGAAAATATTTACAGGCTAAAAGAAAAAAAAGAAAACTCTCAACCTTTAAGAGTTAAAACCGGTGGTAGCACATTTAAAAATCCTAAAAGCCAATCAGAAAAAAAAGTATGGGAACTTATAAAAGAGAGTGTGGACAGCCAAGTAAGTTTTGGTGATGCTAAAATTTCTGATAAACATAGCAATTTTTTTATTAATTCAAAAAACGCATCTTTTGATAATATGCTTAATTTGATTAACTTTGTTAAATTGAGAGTAAAAGAAAAAACAGGAATAAACTTAGAATTGGAGTTAGAAATTGTAAATTAGAGTGAAAAAAAA
>CABZRN010000023.1 GCA_902528175.1 uncultured Pelagibacteraceae bacterium | reverse complement strand
AAGACTATTGAACAATCCATATTGGAGAGAAATTCTAACTCTTTAATTAATTTATTTTTTTTTTCTTCTAAGAAACCAAAAAAAATAAACCTGTCTGAAAAACCGCTTATTGATAATGAAGTTATAACTGATGAAGCACCAGGTATTGGCGTAATTGGAATACCATTACTTATACATTCTTGGACTAATAATTTACCTGGATCTGAGATTGCAGGAGTTCCTGCATCAGAGATAAGTGATATTGTTTTTCCATTTATTAAATGACTCATAATGTCTTTGGTCCTTTTTCTTTCATTAAATTTATGAAATACAATAAGTTGATTTTTAATATTAAAATGATTTAAGAGCTTTATAGATACCCGGGTGTCTTCACACAAAATTAGTTCAGAATTTTTAAGAATTTCTAGTGCTCTTAACGTTAAATCCCCCAAGTTTCCTATAGGCGTTGAAACTAGATAAAGTCCCTTTTTTTGTGGTTGTGATATCATTAAATTAAATGTTTATTATATAATATATAATATGAAAAAATTATTTAATTTAATATTTTTTGTATTCATAGTTTTTATTTTTACTAGCAAGCTTTTTGCCTCTGAGGGGAAGATTAAAATTGGTTTGTTGTTGCCTTTAGTCGGTCAAAACCAGGAGATTGGAAAATCAGTATTGAGATCTGTAAATTTAGCAATTAACAAAATAGATGATCCAATTTTAGAAATATATCCAAAAAACAATTTTGATAATCCTGACGATAATATAAAAGCAGCACAGGAATTATATAATCAAGGTGTAAGAATATTCATCGGGCCTATTTTTGATAAAAATATAAAAAATTTAGAAAAATTTAGTGATGCAATTTTTATTACTTTTTCGAATAAAAATAAAACTATTCAAAAAAATTTGATTTATGCAGGTGTAAATGCAACTTCACAGATGGCTACAATAAAAAAATTTTTAGAGAATAATGACATAAAAAAAACTATTTGTCTTATACCTGAGGCTGACTTTAAAGAGGAAATTAAAAAAGGGATATCCCAGACAAAAATTAATTTAAAAAAAGTTTTTTATTATGACACAGAACCAACAGAGATTACTAAAAGAATTGAAAAAATTACAAGGTATGATGTTAGAAAACAAAACTTACTTGATGAAATAAAAAGAGTAGAAAATTCTGATGATCCAAATAAAGAAAAAAAAATAAAAGAACTTGAGAAAAGAGATACATTGGGAAGATTAGGATTTGACTCAATTATAATTTCAGATTTTGATGAGTCTTTAAAAAGTGTCATAACTTCTCTTATTTACACAGATGTGAACACGAAAAGAGTTCATTTTATAACTCTTAATCAATGGTTTGATGATAGTTTACTAAAAGAAGATAGTTCACAAAATATTTATTTTCCATCAATTAACAAAAAAAATTATGATAATTTCTCAAATTTATATTTTAAAAATTTCAATAGCTATCCAAATCAGATATCTTTTTTAAGCTATGATTTAATTGGACTGGTTTATTATTTAACAAAAAAAAATAGTTTAGATAATGTAGATAATATTTTTAATCAAAAAAATGTTTTCAAAGGTAAAACAGGCATTTTTGAAATTAAAGATAAAAAAATTAGACATGTGCTCAATTTCTATAAAGTTGAAAAAGGAAAGTTTATAAAAATTTTTTAATTTTTTGAAAAGCTTTGAATCTATGGTCAATTTTATATTTTTTTTTCGGTGAAATTTGGCCAAATGTTTTTTTTGATCCGCGTGGAATAAAAATTGGATCATATCCAAACCCTTTGTTGCCAATTTTTTTATTCGATATTCTTCCCGAAATTTTTCCAATTGTTGTTTTGTATTTTCCACTGGGCCAATAAATTGTTAATGTACAAATAAATTTAGCATTTATTTTTCTGTTTCTCCAATTAGAGACCTTTTTATCTAATTTTTTAAATACTTTTTTAATTGCTAAATCAAAATTATTTTTTTTTCCTCCCCAGCGTGCTGAATAAATACCAGGTTCATTATTTAAAAGATTTATTTCTAGACCAGAGTCGTCTGATATACAAATTTGATTACTTTTTTTGGAAAAGAAACTTGCTTTAATGAGTGAATTTTCTTTAAATGTTTTTCCATTCTCCCTTGGACTTTTTAAATTATAATCAGATGTTGAATAGATTTTAATGTTTTTTGGTAATAAAGCTTTGATTTCCCTTAATTTACCTTTGTTATTAGTACCAATTAAAAGTTGTGAGATTTTTTTTGCTTTCATCTGGAAATATTTATTTTAGATACCATATAAGTAACTATGGATAAAGAAAATGAAAATACTTCAGAAATAAAGAATGAAGATAAAACAGTTAATGATGAAAGTAATTCTAAAGAGGAACAACAGGAAGAGCTGTCTCAAGATGATAAACTAAGCGAGATTGAAGATAAGCTAACTAGAAGTTATGCAGAATTAGAGAACCAAAGAAGAAGATATGAAAAAGAAAAAGATGAAGCCTATGAATTTGGAGGCATGGCACTTGCAAAAGAATGTTTAAATCTGACAGATAACTTGGAAAGATCTAAATCGTCTATTATTAATGACGAAAGTCTTGAAAAAAATAATAAAGATAAAATAATTGAGCACCTTGATATTATTTACAAAGATATATTATCAATTTTTAAAAAAAATCAGATTGATGAAATTTCAGCTATAGGTGAAAAATTGGATCCAAATAAGCACCAAGCTATGCTTGAAATTGAAGATGAAGAAAAAGAACAAGGTACTATTGTTCAAGA
>CABZRN010000022.1 GCA_902528175.1 uncultured Pelagibacteraceae bacterium | reverse complement strand
ATAGCGCTTTTTATTATTATGTCAAAAAACCATCTGGTGGAGAAAAAGCTAAAATAAAGTTAAAGGCTAAAAAATATAATCCTGTAACAAGAAAACATGAAATTTTTATAGAAAAAAAATTACCACCACACAGTAAATAATTATTTATTTCGTTTATTAAAATTTCTATATTCATATTCTACAAAAGCATAAATCATGTTTTTCCAAATTCTATTGCTTATTTTGGGATCAATGCCTTTTTTTATTGATTTAGATCTAACATTTTTAAGGATTAAATTTATGCGTTTTTTATCAATAATTTCTTTTTTGAATTCTTTTAGTGATAGAACTCTTTTCACATGATTGGCTCTAATCTTTAATAAATTAAGCAATTTATTATCAATAGCATCTAGTTTTTTTCTTAAGATTAATAATTTTTTTTTATTATTGGGCGACATTTATTCTTTTGGAATTATCAGTAAATATTATATCTATTTAATTATGTACTTAAACGATAAAAACACTAAAAAATATTTATATTATTGGTTAACAACCATGTTTGTACTTATTTCCGGAATAATTGTAGTTGGTGGCTTAACCAGACTTACTGACTCAGGTTTATCAATTACCGAATGGGAACTTTTTAAAGGTTTATTACCGCCTTTGTCATCCTCTGAATGGATTTATTATTTTGACTTGTATAAAAAAATACCTGAATACAAACTTCAAAATTTCAACATGAATTTAGATGAATTTAAGATAATATTCTGGTGGGAATGGTTTCATAGATTTTTGGGCAGATTAATTGGTATATTTTTTCTAATACCTCTCATTTATTTTACATTAAAAATGGGTATTAAAAAAACAATTTCATTTCATATCATTTTTTTTTTAATTTGTTTTCAGGGCGTAGTTGGATGGTTTATGGTTTCAAGTGGATTGGTGAACAGGGTAGATGTAAGCCACTTTAGACTGTCTTTGCATTTAACTACAGCCTTTATTATTTTATCCTTAATATTGTGGCAAATTTTAAAACTTAAAAGATTAAATGAAAAACAAAATCAATTTATAAAATACAATCTACCTTCAATATTTTTATTTACAATTTTTTTACAAATAATTATTGGCGCCTTCGTTTCTGGTATGGATGCCGGCAAAATTTACAACACATGGCCATTGATGGGAAATAATTATTTTCCCGATGATAACAGTTTTTTTAATCTCTTCAATTTAAATGCTTTAAGTGACCCATCTTTAGTTCAATTTCTTCATAGAAATTTGGCATACGTTATTTTATTAATATTTTTCATAATCTTATATTTTGTACTTAATTATAAATTACTGAAATTCTATTCAATTATTAAAATTCTTGGAACAGTTCTTATAATTCAAATAATTTTGGGGATTTTAACAATATTGAATGGTGCACAAATGTTAATTGCATCTATGCACCAAATTAGTTCTATAGCATTAATAAGTTTTAGTATTTATTTTTTATTTTTAAATACAAAAAAAATTAACTAACAGCTTTCAAGCTAGGTTTCCCTGAAGCATCTAAAGCTTGTTTTAGGTCAGCAATAATATCATCTGGATGTTCAATTCCAATTGATAATCTAACATAACCAGGTGTAACACCTGCTGCTAATAATTCTTCCTCTGTTAATTGGCTATGAGTAGTTGTAGCTGGGTGAATAGCTAAACTTCTCGCATCACCAATATTAGCAACATGATAGAACATCTTAAGAGCTTCTATGAATTTCTTTCCAGCTTCGACACCTCCTTTAACTTCAATACCTATTAAAGCGCCATTTCCACCAGAAAAATATTTTTTTGTTCTATCGCCTACAGCGCCTTTATGAAGGGTAGGATAGATAACTCTATCTACATTTTTGTGTTTAGTTAAAAAATCTACTACCTTTTCGGCATTAGAACAATGTTGTTTCATTCTTAAAGGAGCAGTTTCTAAACCTTGTATAATTCCCCATGCATTATCAGGAGCTAAAGGTGCACCTAAGTCACGAAGTAAGCATACTCTTGCTCTAACTGCAAAAGAAACATTTGCACCAGTTAATTGCGGAACTACTTCTCCCCATTTTGCTCCACCATAACTCATATCTGGTTCGTTAAATAATGGTTGTCTTTTTGGATCTGCTGTCCAGTCAAAATTACCACCATCAACTAAACATCCTCCGATTACTGTACCATGTCCTCCGATAAATTTAGTTAAAGAGTGAACCACTACAGCAGCACCATGATCTAAAGGCTTACAAATAATTGGAGCAGCGGTATTATCCATAATTAGAGGAATGTTATGTTTTCTTCCTATATCTGAAACCTCTTTAATTGGAAAAACTCTTAATGCAGGATTTGGTAAAGTTTCTGCATAGAAACATCTTGTCCTTTCATCAATTGCTTTTTCGAAATTTTTTGGATCCGATGGATCTGCATATCTAACTTCTATGCCTAATTTTTTTAATGTATGTGTAAAAAGGTTAACAGTTCCACCATATAAGTCAGTTGAACTAACAAAGTTATCACCAGCTTGGCAAACGTTAACAATTGCGAATGTAGAAGCTGCTTGACCTGATCCTACCGTAACACAAGCTAATCCATTCTCTATAGCTGCTACTCTTTTTTCTAGTACATCATTTGTCGGATTCATTATTCTTGTATAAATATTTCCAAATTCTTTTAAGGCAAAAAGATTTGCCGCATGACCAGTATTATTAAATTGATATGAAGTTGTTCTGTAGATTGGTACAGCTACAGCTGTTGTAGCAGGGTCGCTTCTATACTCACCGCCATGTAAAGCTATCGTTTCTGGGTTTTTTGATTTACTCATAATATT
>CABZRN010000021.1 GCA_902528175.1 uncultured Pelagibacteraceae bacterium | reverse complement strand
GTAGATTTACCAGCACCACTATGTCCAACTAATGATGTCATTTTACCTCCATAAATATTTAAATTGATATCCTTTAATATAGATCTTGAATTAGAATTATAATTAAAATTTACTTTTTCAAACGTTATAGTACCGTCAGATACGTTTAACTTTTCTAATTTCTCGTCATCTAAAATGTTGTGTTTTTGATCGATTATAGGAAGGACTCTTCTCGAGGCTGCTAAACCTTGATTAATTGTAAGATTTAAAGTAGCTAGTGATCTTACTGGTTGGTAGGCCAACATCATTGCAGCTAAAAAAGAAAAAAAATTATTGACTGCAATTTCACCACTCATAATTAAATTACCGGAATAATAAATCAAAATCGCTATCATAATTCCTGTTAAAGTCTCCATTATAGGGGATGATCTTGCATAAATTATTGCTAACTTTTTCCCTTTATTTTTTGCTTGTTCAAATGCATTATCAGCTCTTGAAGTTTCGTATGTCTCTTTTTGAAAAACTTTAATTAGCTTATGATTTCTAAAAATTTCCATTAATAAAGTATTTAAAACAGCAGCTAGATCCATAGCTTGCACTGTCACTTTACTAATTCTCTTACCTAAAAATCTGGCAAAAAAACTTGCAAGAGGTATCATTACAATTGCAATTAAAGATAATTTCCAATTTTGATAAAACATTACACCTAGTAATCCAATTAAAGTAAGCGAGTCTTTAAACAGATTTAATATTCCTACACTAACAAGTGTGGTCATAAAATTAACATCTCCTATCAAATTAGTGATTAATTTTCCCGAGTGTTTTTTTTCGATAGTTTCTGTATCGGCTTTTATTAAATTTTTCGTCATATCTATTTGTATTGATTTTTTGACCTCTTCACCGACAATTATCATTATTACTTTGGCCAAGTATAATGAGACCCCCTTAAAGGTAAAAGCGATAATAATACCCAATGGTATTAGTAGGATTAGACTTCTATCTTTTTGTAGAAAAAGTTTCTCAATAGCCGGATCTAGCAACCAAGCGATCGAAGAAGTGCTTGCCGCCAAAATTAAAGTAAAAATTAATGCTAAAAAAATTTTAGGTACATATTTTTTTGTATAGTCATTAAATAATCTTTTTAAGATTTGAGTATCTGTCATTATAAGTTAATTTTATTTATTAAGATGTTTGTAAAGACCAAAAAACCCAAAAGATTATTACTCCTAAAGCTTTTTAAACATGATTTTGGATTTGAAATATCTAACTTCATAACTTGAAAAAAAAATAAGTGCACAGCTATAATTAAGGTTCCAATAAAATAATAATAATCAAACTCCATTAATATTCCTGAAAAAATCTGTATTAAAATAAAAGTTAAATAACATAAAAAAATAAGTAATTTAGGATTTTTTTTAAATTTAATTGATGTTGATTTTACTCCTATTATTTCATCATCTTTAATGTCTTGAAACCCATATATAGTGTCGTAAGCTAATGTCCAAAATATGGCTCCACAATAAAAAATGATTGGAATGTAACTAAATTCTGGTTTTATTGAAAACCAGGCCATAATAAGTCCGTAATTAAAAGTAAATCCTAAAAATAATTGAGGCCAGTATGTATATCTCTTCATCAAAGGATAACTAAATGCAAAAGGCATTGATGCCAAACCTAATAGAATTGTTATAAAATTGAATTGTATTAATATTAAAAACGCTAGCGAGCATAATATTATTACATATACTAAACTTAAACTTACAGATATATCACCCGAGGCGATTGGTCTATTCTTAGTTCTTTCTACAAGTATATCATACTTCCTATCAAGAATATCATTTACAATACAACCTGCTGACCTCATTAATGTTGCACCTAAAAAAAAGTAAATTAAATATAAAATATATTTTGAATAACCATTAGAAAAATCATTTATTAAAGTAAGACCCCAAGAACAAGGCCAGAATAATAACATTATACCTATAGGTTTTTTAATCCTAATTAAATCAAGAAAAAGTTTAAAATTTTTCATTATAATTTACTTGTAAATAACAAAGCATCGATTCATAATCAAACTGATTCGTATGGATATTGATTACACAGTTACAGCTTTGATGTTCCCTGCAATTCCTTTAATTATGGGAGTTTACAGTAATAGATTTCATACTTTAAGTAACCTAATTAGAAAAATTCATGATGAGCATGTTTTTGAAAAACATACCCCACCTGAATGGAAGGACCAACTTATAAATTTAAACAATAGAGTAAATGTTTTGAAATATACAATTATGTTTTCTGCATTTGGTTTTTTATTTAATATGTTAACAGTTTTTGCGTTATATTTAGAAAAAATTTTTGTTGCCAGGATAATTTTCGGTTCCTGTTGTTTATCTATGATGATATCTATTGTTTTTTTTATAAGAGAAATACAAATTTCCACTAAAGCCTTAAAGCTACACATTTCTGATATGGATGTTCAATTTAAGGAGTAATTATTGCAGGTCCCAATATTTTACGTCCCTCAAGATCTTTGTGTGCTTGTATTGAATCTTTAAGGTTATACTTTTTATATATTTCAACTTTAACATTCCCAGTTTTTACCATTTGAAAAAGCTTTTCAGATGCTTCATCTAATTCTTTTCTGGTAGCAGTGTAATGTGCAATACTTGGTCTAGTTAAATATAAACCTTTTGGAGCAATTAATTTACCAACATCAACTGGATCAAGTTTTCCTGATGCGTTACCAAATGAAACCATCATCCCTCGCATTTTTAAACAGCCTAAAGAATTTTCTAAAGTTACTTTCCCCACCCCATCATATACTACTGGCAGCCCTTCATCGTTAGTAATTTCCATAACTCTATCTTTAAAATTTACTTTTGAGTAATTTATCACTTCATCACAACCATATTTTTTAGCTAATTCTATTTTTTCATCTGATCCAACGGTACCAATAACTTTACATCCTAAACTTTTGGCCCATTGACAAAATATTTGACCAACACCTCCTGCTGCAGCATGAAATAATATTGTTTCACCTTTTTTAACTTCATAAGTTTTGTGCAACAAATAAAAAGTTGTTAA
>CABZRN010000020.1 GCA_902528175.1 uncultured Pelagibacteraceae bacterium | reverse complement strand
ATAAGTGTGAAGTTTTTCGAGATAATTCGTTAGTAATATTTTTATTTTTTTTTGAGTAAATATAATAGTCATTGGAGCAAGCTAATTTGGCAGTAATGTAAGGTAATCTATTTTTTCTAATATAAAAGTAACTTTTATAAAAGTCTGTAATTTCTTTCATCTTAACTTGTTTTGTAGAAATATTATGTTTTCTCAAAGATATTTTTAATTTATTAGCTGTTCTTTTATCGATATCATTAGATCCAAATACAATTTTTGATATTTTTTTTTTGATTATTAAATCAGTACAAGGTGGTGTTTTCCCATGATGTGTACATGGCTCTAGAGTTACATAAATAGTCGAACCCTTTAAATCATTTGTATTAGCTAAAAGAATAGCATTCGCTTCTGCATGAGGTCTTCCATTAATTGAAGTTTTTGAAAGTGATAAAATCTTATTATTTTTAACTATAACACAACCAACAGAGGGATTTTCCCTGGTCAAACCCTCATGTTGTTTGGCCAAATTTAAAGCTAATTTGAGGTAAAATTTATCTTTTTTTGAAGACATCTATTTTGTCTACAAATTGAACGAAATCTTTTTCTTCTCTAAAATTTCTATACACAGATGCAAATCTAACATAAGCAACGGGATCTAAATTTTTAAGACCATCCATAACCATAGTTCCTATTGTACTAGATGATATCTCATTTTGACCAATTTCTTCTAAAGAATTTGCTATTTTAGTAATAAATTTTTCTACCGTATCCGTGTCTATTGGTCTTTTCTTTAATGCAATATAAATTGATTTAGACAACTTTTCTCTATCGAAAGGAGACTTTCTTCCATTTTTTTTTACAATTATAAGTTCTCTTATTTGAATTCTTTCAAATGTTGTAAATCTCTCACCACATACAGTACAAAGTCTTCTTCTTCTAATTGCAGTTCCATCCTCTGTTGGTCTAGAATCCACAACTGAAGTTTCTCCTTTTTTACACGGACAGATCATTTAGATTATTTTAAGTTTTTATAAATTGGAAACTTAGAGCACAGATCAATAACTTCATTTCTCACTTCATTCTCAACTTTACTGTTATCTTCTTGATTAGTTGATAATCCTTTAATTACTTTGGTAATCAAATTACCTACCAATTTAAATTCTTCTAATCCAAACCCTCTTGTTGTGGCTGCTTGAGTCCCTAATCTGATACCAGATGTTATCATCGGACTTTCTGTATCAAAAGGTATTCCATTTTTATTACAAGTTATATTTGCTCTACATAAACTGTCTGCCGCCAAATTACCTTTAACATTGAACGGGCGTAAATCAACTAACATTAGATGCGTATCTGTGCCTCCTGAGTAAATTTTAAATCCATTATTTTTTAAAGTTTCAGCTAAAATTTTAGCATTAGCTAGAACGTTTGATATATAATTTCTAAAATCTGGTTTTAACGCTTCCAAAAAACCAACTGCTTTCGCTGCTATTACATGCATTAATGGTCCACCTTGGTATCCTGGAAAAACTGCAGAATTAAATTTTTTAGATAGATCTTCTCTGTTTGTTAAAATTATTCCGCCTCGTGCACTTCTAAAAACTTTATGAGTTGTTGATGTCACTACATCTGCGTGGTCAACAGGATTTGGATAACCTTTACCAGCTACTAATCCAGAGAAATGTGCCATATCTACCATCAAATAAGCTCCAACTTTTTTTGCAATTTCTTTAAATCTTTTAAAATCTATAACTCTAGAATAAGCACTTCCTCCTGCAATTATTAGCTTGGGCTTATGTTCCAAAGCTTTATTTTCAATATCCTTGTAATCTAATAATTCAGTTTCCTTGTCTACCTCGTAACTAATTGCGTTAAACCATTTACCAGAAACAGATGCTTTTGAACCATGGGTTAAGTGACCACCAGAATTTAAACTCATACCCAAAATAGTATCACCTGGTTTTAACAATGCTAAAAAAACAGCTCCATTAGCTTGTGCTCCAGAGTGCGGTTGAACATTTGCAAATTTACAATTAAATAATTTTTTAACTCTTTCTATTGCTAAACTTTCTGCTGTATCCACATGATCACAACCGTTATAATATCTTTTACCCGGATAACCTTCTGCATATTTGTTAGTAAGAACAGAACCTTGGGCTTGCAGTAGTGCATTCGAAACTATATTTTCAGAGGCTATAAGTTCAATATGTTGTTGTTGTCTTAATAATTCATCATTAATAGCTTTGTAAATCTCTGGATCAGATGAAGATAAATTATTTTCAAAAAAACTTTGAAAGTCAGAACTTATATATTTTTTCTCACTAGACATATATCTAAATTTTTTTAATTCTCCTTAAGTGTCTACCACCTTCAAATTTTGTTTTCAAAAAAATATTAACTAATTTAAAAGCTAAATTTTTACTAATTAGCCTAGAACCTACTGTAATAATATTTGCGTTATTATGCAATCTAGATAATTTAGTATTTTTCGTATTATAACACACTGCAGCCCTTACATTTTTAACTTTATTTGCAGCTATTGCCATGCCTGTCCCCGATCCACAAACAAGTATTCCAAAATTTGTTTTATTTTTAGACACTTTATTAGCTAATTTTTTTGCATAAATTGGGTAGTCTACAGATTTATCATTAAAGGGCCCTAAATTTTCAATATTAAATTTTTTTTTTTTTAAATTATCAAAAATATAATTTTTTAAAATAAAGCCTGCATGATCTGAAGAAATAAAAATTTTCAAATTAATTAAACTTATAGTCTAAAACACATGCTACTAGGTGTATTCTATCCTCTTCACCACCATTGAAGGCATTATGATATTTAGTATTATTAGTAACCCAAACTGATCCATCAGCCGGCATGTGCTTTGCAACATTATCTATAACCATTATTGAGCCCGGATTTGTTATAATTGGAATATGCAATCTTGGCTCAGGATCTCTGTGCCAACTTAATGTGGATCTTGGTGTTTTTAATAAAATTCTTACACGTCCTATTTTGTAATTTTTTTGTAAAGTTTCTACTACTTCTTTAAAATATGTTTCTTTGTAATCACTTATAAATTCTGAATAAGAAGCTTCATCTATCATTTGATCTCTTATAACTTCTTTCCCAGTCTGGTCAGGTTTTGTCCAGAAAACACCTCTTGCTTTGTTACCTTTAACAGAATCTGGATCTCCAGGGATTTGGGTTAGAGAGATTGCACCGAAATTTGTAACACCTTCTACGCCTTGAAAATCTTTTATCTCAAGAACCTTTTTGTAAGCTTCTTTTAACTTAATAATGTCAAATTTTATTTTTTGTTTTTGAAAATCATTAAATGTTAGTGACATAATTACTTTTTATTAATAACTTATAGACTAAAATTATATATATTACTATTGTCGCATTTATAAAAATTATTTGAGAATGATTATCACTGGAAAATACCCAAATTTAAGGATGAGAAGATCAAGAAAAGAAGAATGGTCAAGAAGACTTGTTCGAGAAAATACTCTTTCAGGTAGCGATTTTGTTTTACCTATATTTCTGACTGATGGGAAAAATAAGAAGCAGGAAATAAAATTAATGAAAGGGGTTTATAGATATAGTGTCGATAATTTATCAGTAATTATTGATCGAGCAATTAAAAATAAAATTCCAATGGTAGCGTTATTCCCTAATACTAATATAAAATTAAAAGATAAAAGTGGGTCTGAAGCATTAAACGAAAATAATCTGGTTTCTAAAGCTATAGTTAAAATTAAAAAAAAATATAATAATAAAATCGGAATAATGTGTGATGTAGCACTTGATCCATATACTACCCACGGTCATGATGGTATATTAGAAAAAAAAAAAATTTTGAATGACAAAACCATTAAAATTTTAATTAAACAATCAATATTGCAAGCTCAAATGGGATGTGATGTAATAGCCCCATCCGATATGATGGATGGAAGGATTGGAGAAATAAGAAAAGAACTAGATAAGAACGGGTACGAAAACATTCAATTACTTTCATATGCAGTTAAGTATTCATCTTCTTTTTATGGACCATTTAGAGATGCAGTAGGATCAAAAAAAGCATTACAAGGAAATAAAAAAACGTATCAGATGGATTATAGTAATCTAAATGAGGCTTTAAGAGAGGTGTCATTAGACATAAAGGAAGGAGCAGATATGGTTATGGTAAAACCTGGTTTACCTTATCTAGATATTATTAAAGCAGTAAAAGACAATTTCAAAATACCCGTTCTAGCTTACCAAGTATCTGGAGAATATAGTCTTATATCGAGTGCTATTAATAATAAAATCTTAAATAAAGAGGCAATTTACGAAACTTTATTATCGTTCAAAAGAGCTGGGGCAAATGCTATAATTAGCTATTACGCAGATTACCTAGACAAAATTTTAAAGTAATTATTTAAACTGATTAATAAAAATTTTCCTCGAAATAGGAAAATTAATATTATTTGGTATAAATATATTTTTTTTCATATATTCGCTTATCAAAATTAGTGAATTGTATATATCTTTATTAGATATTTTATTAGCTCT
>CABZRN010000019.1 GCA_902528175.1 uncultured Pelagibacteraceae bacterium | reverse complement strand
ATTCAAGACCTACTCTATCTTTTTTATCTTTTGGTAAAAGTGGATTGAAATATCCTAGTTTTTCTATAAATCTTCCATCTCTTGGAAATCTGCTGTCTGCTACAACTATCTTATATACTGGTCTTTTTTTTGTACCGCCCATTGATAATCTAAGTTTTAACATTTTTTCTCCTTTATTATTTTAATTGATTGAAGAGTTCTGGTGGCAATCCTTTATCCATTAACCCTTTTGTGTTTCCTTTTGACATTTTTTTCATCATGTCAGACATCATTTTAAATTGTTTTAACAATTTATTGATAGTGGCTATATCTGTACCAGAGCCATTAGCAATTCTTTTTTTTCTAGACCCATTTATTATTTTAGGATTATCTCTTTCTTGTTTTGTCATTGACAATATTACTGCCTCATTTTGGGTTATAATTTTTTCATCAACTCCTGCTTGATCCATTTGTGATTTTAATTTTGAGACACCTGGTAAAAAAGACATTACTCCCTCAATACCACCCATTTTTTTCATTTGTCTTAATTGTGTTAAATAATCATCTAGTGAAAATTGTCCTTTTTTTAAAGTTTCTTCAGCTTCTTTTAATTTTTCTTCGTCGATGTCTTGTGCTGCTTTCTCAACTAGAGAAACGATATCTCCCATGCCTAAAATTCTATTTGCAATCCTGTCAGGGTGAAAAATTTCTAGATTTTCAATTTTTTCTCCTATTCCTAAAAATTTGATTGGCACATTAGCAACATGTTTCATACTAAGTGCTGCGCCACCTCTTCCATCTCCATCAGCACGTGTTAAAATTATTCCTGTAAGTTTTACTGTATTTCCAAATTCCTTTGCCACATTAGCAGCTACTTGACCAGTAAGTGAATCAGCGACCAGTATTGTTTCAGTTGGTTTTATGACTTCCTCTATTTGTTTTATTTCACTCATCATCTGTAAATCAATTTGTGTTCTTCCAGCGGTATCAAAAATAATAACATCTGAGCCATTAAGGTTTGCAGCCGTTAAGGCTCTTCTGCAAATATCCGTGGGTGTTTGACCTTCTATTATTGGCAGTGTTTGAATATTATTTTGCTCGCCAAGAACTTTTAATTGGTCTTGAGCAGCAGGACGATAGATATCTAAACTTGCCATCATGATCCTTTTTTTGTTATTTTTTTCTAAAAATTTAGATAATTTTGCGGTGCTAGTTGTCTTACCAGATCCTTGGAGACCTACCATCATAATTGAAATTGGTGGATTAGATTTTAAATTAATTTCTTGATTTTTATCACCTAAGAAATTTACAAGCTCGTCATAAACAATTTTTACAACCATCTGCCCAGGAGCTGTTGATCTTAGAATTTCTTTACCTAAAACTTTCGGTTTAACATTATTAATAAATTCTTTTGCGACGTCTAAAGAAACATCTGCTTCTAATAGAGCTTGTCTTATTAATCTTAAACCATCATCAACCTGATCTTCATCAAGTGATGGTGATTTTTTAAATTTTTCGAGTATACCCTCGAATTTATTTGTTAAATTTTCAAACATATTTTAATCCAGCAGTCATCGCACCAGTGGGCGAACCCTCGCTGACTGGTGTCGATCTCTTTGTTTCCAAAGACACCGCAAAATGCTGTTTTTTTGCGGAAGTGGTGAGAAAATATAATAGAGGTTCAAAAAGTCAATAAATAAGTTAAGTATAAATATATGGATTTTAAAGCATATAAAATGGATGGTTTAGGAAATGACTTTGTTATTATCGATCAAAGAGATAGTGACTTTGAATTAAATAAGTCTCAAATAAAAAGTATTTGTGACAGAAAAAAAATTGGTTGCGATCAACTAATTTTGGTTAAAAAAAGTGAAAAAGTTGATGCTTATTTAATTTTTAAAAATTCTGATGGATCCGACTCAGCAGCTTGTGGTAACGGTACGAGATGTGTAGCAAGCCTTTTGTCAAAAGAAAATACTAAAAGTGAAATCACATTTGAAACGGAGAGCGGTATTCTAAAATCTAAAATCTTAAATGAGAATAATATCCAAACTAATATTGGAATTCCTAAAACAAATTGGAATGAAATACCTTTAGCAAAAGAAGTAGATACAAAGAATGTTGAAATTAAAATAGATAATCTTAATCTTTCAGGGACAGCAGTGAATGTTGGAAATCCGCATATAATTTTTTTTACTGAAGATTTAGATAAAATTCAAATAAAAGATATAGGGCCTAAAATTGAAAGTAATTCTTTGTTTCCAGAAAAAGTAAACGTGACTTTTGCGAAAAAAATTAATGATAAGCATTTTAAGGTTTTACATTGGGAAAGAGGGGCAGGCTTGACTAAAGCTTGTGGTACTGCAGCGTGTGCTACGGCAATAGCAGGTGAAATAAATAAAGTTTCAATTTATCCTACTGAAATTGAATTTAAATTAGGAAAGATCAAAATAAATAAGGACGTTGATGGAAATATCCTTATGGAAGGAAATGTATCTAATATAGAAAAAATTCATTTAAACCTATGATAAATATTTTTAAAAAATTTAAAGACGGTTTAAAAAAAACTACTTCAAATTTTTCTAAAGGTATTAAAGAAATCATAATTAACAAAGAAATTGGTGATAAAGAATTAGAAAAAATTGAAGAATTTTTGATCCAATCAGATGTAGGGGTAAAAGCATCTTCTGAAATTAGAGAGGAAATTTCTAACCGTAAAATTGATCCGAGTAAGAACGAACTTGAAGAGATTCAAAATATTATAAATAATTATATAAACTCTTTATTGAAACCTTTAGAAAACAAAAATTTTTTTAGTAAAACTGAAGCGAGAAAAACAGTTCTTATCTCTGGAGTAAATGGTGTAGGCAAAACCACAACAATTGCAAAAATGTCAAAACTTTATAAATCAAATCATAATGAAGTAATTTTTGCAGCTTGTGACACATTTAGAGCAGCAGCAATTGATCAGTTGGAGAGATGGTCAAAAAAAATAAATTGTGAGATAATTAAATCTGAACCAGGAAGCGATCCTGCATCTGTTGCCTATAAAGCTATGGAGTTTGCAAAGCACAATAATATAGATATTGCTTTAATAGATACCGCAGGTAGATTGCAAAATAAAAAAAATTTAATGGATGAATTTAAAAAAATTGGGAATGTAATAAAAAAAATAGATGAGAAAGCACCTCAAGATGTAATTTTAGTCCTAGACGCTACATCTGGTCAAAACGCTATAAATCAAGTTGAAGAATTTAATAAGATTATACCAATCACAGGGTTAATTATGACCAAACTTGATGGTACAGCAAAAGGTGGTATTTTAATTGCTGTTTCTAAAAAATTTCAGTTGCCGATTATCGCTTTGGGGTTTGGTGAAAAAGAGGATGATCTTCAAATTTTTGATAGTGAAAGTTTTTCTAAAAATTTCATTAATTTTAGTTGATCACTATATAATTTTTAAAAAATCTTTAATTTTTTCTAACAATTCTTCATCAAATTCCATCATATGGTCATCACCTTTTCTAAAGTAACTTAATTTGGGTTCAGAAAACTTTTCGAATATTTCTTTTCCCATACTGAAAGGAACAATTTTATCTTTGTCACCATGCATTACCATTTTTGGAAAATTTATATTATTAATTTTTTTAATCGACTCGTATTTATCTTTCAAAAGTATTTTTACTGGTAAATATGGATAATATATTTTTGATAATTTGACCATTGATGTAAAAGGTGACTCTAAAATTATGCCTGCAAATTTATGTTTTGATGCTAGATTAATTGCAACAGCTGTTCCTAAAGACTCTCCATATAAAATTATATCTTTATCAAATACACCGGTATCGTTTAGCCATTTTTTTGCAGCCTCAGAATCTTTGTAAAGACCAATTTCATTTGGCTTACCTTTATTACCGCTAAATCCTCTGTAAGCTATAATCAAATAGTTTAAATCAAGTTTTGAAATATCGTTTAATTTATAAATTCTATTTTGAAGGTTTCCTGCATTACCATGAAAAAAGAGCAATGTTTTAAATTTTTTATTTTTTATATGATACCAGCCTAAAAGTTCATAATCTGAATTTATATAAACTTTTTCAATTTTATGATTTAATTGATTTTCCTCAAGATAGTTATTTTCATTAGGGTGATACATTAATTTTCTTTGTGAAAGAAAAATTACGAATACAACTACTAAATAAATGACTGTTAAAGCTATAGCAGAATTTAAAATTATCATTGAAATTTTCTTATACATTTTTTTTTTTATGTTTTACTAAATAAACACCTAAAAATACTAATATTGTTCCATATACATGGAAAGTTTTTAAATTTTCACCAAAAAACAAAATTCCGTAAAAAGCACCATACACAGTAAAAAGATATAAAGTGAAACCTGTTGTAGTTGCTCCTAAATATCTTTGAGCATAGGTATACAAGGAAAATGCAATTATCCCTGGTGAGACTGCCGCAAATGTTACCCAAACTATAAAGTTTGTATCAAATGTAGTGCTTTTTATAAAAATTTCTTCAGTCAGATAAAAAGGTAATAAACTTAGAGCGCCAAATAAAGATATTATTGTAAAACGTTCAAATACTTTAAGCGATGACTTCCAATAAAAT
>CABZRN010000018.1 GCA_902528175.1 uncultured Pelagibacteraceae bacterium | reverse complement strand
TATTTACCATCGATGCTTGAAAAGCTGTTGTGCAAGAATTATGTATTAAAATTTTACTTTTATAGAGCTGTTCATTAAAATTACCATCGTTATTAACTTCAACATTTTGATAGTCAGATAAAAGTTCAATCCAAGTCTCAGTTTTTTCTACTGGATGAGGTCTCACTATGAAATGTTCATTGGGAAACTTTCTTGCCAAAACAGGTATCATATTTTTAAAGTGTTCAAAATTTATATTAGTAACTTTATGCATCTCAACAACTTCTTGATAAAGTTTCTTGGAACGCTTGAAATATCCAGCAGTTTTAAGATTTTTAACCGCGATTTCATGTGAGTTATAGCCATTTACACCTGGAAAATTTAAAGAAATTAAAATTTTTTTATTTTTTTTTTCCGGTTTTGTAGACCAGTATTCTTCAAAATTTTTTTTCCATGTATCGACTCTTGAAGATCCAGTTAAAATAAATTTGTGCTTATGTTTTGGAAATAATTTCCTCAGCATATTATAGTCATCATCTCCCCAGCAAAAAACCTTACTTGCTTTAAACAGTGATTCATTAGTAAAGCGCGCTTTTAAAAAAATTTCTAAACCTTCTTTATCTTTGATTATGGCTGATTCTTCATCTAGTGACGTAATTTTATTTCCCTGTGAGTATATCATCTGGAGAAATTTTTTTTTCCAATCATTATGTTCTAAACTTTTTGTATGAAAAATTCCCTTTTTTAAAAAATTTCTTTTAAATAAAAAGTTATAAATATTAGAAACGCAAATTAGGACTTCGCAACCAGAATGAGCTGCTAGCACAGCTTTTAATAAATTAGAGTCTTCTTCTCTAGCAGTTATCTCTAGGTGGATATAAACATTCATTAAATTAAATTATTGTATCAAAATTGATCAAACTTGAATAACATTTTTTAAATAGAATTTATTAAAATTTTAAATTATCTTATCATTCATTCTTATGAAATTTTTTAAATCTGATATATTCATAAATTCTTTATTAGAGTCACTTGAGTATTCAAAACCCTCAATTACTTTTTTTGCTGCAAATTTATTCTTATAATAATTTTTAAGTTGCTTGTTATCGTTATTTAAAATTACATAAAATTTCTTCATTTCTAAAGTGTAATAACTATCACTTTTAGAAATCATTTGCTCATGTATTTTTTCACCAGGTCTTATACCTATAATTTTCAATTTACATTTTTTTTCAATTGCTTTTGCTAAGTCTATAATTTTAAAACTTTTTAACTTAGGTACTATTATCTCTCCACCAAAAGCATTTTCAATTGCCCACATAACATATTTTACACCTTCCTCCAGGCTAATATTAAACCTAGTCATATTTTTATCTGTTATCGGAAAAGATTTTGTTTTTTTAAAATTTTTAAATGTGTTGTAAACTGAGCCACGGCTGCCAAACACATTTCCATATCTTACAACAGAAAATCTTACATCTTTATTACCTTTGATGTTATTAGCCGTAATAAATAATTTATCAGCACATAATTTTGTTGCTCCATAAAGATTGATTGGTGCACAAGCCTTGTCTGTTGAAAGTGCAACAACTCTCTTGGCGTTATTCTTAAGTGCAGATTTTATTACATTTTGTGACCCAATAATATTTGTTTGAACAGCCTCAAAGGGATTGTATTCAGTAGAGGGAATTTGTTTTAATGCAGCAGCATGAACTATGTTTTCAATACCATCTGAAGCAAATAGCAACCTATCATAATCTCTCACATCGCCTAAAAAAAATCTAATAAAAGGATATTTTTTGCTTGGATACTTTGTAGACATTATTGATTGTTTTAATTCGTCTCTGCTAAAAACAATTAATCTAGAAATTTTTTTTTTAGAGCTTAATAGTTGATCTATAAATGCATTACCAAAGCTACCTGTTGCACCCGTTATAAGATATGAATTTTTAATCATATTTTAAACCATAAATTATATTAAAGATCTTTTCAGTAACAAAATTTATTTGGTTATCCGTTAGACCTGGATAAATCGGTATTGAAACCTCTTTTTGATAAAAATTATAAGAATTTTTAAAATTACTAATTTTAAGCTTATATTTTTTTTTATAATAAGGTTGCATATATAACGGTATATAATGGACCTGCAACTTAATGCCATTATTAAGCATTTTTTTAAAAAAATATTTTTTTTCAATTTTTAAATTTTTAAAGTTTATTTGTAGAGAATACAGATGATATGAATGATATGCCTTTTTTAATTCTACAGGAATTATAATATTTTTTTTGTTTTCGAATATTTCATCGTATTTTTTTGCTATTTGCCTTCTTTGTTTTACGAATAAATCTAATTTTTTAAGCTGGGATATTCCTAGAGCACAATTTAAATCACTTAATCTAAAATTAAAACCTGGTTGAAACATTTTGTATTTCCAAAGAGCTTTTTTTTTATCTCTCACCATCGAGTTATTTCTTAAAATCTTTAACTTGGTATCCCAATCAAAATTATTACATAAAATTGATCCGCCTTCACCTGAAGTTAGAGCTTTCACGGGATGATAACTCTGGGTGACTAGATCTGCAAATTTTTTTGCATAACCTTTATCGTTGTTTAATTTTGAACCCATCGCATGACACCCATCATTGATTAAATAAAAATTATATTTGTTAGCTAAATATCTTAAACTTTCCCAATCGCAAGGATGACCTGCATAATCAACACCAATTAATGCTTTTACTTTTTTTTTTGTTTTTTTTAAGAAATTCTCTACTTGATCTGGATCTATAGTGTTTGTTTTGTTTTCGATGTCTATAAATTTAGTCTCAGCATTACAAAGTTCTATGCAATTTGGCGTTGCTAAAAAAGATACGGGAGTAGTCAAAATAGTATCTCCCTTTTTCCAATTAAGTAATTTTCCAATCATGAATAGTGCTGCGGTACCATTAGACACAACTGTACAAAATTTAGATTTAAATTTTTTTGATAAGTCCTTTTCAAATTTTTTAACAAATTGACCCTGCGTAATTAGAGAAGATTTTAAAGCTTTTGAAACTAGATCTATATCTTTTTTGTCAATATTATGAGATCCGTAATTTATTATTTTTTTCATTTTAATTATGTTTTATATTTAGACTATTAATTTTACTTTTATCCAAAAATTTTATTATCTTATTTAAATTGAATATTTTATTCTTATTATAAAGATTATTATATATTTCTTTAATTACCAAATAATCATTCTTATAATCAAGTGTTAACCTGTATTTTTTATATAAATTTGATTTATTTTTAAAATTTCCCAATTTAAATTTATACAAATTTTTTCTAATGTGTGGTGTTACATGCTCTTTGTCATATCTTAATTTAGCATTTTCTTTACATTTTTTTAAAGTTTTAAAATCAAAAATTTCTAGATCAAAACCTTTGGGGAAAGTTCTAGGATTTCCATTAGTTAAGAAATTATATTTTTTTTTACAAAAAAAATTAATAAACTTATCAACAAATCTAAATTCTAATAATGGACAATCTGCAGTAACTCTTAATATTATATCTCCTTTAAACTTTAATGCACATTGATAATATCTATCAAGAACATCCAAATTATTACCCCTGAAATAACTGATTTTAAATTGTTTACAAACTTTTACAATTTTATTGTCATTTTTTAAATTTGTGGTTGCAATTATAATTTTGTCTAAATATCTACTTTTAGATAATCTTTCATAAAGATTTACTAACAAAGGTTTTCTATCTCCACCTTCTAGTAACACTTTGCCAGGAAGTCTGGTACTGCCCATTCTTGCTTGGATAATACATATGATCTTTTGATTTTTTTTTTGTAATTGTTTCATTAATTTAAATTTTTTAAAATAAAATTATTTAATTTTTTGCCAGAGGAACCATTTATATTATTTAGATAATACTTTAGTGGATAAAGATTATTATTTATTTTTTTTTTATCATATTTTTTTTCTATAAAAAATTTAAGTTTTTTTTGAAATTCTTTTTCGTTAAATGCAATTGAAATTTTTTTTGAATTCAATTTTAGAGTAGCCTCATTTATAAGTTTATTTTTTTTAAAAAAAAAAGGATGTAAGCAAAATCTATTAGCTGCTATTGCCTCTAAAACTGCTGTAGAATTCCAGCCAATGATTAATTTTGCCTCTTTTAATAAATGACCCCCGGTCCCACCAAGAACAACTCTAAAATTTTTTGGTAAATTATTATAATCCTCTGCTTTATAATAGCCTTGTTTTCCCTTAAGAATAATTTCGATATTCTTATTATTTTGTGCAAACAATTTTAAATTTTTAATAATTTTTGTGTGTAGTTTTTTCCAATTAATTCTCTTAAAATTGTAGTTTAAACCCTTTATTTTGTTAAGCTCTCCATTTTTATAAATATCGAAAAACCTTGTTGGCAATCCTCTATTAAAATCTATCAAATAATAAAGAATTTTTTTTTTAGGTAAAATTTGTCTATACTTAAAACACTCATCTAATCTTGAACATCCAACAATTTCTATTTGATTTTTTCTAGCAATTTTAGTTTCTAACAACATTTTTTTTTCATTTTTATTGTAAACTGCAATCTTGTGGCCGTTGTATCTACCAATAAAATTTTTGTATATATGTTTAATAACTTTATTTTCTAAGTGAGTTCCTACGCTTTCTTTGTGTAAGGTAAGAAATTTAATACCATTATTTTCACACGCTGCTTGAAGCTCTCTTTCTGCTTTGTAAGTAAAATTAAACCCGATAAAACAATCAATTGAGAGTTTTTTTTGAATTATCGAAATTAACTTTGAAAGAAATTTTCTATAATTTTCTTTTTTTAATTTTAATTCTTTATTTTTAATATCATATTTATAATCGCTTAAATTTTGATGATTACTTACAAACACATTAAAAATTAATTTAAAAAAGTATCTTGGAAAATAATAATATACTATATTTTTGTTATATTTTATCTGAGAGCTATATAAGTCTAAATCTCCGCCAAGTTTTGATAGAACAATAACTTTATATTTCCTTTTTTTTGGTGAAATTTTTTTAATTTCTCTCAAATTTAAAATGAACATTAAATAAATTAGTTTTTCATAACAAAATCTTGATCCAAGTGGTATTAAAATTTTATTCAATAAAACTAAAAATAATTTTAAAATTTTTTTAATTTCGTTCATTTTTTTTATAAAAATATTTTTGTGTTGAAATTTTCCAAAATTTATAA
>CABZRN010000017.1 GCA_902528175.1 uncultured Pelagibacteraceae bacterium | reverse complement strand
AAATACAAATGGACAATTGGGGATAAAGGAAATAGTTAATCAGTTAAATAAGAAATTTAAAAACAAAATGAATTTGGATGTATATCTTAATGGGGATAAAGTTATTAATTATAGTTAATTATGTTTAATGGTATTATTTTTAATAAAGGGATTGTAAATAAAATTAAAAAAACCACTAAAGGTGTAAATATTTTTGTCAAAAGCAATCTAGAAGTTAAAAAAAAAGACTTAGGTGTTTCAATATGTTGCGATGGTGTTTGTTTAACAATGGTTTCTCTAAAGAATAAAGTTATGGAATTTTATTTATTGAAAGAAACAATGAATAGATCTAAATTTAAAAATATATCAATAGGTGATAAGATCAATCTTGAATTACCCTTAAAATATGGTCAAAAAATTTCTGGTCATTTATGTCAGGGTCATGTTGACTGCACATCAAGGGTAAAAAGAATAATAAAAAAAGGTAAATCAAGAATATATGATTTTACAATAGATAAAAAAGATTTATCATATTTAATACCTAAAGCATCTATTCTTTTAAATGGTGTATCTTTAACAATATCCAAGGTAACAAAAACTGGATTTCAAGTGTGGTTAATTCCTCACAGTTTAAAGCTTACAAATTTATCAGATCTAAAAAAGGGACAAATTGTCAATGTTGAAATTGATATCATATCAAAATATATAAAAAAACATTATGGCAAAAAGTAATTACACTCCAATAGATAAAATTATAAAGTCTGCAAAAAAAGGAGAAATGTATATCCTTGTAGATGATGAAAATCGTGAAAATGAAGGGGATTTAGTCGTTCCTGCATCAAATGTATCATCTAATAAGATTAATTTTATGGCCAAATATGGTAGAGGATTAATCTGTTTAGCTATTACAGATAAGCAAGCGAAAAAATTAAATCTATCATTAATGTCTCCAATAAATAATTCAAGAAATCAAACTGCTTTTACAGTGTCTATTGAGGCAAAAAAAGGTGTTACAACTGGAATTTCAGCCAAAGATAGGTCAAAAACTATCAAAACAGCCATTAAAGATAAAGTAAAGAAAGAAGAAATTGTTTCTCCAGGACATATTTTTCCAATTATATCAAAAGAAGGTGGTGTGTTAGTTAGGGCAGGACACACAGAGGCATCTGTAGATATTTCAAAGCTTGCAAATAAAAACCCGTCAGCAGTTATTTGTGAAATAATGAATGATGATGGTGTTATGTCAAAAGGAAAAGAGCTTTTTGATTTTGCAAAAAAACATAATCTTAAGATTGGTAAAATTGAAGATTTAATTTCATACAGACTTAAAAATGAGAAATTAATCAAGTTAAAGAAAAAGGATCATATATCGATAAATGATCAAAAATTTTCTATTAAGGTATTTGAAAATATATTAGATGGATCTGAAAATTTTGCTTTAGTAAAAGGTAAAATTAAATCTAATAAGAATATTAGAGTTAGAGTTATATCTTCAAATATTGTTGAAAATTATCTTATGGGAAAAAATCTACCCAACTCATTTAGTAATACTTTAAAATATTTTCAAAAATTTAATAATTGTGTTCTCATATTTATTAGAGATACTAATATTAAGTCTGTATCTACAACATTACAAGATTTAAAGTCAGAGAAAATTAAAAAGAGACCTGATCAATTAATAAGAAATTATGGTATAGGAGCGCAAATAATAAAATCATTAAAGATTAAGAATATGATTTTAGTTACAAGATCGCCAAAAAAAGTTGTAGGTCTAGAGGGATTTGATATAAAAATCGTAAAACAAGAGATTATTAAATGAAAAAAAAAGTTCTCATAGTGATATCAGATTATTATAAAGATATTAGTGAAGCTTTATTAAAAAGTACTAAAAAATTTCTTAATAAAAAAACTAATTTAAAGATTATTAAAGTTCCGGGTGTTTTTGAAATACCAGTAGTAATTTCAAGAAATATAAAAAAATATGATGGCTTTGTAGCTATTGGTTGTATAGTTAAAGGCAAAACTGCCCATTTTGATTTAATATCAAAATCTGTAATTGATGCAATCATGAACATAAGTATAGATAGTAAAAAACCTGTAGGAAACTGCATTTTAACCTGTTTTAATTACAAGCAAGCATTAGAAAGAATAAACAAGGGTAAAGAAGCAGCGTTTGCATTAAATTCTATACTATATAAATAAATCAATTATAAAATGAAGCCAATTTTTAGCCCAAAAAATAACCCTAGAGTTATAATTATCCAGATTTTATACGAAAAGTACTATAATAATGATCAAAACATAATTATACCTAAACATAGATTCAAAAAATTTATAAAAGATGTGGTTTTTGGTACAATTGAAAGAAATGAAGTAATAATTACGGAAATAAAAAAATATTTAGACAATGATATTAATTTAAAAGAACATGATAATGTTTTTTTAATTATATTAAAAAGTGCTATTTATGAACTTCTTTATAAACAAGCAACCTCACCAAAAATAATTATCAAAGAATATTTAAATGCATCAAATTTTTTTGTTGAGGATGCAAAGACTAAATATTTAAATGCATTACTCGATAAAATTTCTAAAAATTTAAGATTTACAAATGAATGAAAGCAATTTGATAAAAAATTATCTAACTAAACTAGTTAAGAATAATCCATCTGCATTAAATCTAAATGATGACGTTTTTTTTGATAAAAAAAATAAAAATGTAATTTCTGTTGACACCTATGTAGAAAAAATACATTTTCCAAATTTTATTAAACCAAATTTATTAATTAAAAAAATAATCAGATCCTCAATATCAGATTTAATATGCAAAGGAGTTATACCTAAATATTATTTTATTTCAGGAAGTGGAAATAAACACTCTTTTAGTAGCAAAAACTTAAAGAAAATAATTAATTCATTAAAATCTGAACAAAAGAAATTCTCTATAAAACTATCTGGTGGTGATACGGTTTTTTCCAAGATAAATTCATTCACTATTGTTTCATTAGGACTCAGTAACAAAATAGTTAAAAGAAATAATGCCAAAGTAAATGATGATATTTATATTACAGGTGATTTAGGTGATAGTTATTTAGGTTTAAAATATTTACAAAAAAAAAAATTTAAAAAAAATATTCACAAAAAATATTTTATAAACAAATTTTATTTGCCAAAAATTAATTTAAAATTTTCAAAATATTTAATAAAATTAGCAAATACATCAATCGATATTTCTGATGGTCTATTAATTGATTTAAATAAAATGATTAATGCACAACAAATATCATCAGAAATTTATTATGATAGAATACCTATATCTAGTAAATTAAAAATTTTTTTAACTAAAAATTCTTTTAAAAAAAGTAAATTTATTTTCAATGGTGATGACTATCAGATTTTGTTCACTTCTAACAAATCTAACAGAAATAAAATCGATAATATTTCAAAAATAACTAAAACAAAAATTAGTAGAATAGGTAAAATTTTATCAAAAAAAAAATTCAAGTTTAGGCTATTAAATGATGATAAAGTGTTGAATTTAACAAAAATACCAGGCTATGAGCATTTTTTCACCTAATATTTTATTGCCTTTTATATTTTATTTTGTATTGTCCGATTTTTAAAAGACAAAATTATGTCAAGTAATACTGAAACAATATTAACTTACACAATACTAGCAGGACTATTATCAATAGTTTATGGTTATTTTACTGGTAAAAGTATTTTAAGTTCCAGTGCAGGTAATGCTAAAATGCAAGAAATTGCTTCAGCAATACAAATTGGAGCCAAAGCATACTTAAACAGACAGTATAAAACTATCGCTATTGTAGGAGTTGTAGTTTTAGTGATTGTGAGTTTTTCGTTCAGTATTCTTGTTGGTTTAGGTTATCTTATTGGTGCGACACTCTCAGGTATCGCAGGTTATGTGGGTATGTTAGTATCTGTTCAAGCAAATGTTAGAACTGCAGAAGCATCAAGAAAGGGTTTGAGCAGCGGTTTGAATGTAGCGTTTAAATCAGGAGCAGTTACAGGAATGTTGGTTGCTGGCTTAGCTCTATTATCAATTGCAGTTTATTATTATCTTTTATTAAAATTTGAAATTGATGAGAGGGAAATAGTAAATGCCCTTGTAGCACTAGGTTTTGGTGCATCTTTGATTTCAATTTTTGCTAGATTAGGTGGAGGTATATTCACAAAAGGTGCCGATGTTGGCGCAGATCTAGTTGGAAAAGTTGAAGCAGGTATTCCAGAAGACGATCCAAGAAATCCTGCTGTTATAGCAGATAACGTAGGTGACAACGTAGGCGATTGCGCAGGAATGGCAGCTGACCTATTCGAAACTTATGCGGTAACAATTGTTGCAACTATGGTGTTATCATCAATATTTTTTCCTAACAATATGAGTATGATGATATATCCATTAACTATAGGTGGGGCATGTATTTTAACATCTATTATTGGAACATTTTTTGTTAGATTAGGTAATAGCAAAAATGTTATGAACGCTTTATATAAAGGATTTATAGTTTCTGCTCTAGCTTCTTTAATAATCTTATATCCTGTGACAGACTATGTTTTAGGATTGGAAAATATATATAAACTTAAAAATAAATCTTTTACTGGGATAGATTTGTATTACTGCGGGGTTATAGGTTTAATTATTACTGGATTATTAATTTGGGTAACAGAGTATTATACAGGCACAAATTATAGACCTGTTAGAAGTGTTGCAGGATCTTCAACAACTGGTCATGGTACAAATGTAATTCAAGGTTTGGCTATTTCTTTGGAGGCTACGGCTATACCCGCTTTAATTATTGTAGCTGGTATACTTATAACTAATAACATTGCTGGTCTATATGGTATTGCAATAGCTGTAACCACAATGTTAGCTCTTGCAGGAATGGTTGTGGCATTAGATGCATATGGACCTGTAACAGATAATGCTGGTGGAATTGCAGAAATGTCTAAATTGCCAAACAACGTTAGAAAAACTACTGATGCATTAGATGCAGTGGGAAATACAACAAAAGCTGTAACCAAAGGTTACGCAATAGGTTCTGCAGGTTTAGGTGCCTTAGTTCTATTCGCTGCATATACTGAAGATATAAAACATTTTTCTAAAGTCGGGGGATCTAAATTAGAGGGAATAATTGTTACATTTGATTTATCAAATCCTTATGTAGTTGTCGGTTTATTAATTGGTGGCATGTTACCTTATCTTTTTGGTTCAATGGGGATGCAAGCTGTTGGTAGAGCAGGCGGAGCAGTAGTTATAGAAGTGAGAAGACAATTTAAAAAATACCCAGGTATCATGAAAAGAAAACAAAAACCTGATTACGCTAAATTAGTAGATTTATTAACAGTTGCTGCAATTAAAGAAATGATAATTCCATCTTTATTACCAGTTCTTTCACCGATAATATTATATTTTATAATTTTATCTATAGGAGGTCAAGTTGCTGCATTAGCGTCTGTTGGAGCAATGTTACTAGGGGTAATAATTACAGGTTTATTCGTTGCTGTCTCGATGACTGCTGGAGGGGGAGCATGGGACAATGCTAAAAAATACATAGAGGATGGAAATTATGGTGGCAAAGGATCTGAAGCTCACAAAGCAGCTGTTACGGGAGATACAGTTGGAGATCCATACAAAGATACAGCAGGTCCTGCAGTAAATCCAATGATAAAAATCACAAATATTGTAGCTCTATTGTTGTTAGCTGTTATAGCAGGATAAATTTAAAATTACCTTACACCTTGTTGTCTTTTCTTTTTTCTTACACCTAATGGATCGTTAATTCTTTGTCTTAAACTTGAAAGAAAATTATAAATAAAATTTCTTTTTTGCAAACTTTCTGACCTATTTTGATCAAAATCAATATCCCTCATATCGTTAATATCAAAAAAATCTTTTTTGGCTAAGATACCCTTATCATCGATTTCTAGGATCATTACATTATTAACCACGAGTTCTCTTCTACCAAAAAAGTGAGAGTTAGTAATTTTTCTTTCAATATAAATCCAGACATCATTATCAAATGTACTTTTCGTAGAAGGTTCTCCTAAAATACTTAAAATATCGTTAGTATTTGAAACTTGTACCTCGATTTTTTTTTCCTTTTTTTCCAAATAAAAAACACCATGATGATCATCAACTAAATTGAAAGAACAATTTGATATTAAGATAAAAATCGATATAAAAAAAAATAATTTCATGAATAAAGAATTTATAAATATATATAATAATTTGGTTAATCTCTCTAGAAATAAAAACATTTATTATTATTTTACAAATAAAGATACATTTTCAGATAGATTACTGATTTTTTTATTTCATTTAGCTTTTTTTTTTAAAAATTATAAATCTAAAATAGACCAAAAATATATACAAAATTTTTACGATTACACTTTTAGACAAATAGAACTTGATATACGAGAGATTGGATATGGAGATCAATCTGTTAATAAAAAGATGAAAACATATATAAATATGCTTTATTCTATAATAGAAAAGATCCACAACTGGGAAAATTATGACAAAAATGACAAATTAAAAATTTTTAATCTTTATATTGAAAATAAACATAATAATCAAAAAATAGTTGAATATTTTGAAAAGTATTACGTTTATTTAACAAAAATATCTTTAAATTCATTTATAAAAAGTGTAATAGAACATAAATTTTAAATTATGGCAGTACCTAAACGAAAAACCACAAAATCTAGATCTGGAAAAAGAAGATCACATATTAAATTTGTCACTAAGAATATTATAGAGGATAAAAAATCAGGTGAATACAGATTATCACATCATATTGATCTTAAAACAGGAACTTATAAAGGTAGACAAGTTTTAGATCCTAAGGAATAATTTTTATTATGTCAGGTAAAATAAAAATTGCAGTAGATGCAATGGGTGGTGAAAATTCTCCAAAAAAAGTAATTGATGGAATTATAGAAAATTACAAAAAAAACAAAGACGTTATTTATAATATTTTTGGAGATCAAGAAAAAATAAACTCCCACCTGCCAAATAATTATAATAAAGAAATTTTTAATATTACTAACGCAAAAAATAAAATTTTAGATACTGACTCCCCTCTGTCAGCAGCTAAAAAGGGTAAAGATACAAGTATGTGGCTTACTATACAAAGTGTTAAAAATAATGAGTCAGATGTAGCCATATCAGCAGGAAATACTGGTGCACTTTTTGTAATTTCAAAATTAAATTTAAAAATGATTGATAATATTGATAAACCTGCATTATCAGCACTTTGGCCAAATAAAAAAAGTTTTAATGTTGTTTTGGATCTTGGTGCAAACATAGAGTGTAGTGATAAAAATTTAGTAGACTTCTCAATTATGGGGTCTTCATTATTTAAATCTTTATATCCAAATGATAATCCAGAAGTAGCTTTATTGAATGTAGGATTAGAAGAATTAAAAGGAAATGATATTATTAAAAAAGCGTACCAGTATCTTCAAAGTTACGAAAATAAAAATTTTAATTTTCAAGGATATGTTGAGGGAAATCAAATAATGGATGGAAAAGTTAACGTAATTGTTACAGATGGTTTTACAGGCAATATTGCTTTAAAAACAGCAGAGGGGACTGCAAATTTTATTATAAATGAGTTTAAAAATTCTATGACATCAAATATTTTGGGTAAATTATCAAGTTTAATTAATATAAAAAATCTGAAAAAAGTTAAAAACAAATTAGATCCCAGACTTTATAACGGAGCAATTTTAATTGGATTAAACTCACCTGTTGTCAAAAGTCACGGCTCAACAGATTATATTGGCTTTTCTCATTCATTAAATGTGTGCATTAAAATAGTAAAAAATAATTTAATACAGAAAATTAAGGATAATATTATTAAATGAGAATAAATCTAACAAAAAAAGATATTATAAATTCTATTTATATGCAAATTGGGTATTCAAAAAATATTTTAGATGTGATTTTAGATGATATACTTAAGTTGATAATAAATAATTTAAAGAAAAAAAAGAAAGTTAAAATCTCTAATTTTGGAACTTTTGAAATAAGATTTAAAAAACAGAGAGAAGGTAGAAATCCAAAAACAAAAGAAATAAAATTGATTTCGGAAAGACATGTAGTTTTGTTTAAACCTTCAAAAGACTTTAAAAAATTTGTCAATAATAATAATGCCTAAAAAAATTAACAGCACATATAAAACAATTAGTGAGGTTTTAAAAATATTGAATTCAAACATTGATACTCAGAAAAAAAATGGACTACATACTATTAGATTTTGGGAAACACAGTTTAAGCAATTAAATCCTAAAAGAATTAATAACA
>CABZRN010000016.1 GCA_902528175.1 uncultured Pelagibacteraceae bacterium | reverse complement strand
TTTTCTTTTTTAAGAACATTAAAATTAAATTTTTTTAATGCCATTAATTAAAATTATTCTGTTTTAAAAGATATTATCTTATCTGGATCAGTCACAGCTCCGTTATTATTTGAGTCACCTCTTTTAATTTTATCAACAAATTCCATTCCGCTAATTACTTTACCAAATACAGTATATTGTCTGTCTAGAAACGAAGCTGGTTGAAAACAAATAAAGAATTGGCTATTGGCGCTATCTGGATTTTGAGATCTCGCCATAGATAATGTGCCTCTTTCATGAGGCAAATTATTAAATTCAGCTTTTAAATCTGGTAAATCAGAACCGCCCATACCTGCTCTATTTAAATCAAATTCTTCACTATCTGAATTACCAAATTTTACATCACCTGTTTGAGCCATAAATCCATCTATTACTCTATGAAATACAACACCGTTGTATTTTCCTGAATTTGCTAATTCTTTTATTCTTTTAACATGACCTGGGGCTACATCTGCAAATAATTCAATTTTTACTTCGCCGTCTTTTAATTTTAAAATCATAGTATTTTCCTCCGCTGATAAATTAGAACCAATAAATAAAAATATTAAAATTAATACTCTAATCATTTAATTTTATTTTTAAATGTTTTAATACACTTTTTGTAGTGAATTTTTTTACATTTCCTTTTAAATCAGCAATCTCTTTTACTAATTTAGATGAAATAATTTGATTTTGAGGGTCAGACATTAAGAATACAGTTTCAATGTTATTATTTAATTTTTTATTCATTCCGGAAAGTTGAAACTCATATTCAAAATCCGAAGTTGCTCTAAGACCCCTAAGCACTATATTTGATTTCATTTTTTTACAAAAATCAGTTGTTAAAGTATTAAATGTTACTACTTTTATTTGCTTCTTTTTAAATTTAAGATCACTAAAAAGAGATTTTTTCACTAAATATTCTCTCTCTTCAGCTGAAAATAAATATTTCTTATTGTTACCATCTGAGATCGCAATAATAAGGTTATCAAAAATGTTCAATGCTTTTTTAATTAAATCTATGTGCCCAAAAGTAATTGGGTCAAATGTTCCTGGATAAATAACTTTTTTCATTATAGTAAGTTATCATCAATTTTTATTGCTGAAACAACTTTTTCATCTCCTGATAATCTAATTATTCTAACTCCTTGTGTATTTCGTCCAGCAATTCTTATTTCTTTAACTGCAACTCTAATCACTCTTCCCTTGTTTGTAGATATCAAAATTTCATCGCCCTCAAAAACTGGGAACGAAGAAGACACATTTCCATTTCTAGAGGAATTAACTATACCTATTATTCCTTTTCCCCCTCTATTTGTTACCCTAAAATCATTTGAAGCAGTTCTTTTTCCAAAGCCGTTTTCGGTTATTGATAAAATAAATTTATTACTTTTTTTTCCATTTTTTGTATCTTTATCAATAGTTGACAAAGATACGATCAAATCTTTTTCCTTTAGGTTTATACCCCTTATTCCCTTAGAAGATCTGCCTTTAAATAATCTAATCTTTTCAACGTTAAATCTTATAGATTTTCCGTTTAGTGAACTAAGTATTATATCTTGATCCTCTCTACATATTTTTACACCGATAATTTTGTCGTCAGGGTCAAGTTTCATAGCAATTTTTCCAGATGCGTTTATATTAGTAAAATCTTCAAGAGAGTTTTTTCTTATTTTACCTTTTGAGGTTGCAAAAACTATATTAAGATTTTTCCACTCTGATTTTTCTTCAGGCAAAGGCATTATAGAGCTTATGGATTGATGGTTTTTTAAGGGTAAAATGTTGTACAAAGACTTACCTCTTGAGATAGAAGTGCCCTCAGGTATTTTCCACGCTTTTAATTTATATACTAATCCTTCTGTTGAAAAAAAAAGGACTGATGTATGTGTGTTTACGGATAAGGTTTGTACAACAGAGTCTTGTTCTCTAGTTTTGATTCCAGCCTTCCCTTTTCCACCTCTTTTCTGTGCCCTTACACTACTTAAAGCACCACGCTTAATATAACCTTGTAGTGTTACAGTTATAATTACTGATTCTTTTTGAATAGTTTCCTCAATATCGTAATTTAATATAGCATCAATTATTTTTGTTCTCCTAGGATTAGAATATTTTTCTTTAATTAAATTCAAATCATTATTGATTACTTTTAATAATTCTTTTCTAGAAGTTAGAATTTTTTTATATTGAATAATTAAGTCAGACAATTTTTTAATTTCAGCTTCTATTTCATTGATGCCCAAAGCTGTAAGTTTTTGTAATCTTAATTCTAAAATAGAATTCACTTGATCAATTGAAAGAAAATATGCTGCGATAGTATTTTTTTTCTCTATAAGTTTAATAAATTTTTGAGTTGATTTAATTTTCCATTTTGTTTTAACTAATGTTTCTTTTGCGATTTCAGGATTTTTTGAATTTCTAATTATCTTAATAATCTTATCAATATTTTCCACAGCTACCGAAAGACCGATTAAAATGTGAGCTCTGTCTTCTGCTCTATTCAAATTAAATTTTGTTTTTTTTGTTACTACATCTTCTCTAAATTTGAGAAAAGATTCTAAAAAATCTTTTAAATTACAATTCTTAGGTTTCTTGTCTACAATTGCTAAAGTGTTAAAACTAAATGAAGATTCCAAAGATGTGTATTTATAAAGTTGTCTTTTAACAGTTTCTGGTTCAGTATTTCTTTTTAAATCTATTGCAACTCTAATCCCTTCTCTATTCGACTCATCTCTAATATCGCTAATACCTTCAATTTTTTTATCTCTTATTAATTCTACAATCTTTTCATTTAATACAGATTTATTTATTTGATAGGGAATATTTGTAATTACTAATCTTTCTTTACCATTTTTTAATTGTTCTATATTGATATCACCTCTAATTTTAAAAGAACCTCTGCCTGTTTTATAACCAGTTTTGATAATATCTTTCCCAATGATTGTTCCTCCAGTTGGAAAATCTGGACCAGGTATATGTTTCATTAATTCATTAATTTTAATATCTTTATTATTAATTAAAGCTTGTGTGGCATTTATTACCTCACCAAGATTATGTGGTGGTATACTAGTTGCCATTCCAACCGCTATTCCTCCAGCACCATTAACTAATAAATTTGGATATTGAGCTGGTAAAACAACTGGTTCTTTTTCTGTTTCATCATAATTACTTTTATAATCTACAGTATTTTTTTCTATATCCTCAATTAAATACTCAGCTATTTTAGAAAGTCTGGTTTCTGTATATCTCATTGCAGCAGGTGGATCTCCATCGACAGAACCAAAGTTTCCTTGTCCATCAATAAGTGGAACACTCATTGAAAAATCTTGCACCATTCTAACTAAAGCATCATAAACAGCTTGATCTCCATGAGGATGATATTTACCAATAACATCACCGACAATTCTGGCTGATTTTCTAAATTGTTTTGACCAATCAAAACCTCCTTTATACATGGCATAAATTATTCTTCTGTGTACTGGTTTTAATCCATCTCTAATATCAGGTAATGCTCTACTAACAATAACGCTCATCGCGTATGACAAGTATGACGAGCTCATCTCGTCGTACATAGCTATAGGTTTAATTTTAGACTTTTGATCTATTTCACTTTTGTCCATAAAAGTTAAAAAGGTATGTCATCATCAAGATTGCTATCTGTGATCTGTGATACTTCTTGATTGTTGTTTGATGAAGTTAAATTAGAAGTAGCACCACCACCTCCTAACATTGTCAGTGATGAGTTGTAACCTTGTATAAGAATTTCAGTAGAATATTTATCTTGGCCAGATTGTTCATCTTTCCATTTTCTAGTTGTCAATTGACCTTCAACATAAATTTGAGCACCTTTTTTCAAATATTGTTGAACCACATTTACTAAACCCTCATTAAATACAACCACACGGTGCCATTCGGTTTTTTCTTTTTTTTCTCCAGTGTTTTTATCTTTCCAGCTTTGGCTAGTAGCTAAACTAAGTCTAGCAACACTTTTACCATTAACCATTTGTTTAATTTCAGGATCTGCGCCTAATCGTCCAATTAATAGTACTTTATTTAAACTTCCAGCCATAATATTTTAGTGGTTTTAATATATCATAGAAAAGGTTTGATTATTAATAATATTGAAGTAAAGCAACAAAAAAGATGATTAAAAAGATAGTTATTAAAGGGGCAAAAGAACATAATTTGAGGAATATTTCTTTAGATATTCCAAAAGATAAATTTGTAGTGATAACTGGTCTGTCAGGATCAGGAAAATCATCTCTAGCTTTTGATACTATCTACGCTGAAGGTCAAAGAAGATATGTTGAGAGTTTATCAGCTTATGCAAGACAATTTTTAGATAAAATGAAAAAGCCTAAAGTTGATTTAATCGAAGGTCTAAGTCCCGCAATATCTATTGAACAAAAAAATACATCAAAGAATCCAAGGTCAACAGTAGCGACTGTTACTGAAATATATGATTATATGAGGGTGTTATTTGCAAGAGTTGGTATCCCCTACTCACCATTTACTGGAAAAGAAATAAAATCACAAACAGTAACTCAAATTGTAGATAAAATTAAAACATTGCCGAAAAAAAGTACTATTTATCTTTTTTCACCAATTGTGAGAGGTCGTAAGGGTGAATATAAAAAAGAAATTTTATCTTATAAAAAAAGAGGTTTTAGAAAAATTAAGATTGATGGGAAAATTTACGAGATAGATAACATTCCAGAATTAAATAAAAAAATAAAGCATGAAATAGAAATATTAGTTGATAGGATAATACTAAATTCTGATTTAGGTAATCGTTTAGCTGAAAGTATCGAAACCTCACTAAATTTGTCCAACGGATTATTATATGTAGAATACGAAAATGAAACATTGCCAGCTAAATTTAGAAAAAAAGAAAAAATAATATTTTCTTCTAAATTTGCATGTCCTGAAAGTGGCTTTACTATAGAGGAAATTGAACCAAGATTATTTTCATTTAATAGTCCATATGGAGCATGTGTTGAATGTGATGGTATTGGTATAAAATTAAATGTGGATCCTAATCTTGTTGTTCCAAATGAAAAAAAGACTATCGCTGAAGGCGCGATTGAGCCATGGTCTAAATCAAGCTCACTATATTATGCTCAAACTTTATCATCATTAGCGAAACACTATAATTTTTCTTTAGATGAAAAATGGTCAAAATTACCAAAAAAAATAAAGGATATAATTTTATATGGTTCAGATGAAGAAGAAATTAAATTTTCTTACGATGATGGATATGAAAAATATTCGCATAAAAAAACTTTTGAGGGTGTAGTAAATAATCTTGAAAGAAGATATTTAGAAACTGATAGTGATTGGAAAAGAGAGGAAATATCACAGTATCAATCAGATACTAAATGTGAGGCTTGTAACGGGTATAGATTAAAAGAAGAAGCATTATGCGTAAAAATAGACAATCAACACATAAGTGAAATATCTCAAAAATCTATCATAGATGCTGAAAAATGGTTCAAGTCTTTAAATGAAAAATTAGATGCGAGACAAATAAAAATTGCAGAACACATATTAAAAGAAATAAATGAAAGACTCAATTTTTTATTAAATGTTGGATTGGATTATTTAACTTTATCAAGAGAGTCAGGTACTTTGTCTGGTGGAGAGTCACAAAGGATAAGGTTGGCATCGCAAATTGGTTCTGGTCTAACTGGTGTACTTTATGTACTTGATGAGCCATCTATAGGTCTTCATCAGAAAGACAATGTAAAATTAATTAATGCTTTAAAAAGATTAAGAGATTTAGGTAACACTGTAATTGTAGTCGAGCATGATACTGAGACAATTGAAAATTCGGATTACATCATTGACTTAGGCCCAGAGGCTGGAAGCAAAGGTGGAGAAGTTATAGCTTATGGTGGGTTAGATGAAATAAAGAAAAATGATAAAAGTATAACTGGTAAATACTTGTGTAATAAATTTTATATACCAATACCAAAGAAGAGAAGGTTGAGTAAGAATGGAAGATTTTTACAAATTCTCGGTGCCTCAGGTAACAATTTAAAAAATGTTGATCTAAAAATTCCTTTTGGGACTTTTACGTGTATCACTGGAGTTTCAGGTAGTGGTAAATCTACTTTAATTTTACAAACTTTATTTAATGCTTTGAATATGAGTTTGAATAATAACAAATCTAGAAAAATTCCTATGCCGTTCAAAGGGTTTAAAGGAATTGAACTAATAGATAAAGTAATTGATATTGATCAATCACCAATAGGAAGAACTCCAAGATCTAACCCTGCTACTTATACGGCTGCCTTCGGACCTATAAGAGATTGGTTTACTAATTTACCAGAGTCTAAAAGTAGAGGATATAAACCAGGTAGGTTTTCATTCAATGTTAAAGGCGGTCGATGTGAAGCTTGTGAAGGTGATGGAGTTATAACTTATGAAATGCATTTCCTTCCAGATGTATATGTAACATGTGATGAATGTAAAGGAAGTAGGTATAATAGAGAAACTTTAGAAATCAAATTTAAAAATAAAAGTATAGCCGATGTACTAAACATGACTGTTGATGAAGGTTGTGATTTTTTTGAAAATATATCAAATATAAGATCGAAGTTACTTACACTTAAAAAAGTTGGACTCGGATATATAAAAATTGGTCAACAAGCAACTACATTATCTGGAGGAGAAGCTCAAAGAATTAAATTAGCTAAAGAATTGTCAAAAAGATCAACAGGTAGAACAATATATATTCTTGACGAGCCTACTACAGGATTACACCAGCATGACATAAAAAAACTTCTAGAAATCTTACATACCTTTGTTGCAACTGGTAATACAGTAATAGTTATAGAGCATAATTTAGACGTTATAAAAACTGCAGATCATATTATAGATATGGGCCCTGATGGCGGTGTGAAAGGTGGAGAAATTATTGCAGAGGGAAATCCGGAGAGTATTTGCAATATTTCCAAAAGCTATACAGGTAAATTTTTAAAAAATTTACTCAACGGTAAATTTAAAAAAATTGCATAAATAATCAAATTTGGTTATATTCAGTTATGGGAAATATCTTAAGCTCATTATCAAGAACTGTACATTTATCACTTGCTTTATCTATTGTGTTGTTTCTTATTTTATTTTTTCAAAATGGTGGTTTTGACTTTGATACATTGTTCTGGAGTTGGTTATTCAGATATATTCATGTTTTAGTAGGAATAATGTGGATAGGATTATTATGGTATTTTAACTTTGTTCAAATACCGAATATGTCAAAGATTCCAGATGAGCATAAACCTGCTATCAGCAAAGTAATTGCTCCAGCGGCATTATTTTGGTTTAGATGGGCGGCTCTTGCAACAATCATTTCAGGTTTAATATTAGGTTATATAAACGGATATATTCATGATGCTATGACATTAGGTATCATGTCAGGAGGTGGAAAAAGTACTGCTATAGGTATTGGAATGTGGCTGGGTATAATAATGGCATTCAATGTTTGGTTTGTTATCTGGCCAAATCAAAAAAAAGCATTAGGCATTATCGAAGTAGATGCAGACACTAAAGCAAAATCAGCTAGGGTTGCAATGTTATTCTCTAGAACAAACACTTTGCTTTCATTGCCAATGCTTTTAAGTATGGTTGTAGCGCAAAACCTTTATTAATCTTCCTCTTTAATTAAAGTTTTTTGAGATACCTTAAAGTAAACAAGAACTGGATTTGCAATAAATATAGATGAGTAAGTTCCAAGTATAACGCCAAGGATCATCGCAAAAGAAAAACCTTTAAGGATTTCTCCTCCAAAAAAGAAAATAGATAAAAGCGCTAAGAGCGTAGTGACTGATGTTATTAAGGTTCTAGACAATGTTTCGTTAATAGATAAATTTGTTAAATCAAAAATTTTTATATCTGCATATTTTTTTAAATTTTCTCTTACTCTATCAAAAATTACAACAGTATCGTTCATTGAATAACCCACAATTGTTAATACGGCAGCCACAATTGATAAATTTATTTCTAAACTCAAAAGAGAAAATATACCAAGTGTTATTATAACATCATGGAATATAGCTATTATTGCACCAATACTGAATTGCCATTCAAATCTAAACCAAATATAAATCAACATAGCTGCCAAAGCTATTGCTATTGCCGTTACACCATCCTGCAATAGTTCTGCGCTTACTTTTGGTCCAACATTTTCAACACGTCTAAAACTATAATCCTCAAGGTAATTATCTAAATCATTTTTTAAATTTTTAATAAAATCAGGTTCATTAAGGTCTGATCTTTTAAATTTAATTACATAATCACCTTCAGTACCAAATTTTTTTACAGAAAGATCGTCCAAATTAAGTTTATTAAACGCTCCTCTAATATCCTCAGTTTTATAATCAGTATTATCAGATCTTAGTTCAATTAAAGTTCCTCCTTTGAAATCTACACCATAATTTAAACCTTTAAATATTAAAAAGAAAATAGATATTATGAATAATATTAATGAAATAACATTTGATAAATTATAATATTTGTTAAAAAAATATTTACTGGTCATTTTATTGTCACTTCATTGTTTTTATTTTTAATCACATAGTTTGATGTGAGTAATCGCGCAATGTAATAAACAGAGAATAAAGTTGTCAAAATTCCAATTGATAATGTTACTGAAAAACCCTTCACAGGTCCTGAGCCAAAAACAAAAAGAATTAATGCTGCAATTATTGTTGTTATATTTGCATCTAGGATGGCAGTTCTTGATAATGTGTACCCGTTATCAAATGCAATTACTTTATTTTTCTCTTTTTTTAATTCTTCCTTAATTCTCTCAAAAATCAAAACATTAGCATCGACAGCCATACCGACTGTAAGAATAATACCAGCAATTCCAGGTAAAGTTAATGTAGCTTCAAATATGGTTAAGAAACCAAGTAACATAAATAAATTAATTATTAGAGCAAAATTTGAAATTAAGCCAAACAACCTATACTTATAAATCATATATAAAATCACTAAAATAAATCCAATTATCAAAGATAAAACTCCAGCTTTAATAGAGTCCTCTCCTAAATCTGGTCCTACAGTTCGCTCCTCAATTATATCTAAAGGTGCTGGAAGAGCTCCTGACCTAAGTAATAACGCAAGATCTGTTGCTGATTGAAATGTAAATCCACCTGAAATTTGACCTGATCCACTGGCTATCACATCTCTAATTACAGGTGCACTAATAATTTGATTGTCTAAAACTATTGCTAATTGTTTACCGATACCGTTTTTTGTAGCTCTTCCAAATTTTCTTGCACCTAATCTATCTAAAGTAAAACTTACCACAGTCTCATTATTAATATTGTCCATCTGAGGTTTGGCATCTATTAAATTATCGCCACTTATAATAATTCTTTTACCTACATTTAGTTCTTCACCTGTATCAAGATCTTTTAGTTTTTCTGAACCAAAAGAGGCGTCAGTATTTTGAGTTACAAATCTAAATGTTAAATTTGCAGTCCTACCTAATAATGATTTGATTCTATCGGGATTATCTAAACCGGGTAACTCTACGGCAATTCTATTTGAACCACTTTTAGTAATACTAGGTTCATTAGTACCAACCTCGTCTACTCTTTTTCTAACAATCTCTATTGCTTGATCCAACAAA
>CABZRN010000015.1 GCA_902528175.1 uncultured Pelagibacteraceae bacterium | reverse complement strand
TGAATATTCTTAAGTAAAAGATTATAAGTTTTGTTATTAGAATTAATTTTGTTAGTAGTTATACAATATTCATTATCTTCATCTTTTGACAATATAAAATTAATTAGATGATAAGCTACATTTAATTTACCAATACCTTTTTCTCCAGTAAATAATATAGTTTGCGGTAATTTTCTGTTTACATATAAATTAGAAAAAAAATTTATTTCTTTTTTAAATGTAAGTAGTTCTTTGCTTAAAATTACTTCACTCATTAATTTTTAATATTTTATTTATTTTATTTTTAATTAATTCTATATTGTATTTCTTATTTTTAGACGAATCTATTATTAACTTATTCTTATTTTTTTTCAAAATACTTAAAAATCCATTTTGAACCTTATTATAAAAATTTTTGCTAAAACCATCGTATTTATTTTTTTTCCCTGAAATTTTCTTTTTTATACTTTTGACCGGTACATAATGAAAAAAAGTAAAATTTGGTTTTAGATTTCCTACTATGAAATTATTTAATTCCTTTATAATTCTTTTATTGATTTTAAAACCATAATGTTGGTATGCTATAGTTGAGTCTACAAATCTATCGATAAGTATAACTTTTCTATTTAAATGTGGTTTGATCAAATTTTCATAATTTTCATTTCTAGCAGCTAAATAAAGTAATAAATCTGTTTTTTTTTTAAAAGTCGACCTTTTATTTAATATAATATTTCTTATTATTTCAGAATTTTTAGTGCCACCTGGTTCCCTTATTCTAATAAATTTTATTTTTTTTTTAGAAAAGTACTTTGATACTTCATTAAGATGAAATGTTTTTCCAGACCCATCTATACCTTCAAAAACTATTATTTTCTTATACATCACCCCAGATAAGATAATTTAAAGATTTTATAATTCTAGAAATAATATTGAGTTTTTTTATATCTTCAAATGCATAAACTTTAAATTCATTGATAATTTCGTCTTTATATAAAATTTTTAAAATTCCTAACTCTTGATCTTTTTCAATTGGTGCAAGTATAGGTCCATGGTATTCAATATATACCTCTAGATGTTTTTTTCTAGCTTTTGGAATTGTTTTATATATATCTTTTTTTACGTAAACTTGAACTTTATCTTTTTTACCTAACCAAACATCTAATTTTGAAATTTCTTCATCAGTTTTAGCTATTTGAATTGTATCAAAGTTAGTGAAACCCCATGTTAAAAGTTTTTTTGATTGTCTAGATCTTGAATTTTTAGTTTCAAACCCACTGCCTACTGCTATTAGTCTTCTCTCACCTTTTTTAATAGAGCTAGCTAATGAATATTTTTCTACAGCAAGGTAGCCAGTTTTAATACCATCAGCACCATAATTTTTATATAATAAAGGATTTCTATTTCCTTGCATGATTGGATCTCCCCCAGTTCGATCCCAAGTAAATGTTTTTTCTTTAAAATAAGAATAATAAACAGGATAGTTTTTAATTAAATAATTTGACATTAATAGAATATCTTCAACAGTAGAATAATTATCTGGATCATTTATTCCAGAGGAGTTTGTAAAATTAGTATTTATCATTCCAATTTCTGCAGCTTTAGAATTCATCATAGTTGCAAATTCTTCCTCCGTACCAGCAACACCTTCTGCTAAAGCAATACAGGCATCATTTCCAGATGCAATTATTATTCCTTTTAATAAATCTTCTATTGATACTTCATCTCCAACCATAATAAACATCGATGAATATCCTGATTGTGAAAGTCTCCATGCATTTTCTGAAACCATTACTTTATCATCAAGATTTAGATCCCCACTTTTTAACAAATCAAATACAACTATTGACGTCATTATTTTTGTCATTGAAGCTGGATAAATGGATCTTTGAATATCTTTTTCATAAAGAATTTCACCTGACAAATAATCTTGTAAAATTACAGTTCTAGCGTTTATATCAAAAGCGGAAATAGAAGCAGTCATTAAACAATAGTAAGAAATAAAACAATAAAATAAAAATTTTTTAAATTTATCCATTTTTAATAATTTCAATATTTTCAAAGCCTAAAGTTCTTATACTATAAAATGCCTTTTGTAGAGAATTAATATTATTATAAGGACCTAATATAATTCTATGTGTATTCTTCGAGATAGACAAGATATTTACAATTTGTATGTCTGTTTCTGTTATTATTCTTTCTTTTAGATCTTTGGCATTTTCAAAAAAGTAAAATTCAGCTACTTTAATTACATATGAAAACTTGCTAAGTTTTTTATTTTTTATTTTTTCTTTTTTAGATGAGTTTAAATCATTGATACTTATTGTATCTACTGGGGCTCTATTGGCTACATTTTTTTCTTCTTCAAAAGTTTTAGATTTCTTTGCTAAAAAAATTGAGTTATTTTTAATTTCTTTTATCTCAATATAAGGTTGGTTGTAATTTATGCTTAACTCATCCGAAATACGTTTAGACACAATTGAATTATAAAAATCCAAATTATTTATTTTTCTTGAGACATTTCCAACTAGAGATTTATTGTTTAAAAGGTTGGTAATTTTAACTTTTGTACCTCTAGTTAAATAGCTATGATGAATATCTAAACTTCTTACATCAATTTTTTTTTTTGTTATTTTGTCTTTTATAAGTTCATCTGAGTAGATTAGTGTAAATCCTTTATTAACATAAATATTATTATCATAATTAACTTTTTTGCTAACAGTTTCTAATTTACATCCTGAAAATATAAAAAAAATTAAAATTATAAGAATTTTATAATTCATTTTCAAATTTGTTTTTTAATGTGCAGACGGCGATTGCAAATCTTAGAGATCTATTCCATTTCAAAACTCTGTCATAATTTGGAAATACTAAATAAGCAGGTTTCAACTTGCTATTATTCTTAACAATATCACTATCAGGTGTTATTACAGCTACTTTTACACTATCATCTATCTTCAAATTTTCAAATTCTTTAATATATTTTTTATAATATCTGAATTTTTTTTTATGTTTTATTTTTTTTGCTGACGTATTTAATAATTTTTTAGGAATATTTTCATTTAAATCAATCTGAAAAAAACATGGTTCATTTTTTCTCCAACCAATTTTATTTAAATAATTTGCAGCAGAAGCAAAAGAATCTTCGGCTTTTTTTAATTCAATAATCGAATTATTATTATAGTCTATGGCATAATTAGAGATTGTGGTTGGCATAAACTGAAAATTACCGAAGGCACCTGCCCATGAGCCAAATAAAATTTCTTTATCAACTTTGTTTTGATCGATTAACCTTAGTATTGTAATTAATTCGTTTGAAAAAAACTCACTTCTTCGTTTATCGTAACTTAATGTTGCTAATGATGAAATTATATCCATTTTACCTAAATATGTACCATAATTTGTCTCGATACCCATTAAGGCCAGCAAAAGTTCTTTTTCAACTTTGAATTCTTTGTCTACAATATTAATTAAATTTTTATTTTTTTTATAAATTCTTTTACCTTTTTGGACTTTATCTTTAGATGTTCTTTTTGAAACATAGGTTATTGTATCCTCATAAAATTCTGGTTGATATCTGTCATACTCAATTACTTTAGGAAGAAAAATTGCATTATTCATGACTGCATCAACTGTTTTTTCTGAAATACCTTCATTAATAGCTTTTTTTTTAAATTCTATAATCCAAGAGCTAAATTTTTCATCAGAATTAACCTTGCCAAAAGATAATAATATTAAAAGTAATGACGAAATTATAATACTAATTTTTTTCATATAAATTATTTAAATAGATCAATACTGCAAACCATATAATTATAAAACTAATAAACTTTTCAAAGGAAAATATTTCTCCATAATAAAAATATCCTAACAAAAATTGAAAGGTTGGTGTTATATAAAATATCATACCTGTGGGTCCAAGACCAGATAACTCAACACCTTTCACATACAAAAACAGAGGTATAACAGTTATAGGTCCAGCTAAAACCAACAAAAACATCATTGAAATGTTGTTTGTAGAAAAATAATTAACCTCAATATTAAATAAATAAATAAGGGCTATAAGTGCAAAAGGAAATATAAAAAAACTTTCTACCAATAAACCAATATCAGTATCAACTTTAATTAATTTTCTACAAACATTATATAGTGACCAAGATATAGCAACCGTTAAACCTATCCAGGGTATAGTCTTAAATTCATATAGCATATAAAATATTGAACATAAAACTAATATGATTGATAAGATTATTTTAAAATTTAGTTTTTCCTTAAAAAATAAGTAACCAAAAAAAACACTCATAATAGGCATTATGAAATACCCAAAACTAGCATTTATAATTTGATTAGTAGAAACTGCATATATCCAAACAGACCAATTTGTAAGAATTAAAATTGAGGATAAAAATAATACAAATATTTTTTTAGATGATTTTAAAATAAGAAGAAACTTTTGCCATTTAAATAAAAAAAAAGTTGTTATTAATAAAAATATTGTTGTCCATAAACATCTATGTATAACTAATTCGAGCGGACCTACAAAGGATAAGGATCTAAAATAAATTACTCCAATTACACCCCACCAAAAAGATCCTAAACTACTAAGAATGATACCTTGATTAAATTTTTTCATAGAATTGTAGCTTATTAGGGACAATTACACTTAAAATATCTTAAGATATAGTAAAAAACTTATTATGTTGTAGAAATAATTTTTTTTAATATAAATATCTGGAGTGGAGAGATGGCTGAGCGGTTGAAAGCACCGGTCTTGAAAACCGGCAAAGGGGCAACTCTTTCCTGGGTTCGAATCCCAGTCTCTCCGCCACTAAAATTTTTTAAATCTGTCAATTATATCTAACAAATTTTTATCTTTAATATTATCTAATGATTCTTTTTTTTTAAAAGAAATTAATGTTTCATCATCCATATTAACAAACCTGTCTAATATTTTCAGTGTGTCTTCATTCAACTCATCTATAAAAGATTTAACAAAAGCAGTCATTAATATGTCCATTTCTTTTGTGCCTCTATAAGAAGCTCTATAAATAATTTTATTTTTAAGATCTTCTTTATTTTGTGACATGGATATATAAGTAAATATGTCTAATTATGAATACTTGTTATCAGATATCAATAAAATTAATGGTATTGGTGCCAAAACAGCCAAATTATTTAGAAAAAAAAATATTAATACAATTTTTGACTTATTATGGAATTTGCCAAGGGATATAATAGATAGGAGTGATTTAAGAAAAATAAATCAACTTCAAATTGGCAAAATACAAACTATATCAGTAAATGTAAGGAAATATAATTTTCCTAGAGTTCGAAATTTACCTAATAGAGTATTATGTGAAGACGAAACAGGAAAATTAGATTGTATTTTTTTTAATAGCTACGAAGGATATATCAGGAAAATACTACCTTTAAACTCAAGAGTAGTAATAAGTGGTAAAATTAATTTTTATAAAAATAGATATCAAATTACAAATCCAACATACTTAGGGAATAATATAAATAGTATCAAGAAGGTTGATACAAAATATAGCTTAACAGAGGGATTAAATGAAAAAAAATACAACAAAATTATTAGTGAAGTTTTAAATAAAATTCCAGATTTAAATGAATGGTTAAATAAAAATATTAGTAATAAATTTGAAAATATAAAGTGGAAAGATGCAATTATTCAATTACATGATCCAAAGAATTTAAACAAGAAGGGTTCTTTTTACAAAAGATTAGTTTTTGATGAAATTTTATCAAGTTTTTTAATTAATTCAAAAATAAGAAAATCAGTAAAAAAACTGAAGAAAACTAAAAAAAAATTTAGTTCAACTAACATTGATCATATAACAAATAAAATAGATTTTGAACTCACAAAGGATCAATTGAAAGCAATAAATGAAATTAACGATGATTTGAGATCTGAGCAAAAAATGTTTAGACTTTTACAAGGTGATGTAGGAAGTGGAAAAACGATAGTTGCTCTAACGTCAATTTTAAATGTTATAAATAGCAAATTTCAGGTTGCTTTTATGGCCCCGACCGAAATATTGGCGCAACAACATTATACCTTAGCTAAAAGGTTACTACCTGGAAATGTAAAAATTGATATATTAACAAGTAAAACGGATAACAAAATTCGAAAAAAAATTATTAATGATCTTGAAAATCATCAAATTGATTTATTAATAGGAACACACTCTTTATTCCAAAATAAAATAAATTACAGAAAATTGGGATTAATTATTATTGATGAACAGCACAAATTTGGAGTAAAACAAAGAAAGAAGCTATCTGATAAAGGTGGTAAAAATTGTGATATATTAGTTATGTCAGCAACGCCAATACCTAGGACTATGATTATGACTATTTTTGGTGATATGGATGTTTCAATTATAAAAAACAAACCTAAAAATCGTAAAGAAATATATACATTAAGTAAATTAGATAAAAAAATAAATGAAATATTGGCATTTTTAAAAATACAAGTAAAAAATGGAAATCAAATTTTTTGGGTATGTCCATTGATAGAAGAGTCAAAAAAAGTAGACCATCAATCATCTGTTAATAGATACGAATATTTAAAAAAAAACTTTTCAAATAAAGTTGGTATACTTCATGGAAATTTAGACAAAAGTAAAAAAGAAAAAATTTTAAATGATTTTCTAAATAAAAAAATAGATATTTTAGTTTCTACAACTGTTATTGAAGTGGGCATAGATTTTCCAAACGCTAATGTAATAGTAATAGAAAATGCAAACAAATTTGGATTATCACAATTACATCAATTAAGAGGTAGAGTTGGTCGTGGTGATAAACAGGCCTATTGTATATTGATGTTTAAATCCAACTTGAGCGAGAATGCAAAAAAAAGGTTTAAAATATTAAAAAGTAGTAATGATGGTTTCAAAATATCAGAAGAAGATATGAAGCTAAGAGGGTATGGAGATTTGTTAGGTTTCAAACAAAGTGGAATACAAAGTTTTAGAATTGCTGATCCAATACTAAATGAAGATCTTTTTTTTCTTGCTGAGCAAGAAGTTAAAAGAATTGAATTTACAAACGAAAATATTGATGACTATATGCCCTTATTAAAAATGTATGATAGGGCTGATATTTTAAACGACTTAGTTTAATTTGATGGGTCAGATGTTCCTGCGGAAACTATAAATTTTGAAGCTTCTTCGAATGACATATCTAAATAGATCACTTCATCTTTAGGATACATTAGTAAAAATCCACTAGTAGGATTCGGAGTAGTTGGTACAAATACATTAATCATTTGCTTGTTAACTTTTTTACTAATTTCACCATCATTTTCTTTTGTGGCAAACCCAACCGCCCAAGAACCTTTTTTTGGATACTCAACTAAAACTACACTTTTTTTATCTTTACCTGTCGAAGTAAAACTTTGTGTCATTTGACCTATCGCAGAATAAATAGTTCTCAAAATAGGTATTTTTTTAAATATATCATTAATTAATGAAACTATTCTTTTTCCAAAAAATGATAAAGAAATTCCACCAACAATAATTATTATAATAACAGATAATAAAATTTCTAAACCTGGTATCGAAAAAGGTAAATAATTATTTGGATTAATTTCGTTTGGAAGAAGTTTGGATGAAATTTTAATTAAAAAAATTGTTAAATATAAAGTAAATCCAATTGGGACAAGAACCACAATGCCAGCTAAAAAATAATTTCTTAATCTAGCCAAAATAGAGATTTTTTTTTTATCAGACATATTAGTTGTAAGATGAATAGATAACGAAAATTAATGCGATAATAAACAAAAATAACAATATTTTATTGTTTAAATTCATATATATTTTATAAATTATCATTAATACAAGAAAATAATTATTATGGATAGAAGAAAATTTCTAAATATAGTTGGATGTGGATGTTGTGGTTATTTTCTTACATCATGCGGAACAGTTCCAATAACAGATAGAAAACAATTAAAACTAATACCTGAATCGAAACTAAATGCACAAGCTGCTCAATTATATGAGAAAGTTAAAGAAAAAGAGAAACTAAGTGACGATATAAAATCACTCAATCTTATAAAAGAGATTGGAAAAAAAATGGAAGACTCAATTAGTCAGTATTTTGAGAGTAAAGATATTCCAGACCCAACATCTAATTTTCAATGGGAATATATATTAATAGATAATAAAAAAATGAAAAATGCTTGGTGTATGCCAGGAGGGAAAATAGCTGTTTATACAGGTATGCTAGAAATTACAAAAAATGAAGATGGGCTAGCAGCTGTGATGGGCCATGAAGTTGCTCATGCAGTAGCAAAACATTCTGTTGAGAGAGCAAGCAGAGGTGTTGTTTTACAAACAGGCACCCAATTATTAGATATTTTTTCTGGTGGAAAACTCTCACAAGTGAATAGAACAACAGGTATGGATACTGTTGGACTATTATCTAAAATTGGAATTATGAACCCTTTTACTCGTAAACAAGAGTCTGAAGCAGATTACTTGGGCCTAATTTTTTCATCACTTTCGGGATATGATATTAGAGAAACTATAAAAATCTGGGAAAGAATGAAAGAAGCTAACAAAGGTAAGGAGCCGCCTGTTTTTATGAATACACATCCATCATCAAAACAAAGAATTGAAAATATAAATGGATGGATCGACAAAATAAGATACGAATATCCACCAATTTAGTTAATTAATAAAATGGTGAACCCTGTAGGACTCGAACCAACGACCCATTCCTAAAATTAGCAAATACGAAGTGAAGTTCCCGGTTTATGGAAACTTATGTGATGTAAAAATTATATAGAAAAACAGTAAATTTTCAGATAAAGCCTGTAAGAGCTAATTAAATTTATCTTAATGAGTGAAGATTATAAAAATTTAGACTTATATAAATACTTTAAAGAATCTAAGCTCCATAGCACGAAATCTAATACCTATTTTGGTATATATACTGAGCTCTTTGGAAAATATAGGGGCAAAAAAATAACATTTGTAGAAATTGGAGTAAAATGGGGTGGTTCATTATTAATGTGGAAAAAATTTTTTGGTAATGATGCAAGAGTAATAGGTATTGACTTTTATCCGGAGACAAAAAAATTAGAAAAACATGGACTTGAAATATTTATAGGTGATCAATCCTCTGAAATTTTTTGGAGAAATTTTTTTTTGGAAGTGGGTAAAATAGATATTTTATTAGACGATGGTGGACATACTAATGAAAATCAAATTTTAACATTAAATAATGTTATAAATAATGTAAATGACGATGGCTTAATTGTTATTGAAGATACAGGAGCAAGTTATAATAAAAAATTCTTTAATCCCAGCAAATATTCTTTTATTAATTATAGTAAATTTTTAATTGACGATTTGTATGGAAAAGTAAAAGATAAATCGAGACTTGAGGAAGTTTTTAAAAAAAATAGCTTAAACAATATTATTTATTCAATAAAATTTTTTAACAGTATAGTTGCATTTTTTATAGATAGGAAAAAATGTATAGATATGGAAAATATTTTTAATCGTACTCTTGATGAACAACCGAGTGAAGTAATTACAGAAAAATTTATTAATCCAAGATGGTCATCAGAAATTTTTTTAGGTGGTTTCTTTAACAAACTGATTTATAAGTTGTCTAAAAAACTTTTTTTCTTAAAGAAATTTAATTTTTTAAAAAAAATTGTTCATCAAATTAAATACAAAATAATTGTAATCAAATTGAATAAAAAGTTAAAAAAATATTTTAAATAATAAAAAATTTAGAAATCAAAAAAATAATTAATTTTATTAAAAAATAAAAGATTAGTAATTTAAACCATACACTTGCCTTACACCTTTTCTTTAAATTATTTAAGAATTAAAATGCGTAGTTTATCTGTTAAATTTCATTGAATGTGCTCTGAATGTGCATAAAAAAATCAACAATTTTTAAAAATTGATTTTGCTCATTGAATATTAAGGTTGATTTTGTTGGTCTATGGTGAGCCCTGTTGGACTCGAACCAACGACCCATTCCTTAAAAGGGAATTGCTCTACCAACTGAGCTAAGGGCCCACAAAGAATTGACTTTTATAGTCATTATTTTTTAATTATCAATGCGTAATTTTATAACTTATTAACATATTTCCTATAAAATTTGGTAAAAGTGCCTTTTTTAATATTCTTTCTAATTTCAAACATTAACTCTTGATAAAAATTAATATTATTTAATGTAAGAATCATAGGACCCAACATTTCATTAGTATTGAATAAGTGATTAATGTAATTTTTAGAGTATTTGTTTAAATCAAATATTTTTACCGATTTATCGAGTGGTTTGTTATCTTTTTTGTATTTTGCGTTTCTAATATTCACCCTTCCGTTCCAAGTAAATGCTAGGCCAGTTCTACCAGCTCGAGTAGGCAATACACAATCAAACATATCAACACCACGCATTACAGATCCAAGTATATCTGAAGGTGTCCCAACACCCATTAAGTATCTAGGTTTATTGATAGGCATGTAACTCTTAAGATAATCTAACACCTTAAACATCTCTTTTTGAGAGTCTCCTACGGCCAATCCACCTATAGCATATCCATCAAACCCAATTTTAATTAGTTCTTTTATAGACTTTAATCTAAGATCATTAAATAACCCCCCTTGAACAATACCAAAGAGAGCTTTATGTTTATTTCTTCCAAATTCTTTTTTTGATCGTTTCGCCCACTCAGTTGATAAGTTTACAGCATTCAAAATTGTATCATAGCTTAATGTTTTTCTTGGACATTCATCTAGTACCATAACAATATCTGAGTTTAGTTTTTTTTGAATTTTAATGCTTTTTTCTGGACTTAATATGAATTTTTTTCCATCAATATGAGAATTAAATATTGCGCCTTTAGATCTATCAATTTTGTTTAAATTAGATAATGACATAATTTGATAACCACCAGAATCAGTTAAGATTGGTATTTTACAGTCCATAAAATTAT
>CABZRN010000014.1 GCA_902528175.1 uncultured Pelagibacteraceae bacterium | reverse complement strand
AAATCTGCATAAAATTCATATTTTTGGAGATACGATTGATGCTAACAATAATATAAAATATTTACATGAATTAATTCATGGAATGAAACTAAAATCTTACTCATTTGATAAGTATTTGACTAAAAAAAAATATGAAATAATAAACATAAATGTAATTTCAAGAAAAAAAGTAGATTTAAGATTAATTAAAAAACTTAGTGCAATTGAAAGTGGTGTCAATTTTACAAAAGACCTAGTGTCTGAACCTGGTAATGTCCTACACCCAGATGAGTATGCAAAACGTATAACACAACTAAAAAAAATAGGCTTAAAAATAAAAGTTTACAACACTACTAAGTTAAAAAAAATGAAATGCAATGCATTACTAGGAGTAGGCCAGGGTAGTGATAGAGGATCATATATTGTTACAATGGAATGGAATGGAAACAAAAAACAAAAAAAGCCCTTGGCTTTTGTTGGCAAAGGCGTCTGTTTTGATACTGGAGGAATATCTTTAAAACCTGCGAGATTTATGGAGGATATGACTTATGATATGGCTGGATCCGCTGTTGTTGTAGGGCTCTTAAAAAGTTTAGCTTTAAGAAAAGCTAAAATTAACGCTGTTGGTGTAGTTGGACTTGTTGAAAACATGGTAAGCGGTAACGCTCAGAGGCCTGGTGATATTGTGAAATCTTATAGTGGAAAAACGATAGAAGTTTTAAACACTGACGCGGAAGGGAGATTAGTTTTAGCAGATGCAATTACATTCACGGAAAAAAAATTTAAACCAAATTTTATAATAGATCTAGCAACTTTAACTGGAGCGATTGTTGTAGCCTTAGGATCTGAATATGCAGGCTTATTTTCTAATAACGACAATTTATCAAAGCAATTATTTGATGCAGGAGAAAAGGTTGAGGAAAAAGTATGGAGATTACCACTGCATGAAAATTATGACAAACTAATGAATTCTAAAAATGCCGATATGCAAAATATAAATTACGTTGGAGGAGCCGGATCAACAACAGCTGCTCAATTTTTACAAAGATTCATAATTAACAAAACTCCTTGGGCTCATCTAGACATTGCAGGAATGGCTTTCTCTAAATATGCAGGATCACTAAATTCAAGTGGTGCAACTGGATATGGTGTAAGGCTTTTAGACAAGTTTGTAGAGGATAATTTCGAATAAAATGGAGCAAACTTTATCTATAATAAAACCAGACGCGATGGAAAGAAATTTAGAGGGCAAAATTAAAAGTATATTAAAAAAAAATAATTTTGAAATTGTTAAGGAGAAAAAAGTAAAATTAGAAAAAAAAGATGTAGAGGAATTTTACAAAGTACATGAGACCAAACCATTTTACAATGATTTATGTAATTATTTATCCTCTGGACCAGTTTTAGTGATGGTGCTTAAAAAAGAAAATGCAATCGCAGAAAATAGAAAAATAATGGGTGCAACTAATCCTAAAGAAGCTGATCCGGGAACAATAAGAAAAGAATTTGGAATCTCAATTGATAAAAATTCTGTGCACGGATCTGATAGTAAAGAAAATGCTAAAAAAGAAATAAATTTTTTTTTTAAAGATTAGACAATACTTTGTATATAGCCCGAGGATAGATTTTATGCTCTATTTTCAAAACTTTCTTTTCAATAGATTTGGGATTATCATTTTTTTTAATTCTAATTTTTTTTTGAATTATAATCTTTCCAGAGTCTAAAAATTTATTTACAAAATGAACAGTGCATCCTGTAAATTTTTCGCCATTATTTATCACTCTTTTATGAGTGTTTAGACCTTTATACTTTGGTAGTAATGATGGATGGATATTTATGATCTTACCCTTAAAAGATTTAATAAAATAAACTGGTAATATTTTCATAAAACCTGCTAAACAAACTAGTTTTATATGGTTTTTTTTTAAAAGACTTAGAACTATATCAGTGAGCTTTTTTGACTCTGTAAAATCTATTGAGTAATTCTTAATAGCTCTTTTTTTTGCTAATAATAAACCTTTTGCATTTTTTTTATTTGAAATTACTAACTTTACTTCGTAAAAAAATTTTTTTTTGGCAGAGTATTTAATTATAGACCTAAGATTTGACCCTCTTCCAGAAATAAAAACTGCAATTTTATTTTTTATTTCTTTACCACCTGATTTTTTCATTAAATAAGATTTTATTTTTTTGGTTTTGAATAAAATGGCCTATGACATAAGGTTTAAAACCACTACTAAAATACTTTTTTATTTTATTAATATTTTTTTTCTTCGTAATTATACAAAAACCAATACCACAATTAAAAGTCTTTAACATCTCAAAATCGCTTACACCCCTTTTTTTTAACCATTTGAATATAGGTTTTACTTTTATTTTATTTAGATAAATATAAGCACAAACATTATTTGGAATAATTCTTGTTAAATTTTCGGGTAATCCTCCACCGGTAATATGTGCACACCCATGAATAAGATTTTTTCTTAGTAAATTTAAAATTTCTTTTACATAAATTTTTGTTGGTTTAATTAATTCTTTTTTAAGAAAACTAATTTTATTTATATTAATATTATTTTTACTTAATATATTTCTCACCATTGAATAACCATTTGAATGAAGACCATTAGACGGTACAGCCATAATGATATCATCTGGTTTTATATTATTTTTTTTTAGCAATTTTTTTGACTCTACCATTCCTAATGAAAAACCAGCTAAATCAAATTTGTCTTTGGAATAAGTTCCTGGCATTTCTGCTGTCTCTCCACCTACCAAGCTACATCCACTTAATTCACATCCTTTTTTAATACCATTTATAATTTTTTTTAATTTATCTAAATTAATTTTATCAATTGATATATAGTCTAAAAATATTAAAGGTTTTGCACCATGAACTAAAATATCGTTTACACACATTGCAACTAAGTCTATTCCTATAGTATCAAATTTTTTTAAAGTGTTTGCTATTTCAATTTTTGTCCCCACACCATCAGTGCTTGAGATTAATAATGGTTTTTTAAAACCTTTAGGAATGCTTGTAATGGAAGCAAAGCTTCCAATATTATTGTATTTAATAGCAGATTTTTTTTTTTTATTTAAATTAGCTATATATTTTACAAAAATGTCAGCTGCATTTATATTTACTCCACTTTTTTCGTATGTAAATTTATATTTTTTCATATATTCAAAATATGTATACTAAAAAAAAAATTTTCAAAATTGTATCTTTTATAATTATTTGTTTATCCACTTTAATTTTAGTTATCATACCAACGACAATCGTAGAAAGTAAAATTTTTAAAATTAGCGATATCGAAATTTCTGAACCTTTTGATGCTAAATTTAATAAAGAAAAGGTAATTAACAAAGGTTTTTCTGCGGCATTCAAAGAATTAACTTCAAGTATTATTACCACTAAAGATAAACCTAAAATCAAATCTACAAAACTTGATGAAATTAAGTATTTAATAGAATCATTCGAAATAAATAATGAAAGTTTTCTGGAAAAAAAATATATAGCAAATTTTAATGTAAATTTTAACAAAAAGAGAACTCTAAATTTTTTTGAAAAGAAAAATATTTTTCCATCGTTAAAAAAAAATAAAGACTTCCTAACAATATTAATTTTTATAGATAATGATAAAAATCAAATTTTTTTATACGAAAAAAATCCATTTTATGAAAATTGGAATAGTATAAATGAAAAGTATTTTTTAATAAATTACGTACTAATAGATGAAGATTTAGATAATATCAAATTAATTAATGAAAACAAAGAAAATATAGAAAATTATCAATTTAGTGAGATCATCAAAAATTATGATTTAGATGATTACATAATATCTATTATTTTTAAAAATGAAAAAAAATTACGGATATTGTCAAAATTCTTTTTTGACAAAAAATTAAAAATTACTAATCATGTTTATAATGATGTAGATTTAGGAAATCAAAAAAAATTAAACAGTATAATATTTCAAACTAAAGTAAATCTTGAAGATCTATGGAAAAGTAATAATTTAATTAATACGTCATTAAAGTTACCAATCAATTTACAATTAGATTCTAAAGATACACTAAAAATAGTTAATTTAGAAAAAGAAATGGATAAAATAGATTTAATTTACGATTACTATGTAACTAGCATGTCAAATAAAAACTTAAATTTTAAAATTATATTTAATGGCAGCCCCAAACAATTTTTAAATATCATGAGTGAAAGAAATATCAAAATAGATATAGAAAATGAAATATGGAAAGTAAAATAAAAGATTTAAGGCAACAATTATTTGATTTTAAGTTTAACAAAAGTTTGAAATCAAAAGATTTTTTTATAAGTGATAGTAATTTTTATGCTTATAATTTACTTCTTAGCTGGCCTAAATGGGAAAAAAAAATAATAAATATTTTTGGTGAAAGATATTCAGGAAAAACTCATTTAATTGAAATATTTTTAGAAAAAAACAAAGGTCTGAAAGTAGACTTAAATGATTTAGAAAACTATGATTTAGATAGATTAAGATTTAATGAAAATATAATAATAGAGAATTTAAGTGAGGGCCTTAATGAAACTTTATTTTATTCATTAATTGATACCATTGATAAATATAATAAATTTTTAATTTTAACTTCTAACAAGTCATTAGGTAATCTGAATATAAAATTAGATGACTTGAAATCTAGATTAAAAAATTGTTTGTTCGCTGAAATTCAAAAACCTGATGATATTTTAATACAAGCTTTAATTACTAAAAATTTAGCAGACTATCAAATTTCTCTAGACTATAAATTAATAGATTTTATTTCAAAAAGAATAGAAAGGTCTTATAGTAAAATTATAGAATTTGTATGTACAATTGATAAAATTAGTTTAAAAAAAAAAAAACCAGTTAATTTAAAAATAATTAAAGAAATTTTAGAGGAAAAAATTGACTAAGTACAGAACTCACACATGTAATGAATTAAATATAAAAAATGAAGGTGAAAAAGCCTTACTTTCTGGATGGGTTAATAAAAAAAGAGATCATGGAAATTTACTATTTATTGACTTAAGAGATAACTATGGCATTACACAGTGTGTTATAGATAAAAAAAACGATTTATTTAAAAAGATTGAAAAAATTCCTTTAGAAACTGTCATACAATTTGAGGGACAAGTAGTCAAAAGAGATAAAAGCACAATTAATAAAGAACTTAATACTGGTGAGATTGAAATTAAAATTATAAATTTTAAAATTTTAGGCACAACAAAAGAGTTGCCACTTCCAGTGTTTTCAGATCAGGAATATTCTGAGGAGATAAGATTAAAATACAGATTTTTAGATTTAAGAAGAAGTCAAATTCATAAAAACATCAACTTAAGATCAAAAGTAATATCTTTTATAAGAAAAGAAATGGAACAATTTGGTTTCTTAGAATATCAAACCCCAATATTAACATCGTCAAGCCCAGAAGGTGCACGAGATTTTTTAGTTCCAAGTAGACTTAACCCAGGTAAATTTTATGCTTTGCCACAAGCACCTCAACAATTTAAACAACTTATAATGGTTTCAGGATTTGATAAATATTTTCAAATTGCTCCTTGTTTTAGAGACGAAGATGCTAGAGCAGATAGAAGCCCAGGAGAGTTTTATCAATTAGATATTGAAATGTCTTTTGTTGATCAAAATGATATCTTCAATGTTGTAGAAAAATTGTTGAATAACCTTTTTAAAAAATTTTCAAATAAAAAAATTTTAAATGAAAAATTTACTAAAATATCTTTTTCTGAGTCAATGCTTAAATATGGAACTGATAAACCAGATTTAAGAAATCCATTGGAAATATGCGATTTGACAAAAATTTTCGAAAGAGATGACGTAAAATTTAAAATTTTTAATAAATTGGTAAAAGAGGGATCCATAGTAAGAGCAATTGTAACAAAGAAAACAAATAGTAAACCAAGAAGCTTTTTTGATAACCTAGATAAATGGGCTAAAAATGAAGGATCCAGTGGATTGGCATATTTTACATTTGAAAAAGAAAATAATAAAGTTTCTGGTAAAGGACCTATAGGTAAATTTTTTTCTTCAGAAGCGTGTGAAGAAATTATGAAAATTAGTAAAGCTGAAATAGGAGATAGTATTTTCTTCGCTTGTGCAAATAAAAAAGAAGTGGAAAAACTCCTTTCTATTGCTAGAGATAAAATTGCAAGAGATTTAGGGATAATCGATAAAAATATATTTGCCTTTTGTTGGGTGATTGATTACCCCATGTACGAAACTGATGAAAAATCTGGCAAGATTAAGTTTAGTCATAACCCTTTTTCAATGCCACAAGGTGATTTGAATGATTTAAATTTAGAAGAGCCACTGAGTATTAAAGCATATCAATATGATATAGTTTGTAATGGTATCGAATTATCCTCAGGCGCAATTAGGAATCATATTCCAGAATTAATGTATAAACTTTTTTCTGTAGCCGGTTATGACAAAAAAAGTGTAGATCAAAAATTCAGTGGTATGATTAATGCATTAAGTTATGGTGCCCCACCCCATGGTGGTATAGCACCTGGAATTGATCGAATTGTCATGCTTTTGGCAAATGAAAAAAATATAAGGGAAGTTACTATGTTTCCAATGAACCAAAACGCTGAGGATTTATTAATGGGTGCACCTTCAATTGTTGATGAAAAACAGTTAAAAGAACTTAATATTAATATAATTAAAAAGAAGTAACTATTTTTTTCCTTTGAGATTTATTCTTATATCTGAAAGGTCAACTAACTTTCTTTTATAGTCGTTTCTAATAAATCCTTTGCTAGTCATATCTTTTACAATTTTAATAAGTTGATTATTTTCTTCTGTTGAGCTGGCATCCTCTTCGTTATTGTTATCAGATCTATTTATAGAAGGGGTGTGAGCTAAATCCTCTCTGTTTAAATATGATATTGCAAGTTCTCTAAATATATAATCCAAAATTGATGTTGCAGACAGAATTCTGTCATTCCCGTAAACTTTGCCAGAGGGTTCAAATTTTGTATCCACATAAGCACTAACAAATTCATCTAGTGGTACTCCATATTGTAATCCTAATGATACAGCTATTGCAAAATTATTCATTAGAGCTTTAACAAGTTCACCTTCTTTACTTGTATCTATAAATATCTCTCCAATTTTTCCATCTTCATACTCTCCAGTATGTAAATAAACCTTGTGGTCACCAATTGTTGCTTTTTGGATATAGCCTTTACGTCTATCAGGCATACTAAATCTTTTATTTATAACATCGTCAACATTTTTCACAAAATTTGAATTATTTTTAACACTCTTATTTTCTGATTGTTTTTCATTATTATTAATTTTCACTTCAGTAATACTTGATCCAGTTTTAGTCAGTTGTTTTTTTTCTAGACTTTTCGTTTTTCTAGAATCAATTTTAATGTCAATTACCTCAAATTCTCCGTCATCTCTTTGCTCAAGATTATTTAATTCTTTTTGGTCAATTTTGTCTAAAAAATGTTTAACTTTAAAAGTGCAAGTGTAAAATGTTTCAACTAAATACTTTGACATAAGTTTTTTATTTTAAATTATGAATCTTAAATTTTATGTATATACAAATTTTATTTTTAGTCTAATCTAAATTTTTCAATTAAGAATTGAAAAAAAAAAAAATATTATGTTGACACTTATAAAACAAATTTTTACTTGGTGGAATCATCAAACTTTAGGAACTAGAATTTATACACTTTTATTTGGAAAATTTAAAGGAAAGGATTATTTTGGAAATAAATATTATCAAAATAAATCTGGAAAAAGATGGATTATATATAATGGTGAAGTAGATGCATCAAAAATTCCTAACGAATGGTATTCTTGGATCCACTATTTAAATAATAAAATTGAGCATAGCCATGAATTAAAAAAGTTTAGCTGGCAAAAAAAAAATATTCAAAATTTGACTGGTACTTCAAAAGCTTACCATCCAAATAAAGATGATAAAAATGACTATAAAAAATATAAATCTTGGAAAGATTAAATTTTTTTTATTTTTTTATCTTTTTACTCAATTTCAAATTGTAAACGGATATACAGACGAACCTATTTACTTTGGAACATCAGTTGATGTTAAAATTTTAGATAAATTAAGTTCAAAAAATAAATTATTACAACTTAAAATAGGTGAAGATTATATTTTTAAAAATTTAAATCTTAAAGTACTTAAATGTAAAAATTCTGAATTTGACGATGATCCAGAGATTACGTCTTATTTGCAAGTTAAAGATCTTAATAACAAAGACAATAATGAAGTTTTTGTATTTAATGGTTGGACATTTTCATCAAGTCCATCAATTCAAGTTTTTGATCATCCCGTTTATGATTTATGGATATTAAGATGTTATTAAATTAATTTATCTTTATCAAGCCAGGTAACATTAAAATCTGAATTTATAAATTTTTTATGATTAAGCAATGTTTTATGTAAGTCGATAGTTGTTGTAATTCCCTCGATGACAAATTCATCTAATGATCTTAAAGTTCTTTGTATTGCTTCAGTTCTATTTCTACCATGGCATATTAGCTTACAAATCATACTATCATAGTATGGCGTAACATTATATCCTTGGTAAATTGCACCATCTACTCTTGTTCTAAAACCTGATGGCTGATGACACATGCCAATTAAACCAGGAGAAGGTTGAAAATCTTTACTTGGGTCTTCAGCATTAATTCTACACTCAATAGCATGTCCTCTTGGGTTTACATCTGTTTGATTTAAAGCCGTTTCCCCAGAGAATGCTATCCAAATTTGTTCTTTAACTATATCGATGCCTGTAACCATTTCAGAAACAGGATGTTCTACTTGTACCCTAGTATTCATTTCTAAAAAATAAAATTTTCCATCTTCATATATATATTCCACTGTTCCTGCACCTTCGTACCCGATATTTGAAACCATATTTACTGTTTTTTTAAATAAGTCGCTTCTTAAACTGTCATTTAATACTGGACTAGGTGTCTCTTCAATTAGTTTTTGATGTCTTCTTTGAACGGAACAATCTCTCTCGTGCAAGTGCACAGTTCTATTTTTTCCAGATAAAACTTGAACTTCAATATGTCTTGGATTTTCAAAAAATTTTTCAATATATACTTCATCGTTTGCAAAAAATTTTTTAGCTTCAGATTTTGCTGTTAAAAATAAATTATCAAATTCATCCTTAGATTTAACAACTTTCATTCCTTTACCACCACCACCTCCAGCAGCTTTAATAAGGATGGGATAACCAATTTTGTTTGCAATATCCTTTCCCATTTGCAAATTTGATATACCACCTTCAGACCCCTCGATCACAGTAATTCCATATTTTTTAGCAGTATTTTTTGCTTGAATCTTATCCCCCATCATTTTTATTATTTCTGGAGATGGTCCGATGAATTTAATATTATTTTCTTTTAATATTTTTGCAAAACTATAATTTTCAGCTAAAAAACCATAACCAGGATGAACGGCATCTGCATTTGTAACCTCTATTGCAGATAATATGGCGGGAATATTTAAATAACTGTCAACTGGTTGTCTCGATCCAACACAAAGACTTTCATCTGCTAACTTTACATGCATACTTTCTTTATCCACGTCTGAGTGAATTGCAACAGTCTGGATACCCCATTCTTTACAAGCACGTATAACTCTAACAGCTATCTCACCTCTATTTGCGATAAGAATTTTTTTAAACATTACTCAAGTATCACAAGAGTTTGACCGTATTCAACAGGTTGACCATCTTCAACAACAACTTTTTTTACAACTCCTTCTTTAGTTGATGGCACATGGTTCATAGTTTTCATTGCCTCTACTATCATGACTGTATCTCCTTTTTTGATTTTTTTTCCTATTTCAACAAATTTTTTACCACCGGGCTCAGGTGCAAGATATGCTGTACCAATAATAGGAGATTTAATTTCAATACCAGTTGTATTTTTGTCTTCTTTTAATTCTGTTTTAGTTGCTGAAATTTCTATTTTGTTATTTTCTTTGATTGAGTTTCTCGCAACTTTAATTTTTATATCTTTTTCTGAGTATTCTAATTCTGAAAGCTTATTTTCTTCTAAACAAGTTACTAATTCTTTAATTAATTTTTTATTTATTTTCATTTTTTAGTATTTTATGTATTGCTATTATGGCCAAAATATAACCGTTACTACCTAAACCAAATATACCTCCAGTTACAACGTCACTTATTAAAGATTTCTTTCTAAAATCCTCTCTACTGTAAATATTTGATATGTGCAATTCTATCTTGGTTTTATTAAATATTTGCAATGCATCTCTTATAGCGACAGATGTATGAGTAAATCCGGCTGCATTTATTATTATTCCATCTTGAATTCCTTTTGCCTTTTGGATCCACGTGACTATTTCGCCCTCAATATTAGACTGTTTAAATTCAATTTTGATATCTAATTCTTTAGATTTCTTAACACATAAATCCTTAAGTTCATCAAAAGTCATTTTTCCATATTGTGATTGTTCTCTCTGACCTAATAGATTAAGATTTGGACCATTTATAAAAAGAATTTTAAAAGTCATAAACAATACATAATGAAAAAAACAAAAAAAATCAAAATTAATTTAAATGGCAAGACGCTTTTCTTGGCTAAAGGCACCTCGGTTTACAAAGTTATTAAAAAAACTAAATTACAACCTAATAAAATAGCAATTGAATTAAATAAGAAAATTATAAATAAAAAAAATGCAAATAAAATATTTCTTAAAAATAAAGATAAAATTGAAATTGTTCATTTTATTGGAGGAGGGTAATGGAAAGAGATTTTTTAAAAATTGCATCGAAAAAATTTAATTCAAGGTTAATTGTTGGAACAGGTAAATATAAAAACTTTTTAGAATGTTCAAAAGCTATTAAAGCAGCAGGTGCTGAAATAGTTACTGTTGCCGTAAGAAGAGTAAACATTTCTGATAAAAAGAAACCTATGTTAATGGATTATATAGATCCAAAAAAAATAACATACCTACCAAATACTGCAGGTTGTTTTACATCTGGTGAAGCATTAAGAACTCTTAGATTAGCAAGAGAAATAGGTGGTTGGAAATTAGTTAAATTAGAAGTTTTAGGAGATAAAAAAAGTTTACTTCCTGATATGATTGAGACTTTAAAGTCCACAGAAATATTGTCAAAAGAAGGTTTTAAAGTGATGGTTTATTGCAATGATGATCCTTTAATGGCAAAGAGATTAGAAAATGTTGGAGCTGTTGCTATAATGCCTCTTGCCGCTCCTATAGGTTCTGGTTTAGGTATACAAAATCACATTAATATTAAAATTATTCGCAATCAAACAAAATTACCACTTATTATAGATGCAGGAATTGGTGAAGCTTCTGATGCAGCTATTGCCATGGAATTAGGTTGTGACGGTGTTTTGATTAATACAGCTATTGCAAAAGCAAAAAAACCCTTAGAGATGGCAAAGGCAATGAAATATGCTGTGTTAGCTGGAAGAAAATCTTATTTATCTGGAAGAATTAAAAAAAGTTTAATGGGTTTTGCATCAACCACAAACAAAGGAATTATTTAGCCTTTTTTCTTTTAAAATATTTTTTTTTCTTAAAATTCTTTTTAACAAATTTAACAACATTATTAGGTTTATTTTTATTATCAATTACTATTTTTTTTATTTCTATTTTGTTTTCTATTTTTTCTAAAACTTTTTTACTTTTGTTCTCTAATGAAATTTCATATTCAGGAACTAACAATGATTTGTCTCCCAAAAGATTAATCTTTATCTTATATTTTTTTTCCATATATTTTAGATCTTTTTGAAAATTATCTAATAAAAAGTTCTTTATCTTTTCAGGCATATTAGCATTAACAATTTTTGCTTTAGATTTAATTGCTTTAACTTCGATTAATTTAATTATTTTTTGGACAAATGATTTATTTGTTAAAGAAATATGCCACTGCACACTACTCTCTCGTAATCTCTGTCTAGACATCTCTAATAAACCAAAACTGCTTATTCTACCAATTTGAACTCTAGCTCGATCTTTTCTACATCTTTCTTTTAATTTTCTCTCAACTTGTTTTCTATTACCGAAATTCATCATATCGATAAAGTCTATTATGATTAAACCAGATAAATCTCGTATTTTTATTTGCCTTGCTATTTCCTCAGCAGCTTCTAGGTTAGTATCAACAGCAGTACTCTCCACATTCCTTTGTTTTATTGACTTGCCAGAATTTATATCAATAGATACTAGAGCCTCAGTAGGATTTATTACTAAGTATCCACCTGAATTTAATTTCACTTGAGTATCGTAAATTTCGTTTAATTTTTCCTCTATCCTCTCCTTAATAAAAAGAGGTTCTTTTTCTCTATATTTTTTAATTTTTTTTACACTTTTAGGCATAAGAATTTTCATAAAATTTTTGGCCTTTTGATAACCTTCGTTACCTTGAATTATAATATTTTTTGTATCATCATCATAAATATCTCTTAAAGTTCGTTTAATTATATCGCTTTCTTGATGTATTAATGCAGGTGCAATTGCATTAATAGCACTCTCTTTAATCTTATTCCAATTATCAATCAAACTAGAAAGATCATATTCTATGTCGTTCTTAGTTTTATTTGATCCGGCCGTCCTAACTATTAGACCCATTTCTTTTGGTATTTTTATTTCATTAAGGATCGATCTTATTTTTTTTCTTTCTCCAAAATTAAAAATTTTTCTCGATATACCTCCACCTTTTGGAGTATTTGGCATTAAAACAATATATTTACCTGCTATAGATATAAAGGTTGTAAGCGCAGCACCTTTTAACCCTCTTTCATCTTTAAGAACCTGAACCAATATTACTTGATTTGGTTTTATTACTTCTTGAATTTTATATCTTTTTGATGGAATCTTAGATTTATTTATGCCGTTACTTTCATGATTATCTGCTTCAATTTTTTTATATTGGTTAATATCTTCCGAGGGCGGATCTAAATCTTTATTGGAAATGTCATCTTCCTCACTTTTTTTTGCCAGCTCCTCTCTTAATTTTTCCTCCTCTTGCTTAATTTTATCTAGATCGCTGGAAGGTATTTGATAATAATCAGATTGAATATCATTAAAGGATAGAAAACCGTGTCTTTCTCTTCCAAAATCTATGAATGCGGCTTGTAGAGAAGGCTCTACTCTACTGACTTTTCCCAGATAAATGTTGTTTTTGATTAAATTGTTCTTAACAGTCTCGTACTCGTAATCTTCAATATTGCCGTTTTCTTTAAGCACAACTCTAGTTTCATCAGGATGCGATGCATCGATATATAAATTCTTTTCCATAATATTATTGTTATTT
>CABZRN010000013.1 GCA_902528175.1 uncultured Pelagibacteraceae bacterium | reverse complement strand
TAAAAATAAAAACATAACCACTGTTAAAAGATTTAAACACCTTAAAGAAGTTTTTCATTTGTATCATATAAATGTAAAAAAACGAGATGCTCTACAAAAATATTTGTTAAATCACGATATAGATGCTAAGGTTCATTACCCTATACCAGTACATCTTCAGCCAGCAGCAAAATTTTTGAAATATAAAAAAGGTGATTTTCCAGTGTCCGAAAGAATGGCGAGTACTTCCCTTTCGCTGCCTGTTCATGAATTTATTAGCAAAAAACATATTGAGTACATGTCAAAATCAATAAATAATTTTTACAAATCTTAATTAATAAATTTTTTTTCTATTAATTATCTTTTTTAACCAATTAATTGAATAAAATTTTGGATTGTCTTTAATTTGTTTTTTCTGAAATCTATATTTCAGATCATTTATTGCATCTTCTATTTTAAATTTAGGTTTAAATCCTATTTTAATTAATTTTGAAGAGTCTAATCTATAACTTCTTGGGTCATAATTTTTTTTGATAATTTTAATCTCTGAGGGAATTATTTTTCTTACTTTTTTGGCAATACTTAAAACTGATAGGTTTTCAAATCCAGCATTATAAATACCAGAGTATTTTCGTCCTTTTTTTAAAAAAAATAAATATAAGTTGGTTAAATCTTCTATATGAATGTTCGGCCTAATTTGATTCCCGCCGTTTACTACAATTTTCCTTTTTTTTAATGCAGAGTAACTTAAAGCGTTTACGGTAACATCAAATCTCATTCTTTCTGAAAAACCACAAACTGTTGCTGGTCTTACAATAAAAATATTTATTTTATCTTTATAGGACAGTAAAATTCTTTCTGTAACCATTTTTACTTTATTGTACAGAGATATTGGTTTTAAACTTAAGTTCTCATGTACTTTTTTTTCCTTTTTAATTCCATAAACAGAACCTGAGGATGCATAGATTATTTTTTTAACTCCAAGTTTAATAGCTTTATCTATAATTATTAAAGTAGATAACGATGAAACTTCCCAACTTAAATTCTTATCTAATTCTGACATAGGGTCATTTGCTATTGAGGCTAAGTGGATAATAGCATCGATATTTTTTAAGTTCTTTTCTTTTATTTCTCTTATATCTTTTTTTAGAATTTTTAAGTTTTCATGTCTTTTTAGAAAATTACCAAACCACATCGTGTCTATGCAAATCACTTTGTGGCCTAAATTTAAAAGTTTTGGTATTAAATTGGTACCAGTATAACCACAACCACCTGTTACTAAAATTTTCATTTCACTCTTTTGCAAAGAGAGTAAACTCCATACTCACTCTTGTTTTTTCAGATTTATTAATTTTCCCACCGTGTATCAAATTATCATTAAAGATTATAAAGTTTCCTGACCCGCTATTAATTGCTTTTGGTTTAAGATTATAATCTTTGGCCTTAAATATTGGTTTGTACCTTCCGTGTTTGAAGGCTTTTTTAAATTTAAACTTTTTGTTTTGAGAAAAGGGTACCAACTTGAAGCCATAATTTTTGTGACAATACAAAGATACCCAAATCCTAAATTTTTTAGATTTGGTTGGAATTTTATAATTTCGTCTTTTATCTTTTTTGTCAATTTCCCAAAACCATCTATCAGAGTGTAATGGTCCGACATCTTTTTTAATATTGGGTCTGACAATTCTGTAGTTAATAATACCATGTCCTATTTTTTCTTCATCACTAATAACTAAACTTTTAAAATTTTTTTTTATTTTCTTATAGAAGTTTAAATTTTTAATTTTTTTTACATCTGATTTTGATAATGTTCTTTCTTTTTTTGTCCAGATATTAGAATGGTCAATTCTTGATGCATTTTTGTGATAATTATAGATTTTACCTTTAAGAAAAGTTTTTTTTAAATTTGGGTATTTTTTAGAAATTGTTGTGATCCAACTTTTCTCAACTATTTTCCTAATTTTTTTTCATTTTGTAATTTGCTACTGTTGCTTGAATTGTATCAAGTCTAGAATTATATCCAAAAACTTTGCAAGTATTTCTGTCTTTTAAACCATGATTCCTGATTAAATATAACTTATTTGCTAATTTTTTTTTATTTGTTACTATGAACCCGCCATCACCCCAAACATTCAAATTTTTTAAAGGATGCATACTATAAGTACAAGCATCTCCAAAGTTTACTAAATGTTTTTTTTTATATCTTGCACCTATAACGTGTGCACTGTCTTGAACTACATGAAGTTTATATTTTTTTGCTATTGAATAAATTTTTTCCATTTCACAGGGTCTCCCAGCCCAATGAACAGGCATGATTGCTTTTGTTTTTTTTGTAATGGCATTTATAATTTGATTTTCATCAATATTATAATCTTCTTTGATGTCCACAAAAACTGGTTTTGCACCAGCGGTAACAATTGAACCAACTGTAGCAATAAAAGTGTATGGAACTGTAATAACTTCATCTCCTGCACCAATATCTAACGCTTTAAGTGTTAAAAGTAGAGCATCTGTTCCATTACCAACACTTATAGCATATTTAGCTCCAGTTCTTTTCGCAAAATTTTTTTCGCATTCATCCACAGCTTTTCCAAGAGTATAATCTCCTTTTTTAACAACTTTCTCTAATTCTTTGAATATTTTAGAATAATCAAAAAATTGCTCTACAAGATAACTATGATTTATTTTAAGTTTTTCATTTTTTTTATAGTCAGTAGGTAAAAAATTTTTCATTTATTTAATTTAAAATTCAAATTTTGTTTTTTTATAAATTTATAATTATTTTCTATATAAGTTATTGTCTCTTTTATGCCTTGATCTAATGAAAAATTTGGTCTCCACGATAAGTTCTTTTTTGTCATTTCGCAATTAAGATTATAAATACTATCTTTACAAGTTCTTTCCTTACCAAATGTTACAAATTTTTTGTAATCAACTTTCATTATTACACAAACTCTTTTAACAATATCAAGTACTGTGTATAAATTTTTTGATGAAAAATGATATGTATTTCTAGTCGCACCCTTTTTTAAAATTAAAAATATACCATTACAAAAGTCTTTAGAAAAAATATAATTTCTCTTCGAGAGACCAGTTCCATCAATTACGAATTTCTCATTTTTTTTAATTGTAATAATTAGCTTGGGGATTAGTCTATGAGCTGGTTGCCTTGGACCATAGAAATTTGAGAACCTTGCAATTATAAACTTTTTATTTTTAACAGCTTGATAATTTCTAACTAAATTTTCAGTTAGTAGTTTTGTAGACGCGTAAGGTGTGGATGGTTTGTAAATATTACAATTTTCTTTTAAAATTCCTCTATTTTCTCCAAAAACTTCTGGGGTAGAAATATATACATATTTTTTAACATGTTTTGATTTGTTCAGATTTAGTATTAACTTAATTTTTGACAGACAATTTACTCTAAAGTATTTGCTTGGATTTCCCCAACTTTCATTGACCATACAAATAGATGAAAAATCAATAATATATTTTGGTTTAGTTTTTTCAGCAATTGTATGGAGATAATCATATCTGTTTTCTAAATTAATTTTATATAATTTTAAATTTTTAAAATTTTCTATATCATCAAGAATCGACTTATTAGAATTAAATGTACCAATAACAAAAAATTTTTTTTTAAGCATATATTTCGCAAATGTATATCCAGCAAAACTAGTTATCCCTAAAATTAAAATTTTATTTTTCATTATTTTAAAAGGTATTTTATCGATCTTATGAGGTCAAATTTGTCTAATATATTACTATTGCCTAAATTTTCAACAGATTGTGCTGCTGCAATAGAAGAGATAAATAAAGATAACTCGTCTTCAATTTTATTTTTCAAACATATTGATATAATAGAGTGCATAACATCTCCAGCTCCAACTCTATCAACTACTCTTTTTCCAAAAGCTGGACAGTAAATCATTTTATTTTTTGTAAAGTTAATCAAATATGAACCTTTGTTACCTAAGGTTACTACTATGTACTTACATTTAATTTTATTACGCATTTGTTTTGCCATTGCAAAAACACTTAAATTTTTACCTTTGATTTCATTTTTTAATTCCCCAATGTTTAGTATTAATAAATCAGTTTTTCTGAATTTATCAAACCTGGATTGATTTTGATTTGAAGAATTTAACTGGCTGTTCAATGACTTGAATACTGATGTGTTTTCAATTTTTTTTACTAATTCTTTAGAAACAGTTCCATGTCCAAAGTCTGATACCAAAATTTGATCAATTTTCTTTAAATTAGAATTTATAATTTTTATTATTCTTCGAGTCTCCAACTTAGTATGTACCGTATTTTCGTAATTATATAATCCTAAAAGATTTCTTTTTGAGTATTCATCGATTATTCTTACCTTGTTAGTTGTAGGAATTTTTTTTTTTATCAGTTGTAAATTAATTTCTTTGTTAAGATTTTTTTTTAAGAAATTTAAATCTTCTTTATTTTCACCAATCACACTAATCAAATAGACTTTATTAACAAAATTATTAATTAATTTCGACATTGAAACTATTCCACCAACGTACCTCTCCCTTTTATTCTCTTTTACAACTAAAACAGGTTCTTTTGCTGATTTACCTGTTACCTCTGAGAATATATATTCATCGATAATTGTGTCTCCAATAAGTAAAACATTCAATTTATATAAATTTTCAATTCTTTTTTTAATTATATCAAAAGAATATTTTTTTTTTAACTTTTGCAAATACCTGTTTTCTTCATTATTTCTTAAATTCAAAGAATTATTAATAAGATTGCTTGAGCTTAATGTTGTGCCACTTGTGTAAATAATCTTAGCACCGATTTTTTTTGCCATTGATTTTTCTTTAAAAATATTTTTTGTTTCATCTTGATTATTGTTTTTGTAATCTGGACCTTTCACATAAACATCTGGTTTTAATTCTTGGATAGTCTCGATTGCCGTAGACCATAGATTCTCAACTACAAAATCAATCGTTTTAATACATCTTAAATGATGTAATCTTTGTTTAATATTAAACAATGGTCTTCCAGGCCCTTTTTTTACATGTTCGTCACTTGTTACAGTTACAATTAATATATCGCCGTATTTTTTTGCCTCTAAAAGATGTTCAATGTGTCCTTGGTGAAATAAATCAAAAACTCCATGACATAAAACGATCTTTTTTTTTTGTATTTTAAATTTTTTAACTTTATTTTTGAGATTCTCGAAAGTTTTTATTTTATTGTCATTAATCATTTATAGTAAAAATATATTTTATTGAATAAAAATACAATTAATATATAAGATTTTTGAAATTTACAGTTATTACTTTAACAATCATTATGAAAGTATCTGACCTAGTAGCAAAAATTTTATCAAACCATACTGATTGTGTTTTTGGTGGTCAAGGCGGTAGCGTTGTTCACTTAGTTGATAGTATTACAAAACATCAAAAGCTAAAATTCATATCTGGTCAAAATGAACAAGCCTCTTCAATTGCTGCTGATTCATATTTTAGAACTTGTGGTAAATTAGGTGTTGCTATAGGAACTAGCGGCCCTGGAATAATAAATTTACTTCAAGGTATAGCATGTTCATATTTTGACTCTGTTCCTTCACTTTATATATCTGGGGCTCCTGTAACTTCACAGATAAGAAAAAATAAAAATATAAGACAGATAGGTTTCCAAGAAATGGAGGTTGTAAATTTAGTAAAACCAATTACTAAATATGCGGTATTAATTAAAAATAAAGTTCAAATAGAGTATGAATTTCAAAAAGCAATTGAGTTAGCATTCACTGCAAGAATGGGGCCCGTTTTAATAGACCTGCCAGACGATATTCAAAGACAATCAATCTATAAACCTAAGGTATTTTATAAAAAAATTGAAACAAATTTAGTTACAAAAAATACTATTATTTCAAAAAAAATATCAGAATCGATTAAACTTATAAAAAAAGCTAAACGTCCTTTGATCCTAGTTGGAAATGGTGTAAAGTTTTCAAAAAGCCAAAATCTTCTAAAAAAATTTATCAATATAACAAATATACCTTATGCTTGCAGCTGGGCCACAATAGATGATTTTGACTCAAATGATAAAATTAATGCAGGCACGTTTGGCGTTGCGGCATCCAGATATGGAAATTTTACTGTTCAAAATGCAGACTTGTTAATATGCCTTGGTCTAAGATTAAGTCCTCAAATTATAGGTGCAAAAAAAAATGCCTTTGCGCCAAAAGCAAAAAAGATATTAGTTGAAATAGACAAATATGAACTTTTAAGTCATCAATTACCAAAGATTGATATCAAAATAAATCATGATGTAAATGATTTCTTAAAAAAAATTTTATCAAAAAATATTTTTTTTGATAAGAATAAATATGTAAAATGGATTGAGAAAATAAATTTTTTAAAAATTAAGTATCCGATAACTAAAAAACGACATTACAATAACAAAAGATATGTAAATCCTTATGCATTTTTTAATGAATTATCAAAATATATTAAAAAGGACACTATCTTGATTCCTGATGCGAGCGCTAATTTAATCTGGTGTATGCAAGCATTTAAAAAAACAAAAAATACAAAAATTTTTACAGCATTAAATCATTCGCCTATGGGTTACTCCGTGCCAGCAAGCGTAGGTGCTTTTTTCGCAAATAAAAAAAAAAGGATAATTTCTATTATTGGAGATGGCTCTATGCCAATGAATATCCAAGAATTAGAAACTATAAAAAATTTTAATGTTAATGTTATAATTTTTATTATAAATAACTCTGGCTATGGACTGATTAAACAAACACAAGAGACATGGCTAAAGTCTAATTTTTCAGGAGTTGATAAGCAAAGTGGTTTAAGTTTACCAAATAACATAAAAATTGGTAAAGCATATGGGATTAAGACTATTTCTTTGAAAAATAACCACGATATGATTAGAAATTTAAACAAGATTTTAAAATTAAGAGGCCCTGTAATTGTCGATGTTAATATAAGCCCTAAAACGAGAGTATCTCCAAAAATTGACTCTGGTCAACCATTACACGATATGTCCCCGAAAATTAGTAAAAAAGAGATTAATAAAATAATGAAAAATTAAACAAATGTTTTTTAACGCAGCAGTTTTAAAAAAAAAAGGTAAAGTAATAATCGATAAGCTTTCACTGCCTAAATTAAAATTTGGACAGAGCTTGGTCAAAATTTATTACTCTTCTATATGCCATACACAGATTCAAGAAATAGACGGCCAAAGAGGTATAGATAATTATCTTCCGCATTGTTTAGGTCACGAAGGCATAGGTATGGTGATAGATAAACATAATTCTGTAAAAAAAGTTAAAAATTTAGATAGCGTTTGTTTAAGTTGGATAAACTCCAAGGGAATAAATTCAGGTGGAACATCTTACTTAAATTCAAAAGGAATTAAAGTAAATGCAGGGCCAGTACATACTTTTTCTGAATATGCGGTAATAAGTGAAAATAAGATTTTTAAAATTGATAAAGTAGATAAACAAAAAGTATTATTAGGCTGCGCATTACCAACTGCATATAATGTAATCGATGATTTAGATATTTCAAAAATCAATTCTATTTGTATTATTGGTTGTGGTGGATTAGGTATATCTTGTGTTATTGCTTCCAAAGATTATAGGATAAAAAAAATATTTGCAGTTGATAAAAATAAAACCAAACTTAAATTTGCAAAAAAAAATGGTGCCAATGAAACTTTTGAAAGTTTAGAAGAAATTAAGAACAAACAAATTAGATTTGATGTAATTATTGAATGCACTGGACAAATTCAAGTTTTAAAAAAATGTATTGGGCTTTCAAAAAATTTTGGTGGTAAAATAATTGTGATCGGTAACTATCCAAAAGGTAATTTTTTAAAAATTGACCCGTGGCATATAATACAAGGAAAGTCTTTACTTGGAGCTTGGAACGATACTTTAAATTTTGATAAAAAGTTTAGAAAGTTTGAAAAAAAAACAAAAAATAAAAATTTAAATTTTTTCTTTGGAGATAAAATTTATAAATTGACAGATATAAATAAAGCAATAAATGAATTTAAAAAAGGAAAGATTATTAGACCTTTGATAAAAATGTAAATTAAATGCCCTATTTAAATCTTAATTATACAAAAAAAGTAATTAAACGACTATCTGTTACAAAAAAAAGAAATGTTATAAATAAAATAATAGCTTGGAATAGAGGTAAAGAATATTATGACGGAAATAGAGTTAATGGATATGGTGGATTTAAATATGATGGTAGGTGGAAAAATATTTTACCAAAATTAATTAAAAGATATAAATTAAATAAAAATTCAAGAGTTTTAGATTTAGGTTGCAAAAAAGGGTTTTTACTTAAAGATCTTAAGGATTTAGTTCCAGGTATAAAAATATTTGGCATAGAGGATCACGACTACCCTTTAAAAAATTCTATGAAAGAAGTTCGTAAAAATTTAAAAAAATCTAATTATTATAATCTTCCATTTAGAAATAATTTTTTTGATGCCGTATTTGCTTTTCATTGTATCTACAGAGCTAATTTTGGAGATACATTAAAAACAATAAAAGAAATTATGAGAGTTACAAAAAAAAATAGTTATATAACGTTGGGAGCTTTCCATGACAAAAAAGGTAAAGAGCTTTATGATCAGTGGGGTATTTTATCAACGACGCATTTGCATGTTAAAGATTGGAACAAAATTATTAAATATCTAAAATATAAAGGTGATTATTCATTTACCACACCAGAAAGCTTAGGACTTAAAAAGTGAAAATTTTAATCACTGGCACAGATGGTGCAATAGGGAAAGAATTATCAAATTTGTTTCTAAAATCTAAATTTGACGTCATAAGACATACAAAAAAAAAAAATAAAATTAAATCTAAAAATTTTTTTTTTTGTAAAGATCTATCAAAAAAGTTTAAGTTTAATAAAAAAATAGATATAATAATCCATTGTGCTAGTTCTAACAAAAAATTTTTCGAAAAAAATAAAATTAACGCCTTTAAAAAAAACCTCAGAATTACAAAAAATTTAATAAAATATGCAAATTTTAACAACGTAAATAAATTCTTTTTCTTATCTTCTACAGATGTTTATGGGGATAAGAGAGAAAAAATAATTTCAGAAAGTTACTCAGGTAAAAAGATAAGCTTATATGGTAAAGCAAAGTTAGCTTCTGAAAAAATTTTATTAAATAAATCGAATAAATTTTCATTATTTGCCTTACGTATACCGGGCGTATTAACAATTTCAGATAGTAAGCAGAAACCATATTTGATTAAGTTAATTAAGAAAATGAAAAAAAATAATCAAATTACAATTTATAACCCAAAATCTTTGTTCAATAACACTTTAGATGTTAAAGAAATTTTTGAGATAATAAAATTTATCATTAAAAAAAATATCAAAAGTAATTTTTACAATTTTTCTGCAGTAAAACCAATGTCTTTTGATAAAGTTGTAAAATTATTAAAAAAAGAGACCGGATATAAAAAGAGTATATTAATTAAAAAAAATGAGAAAATTTCTTTCATAATTAATAATAAAAAAATAATAAAAAAAACTGGCTATAAAATTAGCTCCACTGAAAAAATCATAAAAAGATTTTTAAAAAGTTATTTATCTAAATAAACCTTCATATTTTTTAAAAAAATCGTAACCTATCCTAAAGTTTTTTGAAGTATAAATATAATTATCAGTAATCATGTCCCAGAAATAATCTTGGTTTGAATTATCACTTTTTTTCCCTCCATTAGTCAAAGCCTCCATTTCTTTTACCACTTCCAATATTTCATCTTCAGAATTGTCTAATAATTGATAACCAGCTTCATTCAATTGAGAAACAGTATTCATTTGAAAAATTCCTTTTTTTATGCATTCAGAAAATGTTATTAATTTGTTACTTTCTTTATTTAAGTAAAGTTTTGGAAGCATTAGTGGAAATTTATGAGGATTTTCTGTATTCAAATCTCTAAAATTTACAAAGTCTATTACTAGTTTTGGTTTGCGAAATATGGTTGGAAAGTTATTTATACCATTACCCCCTGAAATAGAAAATTTACAGTTTGAAAATAAAAAGGCATCTAAAATATCTGAATTTTCAATATCAAACTTATAATCAAAAATTTTATTACTAATGTTTTTTAAAGGATCTTTTTTGTCTCCTCTACCCATTCTGAATGCATAATTATTTTTTTTATTGGTCCAATAATTTATTGCTTTAATCTGATTGTGAATATTTCCATTTCTTAGAGAGGCTTGACCTGATCTAGTCTCTGATAATCTAAAATCTGAAACTCTGCTTGAAAAACAAATGAAAGAAACTTTATCTTTGATATTTTTTGATTTTAAATACTCCAAACACTTACTTACTTCTCTGTCAGTTAATTTAATTTGAGGGGGAAATTTTTCAAGAACATTATATATATCACGAGATTGCCAAATCATATTTAGACTGAGATTTTTAAGATTTACGATTTTATCTTTTTCTTTAAAATAATTTTTATCTACATACCTGAATGGTATAATGAATTTTTTTTTCAAATAATCATTTCTGTTAAAAAAATTAAAAATCGGGCGAATTAAATATTTATGCATTACAATATAATCTTTGAACAATTTTTTAAATATAAAATTGTTTGGTACGTCAAAATCTTTATACCAAACTAATACTGTATCAGACAAATCATGTATTCCGCCTTTACATTCACAATTAAATATTTCCATTGGAGTCGCATAATCTCCAATACCTTTTGTTCTAATGTAACCAAATCTTATTTTTTTAAAAAAATGAAATATAAAAATTATTGGAATAATTAGTGACAAATATATAGAGGAATAAGTCGAAAAAAAAAATCTTTTTATAAATAACATTTAAATCACAGAAAATTTTTTTTAATTTTTGTGGAAATCATTTTATTTTGATAGTATTTAATGTAAATAAAGTTTTTCATAAATTTACTTGATTTGATTTAGATTTTTATTCTTAACTTCAAATATTTTATCACATTTAGACAATGTTGATTCTCTATGTGATATAAGAATTAATGTAATGTTACCAGTCAAATTATAAATACAATCCATAATTTTACTTTCAGTTGCTAAATCCAAAGAACTAGTAGACTCATCAAAAATAATTATTTTTGATTTTTTATATAAGGCTCTTGCTATTCCAATTCTTTGCTTTTGACCACCTGATAAAACAATCCCTCTTTCACCAATATTTTGATCAAGGCTTTTTCCATCCTTTAAAAACTCGATTATTTCTGCATTATTTATTGCATCATTTAACGTTTTTTTATCTACATCAATTTTATTGTCAAAAACAATATTATTTTGAATTGTGTCGTCTAATAAAAAAGTTTCTTGCGATACATATCCTAAAATATTTTTCCAAGAATGATCAATATTTTGAATATTCATATCATCAATCAAAATTCGACCTGTTGTAGGTTTAATTAATCCTAAAATTAAATCTACAAGAGTTGTTTTCCCACTACCAGTTTTACCCACAATACCGATTTTTTCACCACTTTTTATTTCTAAATTTAAGTTTTCTAAAATATTAATTTTATTGTCGTAACTATAGGAAAGACTTTGAATTTTTATTTTATTAAATGAATTAATTTTTTTTATATCAGCTTTTTTTTCAGAAACATTTTTTAAAATATCAATTTCTCTTGCAAGATTATCTGTTGAAGCTAGACCAGATCTAATCATTTGGCTATTAATCATTAGCCTGTTAGTTGCAGGTATTAATCTAAAAGCAGCACTTACGAATAAAGTTAATGTAGGAATTATATCATTAAAATTATTGGATTTTTCCATCATGTACAGACATATAATTACAAAAGAAGTTATAGTAATAAGTTCTGTGGCGTATCTGGGTATTTGTTGCACAATATTTTGAGACTTCGACAAATCAGCTACTTTCTTATAATTTTCATAAAAATTTGTAATGAAATTTTTTTCTTTTAAAAAAGCCTTAATAGTTTTTATGCCAAAAAACGCTTCTTGAGAACTTTTGATCCTCAATTTATCAAAATATAGTTGCTGTTTACCTATGTAGTGCATCTTTTTTTTGAAAATAATAAAATACGTTATTCCTAAAGTTCCATAAACAATCACAAGTATACTAGAGCTCTGGTAGTCAACTATAAAAATTAAAAATAAAATCCCAATCAAGATCAAGCTATCCATTAATATTTGCAGATAGGGTATAAAAACTTTTTTTATAAAAGAATTAGCTTCTGCTAATACATTTCTCATTAAGCCAGGTACATCTTTTTTAAAATAAAAAGAATATTCCGAGAATAAATATTTTGAAAACAAGTTTTGCGAAATCGAAGTCGCTGTGCTGGCAATAAAATTTGCTTGATACCATGTATAAAAAAGCATGAAACAAAATTTAAAAAAAAAAAATATTAAAAGTAATACCAAAACTATTGTTTCTTTACTATAAGCATAAGTTAAATTAATAGAATTTATTAAAGAATTTAAATTAAAATTAAATAATTCTATTTCACCTCCAGTTATAACTGTAATTGCAGGAAAGATCATACCGATTCCTAAAACTTCAAAAATAACTGCAAACAATGATAGAAAAAAAAGAATAATAGTTTTTGACTCAAAATTACCTGTTATCAAAAAAATTTTGTCAAAAAAAGACATAAAATATTGAGGTTTATTTTATTTAAATATTAAGTTATATACAAAATGTGTTAATTTTATAATAGGTATATTTTTAATCACATTAAAGTCAATATTATGGCAAAAAAAATAACCTTCTGTTTTGATTTAGACAACACAATATGTTCTACAAAAAATAATGAATATTTAAAGTCAAAGCCAAAAAAGGAGGTGATTAAATTGATTAATAGATTATACAGCAAAGGTCATATTATAAAGATAAATACTGCGAGGTATATGGGAAGAAATAATGATGATTTAAAAAAAGCTAATAAACAGGGTTACAAAAAAACTATTCATCAATTAGCTAAATGGGGTCTTAAATTTCATAAATTAGCCATTTCCAAATTGTCTGCTGATATTTATATAGACGATAAATCTTATGGATATAATAATAGATGGAAAACAAAATTTGAAAAATATTTAAAATGATAAATAATAAAAAATACCTTAAAAGTTATATTTTGAGTTTCTTTAATAATGTTTCCAACTCAGAAAAAGATATAGATGCATTTTTAAAATTTTCAAAAATTTTAAAAAGTTATGAAAAAAAAAATAATATTGTGCATGTATTTGGTAATGGGGGCAGTGCTTCGATTGCATCTCATTTCAGTATGGATATTACCAACAATACAAATATAAAATGTTTAAATTATAATGATGCATCATTAATAACCTGTTATTCAAATGACTTTGGTTTTAATAATTGGATCTCAAGAGCTATAGAAAAATATGGAAAAAAAAATGACCTTTTGGTAGTAATATCATCAAGTGGAAAATCGAAAAACATGATTAATGGAATAAAAACTTCAAGAAAAAAAAAATTTTCAAATGTAATTACGTTAACTGGTTTTAACAAAAACAATCCTGTAAAAAAAGCAGGTGATCTAAATTTTTGGTTGAATTCAAAAGAATACAATATTGTTGAAAATATACATCAATTTTGGCTATTGATGATTGTTGATTTGATAAAAAAAAATTTATAGAAATGCTCAGTTTCTTAACTAATTTTATAATTGTAATTTATGGCAACAAAATTATCTCTTAAAGAAATTTTATTTAGTCAAAAAAATGCTATTGGTTCAATATACCCAGAAAATTCAGACACTCTAACAAAAAAATTATTGGCTAATATATTAAGATTAAGTTACCCAATTTATATTTCACTTTTTAATTTTAAGAACATTCCAATTTTAATATTTACCAAAAAAAAAATAAATCATTTCGATAACAAACCAATAAAAATAAATTTTAAGGATGAAAAAAAAAAGGAACTTCAAGATAACGGCTGGTGCTTTATTGAAGATTTTTTTGATAACAATACTTATTCAAATTTAATTAAACATTGGCCTCAAAGATATTTTTTTAATTTATCAAAAAAAACTATTAAATACTATTATATGACTTTTTTTTCCATTAATAAAAAAAAACCAAGGTTTATAGAAAAAATTCCATACATGAAGTTTTTCTACGATTATCTTTGTGGTTCAGAGGCTTCAAAAATTTTTTCAAATTTTTTAAATTATAAAAAAGATTGTAAAGATATATTCGAGAATAAATCTATTATTTGTACAGAGGCGCAAGAAAAAAGTTATTTAATCCCACATATTGATGGTGTATCCAAAAAACAACTTTCAAAGAAAACTTTTAATTTTATTTATTTTTTAGACGGTAATAATAATTTTCCGGAATATTCAGGTGCTACAGGAATATATATGGATAATGAGTTTAAAAAAAAAGTTTTTGTGCCAAATAATTTAAAAAATACTTGTTTAGTTTACGACTCTTCAGATAATTTTTTTCATGGATTTAAATCTATGAAAAAAGGTGGATTTAGAAAAGCAATTACATTTCAATTTTTTAATATCGAAGTAAATTAAAATTTTTTTAAAACAATGGGTAATAAAAAAATAAAAATATTAGTAATTGGAACAGGCTCTGTTGCAATAAGACATATTCGAAATATTTACAACTTATTCCCTAATATGAATGAATTGTATTTGTTTTCAAAAAATAAAAGAGGATTATGGTTTAAGAATTACCATAACTTAAAAAGATTAAAAGTTATAAAATCTTTAAAAATTAAAAAAAATTTTTTTACACATTTGATTATTGCTTCAAATACATCTACTCATGCAGAATACATAAAAAAATTTCATAATAGTTTTAAAAGGATTTATTGCGAAAAACCTATTGGATTTGATAATAATTTTAAATTTCTTGAAAAATTGTCAAATAATATTAATCAGAATAATAAAATTTACATTGGTTTTCAGTGGAGATTTAATCCAACAGTAAGATATATCAAAGAATACATAAAAAAAAACAAAAGTAAAATTTATCAAATAGATATTAATATCGGACAAAATATTAAAGATTGGAGAAAAAATTCAAATTATAAAAAATTTAATTACTCAGGTAATTTAAAATTTTCTGGTGTACATTGGGAGTTGTGTCACGAGTTAGATATTTTAAATTTTGTTTTAAATAGTAAATTTGATATCATATCAAAACTTAACTTTTCAAAAAAAAAAAAATTTAGAATAATAGACAACGCAAACTCATTGATTAGCTTTGGTAAAGAAAATATTGTTTGTAGATTATCACAAAACATGATCTCACCATTTTTAAAACACACAATTTATATTTATACAACACAAGAACAGATTTATTTCGATCTTATTAAAAATAAGTGCTTAATTAAGAATAAATTAAAACAAAAAAAAATTTTAATTAAAAAAAATTTTAAAAGAAATGATATGTTTAAAAAATGTATACAAGCTTTTTTAAAAGATAATCAAAAAGAATATCTAAATAATGCAAAATTAAAGGATGGAGTAGTTGTAACCAAACAAATTCTGCAAATGGAAAATAAAATTTAAATGGGTTCGGTTTACATACATATTGGAGCAAGGGGTGGTTCTAAACAAATAAAAAACAAGAACTTGCTAAAGTTAAATAATAAATCTTTAATTGGAATAGCTATAAATCAAGCAAGATTAGCAAAAAAGAATTGTAAAGTTGTTGTTAGTTCAGATAGTATGAAAATATTAAAAGTGGCTGAAAATTATAGAGCTGACATTTTAATAAAAAGACCAAAAAATTTGTCTAAATCTTATATATCAAAATTTTTAGTCTGGAAACATTCTGCCAATTTTTTAAAAAAAAATTACTCATTAAG
>CABZRN010000012.1 GCA_902528175.1 uncultured Pelagibacteraceae bacterium | reverse complement strand
AAAGCAAATGAAAATTATAAGATTTAAAATTTTTTTGGTAAGTATCATTTAACAAGTAAATCTTATGCAACATCAACTTATCTAGTTCACTCAGTTCATCATAATTTATCTTGTTAAAATCATTTTCTGAAAATTCGTCTTTTAAATTTCCAAGAATATATCTAAAAGTGTTTCTTATCTTTCTGTATGCGTCTGCATGCTGCTCCAAAATTGTATAATCTATTCTTAAATCCTCTGAATAGTTAGACGCTGCAACCCAAATTCTTAGAATATCAGCACCATATTTTTTTAAGATATCATCAGGTGAAATAACGTTACCTAATGACTTGGACATTTTAAGTCCTTTTCCATCTACAACAAATCCATGTGATAAGATTGTTTCGAAAGGTGCCTCTCCTCTAGTTCCACAAGATTGTAATAGAGAGGAATGAAACCAGCCTCTATGTTGATCTGAGCCTTCTAAGTACATAGAAGCAGGCCATTTTAGATCTTTTCTTGTTTCTAAAACAAAAGTGTGTGTAGAGCCACTATCAAACCACACCTCTACAATATCTGACAATTTTATAAAATTTTCCGCTTTATATTTTTTTCCTAGAAATTTTTGAGCATCGTCCTTAAACCAGCAGTCTGAACCCTCTTTCTCATAAATTTTTGCAATATTTTCAAAAACGTCATCATCAACTAAAACCTTTCCATCTTTTTTATTTATAAATATTGGTAGAGGAACACCCCAAACTCTTTGCCTTGAAACACACCAATCTGGCCTGGTCTCAATCATAGACCTTAATCTCTCTTTTCCTTTTTCAGGATAAAAAACTGTTTTATTTATTGCTTTAAGTGCTTTATCTCTCAGACCATGACTCTCCATTGAGATAAACCATTGTGGGGTTGCTCTGTGAACTAAAGGAGCTTTTGATCTCCAAGAGTGAGGGTATGAATGATTTAATTTGCCATTGAATACCAATTTTTTTTCTTTTTTGAGTTTTTCTATAACGATAGTATTAGCTTTAAAGATGTGTGTACCCTCAAATAATGGAATATTGTGAGTATATTTACCATCATCATCAACTGTCTCTAAAGCTTTAATGCCATTATTTAAGCATAAATTAAAATCATCAGGGCCGTGACTTGGTGCGCAATGAACAATACCTGTTCCTTGCTCAGTTGTAACAAATCTTGCCTCTAACATTGGAACATTATAATCATAACCAAGATTATGAAATGGATGTGAACAGATTGTTCCTTCAAAATCATCTCCCAAAAATTCAGAAATTAATTGAAATTTTTCGATTTTACACTCATCTATAAATGAATTTAATAAATCTTTAGCAACTATTAATTTTTTATTTTTAAAATCGGACTCACTAGTAACCTCTATAATTAAATATTTAAGACTTTTATTATATGCCAAAGCTTTATTAGCAGGAATTGTCCAAGGTGTAGTAGTCCAAATAATTACTTCACTATCTAATAGAACTTTATTTTTTGAATTTTTTACTGGGAAAGAAGTATATATGGTATCCGACGTATGATCTAAATACTCAACTTCCGCATCTGCTAATGCTGTTTTTTCCACTGTAGACCAAAGGACTGGTTTATAGCCTCTGTATAAACTTCCCTCTTTTAAAAACTTGCCTAACTCTCTTACTATTTGGGCTTCAGCATCAAAGCTCATTGTGGAGTAATAATTGTTCCAGTCTCCAATTACCCCTAATCTTTGAAATTGATCTTTATGTATTTTAATCCATTTTTCTGCAAATTCTCGACATTCTTTTCTAAATTCAACTATCGGAACATCGTTTTTATTTTTTTTATTTTTTTTATATTGTTCCTCAATTTTCCATTCTATTGGCAAACCATGACAATCCCATCCTGGCACATAAACTGAATCTTGACCGCTCATTTGATGAAATTTGGTAACAATATCTTTTAAAATCTTATTGAGAGCTGTCCCCATATGAATATTTCCATTAGCGTAAGGAGGGCCATCATGTAAAACAAATTTTTTTAGACCTTTACTTTTATCTCTTAATTGCTTGTAAAGATTAATATTGGTCCAATACTTTATTAGATCTGGCTCTTTTACTGGAAGATTTGCTTTCATTGAGAAAGCTGTTTTAGGTAAGTTTATCTGTTCTTTGCTCATTAGTTGATTTTTTTTGCTTTTTTAATATCAAGTTTTATTTGCTTTTTTAAATTATTTATATTTTTAAATTTTTTTTCACCTCTAATAAATTTTACAAACTCAACTCTAATTCTTTTACCATAAATTTTTTTATTAAAATTAAATATATTTACTTCTAGAAGTATTTTTTTTTGATTAAAAGTTGGTCTAATCCCCAAGTTAGCAATTCCCTTATAAATCTTGCTGTCTGACAATAAATTAACCTTAACGGCATAGACACCTAATTTTGATATTACATAATTTTGCATTTCAATATTGCATGTAGGAAATCCAATTGTTTTTCCTAACTGTCTTCCTTTTTTAATAATCCCTTCAACAGTCCATAATCTATCTAGATATTTATTAGCAGTATTTAAATTTCCGTCTTGTAACAACTTTCTTATTAATGACGATGAAACCACTTTATCTTTTATTTTAAGCGGCGAAGGTTTTATAACTTTATAATTATATGTTTTTTGATAACTTTGTAATAATTTTACATTTCCTTCCCTTTTATTACCAAATTTAAAATTGTTGCTCACATATATATATTTCATACCAATTTTTTTGATTAAGATATTCTTGATAAAATCATCACACTTTATTTTAGAAAATTTTTTATTAAATTTTTGGTTAATAACAAAATCTACATTAAAATTCTTAAGTATTCTAATCTTTTCATTAAGATTAGAAATTCTATAATTTATTAAATCTTTAGAAAAAAACATTTTTGGAATTGGATCAAAAGTAAAAACCCCAATTTTTAGGTTTGTTTTAGATTTTAACTTTTTTGCTCTTTCAAAAAGTTTTCGATGTCCTAAATGTAATCCATCGAAACTTCCAATTAAAATAATTGAACCTTTATCATTATTTTTGATATTAAAATTTTTATATAAATTTATTTTTTTTACCATGCTAAATTTTTTTGTGTGTAATCGATATCTACATCATATTTCTTTTTTAATTCATTAATATTGTTTTCATTCTTGTGGATACCATTCATTATAAAAAGTGATTTAAAATTTTGGACATTAGCACCCTTAATATCTGTGTTCAAATTGTCACCAACGCAAAGAATATTTTTGTTTTTAATGTTTGCTGATTTGGTGTAAATTAGTGGATATGGTTTTCCAAAATATTCTACTTCGCCCCCAAGTTCCTCAAATATTTTAGCTATAGATCCAGCACAAAATTCTCTATTGCTTCCTCTATCAACGACAAGATCTGGATTAGTACAAACCATTTTTTTTTCTACTTTATTTTTAAGTAAATTTTTATAATAGCCTAAATTTTTTGAAAAATTATCATATAGTCCTGTACAAATAATAAAATTAGACTCATCTAAGTTATTTACTTTAAATTCTTCAAAAGACTTAAATAAATCAAAGTCACGTGGAGGCCCAACATGAAAGAATTTTAAACCTTTGTATTTAGACTTCAAATATTTTAAAGCTACTTCACCAGATGTAGATACCTTTTTACATTTACTTTGATCTAATCCCATATTCTTTAGAAATTTTATTACAGTATTATTTGGTCTTGGTGCATTCGTTAGCAAAATATATTCTTTTTTGGACTGCTCAAGTTTATCAAGTACATTAAGAGATTCTTTATATAATTTAATTCCATTATGCAGAACGCCCCAAATATCAATAAACAATAAGTCAATATCATTTATTATTGATTTAAGACCTGTTTTATCTAAATTTACGGTCATGAGTGAGATATAGCTTAAAAATCTATGAATTTCTTTGGTTTTTTTTACCATATATTTTTTTTCAGCACCTTGAAAAATTACAGCTTTAAGTCTATATGACCTCAATATTTAAAGGAGTAATTTATGAAATTTAAACCTTTGCATGATAGAGTTCTTATCGAAGTTCTTGATAGCAGTGAAAAAACTGCTGGCGGAATAATTATACCTGACTCTGCTCAAGAAAAACCTCAAGAGGGAAAAGTAGTTGCTGTTGGTGGTGGTTCTAAAACTGAAGATGGCAAAATTATACCAATGGATGTAAAAGTCGGGGACAAAGTTTTATTTGGTAAGTGGTCTGGAACTGAAGTGAAAATAGATGGAAAAGAATACAGCATAATGAAAGAATCAGACATTATGGGTATTTCAACATCAAAATAATATTTATTAAGGAGTAAAATATAATGTCTAAAATAGTAAAATTTAATTCTGAAGCTAGAACAGCAATGCTTAAAGGTGTTGATATTCTTGCAAATACAGTGAAGGTAACTTTAGGTCCTAAAGGAAGAAATGTAGTTATTGATAAATCATACGGAGCACCAAGAACTACAAAGGATGGTGTTTCTGTTGCAAAAGAAATAGAATTACAAGATAAATTCGAAAACATGGGTGCACAAATGGTAAAAGAAGTTGCAAGCAAAACAAACGATGAAGCTGGAGACGGTACAACTACTGCAACAATTCTTGCGCAAGCGATTGTAAAAGAAGGTTGTAAGTATGTGACCGCTGGTATGAACCCTATGGATGTTAAAAGAGGTATTGATGCAGCAGTTGATTATGTAAGAGAAAAATTAATATCATCAGCAAAAAAAGTTAAAGATAGTGATGAGATTGCACAAGTTGGTACAATTTCAGCAAACGGTGATAAAGAGATTGGAAATATGATTTCTAAAGCTATGCAAAAAGTTGGTAATGAGGGTGTAATTACAGTCGAAGAAGCTAAAGGAATTGAGACAGAGCTTGATGTGGTTGAGGGTATGCAGTTTGATAGAGGATACTTATCTCCATATTTTATTACTAACGGTGATAAAATGACTACTGAACTAGAGAACCCTTTAATTTTATTACATGAAAAAAAGCTAACTAACTTGCAACCTATGGTTCCACTTTTAGAAGCAGTTGTTCAAGCTGGAAGGCCATTGATGATTATATCAGAAGATGTTGAAGGTGAAGCGCTTGCTACTTTAGTCGTAAACAAATTAAGAGGTGGTTTAAAAGTAGTTGCTGTTAAAGCGCCAGGTTTTGGTGATAGAAGAAAAGCAATGTTAGATGACATAGCTATATTAACTGGTGGCCAAGTGATTTCTGAAGACTTAGGAATAAAGCTTGAAAACGTAAAACTTACTGACTTAGGATCTGCTAAAAGAGTAAAAGTTGACAAAGAGAATAGTACAATTGTCAGTGGATCTGGTAAAAAAACTGATATTGAAGCAAGATGTAATCAGATAAAACAACAAGTTGATGAGACTACTTCAGATTACGATAGAGAAAAACTTCAAGAGAGATTAGCAAAACTTGCTGGTGGTGTTGCTGTAATAAAAGTTGGTGGTGCAACAGAAGTTGAAGTGAAAGAGAGAAAAGATAGAGTTGAAGATGCATTAAACGCTACTAGAGCAGCTGTTGAAGAGGGAATTGTATCTGGTGGTGGTTGTGCTTTATTATACGCTTCACAGGACCTTGATAAAGTTAAAGTTAAAGGTGATGATCAAAAAGCTGGAGTTGAAATTGTAAAAAGTGCTTTACAAGCACCAATAAGACAAATAACAAAAAATGCAGGTGTAGATGGATCTGTAGTTGTTGGAAAACTTTTGGAAGGAAACAAACCATCCACTGGATACGACGCACAATCAGAACAATATGTTGATATGTTCAAAGAAGGTATCATTGATCCAGTTAAAGTTGTTAGAACTGCTTTGCAAGATGCTGCTTCTATTTCTGGTTTATTAGTAACAACTGAAGCCATGATTGCAGACAAACCGGAAGAAAAAGAATCAACAGGTGGAATGCCAGCTGGTGGAATGGGCGGCATGGGCGGCATGGGTGGAATGGGTGGAATGGGAATGTAATTCCAGAACTTCATTTAGAAAAAAATTTAAAGGGCGGATTTATCTGCCCTTTTTTTTTAGAATTTTCCATGTCATGGAGGTCTTAAAGTTGTTCTAACAAATTTATGTAGCCTTTTTCTGATTAACCACATAACAAAAATATATTAAATAGCTAGGTTGTATTCAATTATTTTCTTTTTTTTGATAACCCAAGTTTATCGCTATGTCTTAGTCTTAATACAACTATTGCAATAGCTATAAATACGATTGCTAAAGACTCGTATAATAGTTGTGATGCGTCCATCTCTTTTCCTTGTAAAATTATAAATCTTGATAATGCTGTTATTGCAATTAAAAGGGGTAAGGTAATACTAATCGATTGCTCGTCCCAAAAAACACGTACCATTGCTAAAACCTCTAGATATAAAAACATAAGTAGTAAATCTGCTAATGTAACAGTTTGATTCATAAACATGTTTCGTATTTCCAACAAGACTGCTAGAACTGTACAAATAAGTATAACTGCAAGTAAAATTAGCTGAATATTTTTAACTAAATCTTTCACATTTAGAATTTAATTGATTCTCTATAAAATAAGAAGCTATTTATTCTTGTCCTTTTGAGTGAATGGTAACCATTTTTCAAAAGCTGATTTATCAGGTCCATCATACTTTATTTCGTATGAGTTTGTTCTGGTTAAAACTTCGATACCCTTGGAAAATATGAATATAAACATTAAAATAAATATTAAAGACATAATTTTAAAAGGATTAAAGTTTTTAGTTTTAAAAACACTTACGGATTGTGCTTCAGCATTATGAAATTGTTTAAAGGTATAATAAACTGCAAAGATTATACCAGCATGAGCTAAAAAAACTCCAGCCCAGCCAAATATAAAGGTAGTATATGAGAATATATACAAACTAAATACTACTGACCAAATAAAACTTAAAACCAACAGAATTTGTAATCTAACAGTTTTTGGTAGTGCTCTTAAATCATTTTTACTATCATCGAATAGTATATTTGCAGAATCAATCATGAATCTCTTAAGGGACATACTACTATTTAAATATTTTAAACGAAAAAATCAATTAAAGAATTTCCCTACTAAATATAATCCTAAAGCCACTGCAGGACCTATACCAAAAGCAAAAAGTAATGTGCCTATTCCTACAGTGCCTCCTAAATACCATCCTATTGATACAACCGAAAGTTCTAAAAACGCTCTGACAGATGCTATTGGAAAATTTGTTTTTCTTTGTAAGCCTGTCATAAGACCGTCTCTTGGTCCAGGTCCTAAGTTAGCAATTAAATAAAAACCAGTGCCCAATCCTACTAATAAAACCGATGCTAAGGCTAATAATAGTTTATTAAAATATATTTCTGGAGTAGGAACAAAAATTATACATACATCAATCATAGTAGCTATAATTAAAATATTAAATAACGTTCCAAGGCCTGGTTTTTGTTTGAGAAAAATCCATAAAGATAAAACAGATACACTCACTATGAAAGTGACTATACCTACAGAAATATTTGTATTAAGAGATATTCCTTGAGCTAATACACTCCACGGAGAGGCACCTGTAAACGAAACTATGAGTAAACCCTCACCTGTACCAAATAAGGTTAATCCAAAAACTAAGAAAAAAATGGTTATCAATTTTGGTCTAAAATTAAACGGATTTTTAGAACTCCACGATTTTTTGGGAATTTTTTTTATAGTTAAAAACATAATTAATTATTAGAATGCAGTTTCAATCTTAAAATGAAAATAATTACTAAAACATTACTTCTTACCATATTAATAATATTTTTCCCTCTCAAATCTTTTGGTCATGTAGAACATTATGAAAAAGTTGAGAAATTTTTGATGGAAATTTTTAAAGATGGAAAAAAAATAGGTTTTAATAATTATACTCTTATTAGGGGCAACAAAAATTTAGTAATAGATAACCAGACAGAATTTAATGTTTCTATATTAGGATTGAACGCCTTTTCAATTAAAGGAGCTAGTAAAGAAGTTTATAAAAACAACAAACTTATTAGTTTTAAATCTGATACTATTCAAAATAAAAAAAAAAAATTTGTCAATTTATATTTAGATGAAACTAAAGAAAGTTATTTTATCAAAGGATCCTCTTATACTGGTAAGGTTGATTTAGATATAGTAATTGGCAGCTGGTGGAACCATAAAATAATCCAAACTGAAAAAAACATAAGTCCGATTTCTGGAAGTATAAGCAAGCAGACTATAAATTTTATAAAAAAGGAAAAAATAAACTTGTATGGTAAAGTTTACGACACCAGGCATTTTGTTATTATATCAAAAAGACTCGATAAAGAAGAAAGTGAAGAACGCAGATATGATGTTTGGTTAGATATAAATACTAATCATATTTTAAAAATGGCATACTCAAAGTATGGTTTATGGGAATATAAATTAAAACAAGTTATTTATACAAAATAAACATTTAGTTTGTCTTGCTTCTCTCTCTAGAAATTAACTGAGTTAATGAGTCTACCATTAAGTCAGATGCGGTAAATATATCTGTGGACTTAAATTCATGGGAACGATTTTTTTCTGGATTACTTTTATCCTCTATAACTATATCGCCACTTAAAGAATTGTCTTTAATGTATATTAAGATTAACCATTCTTCATCTTTCGAGTCATCTTTTTTGATAAAAATTTCACCTGTTTCAAATCTTCTATCTATGCATCTAAAAATGGACATTTCTCTTGTTAGATGTCTTTTATTTAATTGAAAAACTAAACTACTAGCGCTCCTGTAAAAACTTTCTAAAGAATTTTCAATTTTTTGTCTGGATACTATATAATCATGCTCTTTCCTTAAAAGTGCATCTCTATCATCTTTGTCAGAAGTTTTTATACCTAACGCCTCTACTCTCTCTCTAATTTTCTGGTCTCTAATTAATCTATACTTTTCCTTAAGTTTATCGATCCTATCTTGCAAACCAGCATAATCTTCTCTTTGCTCTTTAAGTGAAATTTTTTCAAGTTTCTCTAATTCTTTTATTTCTCTAACTCTAAATTTCTCAATCTGTTTTTGTAACTTTATTTCCTCTAAAAATTTTCTTTGTCTTTCTGATTGTTCTTGTCTAAGAATTGCTTGTTCTTTTCTAAGGAAATTTTTTAAATCTTTAGTTCTTTGCTTTTCAAGCAAAATTTCTTCTTTTAATTGCTTTTGTTTAAGCTTTAATTGTAGATTTACAGTTTCTAGTTCCTTTTGTTTTTCTTGTTTTTTAATTTTTTGCTCTTTCTCATATGCCTCTATCTTTAATCTCTGCTTTTCTTCTTTTATCAAAAATTTGTATTGATCGATTTTATTATCAATAAAATCAAAGAAGCCTTTTATTTTTTCTTCTAGATTAATCTTGAAATTTTTTTTTATATTTATTTTTACATTTTCTTGAAATCTTAACAAATTTAAAAGAAAGTGATTTTTTTTTGTAACTTTTTTACTTACATTTTTTTTTCTACTTAGGGCTTTTCTTTTTCTTTTTTTCTTTAATATTTTTTTTTTGACAGGGGTCTTTTTTAATTTTTTCTTTTTTATTTTCTTAACTTTTTTTTTCTTTTTATTTTTCATTGGTTAGATATGTTGATTTATCAGCAAATAACTAATAAATACAGTAACTTGTAATTGAAAATTTTTTATTATGTTAATTATGTTTACACAAAGAGCTTATAATTAATCGATTATATACTTTCACAACCTGAAAGATACTTAGGCTGCAACATTTTTTTTGCTGGAAAATCTAATGCTCTAAGTTTGTTAAATAGTATCTTTTCGTCCTTGGGATCTAGTAATGACAGAGTGGGTAAAATATTAGCGTAATCTCTATCTTTCTCCTTCAAAAAAGAATGTAAACCAGAAATTAAATTAAATTGATCAAACGTTTCTCTAATCTCACACAATTTATTGTTTGCAGTCTGTGTAACATTGTTAAAAAAATCGTCATAAACTTTTCTAGATAATTCTGCAGTCACATTGCAGGTTGCTGTTATTATTCCAGAACATCCAATTTCTAAACCAGATAATAATTTTAACTCTGATCCTGGAAGAATTGAAAAACCTTTAATTTTAAGATCTTGATATAAATTATATGAACTATCTTTGACCCCAATAATATTTTTTGGATAAATCTTGGCTAATTCTTGTACACATTTTGTAGAAAATTTGTATCCGCATAATCTTTCAAAATTATATAGTATTATTTTTGACTCAGGCACTGAATTAATTAATTTCGCATAGTAATTAACAACTTCTTTGTCTCCGTATTTGTAATATGCAGGTGGCATTACTAAAAATTTTTTGAAACCTAGGTTAACTGAAACCTTCATGAAGTTTATTGTATCCAACAGGGAGTTTAATCCACAACCTATGATGAAGCTATTTTTATTATTGTTTTTGCTCAAATATGTAACCATTTGAATTTTTTCAGCTAGAGAAATTAGTTGTGCTTGGCCTGTGCTTCCAAATATGACTACACCATGACAACCATCTTTAATAATTTTTTCACAATGATTTGCAGTTTTTTTAATATTTAACGACATATCATCATTAAGTACTGAAACTGATGCCGCATAAATGCCTTTAATTTCAACCATAAAATAAGCTTATCTCTAAAGAAAAATTTAGTAAAGATATTAGTTAATAAATGAAAATATTAATTTTACAAAACAGAATGGGAATAGGAGACATGATAATGTTTCTTCCATTTATTGAGGCTATTTCCAAAAAATTCAAAACACCAGTAACTATTTTAGTAAAAAAAAATACAAAAGTAGAAATGTATTTTGATAATAAAGAAATTATTGAAGAAATTATGTATCTTGAAAGAGAGGATAATAAGAAACACTCTGGTGTGAAGGGATTTTTTAAATTAGTAAATGAATTAAAATTAAGAAAATTTGATAAAGTTTTCATATTTAATTCATCCTTGAGATATTTCCTAATTTCTAAATTTTCAGGTATAAAAGAGGTCTTTCACTACCCTTTACTTAAAAAAAAAAATCAACAAATCATAGAAGCAGCAAAAGAATTTACTCTCAAATCAATTGGAGAGGATATTGAAAGCACGCCAAGATTATTTTTAAAAGAACAAGATATTCTAAAAGCCAAAGAGGATCATTCTATTGATCAAAGTATTACTAATGTAATACTTGGAATAGGTGGTTCAGGTAAAACTAAGAGGGTGCCAGCTTCAATATTTAAAAGTTTTATAAGTAAGGTACTAAAAAGATCTAATTGTAGATTTTTTTTAATGACAGGTAATAACATTGACGAGTTAAAAATTATGGATGAAATCATAGAAAGCGAGTATAAAGAATATTGTACCCCGCTAAATAATTTTACCATTAAAGAAATTTTGCCAATTATTCCTAATTGTCAAATAGCGATTTGTAATGATTCAAGTTTTAGTCATTTATCTGCTGGACTTGGTATAAAGACGATTGTATTAATGGTAGACACGCCTTTAATATATGGAAGCTATAATAAAAATATGTATCCAATTCTTCCAGAGGGAGAAACGAACGTAACTCATGATACTTTGGGGAAAGATAAAATTAATCCTGAAGAAATTTATAATAAATTTCAAAAATTATTAGGATAAATTTTTTAAAACAGTATCTTTTGCTTCATTTACTATGGACGCAAGCCTATTTAATTCTGGACTTATGTCTGGGTGTATTTTTTTCATGATTTTTTTGTATGATTTTTGGACATCATCCTTTGTATATTTTTTTTTAGGGTCTAAATTTAAAATTCTATATGCCTCATCTAATGGAATACTTTTTGTACCAGATTGTTGGAATGTATTAAAATTAAATCGACCTGAATTTTTTAGAACTCTTAATAATCCCCAAATTCTAAAGAGTTGTAATAATGAAAGTCCTGCTTTTGTTTTTATAATAGGTAAAATCATTAACAAAAAAGGTAAAGAAAAAATAAATCTTCCAGCAAAAATCATTAATAAAGCTAGTCCTATAGAGCCAAAAATAATAAGCTTTCTAATTAAATTAGATATTTTTTTACTCGAAGTTTTGGTAAACCAATTTAATAACAAATACAGGATGACAAAAATAACTACTGATATTAAAAAAAAATTCATGTATTAGATCCAAATGAAAATACCACAATTAAGAAAAAAACTGGAGGTTAAATCTTGCCACAATATCAATTGGGAAGATAATTACAGTTGGGTTCACCAAGAAAATATTCTTGAAGTTCTTAAAGATGGAAGCAAGCTTCTCCCTGAGGTCAGAGAATATTTAAATGAAGAGAATAAATATACCGACTTTCAATTGAAAGACACTTCTAAAATCCAGAAAACATTATTTAAAGAAATAAAAGGCAGAATAAAATTAGAGGATGAGTCTTTAAAGTACAAAGATAAAGCATATGAATATTGGACTAAAACCACTGAAAAAGGGAACTATACTATAAAACTCAGAAAAAAAATTGGTACTGAAAATATTGAAGAAATTTGGAATGGTGATTTAGAAAAAAAAAAACTAAATACAAATTATTTTGGAGTAGGTGATTTAGAAGTTAGTTATAACGACAAATATTTAGCGTTTTCATTGGATGTAAAAGGGTCTGAGTACTTTACAATTTATGTAAGAGATATCAAAACTAATACTTTTGTTACAGAAGAAATTAAGGATACGTCAGGGTCAATAATGTTTAGTCTTGACGATAAATTTATTTTTTACTCAAAACTAGATAAAAATCATAGGCCTAGAAAAATATTTAGACATGAAATTGGAAAATCTGTCCAAGATGATATTTTAATTTTTGAAGAAAAAACCAAAGCTTTTACTGTTGGTATTGGTCTTACATCAGATGAAAAATACTATTTAATTACCAGTTCAGATCATAATACAACTGAAAAATATTATTTTCATGTTGATGAGAAAATACCTGAGCCTAAACTGATTAAAGAACGCGAAAAAGGTATAATTTATTCTATAAATTCATGGAATAATAATTTTTACATGCATACTAATAATGATGCGGAAGACTTTAAGATTTTAGTATCAAAAAATATTAATTCAAATCAGTGGGAAAATTTTATAAGTGCTAAAAATGAGACTTTGATAGGGAGTTTAGTATTTTTAAATAATTGGATTATAAGAACAGAATTAACAAATGCTTTAGATAAAGTTTTCATAAGAAATATAATAACAAACGAAGAAGAAGAATTAATATTTACTGATGAAAAAGTTTATGATCCAAGTGTTTCTTTAAGACAAAAAGATCGAGATACAGATGAAATATATATTTCCTACTCTACCCCTAAAACTCAGAATAGAACTTTTCTTTACAATATAAAAACAAAGGAAAAAAAATTAGTTAAAGAACAGATAATACCATCTGGTCATGAACCGAATGATTATATAGTTGAGAGATTGGAATGCCCTTCACATGACGGTAGGGTTGTACCAATTACAATAACTAGGCACAAAAATACTCCTATTGATGGTACTGCCGAGTTGTTGCTTTATGGATATGGATCATATGGTCACTCTATGTCGCCAACCTTTTCTTCAACAAGACTAAGTTTGATAAAAAGAAATATTATCTGGGCTACCGCTCACATTAGAGGTGGTATGGAGAGAGGAATGAAATGGTGGAAAGAGGGTAAACTATTAAATAAAAAAAACACTTTTAAAGATTACATTGCTTGTGCAAAATTCTTGATTGAAAAAAAATATACAAGTAAAAAAAAAATTATTGGAATGGGTGGATCTGCAGGTGGTTTGTTAATGGGTGCTGTTGTAAATGAAGAGCCGGATTTATTTTTAGGTGTAATTATGGCTGTGCCTTTTGTAGACAGTCTCACAACTAATCTTGATCATTCGCTTCCTTTAACAATTGGAGAATTTGATGAATTTGGCAATGCTAAAGATAATAAAAAACATTTTGATTACATATATTCTTATGCGCCATACAATAATATTAAAAAAACTGATTACCCCAATATTTTAATAACAACAAGTTTGAGTGATAACAGAGTTTTGTTTGATGAACCCTTAAAATTCACAGCTAAACTCAGAGAGTATAAGACTGATAATAATTTACTATTACTTAAAACTGAAATGGAAGCTGGCCACGGTGGTAAGTCCGGAAGAGATGGAGCAATTGAAGATATCGCATTTGACTACGCATTTATTTTAAAAATTGCTAATAAAATTGATGAATAAACTTTACAGAATAAAGGCCTCAAAAATAGACAAAAGAGGTTTATACGCAAAAAAAAATATAGTGCCAGGCACCAGAATAATTCAATATATTGGAAAATTAATCACTAAAAAGCAAACTGAAAACGATGAAAAATTTGATAATGATAAAGACATTTATTTATTTAATCTAAATAGCAAATACGATTTAGATGGTGATTTCAACTGGAATATAGCGCGGTTAATTAATCATTCATGTGATCCAAATTGTGAAGTTGAAGGTAAAGGTTTAGAAATTTGGGTTACATCAATAAAATTCATAAAAAAAGGAGAAGAACTAAGTTATGATTATGGTTTTGGTTTTGACCAAGATTATAAACAATTTCCATGTAAATGCGGCTCTAAAAAATGCTGTGGCTATATTGTTCGTGAGGGTTCAAGATGGAGAATTAATAAAAAATTCAGAGTAAATAAAGTCAGTAAATAACTTTCTCTAAGTAAAGCCCTATACCTGGTGCTGGAGGTGCACATAAATTTCTATTTTTAGATTTAACGACTTTTTTAAATTTATTAATTGTCCACTTTTTTTCCCCAACATATTTTAGACATCCAACAATTGATCTCACTTGTTGTTTTAAAAAAGATCTAGACCTTATCTTTATTTCAATAATATCATTGTTCTTTTTTACTATTAAATCGTCGATAGTTCTTACAGGGCTGGAAGCTGAACAGTTTGAGGCTCTAAAAACAGATAGGTCATGTGATCCTTTTAAAAAAAGTGATGCTTTTTTTATTAATTCATAATCTAATTTTTTTTTAACATACCATCCTCTATCTCTATCTATTGAAGGTAAACTTTCACGATTATGTATTAAGTATTTATAAATTCTTTTTTTTGCTGAATATCTTGCATGAAATGTCAAAGGTCTTTTTTTAACTTTAACAACAGTTATAAACTTTCCATTTAAAAAAAAATTTAATGTGTTGAAAAACTTTTTAATATTATTAATTTTGTTTTTAACATCAAAGTGTGCTGATTGTTCAATAGCGTGGACCTTTGAGTCAGTTCTACCTGATCCATATAATTTTACTTTTTCTTTAAGAATTTTTTTTAAAATTTTTTCAACAGTGCCTTGAATAGTAATTTGTTTTTTTTGATACTGCCACCCATAAAAGTTTGTTCCTACATATTCCATTAAAATTTGATATCTATGCATCTATTAAATTAACGCCTTGTTTTATTTTTGTGCCTAAAATGAAATCTTTGATATTTTGAATTTTTTTGCCCTCTTTTTGAATTTCTAAAATTTTGATAGAATTGGCTCCACAAGATACTACAATATTATCATTCATTACTTTGCCAGGGGTAGCACTATTTTTTGAAATGATTGCTTTTAAAATTTTATATCTAGCACCATCAAAATAAAACCATGCTCCTGGGACAGGATATAAACCATTAATTTTACCGATGATATTTTCAGCTTTATCATTCCAATCTATTCTTCCTTCCGCTTTGTTAATTTTATTTGCATATGTTGCTTTAGAATGATCTTGTTCAAAAAATTTTTTTTTGTTCCCAAAAATACCCTCAATATCATCAACAATTTTTTCAGCAGCAAGGTTAGATAGCCTAAATGATAAATCCTCAGCATTATCATCTTTATTTATGTTAATTTTATACTGACTGTAAACTTTTCCTTGGTCCAATTTCTCATTAATTTGCATAATACTTATGCCTGTTTCATTATCTAAATTCATAATTGAACGTTGAATTGGTGCAGCACCTCTTAATTTAGGTAGTAAAGATGCATGAATATTTATAAATCCCTTCTTACAAACATCTAAAATACCTTTTGGCAATATTTGTCCATATGCTACTACTATTGCTATATCTGCCTCCAATTTTTCTAAAATGTTTTTTTCATCATCTAAGTTGTTAAAATTTTCTGGTGTTCTGACTTTTAAATCATTTTCTTCACAAAATTTATGAATTGGTGATTTGCTTACTTTATGGCCTCTGTTACTTTTGCTTGGAGGCTGGGTATAAACCAAAGGTATATTGTAACCTTTGCTGAAAATTGATTTTAAAATTGGAACTGCAAATAAAGGGGTTCCCATGAAAACAATTTTTTTCATACTTGTTAGATAACCAATCTTTTTTGCTCAATTTTTTGTTTTGATAATTTTTTTAATATTATATTTCTCTTAAGTTTAGACAAATAGTCAATAAACAATATTCCTTTTAAGTGATCTACTTCATGTTGAATACATGTTGCTAATAAGCCGGTCGCTTTTAAAATTTTTTGTTCTCCCTTGTAATCTAAATACTGAACTTCACACTCACTCGGCCTCTGTACCTCGGCAAATAAATTAGGTATTGACAGACACCCTTCTTCATATTTAGACAATTTTTCGCTTTGTTTTATAATTTTGGGATTAATAAAATACAAAGGGTTCTTTTTTTTTTCCTTAGTTAGTAAATCAATTACTATTAAATTTTTTGGTATCCCAATTTGGATAGCTGCAAGACCTATTCCATTTGCAGAATACATTGTTTCTAACATGTCATCTAAAAGGTTTTGAATTTCTTTACTAACTTCTTTTACAGGTTGTGAAACTTGTCTTAAAATTTTATTTGGTTCTGTTAAAATTTTTTTTACTGCCATTATGAGGTTTTAATACAAAATTAAGAAAAACTTAAGCCCTTAAAGGCAAAACACTGAACAAAATCTCATTTCTGATCGGGTCAATATTCATTTGATTAAGAGCATTGATCAAGAAATAAAGTGTTTCAGATCCTAAATCCTCAATCTTATCTTGACCAATAATCTCAATTAATCTTAAAACTGCCATTCCAATTTCTCTATCATTTATCAAAATTTGGATATCAGTTGGGATAGTATTTTCCTTGGAGTTGAATAAATCTTTATACTCATCCTTAATTTCAATACCATCCGAAACCATTGCTTCAATCAATATAATATCTTTTGTAATTAAATAATTTGTTTTACTTTTTTTTACTTTTTTTAGATAATTATTTAAGTCTTTTTCGATTTTTTTGTTTGGAACATTTTCTTTACCAAAATATTTTACTAACTTGGATTGGTGTAAAATTTTATTGTTATATTTGATATCTCTATCTAGTTTGTCTTGTTCTAAACTTTTAGAATAGAATTTAGTAAGATCAGAAGATAAGTCTTTTAAGTCATATTTTTTTAATATTTTTTTTAGCTCATCATCAAATGCATTGGAAATATTATCATTTTCGAAACTTTCTTTTAGAGCCCTTGATAACTTAACCACAATGTTAGGGTCTTTGTTTAAAAGTATGCCTTGGTACAACAAAGCTCTTGATTGTATTTTTGAAATTTTTTGTATTTCATCATCAATATTTAATAATTGATCTACTGAAAACTGGAATCTTTTATATAAATTAAGTAAATCTATTTCTTCATAATTTCCTTGATGAGTAGCTTTTTCAAGAAGACTGATTTGTTTTTCATCCTCAGTATCAATATTATTTAAACTCTCCAATAAATTATTAGATGACAAATATCTCCAATATATTTTAGATGTTTTGCGATTTGGTACATATTTATATTCTTTGTTTGTTAGATATGATAAATGTAAGTTTAACAGATCTGTTTCTGAAGCCTCTGGTGAATCAGAAACGTAGCCTTGTAAATATTGAAATTTTTTTTCAAAAAAAGGATCTTTATAACCCATTTCTTTCTCTAGATCATATCTAAGAGAGGCTTGCTCATTTTTTTTTAAATAAATGAGACAATAAATAGAAAACTTTGTCAAATAATTATCTTTAAAATTTGTCTTAAGTTCTTCTAAAAATTTACATGCTTTTTTATTTTCATTAATTGAGAATAACTCATTTAAAACAAATTTGGTTAATTGCTCGTTTGACTCTATATCGATATTTTTTTTTAAAAACTCTTTAATTAAATCGATATCTCTAAACTTAATCAGCCAATCAGATTTAATATCTAGAAAAATTTTTTCATCTATCTTATCTATAGGAGAGTATGAATTAGTCAAAAGAAGTTTTGTATAAATATTTTTTGCATCTTCTGATAATGTCATATTATTAATTTTTTTTGACAATTCAAAAATTTTGTTCGGTTCTGTATTATTCCACATTTCTAAATCAAAACCATTTTCCTCTGGATCATACAATCCAACTACCTTTCTTTTGTTTAAAATTTCACCCTCCTCAATACTACTTGTGAGATTATCGTTTATAACAATAGTTTCGGATGTTTCGTTGTTATCTTCTAAAACTGAATTTGTTGTAATATTTTCAACTTTTTCTTTTTCTATGCTCCATATATCAACTGGTTCATTTGCATAACAAAATGGGTAAGATATTGATAACAAAAAAAAAGTTATATTTATAAAAATTTTATTTAACAATTTTTAAATTTTCTTTTGGTATTTCTTGTTTAATTAATTTATTTGGGGCAGGGAAATTTATTTTCCCTAAAAAAAAAATTATTAAAGATAAAGTTAGAATTAATAAAACTATTTTAAGTATTAGACTTGTATAGTTATAGGATTTTCCAATACTTGTTTTTTTATAAAATTGCATGTATTTTAGATAGTTTCAAATTAAGACAAATTTATGTTTTTTCAATAAAGAAAAATATGGAAATTAAAAAAAATATAGTGTTATTGGGTATGATGGGTTCTGGAAAATCCACTATTGGTGGTTTACTAGCAAAAAAATTGAGCAGTGTTTTAATAGACATAGATAAAAAAATTGAAAAAATGCAAAATTTAAAGATTAGTGAAATTTTTGAGACTAAAGGAGAAGCTTATTTCAGAGAATTAGAATTTAGTGTTACTCTTCAATCTCTAGATGGTGATAATAATATAATATCTCTAGGTGGCGGGGCTTTTGTGAATAAAGAACTTAGAAAAGTTTTAAAACAAAAATCCTCAACATTTTGGCTTCACTGGAATGCAGATACCTTAATAAAAAGGATTAAGAACAATGATAAAAGACCAATAATAAGAGGATTAGACAATGTTGAAATTAAAAAGCTGATTAATGAAAGAAACAAAATTTACTATTTTTCAGACTTTAAAATAATATGTGAAAGTTTAAAAAAAACAGAAATAGTAGATAAAATTATTAAGAAATGTAAGAAAAATGAAATTATTTGTTAAGACCAAAGATAAAAAATATCCAATTTATTTTGGTGTAAACAGTCATATTAATATTAAAAAAATTTTAATTAAGAACAACATTAACACAAAAAAATTGATGGTTGTTTATGACAAGAATGTTCCTAAAAATATTACAAACAAATTTAAACATACATTAAAAGAGGGTGAAAATATATTTTTTGGGCTTAATGTCAGTGAAAAAATAAAAAATTTAAATACAGTTAAAACAATATTAGATATTTTGGGAAAAAATAATTTTAATAGAAATGATAGCATGATTTGTATTGGAGGTGGTATTACAGGTGATGTATGTGCTTTTGCTGCGAGTATTTATAAAAGGGGATTAAAATTTGTTAACATTCCAACAACTTTATTGAGCCAGGTAGATTCTTCGATAGGAGGCAAGACTGGAATAAATAATTTTTCTGGAAAAAATATGATAGGAACTTTTTGCCAACCCAATGTTGTTATAACTGATATCGCATTTCTTAAATCACTTCCAAAAAGAGAAATGATTTGTGGATATGCAGAAATATTAAAACATGCTTTAATCAGTGACAAAAAATTTTTTATTTTTTTAAAGAACAACTTAAAAAACATTTTAAACTTAAGTCCAAATATAACTAAGAAAGCGATTTTTATGAGTTGCAAAATTAAAAAAAATATTGTGGAAAAGGATGAGAGAGAGACCAATTTAAGAAAAACATTAAATTATGGTCATACCTTTGCTCATGCATTTGAATCTACTCTAGGTTATACAAATAAATTAAACCATGGAGAGGCAGTTCTGCTAGGAATTCTAGTAGCATCCAAATTTAGTAACAAAGAAGGATTTCTACCAAAAATTGAGCTTGAGCTAATAGAGAGTCATATTAAAGAATTAAAATATGATAATTTAAAAAAATATTTTAATAAAAAAAAGTGTTAAGACAATTACAAATTTTATGGCTAATGATAAAAAAAATTACAGTAAAAATATTAATATAATTTTATTAAAAAGAGTTTCAAAACCACTTTTGAATAATGCTTATCCAAAAATTAAAATTGAAAAATTTTTAAATACATTAATTAATAAATAATTGAATCGAATGTATATATTCTTTTAACTCTTTATTTATAATAGAAAAAATATACCTATCAGATTCTAACTTTTTTTTTGATTTAAGTTCTATAGACTCAATTTTAACCTTTAAATGAAACTTTTTTGGGTCAAAATTTTTATGTTTTTTGTGCAAAAATGTTTTATCCTCGATTATAATTTTTTCACATTTAATTTTATCGCAAATTTTTTTTTTTATTTTTTTTATTAAAATATTTATTTCCATATAAAAATTATATAATAATACTTTAATGAAAACTATTTGTGATTGGCATAATTGTAATAAAATTGGAGAGTACAAGGCTCCAGTAGAGAAAGATAACAGTAAAAAATATAGATTACTGTGTTTAGAGCATATTAAAGAATTTAACAAAAGTTGGAATTATTTTGAAAACATGAACGACACAGAAATTTTAGAATTTATTAAAGCGGACATGACTTGGCATAAGCCAACCCAAAATTTTAGTGCGCAAGACAATTTTTTTAAAATATTGTGGAACAATGCTTTAAAAGAAAATTTAGATAAAAATGGTTTTGATAAAATTAATTCCAAGGCATTAAATTTTAATTTTACCGACAAAGACTTGAAGGCTTTTAATATTTTGGGCTTAGATGTTACTAGAAACTGGGAAAATATAAGATCAAAGTTTAAAAAACTTGTTAAAAAATTTCATCCTGATATGAATGCAGGAAATAAAAAATTCGAAGAAAAACTTAAAATAATAACTTTAGCTTATACGCAACTAAAAAGGGCTTTGAGAAAATGAATAATGAATTAAATATAGTACCAAGTATAAAATTATCTGTTAAACAAACATTTGGAATTGATAGTAATTTAGAAGTAGATGCTTTTGAAAAAAAAAATGAATTTGTTCCAGAAATAGATAAAAATTATAAATTTGATAAAGATACTACGATTGCAATATTATCTGGTTTTTCTTTTAATAAAAGAGTTTTAGTCCAAGGTTATCATGGAACTGGAAAATCAACTCACATAGAACAAATAGCTGCTAGACTTAATTGGCCATGTGTTAGAGTAAATTTAGATAGTCACATAAGTAGAATAGATCTTATAGGCAAAGATGCTATTAAATTAAGAGATGGCAAACAAATAACAGAATTTCAAGAAGGTATTTTGCCTTGGTCAATTCAAAACCCTGTTGCCTTAGTTTTTGATGAATATGATGCTGGAAGACCAGATGTTATGTTTGTCATTCAAAGAATTTTGGAAGCGGAAGGAAACTTTACTTTGCTTGATAAAAATAAAGTTATTAGACAAAATAAATATTTTAGACTTTTTGCTACCTCTAATACTGTTGGATTGGGAGATACTTCAGGTCTTTATCATGGCACCCAACAAATAAACCAGGGTCAAATGGATAGATGGAACATAGTCACTACTTTAAATTATCTAAGTCTTGAAAAAGAAATGGAGATCATTTTAGCAAAAAACAAGTCTTATAATAATGCTGAGGGTAAAGAAAAAATTTCAAATATGATTAAAGTAGCTACCTTAACTAGAAAAGGTTTTATAGCTGGAGATATCTCAACCGTTATGAGTCCAAGGACAGTTTTACATTGGGCAGATAATGCTGAAATATTTAAAAATTTAGGATATGCATTTAGAGTTACTTTTTTAAATAAATGTGACGAGTCTGAAAAAAATATTATTTCTGAATATTATCAAAGATGTTTTGGAGAAGATTTACAAGAATCACTTATTAATTCCTAACTCTCATGGAAAAAAAAAGAGAAATTCTAGAAGAACAAATTAAACAAGCGCTGACTTCAACCTTCAAAGTAATTTCAAATCAAATAGAAGACAAAAATTCAAAAAATAAAGATTTGAAAATTAAAACATTAGATTTTTCAGAGATAAAAGATTTAAAATCTAAAAATGACTATATTAGATTAAGAGCGAATACTGACTCAAAAGCTTTAAAAATTAGATTCTCTGACAACGGTATTTTCATTAAAAATCAACCTAAAAATCCAGCCTTAAACAAAATTTATGAGTTATCTGAAAAAATAAGATATGAAATGCTTGGTTCAAATATGTTAAATGGTATTAAAAAAAATCTTGAAAACAATTATTACCAAAAAATAAATAATGAAAAATACAAAGATGTTAATGCTAAAAAAGATATAAATGTACTTGATGCATTTGAGCTGTATATCATAGAAAAATTTTTTAAACTTAATTTAAGTGAAATTTCTTTAAAGACTTTGAGTTTCTGGAGAAAAGATTTTGATAAAAATTTTGATAATCATCTTAATTATTTAATAGAAAATTTTGAAAACCAAGAAAATTATAATTCAAAGTTTTCGCAATTGCTTGAAAAAATGGATATTTTTGAAAATTATCAAAATCAGGAAAGTAACCAAAACCAAGGTAAACAAAATCAATCAAATAATGATACTTCTGGAGATGAAGAAAATAACGATAAACTAGATAGTCAAGATGAAGTAAGTGAGGATCAATTAAGTGTTGAGACTGATTATGATGTAAATCAATTTAGGATGGAAGAAGATTCTGAACAATCTGAAGAGTCAGGAGAAAGTCTTGAGAGAGTAACTCAAAAACTAAATATAAATAAAAAAAATATTGAATATAAAGTTTTTACTTCAAAATTTGATGAAATTGTAAAAGCAGAAAATTTAGAAAAAGAGGAGGAGGTTTTAAGATTAAGAAAAAACCTTGATCAACAGCTAATTAATTTTCAAGATTTAATTACCAAATTAGCTAATAAACTACAAAGACAATTGTTGGCAATACAAAATCGATCATGGGAATATGATCTTGAGGAGGGGTTATTGGACAGTTCTAAACTAACAAGGATTATAATTGATCCGCAAAATTCTCTTTCTTTTAAAAAAGAAAAGGATT
>CABZRN010000011.1 GCA_902528175.1 uncultured Pelagibacteraceae bacterium | reverse complement strand
CAAAAACAAAAAGAATTGAGAGACTTAAGGAGAAAAAGACGAGAACAAAAACAATTAGAGCAAAAAGTTAACGATCAAAAAATGTTAGAAGAGCAGAAACTCAGAGAATGGGAAGAAAAATTTGATAAAGAACAAAAAATTAAAGAAGATCAAGAAAGATTGAAAGAAGAAAAACTTAAACAATTAGATCTCCAGCAAAGAAAACTAAGAGATCAAGATTATCAGAATTTAAGTGATGAAATTTCAACTCAACTTAAAGACTTAGATATAAAAAGCACTACTAAAAATTAATATTATTGATTGGGGAAATAATCTTTTAATTCGCCTTCTCGATAAACATCTGCAGTACAACAGTGCAATCCACCGCCAAAGGCATATGCATCTCTAAGATCTACAGGAATTACCTCCATCCCTAGTTTATCTAATTGCTCTGCCTGATAAACTTCACTTTTTTCAACACAAACAGTTTTTGGATCCAAGACGAGGACATTCATTGATAACCAAACTGATGAATAACATAGTTGTGGTGGTTTATTATGCGCAGGCTGAGCAGAGTCTATAATTTCCCACCCATTTTTTTCAAATAGTGATCTTTGATTTTTTGGGAGTTTTCTTTGGGGATTATTTATAATTAATCCTTCTCTTATAGGTGTAAAAGTTGCATCAATGTGTATTGGGTATGGATCTCCTGGAAAATTAACTGCGTGTACTCTGTGACTTTTAAAATGTCTTCTTAACCAATCAATACCCTTTAAATTTGTGGTAAAACCGTGTTGTACTACTAGATCTTTTCCAAATCTTAATATGTCTGCAGCATCAAACAAAGGTTCTTCTTCTGTAGTGACAAAAAATTTTTTTTCTGTCCATTCCAATCTTTTTTTATTTCCTATTTTATCAGACAAATAGTCTTTTCTATAATCAAGATCGGTTAGTCTTGGTTTCGGAGCAGTTTCATGCTTCATGTTATTGTCTTCGTTAAAATATTTTTGTAAAAGCGGTCTATAGTTTAAATATTCAAACCATCTACATCTATAGCTCATTGTAGCTTCAAGTATTTCATTTCCGACAGTTAATAAAATATCTCTTGCTGGCATACAACCAAACATGCTTTCAACTTCCCAGTCAGGTGTTGAGATTTTTTGATTATGGTTTAGGGGCATGGGTCTGTCTACTTTTATCCCTCTTTTTTTTAAAATCTCTGAAAAGTTATCTAACAATTGATTGGCTTTATCGACTGTATCTTTTAATCTAGGACCATGAGTTCCTTTCATATCACAATCTTCGGGTACTTTTGCATCTAATGCTGGCTCAGGTGCTGGAATACAGCAGCCATCTGCTCTACCCACGATAACATGTTTTAAAGGATCCCATTCATTCCAACTATTTACGATAGTTTTGTTTGACATTTTATTTTAATTTAAAGCAATAAATCTTCTATTGTTTTTAATTATTAAACTATAATAAATTATCGAAATAAAAATTAAGAAACCACCTATAATAGTATTATTAGATGGTACTTCGTTTATTCCCAGAATAGGTAGCCATACCCAGAAAATTCCACCTACGACTTCAGTTAATGAGAGAAGAGTTAACTCAGCAGCTTGAATAGATTTTGATCCAATTGAATATAAAATTAAGCCCATGCATACTAGAACTCCGTGTACTGAAAAAAGCCCCTGGTTTCTGCTGGATGATAAAAGATTACTATCTGTCTCTACTAAAATAACCATTGATACAATTGCGCATATCATGCCAGCAATTGCCACTGTCGTGAATTTTGGTGTCTCCTTTCTCCATCTTAATGACACTGAAAAAACTGAGAAACCTAGTGCCGAGGCAAGACCAAACAATAATCCAATTAGTGTGCCTGCAGAAAAGTTACCAATCGCCATTATAATAATTCCTATTGATGCTAATATAATTGCTACCCATACATTAAAGGAAATTTTTTCATGTAAGAACAAAAAGCCTAAAAAAGCTGTCATAAATGGCATTGCCGCAAGACATAATAAAGTAACTGCTGCTGAGGTATTTGTAATTGACCAAATAAAACTGATCATTGCTATACCTAAACCTGTGCCACCTATCAAACCAGACCAACCAATTTTTTTATAATTTTTATAAAAATCAATTCCTTCTTCGAAAAAAAGATAAAGATTAAGTAATAAAAATATTGTTACTCCCCTACCCAATAAATACTGCCATGGAACAAGCTCTGGTTGGTCGATATATCTCACTACTAAGGGACCAAAAGACCAAAGAATTCCAGCAAATAAAACTACTGGTATTGCTATTTTGTCGTTTTTTAATTCCAGCATTCCAGATTCTTAATATTAATTAATATTTTAAACAACTAATTTTTAATGGTTATTAGCCTAAATCTAAGTCATTTTGGGTTAATTTAATTCGCTTTTTTATTAAAATAGTCTAATGATAATTGATAAATAAAACATCAGATGGATTTACAAATTATAAAAATAGCTTCAGACAATACAAACCAAAAAATACTTAAAAAATATACTCATGAGATCAAAAATAAAAATTCAATTTGCGGTGATGAGATAACCATAAAGCTATTAATTAATAATAAAATAATTAAAGATATTGGTTACGATTGTAAATCGTGTGTATTTTGCCAGGCTTCTGTAAATTTATTAAGTAAGAAAATAGTTAATATGAATTCTGATAAAGCATTCGATTTATGCAATGATGCAATTAACTTTTATAAATCAAAAGAAAATAAAATTATTAAAAGGTTGAGTTTTTTTAAAAAGATTTTAACAGAAAATAATTATTCTAGAAAAGAATGCTTATTATTGCCTTTTGAAACCCTAAAAAAAGGTTTAAAATCTGATTATGGAAAAAATTAAACTATCATTTTTAGCGGGACTATTTTCTTTTTTTACAATTGGGGTTTTGTCTGCGTTAACTTATAAAACTGATTATGGAGTCTTTTTAATAGCATCATTCGGTTCAACTATGGTTATACTCTATGGTTATCCAGATAGCCCTTTTGCACAACCAAAAAATATTTTTTTTGGCCACTTGTTAACTTCGTTTGTAGGAGTAATTTTTGTTTCTGTCATTCAGTCACCATTGTTCATAATTTTACCCCTGGCTGTAGGATTTGGAGTTGGTCTCATGATACTTTTTAATGTCCCTCATCCACCTGCAGGTGGAAATCCAATAATAGTAATTCTTGGGTCTGTTTCTTTTGATTATCTTTTAAACCCCATTATGGTCGGTTCAATTATCATCATTATGTTTGGAATTATTTTAAACAGATTTATTCTTAAGAAAAAATATCCAAAAAATAATTTGTTTGCTTGAGTATCCTTTTTCGTGATAAACTAATATTTCAAAAAGACGTTCTTTAAAAGTTTAAGGAGAAAAAATGAAAATATTATGTGTATTATATGACGACCCAAAAGGAGGAATGCCGAAGTCTTATCCTTTATCAGATTTACCAAAATTAGAAAAATATCCTGATGGAATGAGTTTGCCTACTCCAAAAGGTAGAGATTTTACTCCTGGTCAATTACTAGGATGTGTGTCAGGAGAATTGGGACTTAGAAAATTTTTAGAGAGCAATGGTCACGAATTTATTGTTACAAATAGCAAAGATGGTGATGGATGTGAAGCAGACAAACATATTGTTGATGCAGATATAGTTATTTCACAGCCATTTTTTCCTTATTACTTAACTGCAGAGAGAATTAAAAAAGCAAAGAATTTAAAAATGGCAATAACTGCAGGAATAGGATCAGATCACGTTGATTTACAAGCTGCTATGGATAACAAAATTGATGTAGTTGAAGTTACTTTTTGTAATTCAAGATCTGTGGCAGAACACATAGTAATGATGATTGTTTCAATGGTTAGAGATTATCATAACCAACACAGAATAGTAAACGAAGGTGGTTGGAATATAGCTGATGCAGTCCACAGAAGTTATGATGTTGAAGGAATGCATATAGGAACAGTAGCAGCTGGAAGAATTGGATTAGATGCATTAAGAAAAATGAAGCCGTTCGATGTTCATTTGCACTATTTTGATAGACACAAACTACCAGACAGCGTTGAGAAGGAATTAAATTTAACATTTCATGACTCGGTTGAATCTATGGTTAAAGTTTGTGATGTAGTTACAATTAATTGTCCGCTACACCCTGAAACTGAAAATCTTTTTAATAAAGATTTGATCAACAAAATGAAGAAAGGTGCGTATATCGTGAATACCGCAAGAGGGAAAATTTGTAATAAAGACGATATTGCAGACGCTCTAAAATCAGGCCAACTAAGTGGCTATGCTGGTGATGTCTGGTTTCCACAACCAGCTCCTAATGATCACGTTTGGAGAAGTATGCCTAATCATGGAATGACTCCCCACACATCTGGTACATCATTATCAGCTCAAGCAAGATATGCAGATGGTGTAAGAGAAATTCTAGAGTGTTTTTTTGATAAAAAACCTATTAGAGATCAATATTTAATTGTAAAAGATGGACAGTTAGCTGGAATGGGCGCTCACTCATACAGTAAAGGCTCAGCAACAAGTGGTTCGGAGGAGGCTGCTAAATACAAGAAAAAATAAATTTGAAAATAAAAAAATTTTTAAAACCTTTTATTTTAACCTATTTATTTTTTAGTGTTGCTATAAGTTTTTATCCATCTTTTGATTTTTATTCTTTCAAAGGCCAATTTATTATTTTATCTGTGTCATTATTTAATGGGATTTTAGGATTATTTGTAAAAAAAATTGGAGAATGAATAATTACAAAACGTACGGTTCTACTCTCTCTTCTTGCTTTAATACTCTCTCAACAGAAAAACAACCTAAATCGATTGTTTGATACGAACCTGTCGTAATTAATTCCGTCAAAGCTCTACCAATACCAGGTGCTTGCATTAAACCTCTTCCAGTAAATCCAGATGCCATATACACATTATTATATCCTGGGTGTTTTCCAACTACTGCATTATTGTCGAGTTTATTACAATCGTAATAACCAGCCCAAGCACCATTCATTTTAATTTCTTCAAAAACTGAAATTCTTTTTGCTAAACCTGGCCAAACTAATTCTTCAAAATCATTCCATTCTGGTTCCAAATCTTCAGCATCCCATACAGGTTTCGGTGATCCAGCTAAATATTCTTTACCTTCAGGTCTCCAATATACCCCTGTTGTTAAATCACCCGTTAATGGCATTTCAGGAATATGTTTAGGACATTTAAATCTAAAAACAGTATGCTTTTGAGGAAAAACTGGAATATCATTTAAAAGTTCATTAGTCCAACAACCTGCTGCAGATACTATTGCATTTGCTTTAATTTCTTTTAAACTTTTAACATCTCCTTTAATAAATTCTGCCCCCAATTCTATAGCTTTATTTTTCAAAGCATTATGAAATAAATATGGATCTATCCAACCTTCAATATTTGTGTCTGAATAAGTTGCTGTTTCAATACCCTCCTCACTTATATATGGAAATACTTTTTTTAATTCTGAACCTTTAATATTTTTTGTACCAGCCTCACATGCCTTATGATTTTCTAAAGCTAAATACTGTTCTTGAGCATGTTCTGGTCCAAAAAGTAAAAGGTAGCCATTTGGGACCATACTGACTGTTGGGCTTGGGTTATTTTTAGTTTTTAGATCACTAGGAACATTTAACAAAAATTCTCTTGAGAACTTTCCTAACATGATGTTCTCTTTTTGAAAAAATTGTCTTCTAAAACCACCTAAAGATAACGGAAATGAGGCTTTTTTGTAAGTTGGATCTTTTTCAATTACTTTTACTTTTCTGCCTTCCTTTGAGAGAAAATAAGCTGTAGAAGCTCCAATTATTCCACCACCAATTACTACTATGTCATCCATATTAATTTAATAAAACTAAAGTAAAATTAAGAATTAATGCATAACAGCTCCAAAGTAAATATGGAATCATAAGATAAAAACTTAAATTATTTATTTTTTTATATTTGAAAGTTAATATTGCTATAAATGTTAGTATTACTATTAAATTTAATAACGCTAATTCAATGTTGTGGAAAACAAAAAAAACTATACTCCAAGTTGTATTAAAACATAAATGGATTAAATAAATTAAAACTAAATTTATATTATAATTCTTATGCCAAGCTGACCAAATAGCTATGGCCATAAAAAGATATAAAGTAGTCCAAACTGGAGCAAAAACCCAATCGGGAGGTGTCAAAACAGATTTATTTAGTGTTGAATACCAGGGCTCTTTGTAAGAAAATGTCGCTAAACTTCCAATAAATGACGCGGAATACGTAATTATTGCAAATATTGTAAAAGATATAAATTTATTTTTCAACATATTCATATTATACATCATTTTTATATGAATAATAAATCAATATGGATAACTGGAGCTAGTAGTGGAATTGGTAAAGCACTAGCATTAAAATTTTCAAAAGAAGGTTGGAAGGTAGCAATATCAGCAAGAAGAGAGAATTTGTTGAATGAAATATCTCAAAATAATGAGAATATAACACCATTTCCTTTAGACGTAACAGATAGTGAAAAGTGTAAAATTGTGTTCGAAAATATTAGAGATAAAATTGGAGAGATTGATATATCCGTGTTCTGCACAGGAATTCATGATCCAAAATCCGAGAAAAGTTTAAATCTTGAGAAAGTTAAGAAAATTATGGAAGTTAATTTTTTTGGCACCGTACATTCAATAAATTCTGTATACGACTACTATAAAAATAGAAAGTCGGGACATATATCTATAGTTTCCTCAGTAGCAGGTTACAGAGGTTTGCCTGCGGCAGGTGCATATTGTGCGTCTAAATCTGCCCTAAGTAGTTTTGCAGAAAGTTTATACTTTGATCTAAAAAGATTTAATGTTCGTGTTTCTCTTGTAAGTCCTGGTTTTATAAAAACACCAATGACTGATAAAAATGATTTTCCAATGCCAATGATTAAATCTCCAGAGTTTGCTGCAGATCAAATGTTTAAAGGTCTAACAAAAAATAAGGGATTTGAAATTCATTTTCCAAAAACTTTCACATCTATAATGAAGGTCCTTAAAGTAATACCAAATGGGTTGTATTTTAAAATAATTGAAAAAGGTATGAAAAAGATTGTTGATTAGTCTCTCATAAAAAAGACAGTCAACTCACCAACTTTAAAACCAAATTTAGTTAAAGTCGCTCTGTTGATTGCAACTTTTTCATCTTGTTTAAATATCCAATCATCAAATGAGACTTTGATATTTTTATTTTTGAATGGAACTAATAAATCATATTTAAATTTAAATGCTGATCCATATTGCACACCAGTTGCTTCTCCAACTACGTCTGGTGCGGTTCCAATATAATTATTGGTATCTATTTTTTTTATTTTCCAAGTTCTTTTTTGTTTTTCACCATCAGTCCAATAGAAGTCTTCATCTAAAGTAATGATATTGTCATTAAAGGAACCGATTAGATCTGCTTTAAATTGACGTGTCACTTTTCCACTTCTATCTTGTAGGATGCCCCATGCCTTCACTTTACCGCTAAAATATTCCTCAATTAGTAAAGTAGGCTCTGTATTTTTAAAATCTTCTGGCTTCATATTATTTGAACAGCTTGTAACTAAGGATAAGGCAATTATCAATAGTATTGATTTTATTAATTTCATATTATTTATTTTTAAGCAAAGAGAATTGTATTAAATCAATGTTTTTTGATCTAAAGCCAGCTTCACAATAAGATAAATAGAAGTTCCACATTCTCTTAAATGTGTTATCAAAACCTTGCTTAGATATATGTTCCCAACTTTTAAAAAATTTTTCTCTCCAAATTTTAAGAGTATTGCTGTAATGAACTCCATAAGAATTACATTGAGTAAACTCTAGTCCAGTTTTTTTTGCATATTCAACTAAGGAGTTTTTTGATGGAAGAAATCCACCTGGAAAGATATATTTTTGAATAAAATCTTCTTTTTTTTTATATCTATTGAATAATTTATCATCGATCGTGATTGCCTGAATTGCTGCTTTGCCATCATCTTTTAAATACTTTTTAATACTTTGAAAATAATTTTTAAGATAATCTTGTCCAACTGCTTCGATCATTTCAATTGAAGCAATTGAATTATATTTATTTTTTACATCTCTATAATCTTGCATTTTAATATTGATTTTTTCATTAAGACCTGTTTTGTAAATTCTATTTTTAGCGTAATCGAATTGTTTTTTTGAAATTGTTATACAATCTAGTTTAACATCATAATTTTTTCCTATGAATTCTGCGAAACCACCCCATCCACAACCTATCTCTAAAACTTTGTCACCAATTTTAGGCTTAATAAGTGAAGTTAATTTTTTATATTTATTTATTTGTGCTTTTTCCAAATCTAATTTATCATTTTCAAAAATAGCACTAGAGTAAGTCAAAGTATTATCTAACCAAAGGGAAAAAAACTCATTTCCTAAATCATAATGTTTAGAGATATTTTTTTTACTATTCGATTTTGTATTTTTATTAAAAATATTTTTTAAATAATTAATAAAAGATAGGTCTAATATACCTGAAAACTTATGCACAATTTCAATATTTTTTGCAGTTAACTCTATCAACTTTGATAAGTTGTCAGTTTCAAATTCGTTATTCATGTAGGCCTCTGCCATACCAATGCTACCTTTTGATATTATTTTTTTAAAAAAATCAGATCTATTAATTTTTACAAAAACAATTAGATTTTCATCGTTACCAAATATATGTTTGCTTTGATCATAATCTGTTACTATGATCTTCCCATACTTAATCATTTTTAACGCTGAAAAAGCTATTTTTTTTGAAAAATTATTAATCATTAATTTTCGTAACTAGTATTGTTTTTAATTTTTAAGTTCTTTTTAACCAATTTGATGCCTTTGATCCAAAGTTTTAATGCCTCATAATGTATTGCTGAAATTATTTTGAGGGTCATTAAAGGATGTTTTAGATAGGATATAAGTAGATTTTTTGAGCTTAATTTTATTCTTTCGCCATCTTGTGAAGCAAATAATAGTTTTCCCTCTTCGTCTCTCTGATCGATTATTACTGAAAGTCTTTCGTTAGGAATTAGCACTTTAAAAAAATATTTCGATTCTAAATCCATAAAAGGTGATACATAAAATTTCTTTTTGCAATTATTAGAGATCTGTTTATTTTTTATATCAATCTTAAAGACATAAGTATGTTGCTCCCCAAAAGTATTTTTAACCTCGTATAATATTGCTATTGGGTTTGAGTCTGCATCGTAAATAAAAAAAATACTCAATGGATTAAAAACATACCCGAATATTCTTGGATAGCATAATATTTTAATTTTAATACTTATTGTAGAAATATTCTTTTTTTTCAAAACATGAATTAACCAATCTTTAATTGATGAGCCATCTCTATAACCATGGTCTTTATCAAAAAAACTTAAAATATTAAATTTGTTGTATGAGAAAAATGGAATTTTCTCATCAAGTTCATTTATTTCATCAAGATCTAAGAAAAGGGAAAAAACGCTATATTTAAAAAAATGTTTCTTAGGCTTAAACCTTTTATGAATTACGCTCCCAATATAAATACAAGAATTATTAATCATTCAAAAATTTAATCATTTCTAATGTGGATTTAATTCCATCTTCATGAAATCCATAACCAAAATAACTACCACAAAATAATATATTTTTTTTATTTTGTATCAAATGTAAATTTTTCTGATTTTTTAGTGTATTATGATCGTAGTAAGGATGAGTAAATTCAACTTTTTTTATTATCTTATCTGTATTTATCTTTTCAAAAGGATTCAGAGTTAAAAAAATATTTTTATTTATTTTGAAATTTTGGAGTAAATTTAACCAATAAGTTATGGAACTATTTTTTTTAGAAATTGATGTGTTCCATGCAGACCAATTAAATCTTTTTTGAGGCATAACTATTTCATCTGAGTGAATTATAGCTAAATTTTTTTTATATTGAAAACTTCCCAAAATTTTAGATTCTTCTTCAGACTTATCTTCTATCATTTTTTTTGCTTCATCAGCATGAGTAGCAATAATAACTTTATCGTAATCAAAAAATTCATTATCTGATCCATAAAAAATTCTTACGAAATTTGAAATTCTTTTGATTTTTTCAATTTTGTAATTTTTAAAATGTTCACCACTAATTTTCTCTATTACTTTATTTACATATTGTCTGCTTCTGTTTTTTACTGTGTACCACTGTGGTCTTTTACTTAAATTAAATAAACCATGATTTTGGAAAAACTTCATAAAAAATTTAATTGGCATTTTTTTTGCATCATAGGGTGGCATTGACCAAATCGCGGATACCATAGGAATTAAATGGTAATTAATAAAATATTCAGAATGTTTTTCATTAATTAGATATTCGCCTAGGCTTATGTCTTCATTAAATTTATTTAATTTAGAACTTTTTTTATAAAACTTTAATATTTCTAAAAACATTTTAAAAAAATCAAAATTAAATAAGTTTTTTTTATGCGAGAAAATACCTTTTAGTCCTTTTCCACAATATTCTAAATCTATGTCTTTAGACATAAATGATAAGCTCATATTACTTTTTTCTATGTCTACGTTTATTTCTTTAAAAAAATTAATTAAATTTGGATAGGTTTTTTTATTAAAAACAATAAAACCAATATCTGCAAGAATTTTATCTGTATCCTTGTCAAATTTAATGTCAATTGTATGGGAGTGCCCTCCAAAACGCTCTTCTTTTTCAAATAAATCCACTTTATATTTTTTTGAAAGAAAATATGCAGCACTAAGTCCTGAAATACCTGAGCCAATGACTGCAACTTTCATTAATTTTAGGCTGCGTCTTCTTTAAATTCATCCATACTTGGACAAGTACAAAATATATTTTTATCTCCATAAACGTTATCCACTCTAGCAACTGGTGGCCAAAATTTATTGCTTTTCAAATATTTAGATGGGTAAGCTGCGTCTTCACGTGTGTATTTATGACTCCATTCATCTGATGAAAGTTCTAAAACTGTGTGAGGTGCATTCTTTATAGGATTGTCTATTTTGTCAAATTTACCAGATTTTATATTATCAATTTCAGATTTGATCTTAATGAGCGTATCACAGAATCTATCTATTTCTCTCAAACTTTCACTTTCAGTCGGTTCTATCATCATAGTGCCAGCGACAGGCCAGGACATAGTTGGTGCGTGAAAACCATAATCAATTAATCTTTTAGCGATATCTTCCTCTGTTATACCTGTTTCTGATTTAATATTTCTAATATCAATAATACATTCGTGTGCCACATTGCCGTTAGACCCTTTGTACAAAATTGGAAAGTGATCTTTTAATCTATGAGCTATATAATTTGCATTCAATATTGCAACTTGAGTAGCAAGCTTTAATCCTGCTGATCCCATCATTTTAATATACATCCAAGAAATTGATAAAATGCTTGAACTTCCCCAGGGTGCTGCCGAAACTGCTCCAATTCCAGATGTTGGTCCGCAATCTTTTATTACTGGGTGGTTGGGCAAGTAAACTTGTAAATGTCTTTTACAAGCAATGGGTCCCATTCCAGGTCCTCCCCCACCATGAGGGATACAAAACGTTTTATGTAAGTTAATATGACAAACGTCTGGACCAAAATTTCCTGGTTTAGCAATACCCACTAATGCATTTAGATTTGCACCATCCATATAAACCTGACCACCATGTTTATGAACTAACTCGCAAATATCTGGTATTTTTTCCTCAAATACTCCATGAGTGGATGGGTAAGTTACCATTAATGCCCCAAGGTTTTCAGAATGTTGCTCTGCTTTTTTCTTTAAGTCATCAAAATCAACATTTCCTTCTTTATCACAATTAACAACAACAACTTTCATTCCAGCCATTTGTGCGCTCGCTGGATTAGTACCGTGAGCTGAACTTGGAATTAGACATATGTTTCGATTGGCCTCATCTCTATCTAAATGATATTTTCGTATAACCATTAAACCCGCATATTCACCTTGGGCACCTGCATTAGGTTGAAGAGAAACGCCCGAAAAACCAGTTATGGAACGCAACCAATTTTTTAGATCTGTAAATAAATCTCTGAATCCTTCCATTTGTTCAATTGGGACAAATGGATGGGGTTCTGCAAACTCTTTCCACGAAATTGGGATCATCTCTGCTGCAGCATTTAGCTTCATTGTACATGAGCCAAGTGCAATCATTGTTCTATTCAATGCTATATCTTTATCTTCTAATCTTTTTAAATATCTCAGCATTTCAGTTTCAGAATGATATGAGTTGAAAACTGGATGTTCTAAATATTTTGATGTTCTCAATAAGTTTTTTGGAAGATTAGGTAAATTTATCGAGGGATCCTCTTTTTTGATTGATTCTGCTGCGTTAAAAATTTTTAATAGTTGATTTACTCTATAAACATTTTTTCTTTCATCAAATGAAACTGCAAGCATTTCAGAATTTACTTTACGTATATTAACTTTCTGATTTAAAGCGTTTTTATAAATTTGATCAGTTTTTTCTTTAGTAATAATTGTTACAGTATCAAAAAAATAATTGGAATAAAGCCCATAACCAGACTGTTTTATTTTATCAGCAAAATTTTTTGCTAATTGCGATACTCTTTCAGAAATGTTCTTTATACCATCTGGGCCGTGATAAATAGAATATGCTGCTGATACAATTGCTAATAAAGCTTGGGCAGTGCAGATGTTGCTTGTCGCCTTATCTCTTCTAATATGTTGCTCTCTAGTTTGTAGGGACAATCTATATGCTTTATTACCGTGTCTATCAACTGACACACCAACAATTCTTCCCGGCATTGACCTTTTGTACTCATCTTTTGTTGCAAAAAAAGCTGCGTGTGGACCTCCATATCCCATTGGAATACCAAATCTTTGTGAGCTTCCAACTGCTATATCAGCACCAAGTTCTCTTGGTGTTTTTAATTTTGCTAATGCTAACAGATCGCAAGCTAATACAGCCTTACCATTCTTTTTATGAATTTTGCTAATTGCCTCACCTGGGTCCTTAATATCTCCTAAAGTTCCAGGATATTGTAAAATTCCACAAACTAAATCTTCCTTTAACTGGTCTAAAACCTCATCTTCTTTACCAACCAATACTTTTAAACCCAGTGGTTCAGCTCTAGTTTGAATTACATTTATTGTTTGAGGATGACAATCCTCAGATACAAAAACTAAACTATTATCTTTTTTGTTCAATCTGTGACTAAGGCCCATCGCCTCCGCTGCTGCTGTGCCCTCATCTAATAAAGAAGCATTAGCTATATCCATTCCAGTAAAGTCAACGATCATTTGTTGAAAATTTAATAACATCTCGAGTCTTCCTTGAGCTACTTCTGGCTGATATGGCGTATAAGAAGTATACCAACCTGGATTTTCCAATATATTTCTTAAAATAACATAAGGTGTATAAGTTCCGTAATAACCCATTCCAATAAAACTTGAGTAAACATGATTTTTTTTAGAAATTGCTCTTAATTTTCTCAAAGCCTCGTATTCTGAATTTGATTCACCAATATTTAATTCTCCTCTAAACTTTATTTTTTCTGGAACTGTGCTGTCAATTAAATCATCTAGTGATTGATAATTTAATTCTTTTAACATTTTTGATTGATCTTCCTTAGAAGGTCCAATGTGTCTCTTTAAAAAATCTTTTTCTGAATTTGGTAACATTATGCTGATGTCTCCTTTGCAAATTTATCATATTCTTCCTTGTTCATTAAACTATTCATTTCTGATTTATCCTCTAACTTTAGTTTAAAAAACCAAGCAGAGCCCTCTGGATCCTCATTAATTTTAGATGGGTCGTCTACAATTGATTGGTTTGTATCTGTAATTTTTCCACTTACAGGCGTATAGACATCACTTGCAGCTTTAGTTGACTCAACAACACCAGCTGTACCGTCTTTAGTTACGCTTGAACCTTTCTCAGGTAATTCTGCAAATACAATATCGCCTAGCATTTCAGTTGCATGTTGTGTTATCCCTATAGTCGCAATATCACCTTCTACTTTAATCCATTCGTGTTCTTTTGAGTATTTTACTTCAGACATTGATTGATTCTTTCACATAATTTTTTTTATAAAAAGGTAACTTGCAAACATAAGCAGAAATTTTTTTTCCTCTTACCTCTAAAAATATCTCTGTATCGTTTTTGGAAAATTCATTTGAAACATAACCCATTGCAATTGGTGCTTTTACACTCGGTCCAAAAGTCCCACTTGTAATTGTTCCGATTTCATTATTTGATTTGTCAAAAATTTTGGTGAACTCTCTAGCTATAACTTTCGAATTTGGCTTTATGCCCACCCTTAATTTTTTTACACCATCATTTATTTGATTTTTAATTTTTTCAGCACCTGGAAAACTTTCATTAACTCTATTTTTTGAAATTGCCCACTTAAGATTAGCTTCGATTGGACTAGTGTTCTCGTTTATGTCATGGCCATACAAGCAAAGCCCAGCTTCTAGTCTAAGAGTATCCCTTGCTCCAAGTCCTATGAGATTAGAACCTAAGTCTAATAACTTATTTACTAAGTCGTTTATTTTTTTGTTTGATATTGAAATTTCAAATCCGTCTTCACCAGTATAACCCGACCTTGTGACGAAGATTTTTTCATTATCAAAATCAAAATTATTTCCATACATAAAATTTAATTTAGAAACATTTTTGATTATTTTTTCTAATATGTCTTTAGCCTCAGGTCCCTGTATTGCAATTAATGAAACATCTTCATTTAACTCTAAAGAGTTATCTTTTAACCTCGACTTTATTATTTTGAGATCATTGTATTTACAAGCGGCATTTAATATAATTATAAATCCATCCTTCAATCTAGTTAAAATTAAATCATCATAAATTCCACCATTTTCTTTCAATAGAAAAGAGTATTTACTTTGATTGATATTTAGTTTTTTTAAATCTGTTGGGAAAATATTTTGTAACCTTTCAGTTAGGTCATCACCCCCTTTTAAAAATAATTGACCCATATGAGAAACATCAAAAATACCAGACTTTGTTCTTGTTAGATTATGTTCTACAATTATACCTTTTGAATATTGTATTGGCATTTCATAGCCTGCAAATTCAATAAATTTAGCACCTTTACTTTTGTGTAGGTTATAAAGTTGTGTTTTTTTTACATTCATATTAACTCTTCAAAACCCCCTCTGTCGGTGTGCCTGAGAGATTTTGGCTCCTTCGGCGAGAATTTATCTCTTTCCAGAGTTAATATGTACGGTCCATTTGCCTGAGAGTTTCCGGGGTGGTTGCTCCTTCGGCGCTACAAATATGTAGTCTCTCCCGTATATATTCTAATAACATATAAATTAGCAAAAAGATACATAAAAAATATATTATAAAATCTGAATAAATAAGGTTATTAATTGCAGGAAAAATTATAATAAATTCTATTCATCCATGTAATTAAAGTTTATTACAATCCTTCTGACCGAATCTGTGCAATCTACCCCGCAATGTAGAGTTCTACCATCAAATACAACTGCTCTATTTGCTTTGCTTTCAACTTTTTTACCGTTTTCAAACATAGTGGAGCCGTTATTAGTATTACAATAAAAAACTGCAGTCTTAAATTTTTCTTCTTCTTTCCTCGTTACATCTATATGCATTTCAGATTCAATATTTTCTTTTTTTTTAAATGTTTTATTAGCCTTAATTCTTATAACTTTTTTCATGTTTAGTTTGCTTAAAAAAGGATCCAAAATAGTTACAAATTTAGACACAACCTTACCTGATAATATAAAATTATGGCAAAACTGAAAATTTCCATCTCCAGTCTTAACTTTATCAGGCAAGAAATACCATGGGAATTCAGGTCCCATTATTACATCATTTAATTTTTTAAACTCTTCCGGATTTAAAAGATCATCAACAACTTTAACCATAATACAAGTTTAGATTTTATATTTTAGGATGTCAATTTTTAAACCACTTGCGAACTGTCTTTTTTTTTTACTAATAAGAATTGCAACAAAACTGCAAAAATAATTACACTTCCTCCTATTATAACACTCATTGGAGGATTTTCATTAGCAAACATCCATGCCCATAATGGACCTAAAACAGCTTCAGTGATCATGATTATTCCTACTACTGCGGAAGGGGTATTTCTTGCACCTATCGTGATAAATATAAAACCAAAACCTAATTGAAAAAAACCTGCTAAAAAGCCTAAGAAAATATCATGATATGAAATATTAATTTTACCAGCTATTAAATAACCAACAATCATTGCAACGATACCTGCTATCAACTGTAATGGTATCATGTCTACATGCGGATACTTACGGATAATTAAAATTAAAATAGCAAAGGATATTGGCATTATAAAAGCTGCTAGATTCCCTGTCATCTGGCCTGGCGATAAAGAAGAGCCAATCATTAATATTACGCCTGCAATCGCTAAAAATATTGAAATTAGGGTTATCTTAGAAATTTTCTCTTTAAGAAAAATATAACCAAATATCGCTAAAAATAAAATTTGAGTTTGGATTATAAAATTTGTATTTGCAACAGTTGTATTATACATAGCAAATACATATCCACAAAATCCAGACGATAAAACAATTCCACCAATTAAACCAGGTAGACCTGATTCTTTAAAAGCATGTAAAACTTTTGTTTTGTAAGTTAACATTAAAAATATAGTTATAATTAATATAAAAAATAAGGATCTCCAAAATAAAATTTGCCAAAGTGTTGCGCCTTCAAATGATTTTACAATAAGTCCCCCAAAACTAAGGCTGCATGCACCTAAGAATACTAACAAAGGACCAGGTATTTTATTTATAAAATTCACTATTACTCTAATTCAATTGTGCTTGGAGGTTTTGAAGTTACATCGTAAACAACCCTATTTATACCTTTAATATTATTGATAATTTTATTTGATACATTTTGCATAAACTTTTTTGAAAAATCAAAGTAGTCTGCTGTCATTCCATCTGATGATGTTATAGCTCTTAAAAGACAAATATAATCGTAAGTTCTATTATCGCCCATGACACCAACAGTTTTTACTGGCAATAATGCAGCGTAGGCCTGCCAAATTTTATTGTATAAATTTTCTTTTTTTAACTCATTTATGAAGTAATGATCAGCTTCTTTTAAAATCTTAATTTTTTCTTTTGTTATATGTCCTGGCATCCGGATTGCTAGACCTGGTCCCGGAAAAGGATGGCGTGAAATTATTTGTTTAGAAAGTTTAAGTTCTAATCCTAATTTTCTAACTTCATCTTTAAACAAAAGTCTCAAAGGTTCAACTAACTTTAATTTCATTTTTTTTGGTAAACCCCCAACATTGTGATGTGACTTAATTTTTGATGTTTGTGAGCCAGTTACAGATTTGCTTTCAATCAGGTCTGGATACAAAGTCCCTTGTGCTAAAAATTTAACATTTTTTATTTTTTTGGCATATTTTTCAAATATTTTAACAAATAAATTACCAATTATTTTTCTTTTCTTTTCTGGATCTTCAACATTTCTCAGTTTACTTAAAAATAGTTTTTCTGCATTTACATATATTAATTCAATTTTTAGTTTTTTCTTAAAAGTATCAACTACTTGTACTTCCTCATTTTTTCTTAAAAGGCCCGTATTTACAAAAATACATTTTAATTGTTTACCAACAGACTTATTTAGTAGTTGTGCTACAACGCTACTATCTACTCCTCCAGATAAAGCGCATATAACTTTGTCTTTTCCAACCTGATTTTTAACTTTTTTTATTAAATTGTTTTTTTGATGTTTTGAGGACCAATTTTTTTTTGCTTTACAAATTTTAAAAACAAAATTTTTAAGCAAGATCTTTCCTTTTGTTGTATGAGTTACCTCTGGGTGGAACTGAACACCAAATCTTTTTAATTTAGAATTTTCAATAATTGTATATTTAGAATCTTTTGTTGAGGCAATTTTTTTAAAATTTTTTGGGATTTTTGTTACATGATCAGAATGGCTCATCCAAACATTATTTAGATTTTTTTTATCAAAAAAATTATTTGTTAAAATAGAATTTTCTTTTTTTTTAATCTTCGCTAAACCAAATTCCCTTGTCTTAGAGCTTTTTACATAACCTCCGTAGAATTTAGATATTATTTGATGACCAAAACAAATACCTAAAATTGGACAATCAAATGTAAAAATATTTTTATTTAGTTTTACTTTCTTATTTTGGTAAACGTTTAATGGACCACCAGAAAGGATTAGACCAAATAATTCATTTTGATCTATATTTTTTAAATTCTTATGACTTATAATTTCTGAAAAAACACCAAATTCTCTTATTCTTCTTGCAATTAATTGAGTAAATTGCGAACCAAAATCAATTATCAGAATTTTTTTAAGCTTAGTTAGTCTTTTCATTATTTGCTTCAAAATCTTGAAGAGACTTGCTTATTTCTTTTTTTTTATTGCACATTTTATTGCAGACGCTTGTGAATCTGTTCATCAATGTATTTGCTTTTTCAAAATTAGATCTATCTAATTGAATATTAATCAACATATAAATTGCTTCTTCATTATTTGGCTCTAAAAGAAGAGTGGTGTCTAAATTTTTTTCTTCCTCCTCTTGATTTTCCTCAGTATTAAATATTTTCGCTAGATAAAGGTAAGATTCAGCATTTTTTGGATTAAATACAATGTTTCTTTGAAATAAAAACTTCGACTTTTCATAATCTTTTTTTTCAAATTTTTTTTTTGCTTTTTCAAATAAATTGTCAGCCGCACTTGCTGTAATACAATAATTTATACTGATAAAAAATATTAAAATAAGTTTATTAATTAATTTCATAAATATTCACTATTCTTTTTTACTTCGTCTATACTATGTACCATACTTTCGTAAAAACCAGCTTTTGTAATTTTAACAAATTTAGCTTTTTTGTTTAGATATTTTATTTGCTCAGCACCCAAATATCCCATTGAAGATTTAAGACCTCCTACTAGTTTGTTAATAGTTTTGTTTACATCCCCTTTATATTTAATCAAACCTTCAACTCCTTCTGGTACATACTTAGATTTATCCTTTTGTTTATTTTGAAAATATCTATCAGCAGAACCTTTATTCATAGCTCCCACAGAGCCCATTCCTCTAAAGACTTTAAATAATTTGCCTTTCTTTTTTATAATTTTTCCTGGTGCCTCAGATGTACCCGCAAGCATTGAGCCAACCATTACTGCATCAGCTCCTGCTACTAAAGCTTTTGCAATGTCGCCAGAAAACTTAATACCACCGTCAGAAATCATTTTTACTTTTTTGTTAAGTCCTCTCTTAACATCTAGTAGCGCACTCAATTGTGGAACACCAATACCTGCAACTAGTCTTGTTGTGCATATTGAACCAGGTCCAATACCAACTTTTATAACATCAACCCCTAACTTACACAAAAATCTTGCTGCTTCTGCAGTAGCTATATTGCCTGCACATAAAGTAGTTTTTATTGGTTTAATTTTTTTGATTTTTAAAATTGTATCTGCAACTTTTTGACTATGTCCATGAGCTGTATCTACAACGATTAGATCGATGTTAAGTTTTAGAATACTCTTTATTCTATTTAATTCACTTTCATTTGTTCCTACAGCAGCTCCTACTTTAAAACTTTTTGACTTTACTTTTTTTATTTCATTAATTTGTTGAGATATGGTTAAATTTCTGTGAATAACGCCTATTCCTCCTTGTTTAGCTAAAGCAATAGCCATCTTTGACTCTGTAACAGTATCCATTGCAGATGAAAGAATTGGTATATCTAATTTTAATTGATTTGATAATACAGTTACTGTTGATACATCGGATGGTAAGACTTTTGAGTATTGCGGCGCTAAAGTAACATCGTCGAAGGTAAGTGCTTCTTTTATAGGATCCATGATAATTTATATATGATTCTATAAATTTTTAAAGTGTCTATCTAATTTTTTTACAAATAATAAAGCTTTCTTTAGAGTCTTTACGACTAGACGGGGGTTTATAAACTTTAACTTCTTTGAAGTTTTTTTTACAATTTTCAACGATTTCATTAAAAGTAGATCCCATAAATATTTTTGAGACAAAACTGCCATCTTTTTTCAAATTTCTTATAGAGAATTCCATAGCATTAATACTCAATTCTCCGGTAGAAATTGCATCTAAATTCTTGTTGCCAGTAGTATTAACAGCCATGTCGGATACTATAAGATCTAATTTATCGTTAAAAAATTTAGATATTATTGCCTGATTTCTTTCATCTAAAAAATCTCCTATCAAGTGAGTTACGTTATGGATTTTTTCTATACCTTTTAGGTCAATAGATAATATTTTTGAATTTTTAGACTTTTCAGATAAATATTGTGACCAACTTCCTGGTGCTGATCCTAAATCAACAACTTTAATTCCGTTTCGTATAATTTTAAATTTACTATCAATTTCTTTAAGTTTATAAATTGCCCTAGATCTATAACCTTCTAGCTTTGATTTTCTTACGTAAATATCTTTTCTCTGCTTATTAATCCAAGTTTTAGAAATTTTATTTTTTTTCAACTTTTTTCAAACCTTAAACTTTTCGAAACAGTATTATCGTTTAGGGATTTAATTTCAATTTTAATACTTTTATCTAATCTCATATCTTTTCCCTCTTTCCATATTCCAGCTGCTAAGTGCATAATTCCAATTTTATTGTTAGGTAAATACGGTTCAACAAATTCTTTTTTACCCTCATCGAATTTTGGTAATAAATTACTAACTATCCAATTACATCCTAATGGTAAGAACTCTGTATCTACGTTATCAACATAAATACTTAGATTTATTGCCAACCCTTCAGATCCAAATACTCTTCCATGTTTTAAAGTTTCTTTTAGATTATTTTGCCAAACATTCCACACTGAGGAACTTTTTTCTAAGGAAAATACTCCAATATTTACATGTGGTGCAAATGCGATTTTTCTGGCCTTTTGCATATTTATTTTTGATGATACGGCGTGTTTAAAGTTTTGAGATTTAATGATTGCAAGCTTGCCAAATAACCATTTAACTTTAGATAATACTTTATACCCTGGACCAACTGATTGAGTAATACCTAATTTTCCTTTGTCACAAGCTTTAAAATAAAGATCTATTGAACTCCAGTCGTTTACCCACGCATCGCAATCTATCCATAAATATTTTTTATAATTAGGGAAATATTTAGGAAGAAAAGCTCTTGAAACTTGGCTTTTTAACCACTCCTTGCCTTTGACTTTTATAGATGAAACTTCAATATCCCATTCTGCTTTTTTTATTTCATCAACTTTGTTTTTAATTTTATCTATTTGATGTTGACTTAAACCTGCATCAAGCACGCATATTGCTATATTATTGCTCTCTGGAAAACTTTTAATTGATTCAATTAACTCCTCTAGCAAGTTAAAGTATTTTTCATCCGCTAGAGAAACAATAGTATTTTCTTTCATTAAAGAATATCTTCGTGTTCCTCGTTATCAATTTTTTTGTTTACATATTTTTTATTTAAATTTTGAAAATGAAAAATACTAAAAGGAATTAATGATAAATATAACAAGCTAGAAATTACAATTACATTATAAGTATAGATTAGGAGTAATCCAAAAAATAAAACAACACCAAAAAGAAGAAATATAGTTAGTCTTCTTGGTACTGCTATTTTCTTAAAAGAGTATGTTGGTAATTTACTTATTAATAATATTGAGATTAATACAAATAAAATTGGTGTGAAATACGTAAAATCAACATTTAAAAATTGTATTTCACTTTTGCTATAAATTAATGGCATCAAGACCAAAATACCCCCGGCAGGAGATGGAACCCCTTCAAAAAAGTTATCTTTCCATGAAGGTTGTGTTTCAGAATTTACATTAAATCTTGCAAGTCTTAATGCAACACATATTACATAAACTAAACAAATTAACCATCCAATTCTACCAATAGTATTTAGTTGCCAAAAATACATTATAAAAGCTGGAGCAACTCCAAAACTAATCACGTCTGTTAAAGAGTCTAATTCTTTTCCTACTTGAGAAGTTCCTTTTATCAATCTTGCTATTCTACCATCTAAACCATCTATTAAACCTGCAACAATAATACTAATGATTGCTAATCCAAATCTTTCATCAAATGCAAATTTTATAGATGTTAGACCTATACAAACACCTACTAATGTAAACATATTAGGCAGAATAGTTCTGGTTTTTTTGTTAGAAACTAATTTAAACTTTTTATTTGTTTCTTGCATTTGCTATCTTTTAGCTATTAAAGTTTCACCTGCTATAGTTTTTTGATCCACTTTTACGAGTGGTTTGTAATTTTCAAAATATAATTCTGCTCTGCTACCAAATCGTATCATTCCTATTCTTGATCCTTGTTCATGTTTTTCTCCTCGTGACGTTTCTGTAACTATTCTTCTTGCAACAAGTCCTGCAATCTGTACCACTACAATTTCCTCTCCAAAACTATTTTTAATTTTGTAATAATTTCTCTCATTATCTTCGCTAGCTTTGTCTAGCGAAGCATTCAGAAATTTACCCGCAACATATAATATATCTTCAATCTCTCCACTGCATGGGGTTCTATTGACATGACAATCAAAAACGTTCATAAAAATACTTACTTTGGTGAATTTTTTGTTTTCTAAATTTAATTCCTTTGGGCCATTAGTCTCCATGACTTGCAGAACAACTCCATCTGCAGGACTAACTAAATAATCCTCATCATTAATTGAAATTCTATCTGGATCTCTAAAAAAATAATATACCCAAATAGTAAGAACCAATCCGATTAAACCAAGAAAACTATTAATCAGGTATAACACAAGAGTTACTAAGCCAAAAATTACTAAAAATTTATAGCCTTCGTTGTGTAATTTAGGAAATATTTTATCAAACATAATACTTTTTTTTGCTAATTTCTGATTAATATGTATATAAAAAGCAAAAATTCAATTAATAAGATTTATAAGTAAATATGAGCAAAATTAAGGTCAAAAACCCAGTAGTAGAGTTGGATGGCGATGAAATGACAAGAGTTATATGGGAATTTATTAAGAAGAAATTAATTCTTCCATATCTGGACCTTAGTATTGAATATTACGATCTTGGGATGAGGAGCAGAGACGATACATCTGACCAAATCACAATAGATTGTGCTAATGCTATAAAAAAAAATGGGGTTGGGATTAAATGTGCAACAATCACTCCAGATGAAGCTCGAGTAGCAGAATTCAACTTAAAAAAAATGTGGCGTTCTCCTAATGGAACGATAAGAAACATCATTGGAGGAACTGTATTTAGAGAACCAATTATTTGTAAAAATGTTCCAAGATTAGTCCCTTCATGGACAGATCCTGTAATAATTGGAAGACACGCTTTTGGTGATCAGTATAGAGCAACAGATTTTAAGGTTCCTGGAAAAGGAAAACTAGAAGTTAAATGGACTTCAGAAGATGGGAAAGATAATAAAAGTTATGATGTATTTAATTTTCCTGGACCTGGAGTTGCACTTTCAATGTATAATTTAGATAAATCAATCGAAGACTTTGCAAGATCATGTTTTAATTATGGATTGATAAAAAAATGGCCTGTATATTTATCTACAAAAAATACTATTTTAAAAACATATGATGGAAGATTTAAAGATATATTCCAAGCAGTATTTGAAAAAGAATTTAAATCTGATTTCGATAAATATCAATTAACTTACGAGCACAGACTTATAGATGATATGGTTGCATGTGCAATGAAGTGGAGTGGTAAATATATTTGGGCATGTAAAAATTACGATGGTGATGTTCAGTCTGATACAGTTGCACAAGGCTATGGATCACTAGGGTTAATGACAAGTGTATTGTTAGCCCCAGATGGCAGAACTATGGAGGCAGAGGCAGCGCATGGAACTGTGACGAGACACTACAGAATGCATCAACAAGGTAAAGAAACTTCAACCAATCCAATAGCCTCAATATTTGCTTGGACAAGAGGTCTCGCTCATAGAGGTAAATTAGACTCAAACGATGAATTGATTAAATTTTCTAAAACCCTAGAAGATGTATGTATTAATTGTGTTGAAACTGGCTCAATGACAAAAGATTTGGCGATATTAATCGATAAAAATCAAAAGTATCTTACAACAAATCAGTTTTTAGATGCTATTGATGGAAATCTAAAAAAGAAATTAAATTAGAAGCTGCTATCTCTCCAGCCACCTTTATTTTGCATAATTTCGCCTGGCACTGATAAGATAGAAAATAGAGTATCTTCATCACCCGTTGGACCTGCAACGTTTGCAAACAATTTATCAGCAAAGATTACTAGTTCTGATAACACACCTTTTCTAACAAATGCACATGCGTTATTTGAAGGGTTTTCAACATCAGAAGGTGTATTTAATTTTAATTTAGCTGAATTGTTATATCCACACTCATCATCTGATACACAAATGAAAGCTGAACCTTGATCACATGGTGTATCATTTGGTGGCGGTTGATAAATAGGGAAATAAACTTGTCCTTTAAATAGAGTTGGTGATGCAGAAGCTTTTCTAAACGTTTTAGGCAAATACATATTATCAGAACTATCTTTACCTAATTTAATTACCCAAGCATTTTTATTGTCAATACAATTTGCAAAATCAGTAGATCCAGTCACATTTTTACATACATTTGCATTATCGATTGAATTCGCTGCATCAGCACCTTGTAAAGCTTTTGGTACAAATTCAGTATTTTTTCCCTTTGGTATTGTCTGACCGTTAAGATGTTTAAAGTTTGGATAATCAGGATCTACCACTCCATAAAGAATGTTATCCATATTTTCTTCCCTTCCCCCAAGATCAGTAAAATTGCCTGTGGATCCAAACAGCATGAATTGACCTTTTGATACACCTATACCCGCATCCATTGCAAAGTAAGAGTACCTTGCGTTGTCTATTGTAGAATTTAATCTAAAGAGTGTTGTTTGGCTGAACATATCTGCGTTATTTTCAGTAGAATCTGTTAGATTAATTTTTGTAATTTTGCCCTCTAAATCATTTATGTATACCATTGCACCTCTCCAAGGTATTCCGAAAGCTGTATCTGGTGTGATTACAAGCGGTGCTGCAGGGATTGCATTAGATATATCACTTCCATTAGGTGTCGCTGTTGTAGTTGCACCAATTGTTATCCCGGCAGGTGATGTATCAACTATATTTATTGGACCTGCATTAACTTCAGCACCAAAAATTTTACCAGGGCTATCTCTGTCTTCCATACTTAAATCTACTAAAAATACAGCAGATCCAGCACAAGAGTCATTCTTACTCATTCCGCCACCCATAATGGCAACATATTTGTCTGAATTTATTCCTCCTGCAACTACACTTCCTGTTTCTGATACGTCTGGAATTCTGACTATTCT
>CABZRN010000010.1 GCA_902528175.1 uncultured Pelagibacteraceae bacterium | reverse complement strand
TGGCTGAAAAAGATATGGGTTTTATAGCGAGAAGTGCTTTTCCATTATTTTTGTTAATGGTACTTGCTACAATTATAATAATTATTTTTCCTGAGATTGTAATGTGGCTACCAGATAAAAAAATAAATTAGTATTTTGACTGTTTAGTTCCATCGATTACTTGTTTTAGCTCATTGTACTCTTTACAATTACAACTTTCTAAAACAGCCAATCTTTTTCTTGCTTCATCCATTCTATTTGTAGCTACAAAAAGCTCACCCATATACTCATTAATTCCTACATGCTTAGGGTCAATTTCTAAACCCATTGAATAATAAATTTCTGCATTTTCATAATCGCCTATTTTTCTGTGAGAAAAACCTAATAAATTAAGAATATCAGGGTCAACAGAACTTTGTGAATTGGCTTCTAGTAAATATTTTATCGCTTTTTCATAAGTTTTTTTTGCTTTAGCGTCTTTACTCTTTTTTTCTAATTTTTTTGCCTTAGAAATAAGTTTTTTTCCAATATCATATTTAGTTGCAGCTTTAACACCATCACTAGCTGTATCTTTGTATTCTTTTTTGTCCCCGCCATCTGACCCTGCAGCAAATACAAAAGTGCTATAAACACTAATAAAAATTATAATTATAAGTTTTTTCATTTCTAATAAAATTTCTTTAATTCATTTAATGATTTAAGGCAAATGTTATTTTCTTCAAGAACTTTTTTTATTTGTTTTGCAGTTTCTAATGATTGTATATTATCACCATGTATACAAATCGAGTCTATTTGGCATGGAATTTTTTTCCCAGATAAACAATTAATTGATTGATTTTTGACCATTTCTAAAACATGCTTTTTACATTTTTCAGGATCGGTTATTATAGCATCAGCTTTACTTCTCGAAACTAGATTTCCATCATCTTCATAATTTCTATCAGCAAATATTTCACAAGCTATTTTCAGATTAAATTCCTTAGCGGCCGTTTCCATCTTTGATCCAGTTGGCACCAAATATATTAAATCTTTATCAATATTAAATATTGTCTCTGCTAATATTCTTGATAAGTTTAAATCATCGCAAGCCATATTATTTAATGCTCCATGAGGTTTAATATGAGTAACGATTGCATCCAGATTTTCTGCAATTCCTTGTAAAATTTCATACTGATCAATTATAAGTTTTTTTATCTCATTTTTGGATAAACTTATTCTTTTTCTGCCGAAATTTAATGGATCATTAAAAGAAGGATGAGCACCAATGCTAACATTATTTTTTTTTGAAATTTCAATGGTATTTTTCATAGTTTCCTCGTCACCAGCGTGAAAACCACAAGCTATGTTAGCTGAATTTACTATCTTCAGTAAATCTGGATCATGCTTTGTAGAATGAAACTTTGATTTCTCACCTAAATCACAATTAATATTAATTTCCATAAAATATTTCATGAAGTATAACATTGTATGATTAAAAATATAGTTAATCTTGGTGATGCAGCCGCATATTGTGATTTCGGAGAAGAGGTTAGTAAAGAAATAAATTTAGAGGTCATAAAATATTTCAGAACTTTAAAGGATAAAAACCTTAAAGGAGTTACAAACTTAGCACCCTCATATAATAAGTTAATAGTTACTTTTAATTTAAGTGAGACTACTTTTTTTGACATTAAAAATAGAATATTAAATTTGGATGTAAAAGATAAAAATAAAGAAGAAAGTTCTAAAATTAGTATACCAATATGCTGTGAGGAACAATACTCATTAGATATTGAGAGACTTGAAAAAAAATTTAACAAATCTAAAAACGAAATAATAAAAATTTTTATTAACAAAAGTTATTTTTGTTATATGACAGGTTTTGTTGCAGGTATGCCTTTTTTAGGAGATATTGACAAAAAAATTCAATTAAACAGATTAGAAACACCTAGAGTGAAAGTTCCGAAAGGATCAGTTGGTTTGACTGAACAGTTTTGTAATATTTATACTTTTGAGAGCCCAGGAGGATGGAATATAATTGGAAATACTCCATTAAATATATTTAATCCAATAGACGAAAAAAAACCAAATTTAATAAATCCTGGTGATGAGGTAACATTTTTTGAAATTGACAAAAAAGATTATAAAAAATTTTATGAAAGCTGACTATTTTAAGGTTATTAGAGGAGGCTTAAATTCTACTTTCCAGGATCAGGGTAGAAAAAATTTATATCATATTGGCATTCCTTTCAGTGGAGTAATGGATAAAAGAAACTACCTAATTGCTAATAAACTTATTGATAATAATGAACATGATCCAACTTTGGAGTTTGCTATTCAAGGACCTTGTTTAAAATATTTTGGAAATAAACGAAAAATTGTAATCACCGGTGAGGTAAACTTTAATTTAATTAGAGATGAAAGTAATAAAGAAAAGGGTGAGTGTTATAAAACAACAGAAATAAATAACGGTGATATCATAGATATTATTTCAACAAACAAATCTGTTTATGGGTATTTTTGTGTAAGTGGAGGATTTAAATTAAATAAAGTCTGGGGTAGTTTTTCTACTACCTCAAGAGCTAATGTTGGTCCAAACAATGGCACTAAATTAACGGATGCCCAAGAAATTGCTCTTAATACATGTAAATCAATTTCTAATAGACAATTGAATTTTGTTAATTCAAAAATAGAATTTATCAGAGTAATAAAAGGTACAAATATTGGTTATTTTTCAAAAGATTCGATAAATAATTTTTTCTCCAAAGAATTTGAGGTAACAAAGCTTACAGATAGGATGGGAATGAGATTAAAAGGTTTTAAATTAAATAATATTAAAAATACTAATATCAAGTCTGAAGGTTTAGTTAAAGGCACTATTCAGGTACCAGCTGATGGAAACCCGATCATTTTACTATCAGATCATGGTACAATTGGAGGCTACCCAAAGTTTGGTGTAATTATAAGTGCCGACTATGACAAACTAGTACAAATTCCTCCTGGCTCAAAAATAAAATTTAAAGAAATTGAGTTAAAAGATGCTGAAAATTTATATAAGTTATATGATATAGAGACAAATAATATTATTAATAAAATTTTATGAATTTAAAAATTAAAAAAATATTAAATAAAAAAAATAAAACAAAAATTATTTGTTTAACCTCTTATTCAAAAAATATTTCCGAAATTTTAGATAAGTATACTGATATAATTTTAGTAGGTGACTCTCTTGGTTCAGTTTTGTACTCATTTGATACGACTAAAAAAGTTGATTTAAATATGATAATCGAACACTCCAAAAGTGTTAGGTTGGGAGTAAAAAAAAGTTTAATGGTTGTAGATATGCCATTCAATACCTATAGAAATAAAAATGAAGCACTTAGAAATGCAAAAAAAATAATCAAATATACTAAAGCAGACGCTGTAAAATTAGAGGGAGGAAATAGAATAATAGACATTATTAAATTTTTAAGAAAAAATAAAATAAATGTGATGGGTCATTTAGGAATTTTACCACAAAGTCACAGAGGTAAATTTAGATACAAAGGCAAAACATCTAAAGAAAGAGAAAATCTTTTAGCGGATGCTTTGTTACTTCAAAAAAATGGAGTATTCTCAATTGTCTTAGAGTGTATTGAAACAAGCTTAGCTAAAGAAATTACAAAAGCGTTAAAAATACCAACTATTGGAATAGGCTCTTCAGTTAATTGTGATGGCCAAGTCTTGGTTACTGATGATTTAATTGGTTTAAATTTAACTTCAATTAAATTTGTTAAGAGTTTCTACGATATTCGAAAACATATAGACCTAGCAGTAAGAAAATTTAAGGATGAAGTTAAAAAAAGAAAATATCCATCAACTAAATTTAGCTATTAATACTCTATCTAAGTTTTTTAATTTTTAATTTACCCTTATTAAAATCGACTTCTACAAATGAACCTAACGTATCACCTACTTTGTCAAACTCTACTCCAGTTGCACCTTCGTAATTGATCGATTTCCCCTCACTTAAAATATTTATAGCTTTTTTTATTTCCCCTGGAAAAATCTTTATACCTGGCTTATTTGCAATAGAGTAAATTATGTTATTAATAGATTTCTCTTTTGAATAAATTTTTGCAAAATTTGAGAGCATAATTAAGGCTGCAGCATCATAAGATTCACCTGTGTAAGGACTAGATGAATCGATCCCCGAATTTTGCGCTAATTTTATAAATTTTTCTGAACCTAAATTAGGAAAACCTTGAACATAACCAAATGATTGTTTTAAATCTTTTTCCTTAAATTTATCAATTATTTCCGGAACTATCATATTGTCTGTCAGTATGAATGATCTAAACATCCCCGTGTCCATAACAGAACTTATAATTTGATCTCCTCCTAAATTAATATCACTAATTATAGCTAGAGCCTCCCCACCAGCCGCTGTTAAGGCTGATATATGTTTTGAATAATCGTTAGTATTTTTGTTATGAGATATCATTATTGAAGTCTCTATTTTACTTTTATTAAGTGCATTACTGTAAGCCCTTGCAAATTTCTCAAAGTCTTGATTATTATTGTAAGAAATTGCTACTTTTTTAATTCCGCGATCTGATGTTATGTCAGCTAAAATTTGACTTCCTCTAAGCTTAGGTGGTGTTGTTCTAAATACATAACCATCATCCTTTAAATTAATTAATTCATTAGATGTGTCTGCTGGTGAAATCATTAATATTTTTTTTGGCACCGAAAAATTTTTTGCAACCTCCAGAGTAATATCTGGGCAGGCTGCACCAATAATTGCTGAAATACCTTCTCTTATTAGTTTAGTTGCGGAGTCTTTTGCTAAATCTTTATTACTACAACTTGTATCTGATCTTTGTATTTTAAATTTAATTTGTTTTGAGAGCTGCTCATCATTTGATATCTCGTTAAATGCTAACTCAGCAGAATCTGCCATCGATGGTGTTAAACTTTCAACTACTCCAGTAAATCCAAGTAAAATACCTACTTTAACTTCATTTTGATTTTCAGCATTAGAATTTGATACGAAGATTGAAATATATATTAATGAAATTAACAATATCTTGTTTATACAATCTATAATTTTTTTATGATTATAAGCATTAATCATGGTATCTTTATATTAATAATATAACTTATTATTATGAATTCCAAAAAAATTAAACCCCATTTTATTAAAAAAACAAACCCCAGAGTTGGACTAATTGTTTTGGCCACTGACGTAATGATTGAAAAAGATTTTTTAAAAGTTTTTAATGGAGTTCATGCAGATCTTTTTGTGAATAGAATAACTAATTATAATCCTGTTACAGCTGATAATTTAAAAAAAATGGTAAATAAAATAACATCTGTAACAGAAAATATTCTCCCAGGAGAAAAGATAGATTGTATAGTTTATGGTTGTACATCAGGAACAATTGTTTCAGGCTATGATAATATTAAAAAAAAGATTAATGTTGCAAAACCAGATGCATCGGTTACTGCACCTAGTACGGCAGCTTTAAACGCATTAAAGAAAAAAAATATTAGAAAGATATCTATAGTGACACCATATATTAAAAATGTAAATGACGATGTTGTTAATTTTTTTAAAAATAATAATTTTGAAATAACTTCAAATACTTATTTTGATATTGAATCTGATGTTGATATTGGAAAAGTAGATCAGGATCAATTATTTGAAATTTTATCTAACTTAGATCATAAAAATGCAGAGGCTTTATTTGTATCTTGCACTTCATTGCCAGTATTAAATATAATTGAAAAACTAGAAAAAAAATTAGGCATCATTGTTTTATCTAGCAATCAAGCTCTAATTTGGGAAACTTTAGAAAATATAAATAGAAATAATTCAATAAAAGGTTATGGAAGTTTATTTTCCTAGCATTAAACTATGATCTTTTCTAAAACTGAATACAAAGAGCGACTAAAAAAAGTTCAATCATCAATGCAAAAAAAAGGTATTGAACTTTTAATATCCCAAGATACTGCAAACATAAATTATTTAACTGGTTATGATGCGTGGTCATTTTATTATGCTCAATGTGTGATTGTTCATATTAATTCCGATGAACCTATTTGTTTTATAAGAGCCCAAGATGCAGGTGGAGCGTTTATAAAAACATATCTTAAAAAAAAGAATATAGTAATTTATGATGAGAAGTATATTCATACTTGGCCTTCTCACCCATATGATGCTTTAGTGAATTTATTAAAAAAAAATAAATGGGATAAACTTAAAATTGGTGTGGAGATGGACGCACATTATTTTACAGCATACTGTTATGAAAAGCTCAAACAGGGATTGCCTAACGCCATAATAAAAGACTCAGAAAGATTAGTAAATTGGGTAAGAGTTGTTAAATCGAATTCTGAAATAGATTGTATGAAAAAGGCTGCGATTATCTCAGAAAATGCAATGAAGACAGCGATGGACATAATTAACCCAGGGGTAAGACAGTGTGATGCTGTTGCTGAGATTCAAAAAATGTTATTCAAAGGAACGAAAGATTTTGGCGGTGAATATGCAAGTATCGCAACTCTTTTGCCCACTGGCAAAGGTACATCTGCATCTCATCTAACAGCAAGTGATGAAAAGTTTGTAACTGGAGAAGCTACTGTTGTAGAGTTATCTGGCACCTATAAAAGATACCATGCTCCAATGGCAAGAACTGTCAATCTAGGAAAACCAGAACAAAAAAAAATTGATGCAATGAATGCTACTAACGAAGCATTAGAGGCTGGAATAAACGCAAGTAAACCTGGAAACACAGCAAATGATGTTGCTGAAAAATTTTGGGCAATATTAGATAAATATAAAATTAAAAAAGAATCTAGAACTGGTTATTCAATCGGAATAGGATATCCACCAGATTGGGGAGAACATACTCTTAATATTTCTAAAGGTGATATGACAATTTTAAAACCAAATGTTTGTTATCATATGATAGCTGTGATGCAATTTGGCGAATGGGGAGTTGAAGCTTCAGAGTCTATAAGGATTACTGAGAATGGAAACGAGTTAATATGCAATTATTCAAGAGATTTACATGTAAAATAAAAACTTGAAATATTAGCCTACAAATGTTTTAAACCTAATCCAATGTCAAAGAACCAAGAATTTGTAAAATTTGATAAAGTAGATAAAAGTTATGACGGCAAAGTTCTTGTCGTAAAAGATTTAAATTTAGATATTGCTGAAGGAGAATTTATTACGATGCTTGGACCGTCTGGTTCAGGTAAGACTACTTGTTTAATGATGTTAGCAGGTTTTGAAACTCCAACAAATGGTGAAATCTTTTTAGATAAAAATCCTATATCAAATATACCACCTCATAAAAGAGGTATTGGAATGGTTTTTCAAAATTATGCATTGTTTCCACACATGACAGTTTATGAGAACTTAGCGTTTCCTCTTAAAGTAAGAAAAATAAATAAAGATGAGATAGATAAGAAAGTTGATAAGGCATTATCAATGGTGTCTTTATCTGGTTTTGAAAATAGAATGCCAGGTCAATTATCTGGGGGACAGCAACAACGGGTCGCTGTTGCTAGAGCTTTAGTATTTGATCCTCAAGTAGTATTAATGGATGAACCTTTGGGAGCATTAGATAAAAATCTTAGAGAAAGTATGCAATATGAAATTAAACACATACACGAAAGCATAGGCGTTACTGTTGTCTACGTTACACATGATCAGAGTGAAGCTCTTACAATGTCCAATCGAATAGCTGTATTTAATGACGGAAAAGTTCAACAACTCTCCTCCCCAGACAAATTATATGAAGAGCCTGTTAATTCTTTTGTAGCAGAGTTCATTGGAGAAAATAATACTTTTGCAGGCGAGGTAACAAACTTTCAAAAGGATCAATGTAAAGTAAAATTATCAGATGGTTCAGAAATAATTGCTAATCCAATATCTGTAAATTCAAACGGTGATAGAACTACTGTATCATTAAGACCTGAAAGAGCTCTTATAAATACAAAAAACAAGATGGATAATAATTTTAAAGGTAAAATTGAAGAAGTTATTTACCATGGAGATCATACTAGGGTAAGAATAGAATTGCTTGGAAACAAAGAATTCATCTTAAAAGTCCCAAACAGTTCTGCTAACATGGATATTAAAATGGGAAATGAAATTAATGTCAGTTGGAATAGTTATGATGCTCGAGCTCTAGACCCAAAATAAACCTTAGGTTTAAATAAATTTATCTTAATAAATTAGGTATTTTTTAATGAAATGCGCTGTTGACTCCTTACTCATATATTGCTGTAATTAGCTTTTAAAAAACGTTTAAACGGAGGAATAATGAAAAAACTAAGTAAATTGTTACTTGTTCTATCTTTTGCACTTTCTATAAGCTCAACAGCATTTGCAGTTACCGTTGCATCTTGGGGTGGAGCATATACAGAGTCACAAAAGTTAGGATATGGTGACCCTACTGCTAAGAAACTTGGTGTACCGATCAATTGGGTCGACTACTCAGGTGGATTATCAGAGATTAAAGCACAAAAAGAGGCAGGCAAAATCACGTGGGATATTATAGACGTATTTGCTATGGACACTATCACTGGATGTGACGAAGGTTTATTTGTAGAATTTGATTTCGACAAAGACTTCCCGGCAGCACCAGATGGTACTGCAGCGAGTAAAGATTTCTTTGCTCCAATGCCAAGTAAGTGTGCTGTAGGAAACATTTTATATTCTTGGAACTATGCTTACAACACGAACAATGTTAAAGGCACACCAAAGACTATAAAAGATTTCTTTAACACAAAAAAATTCCCTGGAAAAAGAGCTATCTACAAAAGCGCTCTAACTAACTTAGAGATCGCTTTAGCAGCAGATGGTATTAAGCCAGGAAAAGGTGGAGCAAAAATCTACAAAGCTCTTGAAACTGAAAAAGGTGTAAACAGAGCAATGAACAAGATCAAGGAACTTTGCACAGACCCTAACGGTGGATGTGTATTTTGGTCAGCAGGTGCTCAACCACCAGAACTATTAGTATCTGGTGAAGTTGTTATGGCAACTGGTTGGAATGGTAGATTCTTCAACGCAGAAATCGGTGAAGGCGCTCCAATCAAACAAGTTTGGGATGGCCAAGGTCTTGACTACGAATATTTCGTACTAGTTAAGGGTGGACCAAACGAAGCTGATGCTAAAAAAGCACTAGCGATGATGACAAGTACAGAAGGTTTAGCAGGAAGTGCAAAATATATTGCATATGCACCTTGGAGAAAATCATCACTTAAAGTTATGGCAGCAGGTGAACCGTGGTACAAAGACGGTAAAACTAACATGGTACCACAAATGCCAACTGCACCAGCAAACACTAAAAATTACTTTTTAGTAGATCCATTATTCTGGGCTGATAACGGTACAGAGCTTGGTGAAAAATGGGAAGCAATGAAGTCTGGTCTATAATTTTAAGTTTTAAAGACTAAAATTATATATTATATTAAGGGCGGTTATTTATAGCCGCCCTTTTTTTATTTTATGAGTAGCGAAACTGAAAAAATTTTAACTACAGACGGAATACCTCTCGAGGTAAGTTTAAAAAAAGCTGAAAGAAAAAATAAGATTAAAGCATTTCTTTTAGTTGCACCTTTACTATTATTTTTACTTATCACTTATATTTTTCCAATCGGCGATATGCTGATGAGAAGTGTCGATGATAAAATGGTTACTGAAATGTTGCCAAAAACATTTAAATCGATGGAAAAATGGGACGGAAATGAAATGCCACCTGAGGAAGTGTTTGAAGCTTTCTATTTAGATTTTCAAAAATTAGTAGAGGAAAAACGTGATGGAAAACTTTCTACCCAATTAAATTACACAAAGAACGGTTTTAAAAGTATTTTAAAAAAATTACGAAGAAAGGCCAAAAACTTCGAGGAAGGAAATTATAAAGAACAAATCATGGCTGTTCACAAAAGATGGGCAGATGTTGAATATTGGAGAGCTATAAAAAGACGTGCTCCAGCATACACAACTTCTAAATATTTGAAGGGCATGGATATGTATAAAAATGAAGATGGAAAAATTGTAAATGTTGATGAAGATCGAAGGATACATAGAGTGCTTTGGCTTAGAACTTTAGAGATAGCTTTCTTTGTAACACTATTATGTTTCTTAATGGCTTATCCAATTGCACATTTGCTTGCAACATTGCCAATGAAGTACAGCAACCTTTTAATGATTTGTGTGCTACTTCCATTTTGGACGTCCTTATTAGTTAGAACTGCAAGTTGGATGATACTTCTTCAACAGCAAGGAGTAGTTAATGACTTCTTTGTCATGACTGGTTTAGTAGCAGACGATAACCGGCCCGAGATGATGTATAATAAAACCGGAACTTACGTTGCAATGACACAAATTTTATTACCTTTTATGGTTTTACCTTTATATAGTGTAATGAAAACCATATCCCCAAGTTTAATGAGAGCTGGAAAATCACTCGGAGGAACACCATTCATCACTTTTTGGAAGGTATATTTTCCTTTAACTATTCCAGGTATTGGCGCAGGTTGCTTGTTAGTCTTTATACTTGCTATTGGGTATTACATTACCCCAGCGCTAGTAGGCGGTGCATCAGGTACCTTGATCAGTAACCAAATTGCATTTCATATGAAGAGCACTCTAGATTGGAGTTTTGCATCAGCAATGGGACTGATGTTATTAGCAGGAGTACTAGCAATATATTGGGTTTATAACAAATTAGTTGGAATTGATAACATTAAACTAGGATAATTATGGCGTTACCAAAATATACAGAACCACATTACAGAATTTGGCATTACGTATATATTTTTATTTGCACATGTGTATTTTTCTTTTTGATTGCACCTTTGTTTGTAATTTTTCCTTTGTCATTCAATGCGGAAGAATTTTTAAGTTTTTCTGAGGGGATGAAAAACCTTGATCCAGATGCATTTTCTTTAAGATGGTATAAGGATATGATTTACGGAACAAAAAATCCTTGGGGTCTAGCAGCTAAAAATAGTTTTATAATCGCCATTTTTGCAACACTAGGTTCAGTTCTTTTAGGAACTGTTGCAGCATTAGGATTAAGTAGCAGACACATGCCGTATAAAGGATTGATTATGGCAACACTAATTTCTCCAATGATCGTTCCTTTAATTATATCTGGTGTAGCTATTTTCTTCTTCATGGCAAAAGCTGGTTTAGCGGCTACACATACTGGTATAGTTCTAGCACATATAATTTTGGGGACACCATTTGTTGTAATAACTGTTACAGCTACTTTATCTGGCTTTGATCACAGTGTAACTAGAGCCGCTTCAAGTCTTGGAAGTGATCCAGTTAATACTTTCATGAAAATTACATTACCTTTAATTTTACCTGGTGTAATCTCAGGTGGTTTATTTGCTTTTGTAACCTCTTTTGATGAAGTTGTTGTCGTATTATTTTTAGCTGGTTTAGAGAATACAACTATTCCAATTCAAATGTGGACTGGTTTAAGAGAACAGCTAAGTCCAACAATTCTTGCAGTTGCGACATGTTTGATTATTTTATCTACACTTATTCTTGTTACAGCTGAGTTATTAAGAAGAAGATCTGAAAGACTCAGAGGTATTAATAGATAAAAAATAAATGCAAATTAAAAGTGTTGTTATCATTGGATCTGGTACTATGGGTAGTGGAATAGCAGCACATCTATGTAATGCCAATGTTCCAGTCACTCTTTTAGATTTATCAACTGATATTAGTTCAAAGGCTAGAGAAAGAATTTATAAATCTAGACCACCACTTCTAATTGATAAAAATAAAATTGATAATATTAAAGTTGGTAACATCAATGATGATTTTGATGTTGTTAAAGAAGCTGATTGGATTGTGGAAGCTGTTGTTGAAAGAATAGATATAAAACAAAAAATATATGATAAAATATTTAAAAATAGAAAATCAGGAGCAATTGTATCCTCTAATACATCTTCAATTCCTATAAAAATTTTATCAGAACATTTAACCGATGATGAAAAAAAGGATTTTTGTATCACTCACTTCTTTAATCCTGTTAGATATATGGGACTTTTAGAGATTGTCAAAAACGAAAATAACGATTTAAAAAAAATAGATTCTTTAAAAAAATTTTGTGAAAATGAATTAGGCAAAGGCGCAATTGTCTGTAATGATACACCCGGTTTTCTTGGAAATAGAATAGGTGTTTACGCAATGCAAGTAGCCATGACTGAAGCATTCAAAATGAAATTATCAATTGAAGAGGCCGATGCTGTATTTGGAAGACCAATGGGTATTCCTAAAACAGGTGTTTTTGGTTTATATGATCTAATCGGTATAGACCTTATGGCTGATGTGCTAAAAAGCTTTATAAAAGAACTTCCTCAGCAAGATCCATTTCAGGAAGTTGCTAAAGAAATACCCTTAGTTAAAAAATTAATTGAGACTGGTTATACAGGAAGAAAAGGCAAGGGTGGTTTCTATCGAATGAATAAGGAAAATGACCAAAAAATATTAGAGGCAATAAATTTAGAGTCGGGCAATTATTCTCCTTCTAAAAAAATTGATATGGGAATTGATACTGTAAATCTAAAAGAGTTAATAAATAGAAAAGATAAGTATGGCGAATATTCGTGGTCAGTCATATCAAAAATAATTAAATATGCCTCATCATTAGTTCCAGGTATTACAGATAAATTCAATGACATTGATGAAGCAATGAGACTAGGATTTAATTGGGCTATGGGTCCTTTCGAGATGCTTAAATCTATTGGAGTTAATGAATTTTTTAATCGAATAGATAATTTTAAAAATAACGCCTTTCTAGAAAATTTATCAAAAACAAAAGATGAGAATTTTTATGGTTCTAGGCAATTATATACTGATATTGAAACTTTGGGAAAAATAAAACCTAAAGCAATAAAAACAGATAAAAATAAGTCAGCTGAAATATATAGATTTAAAGACTTTAATATTGTTGAATTTACCACAAAGGCTTGCGCATTAGATTACGACTCTATGGATGCACTTAAAAAAGCAACTGATAAACCATTAATAGTGATAAACGAAAGTATGCAATTTTCTGCGGGTGTAAATCTTAGTTATACTATGAACTTTGCAGAAAAAAATGATTATAAATCGATAGAAAAATTTATTAAATATTTTCAAGATACTTGTAAAGAATTAAAATATTCAAAACATCCCGTAGTATCAGCTCCATCTGGCCTTACTTTAGGTGGAGGATTTGAGGTTTTAGTACAAAGTAATTTTGTTGCATCTCACACAAATATAGTAGTGGGATTAGTTGAAACCATGGTCGGACTAGTTCCGGCTGGAGGTGGATGTAAAGAAATGTTGTGGAGATGGTCACAGACTTCCGAAGCAAAAAGCGATCCTGACTTTGCTCCATTAAAAGTTTTTGAGATTATTGGTTATGCAAAAACTGCCACTTCTCCAATTGAAGCTGAGCCTCTGAAATATTTAAGACCAGAGGATAAAAAAATAATGAACAGAAATAGTCTTTTTTCAGAATCAAAAAAAATAATAGATCAAAATCAAAATTTTAAATCTCCAAATGAATGTACATTTAATTTATCAGGAAAACCATTAAAAGAAAAAATGATTAATGTGCTAGAAAAACTTTATAATGAGAAAGTAATATTAGATCATGGTATGAAAGTAGGAACAGAACTTGCAAATGTCTTAAGCGGTGGAGATACTACTTCAGATAAATTATTAACTGAGGATAATTTATACCAGTTAGAGCTTACGTCATTTATGAACTTAATTGAAACAGATCAGACTAAAGACAGAATAAGACATACCCTAGGTACTGGTAAGCCACTAGTTAATTAATATCAGAAAACATTTTTAAAGAATTAATAAAATCTGGTCTCAAAACATATTCAGATTGATCATTAAATTTAATTTTTTCTAAAGCAGAAATTCCATTAATAACTCTTCCTAAAGGAGTATACTCACCCTCAAACAAAAAAGCGTCAGCCAGAAGAATTAAAAATTCACTATCTTCTGCATCTCCATTTTTACTTTTTGCAAAAGCTAATGTACCTCTTTTGAATTTAAATGGTTTATCGGTTTCTGGTTTGATTAAATCGTATTTCGATCTTCCACTACCTATATAAGTATAATTTATATTTTCTTTCCTACCAAATTCTAGATCTCCTGCTTGTACTAAAAAATTTTCAACAACTCTATGAAATGCAACATTGTCATATTCTTTATTTTTAACTAGCTTTTTAAATCTTTCGACTGAATTTGGTGAAATACTTGGAAAAAGTTCGATTACAACATCACCACATGGAACATTTAAGATGACGATATTTTCAGGCTTATCAAAATTTAATTTCGTAAGATTTACTTTTTCAACAAACAAACATTTATTTTTAATCAAAGTGAAAGAAATTAATGAAAAAATTGCAAGTAAAATTAAAAAAATTAGTAATAATTTTTCAGATTTTGTTTGTTTGATTTTTTTTAGCATTTTTAAAATTGATGTTTAGCATCTAATTTTTTAACTATATTTTCAATTATTCTTACTTTTTTATTAAGTATCTCATCGTTAATAATCATATCTAGAATTAAATTATTGTCTGACATCATAAAAGAAAAAGTTTCAGCCATATCTTCAGATATTGTTGATTTTGCATATTCAGATACAAATCCTTTACTATTGTAAATTTTTTTTAAGCTATAGTTGTTAGAACATGTCGAACATGCTGAATACTTAAATTCTTTCGAATTTAAATCACTCCAGGAAATATTTAAAAAATATTTATTAAAATTATGCTCAATTATATGAAAAACCTCATGATGCAATACTCTTTTAAAATTTGAATTGTTGGTATTTATATCAAAAATAAGTGTTTTCATCTCAGGGTTAGCAAATCCAAGTGCAGGTATTCCTGCTATTTCTAATTCACTACATAGGACAATATATTTCAATTTAATTTTTCTAAAAAAATCATCGTTATATTTATTGAAACCTCTTTGAGCCTCTAAATACTTTTCATTAAAATTTCGAGATTGATTTTTTTTACAACTAACATTCTTAAAACTTGAACCAACAAAAAAATCTTTTGTAGGCTTTAAGTATGCTAATGATTTTTTATTTTCCAATTTATGTAAAGTTAAATTAGGTATCTTTACTAGTTCAAGAATTTGGTCAGCTTTAACTACAAATGATATTAATAATAGCAATATTATGTAAAAGTTTAATTTCATTGGAAAATTATGATTATACTTTAATTAAATATTATATGTTAGATTAAATAAATGAAGAAAAAAGATAAAGATACAATTCAACCAGTAAGCGGAACAATTGTACCAAGATTTGCAGGACCAAGTACATTTGCACGGTTGCCAGAACTCAGGGATGTAGAAAGTTGCGATGTAGCAATTGTTGGAATTCCTTTTGATGCAGGAACAAGTTATAGACCTGGTGCAAGATTTGGACCACAAAGTATTAGACAAGCATCTAGACATTTAAGAACAAATTACCATCCAGATTATGATGTTGAACCATTTAAAGTTCAACAAGTTGCAGATGCAGGAGATATAACTTGTAATCCATTCAATATAAAAGAGGCCATACATCAAATAGAAAATGGAGCTATCGATCTTTTAAAACAAACAGGTGGTATCATTAGTATGGGGGGCGATCATACAATTGCATTTCCGCTCCTTAGAGCGGTAAATAAAATTAATGAGGGGCCTGTAGCTTTAGTGCATTTTGACGCTCACTTAGACACTTGGGATACTTATATGGGTGCACCATTTACGCATGGTACTCCTTTTAGAAGAGCAAGAGAAGAAGGTTTGTTTCTTGATGATGCATCAATGCATGTTGGAATTAGAGGTCCCTTATACAGCAGAGATGATTTAAAAAACGACGAAAGTTTTGGTTTTAAAATTATTCATTGTGATGAGTTTCAAACTGAAGGAATTGATAAGATAGTAAGCAGAATAAGAAAAAGAGTAGGCAATAACCCATTGTATCTCTCAATTGATATAGATGTATTAGATCCTGCTTTTGCTCCAGGCACAGGGACACCTGAAATAGCTGGGATGTCCACAAGGGAAATGGTTAATGTTATCAGAGGATTATCAGGCTTGAAATTAATATCAGCAGATGTTGTTGAAGTATCACCAGCATACGATCATGCAGAGGTTACATCTTTAGCTGCGGCGACAATAATTTATGAGCTGACTAATTTATTTGCAAAAGTTAAAGGATAAGTTACTTTCTTTTCATGTTAGATAAAAAAAAATTCTATATCAATGGAGAGTGGGTTAATCCTAAAAGCAACCAAACAATAGATATAATAAATCCTGCGACAGAAGATGTTTGTGCAGAGATTTCTTTAGGAAATAAAGAGGATATTAATGAAGCAGTTCAATCTGCTAAAACAGCTTTTAAGACTTGGGCATTCTCAACAAAAGAGGAAAGACTAGCCCCATTAGAGAAATTATATGATCTTTATAAAAAAAGATGGGCAGATATTGCAGAGGCAATTACTTTAGAAATGGGAGCTCCAAAAGATTTTGCAACTAAACTCCAAGCTGGCACAGGAGCAGCGCACATAAAAACCTTTATTAGATATTTAAAAGAATTTAATTTTGAAAAGCCTTTAGGTGAACATGCAAAAAATCAAAGAATAATTTACGAACCCAAAGGAGTATGTGCTTTAATTACTCCTTGGAACTGGCCCATGAATCAAACTTGCTTAAAAGTTATGCCAGCAATAGCATCTGGCTGTACAATGGTTCTTAAGCCATCAGAGGTGGCACCCTTGTCAGCAATGATACTCGCAGAATTAATACATGAAGCTAAATTTCCAAAAGGAGTTTTTAATTTAGTTAATGGAGATGGAGCAAACACAGGTGATGCGCTTACAAGTCACCCAGATATAAATATGATTTCCTTTACCGGATCAACCCGTGCTGGTGCTTTGATTTCACAAAATGCTGCAAAAGATTTTAAAAGGGTAAGTCTAGAACTAGGTGGTAAAGGTGCTAATATAATATTTAAAGATGCAGACCCTAAGGCAATTGAAAGAGGAGCTCTTAGATGTTTTAGAAACTCTGGTCAATCGTGTAATGCACCAACAAGAATGTTAGTAGAAAAAAGTATGTATACCCAAGCAGTTGAAAGAGTAAAACAATTTGCTAACGAAATGAAAGTTGGCAACCCTAATAAAGAAGGAGAACATATTGGCCCAGTTGTTTCTGAAGTTCAATATAAAAAAATCCAATCTTTAATTCAAAAAGGAATTGATGAGGGCGCTACACTTGTAGCTGGTGGAACTGGAAAACCAGATGGTATTGAAAAAGGGTACTTTGTAAAACCCACTGCTTTTGCTGATGTAAATAACAATATGGAAATTGCTAGAACAGAAATTTTTGGACCTGTTTTATCAATTATACCTTTCGAAAATGAGGAGGAAGCTATCGAGATAGCAAATGATACTGACTATGGATTAACAAATTATATCCAAACTCAAGATAAAGAAAAAGCAAATCGTGTTGCAAGAAAATTAAGATCTGGAATGGTTGATGTTAATGGCGCTGGTATAGCAGTAGATGCTCCTTTTGGTGGTTTTAAACACTCAGGAATTGGAAGAGAAGCAGGTAAAGAAGGTTTATTAGAATTTTTAGAAGTCAAATCAGTTGGTGGCTGGAATTAATTCGCTGTAGATTTAATACCTTCCAAAAATTTTAAACATTTTTTTAATTCATTCAATTCAATAAATTCATCAACCTTATGTGCTTGCTCTATAGATCCAGGACCACACACTACAGTGCTAATTCCTATTTCTTGAAACAATCCTGCTTCAGTTCCGAATGATACTACATTCCTTGAATTGTCGCCCGTGATGCTTGAAACAAGTTCACATGCATCAGATTTTTCCTCTCGCTCAAAACCAATTATTTCTCCAATAACTTCTTTTTCAATTTTAGAACCTGGATAAGTTTTTTTCATTTCAGGTAACAATTTTTCATTAATAAATTTATCAATTTCACTATTAACAAACATACCATCTTTTTTTACAACAGGCCTTAATTCCCAATCAACCTTACATTTATCTGCAATGACATTTCTTGCTATACCACCTGATATACCACCAATTTGAAGAGTTGTGTGAGGTGGATCAAAGATAGAATTTTTTGGAGGATTATTTTTTAAGTGTTCTCTAATCTCTAAGAGTTTTTGTATAAACTTGGATGCATACTCAACAGCATTTACTCCTTTATCAGGTTGTGAACCGTGCCCTGCTAATCCGTAGAAATGAGTTGTATATTCGTAACAGCCTTTGTGAGCATCTATAATTTTCATATTTGTAGGTTCACCAACTACACAAATTGCATCTTTGATATTTCTTTTTTTTAATTCTTTAATTAATAATGGTGCGCCTTGACAAGCTGTTTCCTCATCAAATGTGAATGAAAAATGAAGGTCTCTATCCATGTTTGAATTTGAGAAAATTGGAGCGTAAGCTAGTAAGCAAGCAAGAAATCCCTTCATGTCACATGAGCCTCGTCCATATAATTTTTCATTTTTTACAGTAGCTGTAAAGGGATCTGATGACCAACCTTTCGAAACAGGTACGACATCAGTATGTCCAGATAAAATTATAGGCTTTTTACCATTTTTATTTTTTGATTTAAGAGTAGCAAAAAGATTTACCCTTTTTTTATCAGAGTCGTAAATTCTAAATGACTCCGCTCCTAAGTCATCAAAAATTTTTTCACAATAATTTATTATAGAATTATTATCCTCTCCAGAAATTGATTTAAAAGCTATTAGGTCAGAGAGTATTTTTACTGAACTATTGAATGTTTTATCTAAATTATTTTCTGTACTCATATAAAAAATTAATTATATATTAAATTCATGAAAGAACAAATAACGTATGATATTTTTGATAAAGTAGATATCAGAATTGGCACAGTGATTTCGGTTAAAAAAAATGAAAAAGCAAGAAAACCCTCGCTTGTAGTCGAAGTAGACTTTGGAAAAGATATTGGGATTAAACAATCTTCTGCCCAAATTACTCATTATTATAATGAAGAAAATTTAATGAATAAGCAAGTAATAGGTGTTTGCAACTTTGCTGAAAAAAATATTGCTGGTGTAGTATCACAAGTTTTAATACTAGGAGCAATCGACTCAGATGGTAAAGTAGTTTTATTACATCCATCTCAAAAGACTGAAAATGGTTTACCGATTGCTTGATTATTAAGTAACTTTGCGACAAATGATAGTTTTATTAAATCACTTAATTATGCTAAATCGAAATCGATTTAAGCTCTTATATATATGAAACCAGTTAACAAAAATTCTTTTAAATCTTTAACTACTATAAAAATTAATAATAACGAATACTATTACTATTCTTTAAAATTAGGTGAAAAAAACGGATTAAATGGAATATCTAAATTGCCCAAATCTTTAAAAGTATTGTTAGAAAATTTATTAAGATATGAAGACGATGAGTCAGTAACAAAATCTCAGATTCTAGCACTACAATCATGGCTAAAAAATAAAAAATCAGATACTGAAATAGCCTATAGACCTGCTAGAGTTTTGCTACAAGATTACACTGGTATACCAGCAGTAGCTGACTTAGCTGCCATGAGAGAAGCAGTTAAAAAAAAAAATAAGGATCCAAATAAAATAAATCCATTATCATCAGTAGATCTTGTAATAGATCACTCAGTTCAGGTCGATAAATATTCAACTTTGAATTCTCTTAAAGAAAATGTTGAAATTGAATTTCAGAGAAATGCTGAAAGATATTCTTTTTTAAAATGGGGTCAACAAGCATTTAATAATTTTAGAATTGTTCCTCCAGGAACAGGTATTTGTCATCAAGTAAATTTAGAATATTTGTCAAAAGTTGTTTGGATGGAAAAATTTAATAGTAAAAATTATATATTCCCTGATACACTTGTTGGGACTGATAGCCATACTACAATGGTTAACGGTTTATCAGTTTTAGGATGGGGAGTTGGTGGCATAGAGGCAGAAGCAGGTATGCTCGGCCAACCTATCTCTATGTTAATACCTGAAGTAGTCGGATTTGAGGTAAAAAACAAACTTCCGGAGGGTACTACAGCTACAGATTTAGTTCTTACAGTTGTAAAAATGTTAAGAGATAAAGGTGTTGTTGGTAAATTCGTTGAATTTTATGGAGATGGTTTAAAAAATTTAACTTTAGCAGATAGAGCAACTATAGCTAACATGGCACCAGAGTATGGAGCGACTTGTGGATTTTTTCCAATTGATGATGAAACTTTAAAATATTTAGAATTTTCAGGTAGAGATAAAGCTCAAGTGGAAATAGTAAAGAGATATGCAATTGAACAAGGTCTTTGGGCAAGTGATGATATAGAATTTAGTGACACTTTATCTTTGGATATGTCTACTGTAGTTCCAACAATATCAGGACCAAAAAGACCACAAGACAAAGTCTTTTTGACAGATGCAGCACAAAATTTTAAAGAAAACTTTAAGAAAAATACCAATAGAAATGATTTCTTAAAGGTAAAAGTTAACAACGCAGATTTCGAGATACAAGATGGTTCAATATTAATTGCAGCAATTACCTCTTGTACAAATACCTCAAATCCAAATGTACTAATTGGTGCAGGTCTTTTAGCAAAAAAAGCTTGTGAACTTGGTTTAAACTCCAAGCCTTGGGTCAAAACCTCTCTTGCGCCTGGATCTCAAGTAGTAACTGATTATTTAGAGAGAGCAGATTTAAATACATATTTAGATAAGTTAGGTTTTAACTTAGTCGGATACGGATGTACGACTTGTATTGGAAACTCCGGACCTCTCGCAGAAAATATTTCTGAGTCCGTGAGCAAAAATAATTTATATGCAGTTTCAGTTCTTTCAGGAAATAGAAATTTTGAAGGTAGAATATCTCCATTAGTTAAAGCAAACTATTTAGCGTCGCCACCATTAGTTGTTGCATATGCAATTGCAGGAAATATGCAAGTAGACTTGTACAAAGATCCTTTAGGAAAAACTCCGGATGGAAAAGATGTATTTTTAAAAGATATTTGGCCTAGTAATCAGGAAATAGAGGAGGTTTTAAAAGAGTCTCTTAATGCATCAATGTTTATAAAAAGATATTCTGATGTTTCAAAGGGTCCAGATCAGTGGCAAAAAATTAAAACAAAAGAATCCAGTATTTATGAGTGGGATGAAAATTCTACTTATGTAAAGAAACCACCTTTTTTTGAAAATTTAAAAGATAAACCTGAAAAATTTGAAAATATAGAAAATGCAAGACCATTATTAATTTTAGGAGACATGGTAACAACTGATCACATATCACCTGCTGGATCAATTCAAAAGGATAGCCCTACTGGTGAATATTTTATGAAAAACCAAGTACTTCAAAAAGATTTTAACTCCTATGGATCTAGAAGAGGAAACCACGAAGTTATGACAAGAGGAACATTTGCTAACATAAGAATTCGAAATGAGATGGCACCAGGAACAGAAGGTGGCTTTACTAAATTACATCCAGAAGAAAAGGTAATGCCAGTTTATGATGCTGTAGTTGAATATAAGAAGAGAGGCACTGATTTAATTGTAATAGGCGGCAAAGAGTATGGGACTGGATCCTCTAGAGATTGGGCTGCAAAAGGCACAAAATTATTAGGAATAAAATCTGTGTTAGCAGAAAGTTTTGAGAGAATTCATAGATCTAATCTAATTGGTATGGGAATATTACCTCTACAATTTATTGACGGCCAAAACAGAAAAAAATTGAATTTAGAGGGTTCAGAATTAATTTCGATTAAAGGAATTAAAGAGGGTCTAAAACCAGGCGATAAAGTTTCAGTTGAGTTTAAATATAAAAAAGGTGATACAAAAAAAATTGAAATGCTTTGCAGAATAGATACTAATAATGAACTTGAATATTTTAAACATGGTGGAATTTTACAATATGTTTTAAGAAATATGATCTAAGATGGATGAGGATATTGCAATAATAAATCAAAACACCAGAGTATCTTTAATCAAAAAATTTTGTAAAGAAAATTCAAAAAAAATACTATCATTTATTTTTATATTTATCGCACTTTTATTAGTTTATTTTGCTAATGATGAATTTGAAAAAAGAAAAAAAATAAATCTAGCTGCAACTTATAATAGTTTAATTTTCAACACTGACAAATTTTCTAAAGAAGAAATTAAAAATAAAATGATAGAGATAATAAATGGAAAAGTTGATACCTATTCAACATTAGCATTATATTATTTATTGGATAATAATTTAATTAATGACCAAGTTAAAGTCGGTGAGCTTTTTGATAAGGTTATATCAATCAACAAAGATTTTGAACTTAAGAATTTAGTTATATTCAAGAAAGGATTATATTTCTCTGATAAACTCGAAGAAAGTGAACTTTTAAAAATTTTAAATCCAATAATTAATTCAGAGAGCATTTGGAAACAACATGCACTTTTATTAATGGGAGATTTTTATTTTTATAAAAAACAATTTAATAAATCTAAAGAATTTTTTAGTAAAATCATTGAATTAAAAAATGTAAACCCTAAAATAAAAACTGACGTTGAAAAAAGACTAAATAGAGATTTTAGTGAATAAATTTATTTATATTATATTTATTTTTATTTTGAGCTGCTCTTTAAATTCAAATTCAGCTTTTTGGTCTAAATCTGAAAAACTAAAAACTGACAAAAAAATTTCCAAAATATTATTTCAAGATTTAAAACCTAACGAAAATGAATTTAATCCAAAATTAAAAGTTAATTTACCAATAAAAAATACGAACATAAATTATAATTTTAATAACAATGGATTTACTAATGAACAAATTGCCGGTGAAAATTTTTCAAAATATAAATTCTCAAAAATTGAAAATTTTTCTGGCTTTGAACCAGAAATACTAGTTGACAAAGAAAACATGTTTTTTTTTGACAACAAGGGTTCGATAATTAAATTTAATAAAAATTCAAAATTACTGTGGAAAAAAAATTATTATTCAAAATCTGATAAAAAAAACAATCCAATTCTATTTTTAGCTTCAGAAAAGAAAAATATATTTATAGCTGATACAAATGCGAATTATTATTTACTTAATAAAGATAATGGAAATTTAAAGTGGAAAAAAAAACACTCTTCTTCATTTAATTCTCAGATAAAAATTAAAGATGACAAAATATTCATTGTTGATATGGAAAACACATTAAGATGTTTTTCTATAAATAATGGAGAAATATTATGGTCTGCGCCCACAGAATTGACAGTAGTAAGCTCACAAAAAAAACAATCATTAGTTTTAGTAAAAAATTTAGCAATTTTTACTAATTCGATCGGTGACTTAACAGCAGTTGACTCTAATAACGGTGAGATAATATGGCAAACTCCTACACAGGTCTTGGGAGCAGGCCAACACATTACTCTTAGGAATTCTGAAATTGTTTCTGACGGTGAGACAATATTTATATCCAATAATAACAATGAATTTTTTGCTTTAGATATAAGAACAGGGGTAATTAAGTGGAAACAACAGATTAATTCAGAGATTAGACCAGTGGTTGTTTCAAATTATATAATTACAATATCTAATGAAGGTTTATTGGTAATTATTAATAAGAACGATGGCAATATTTTAAGAATTAATAATATTTTAAAAAATATGAAAAAGAAAAAAAGAAAAGAATATTATCCAGTTGGTTTTGTCATTAGCAATAATAAGGTTTATCTTACAACTTTTAATGGTAGATTATTTATAATCAATTTTTCAGATGCATCAATTTATAAAGTAATCAAACTAGATAAAGAAAAATTACAAACACCAGTTTATTTTAATAAAGAACTTTATATTGCAAAAGATAATTCAATAATTAGAATTAATTAATGTTTTTAAAATTTTTAGAAAAAATCGGTAGAAAAAAAGTTGTTTTAGATAGAGGACCATCACATCCAAAATTTAATGAAGCAAAACCATGGATGAATAGGTATTATTTAATTTTTAGACATAGACCAAAATGGTTTCCATTTAATATTCTAATACATGAAATGCTCGCTGATGATCATGGTGAAGGAGTACATAATCACTTATTCCCATTTATAACTATTATTTTAAGAGACGGATATTGGGAAACACTTAAAAGTGGAAGACATTGGAGGCCACCAGGTTATATAGGTTTTAGATCAGCAAATACTCATCATAGAGTAGATTTAAAACCTGGAACTAAACCTTTAACACTTTTTATTTCAGGACCATTTGGATTAAGAAAGGGACCAAGATCCGAATATGGAATTGATTTTAATACCAAAATAAAGTGAGACAAAATTTTTTTAACCTTGTAGTTAATACATCAGGTCAAAGATTATACGAAATTACAGATCAAACAATCGAATGGATTGAAAAAAGTAACTTCACAAATGGAATATTAAATTTAAGTATTCAACATACTAGCGCGTCGCTCATAGTACAAGAAAATGCAGATCCCGATGTACAAAAAGACTTAATAAATTATTTCGATAAATTAGTACCTATGGATGATCAATTTTATATTCACTCATCTGAAGGTAAAGATGATATGCCAGCACATATAAAGTCTGCACTAACTAACAATCAAATTTCTTTAAGTATAAAAAAATCAAAATTGATTTTAGGAACTTGGCAAGGTATTTATTTATTTGAACACAGATTAGATAGTCATAAAAGAACTATCGTTCATCATTACATTGGTGACTAATTTTTTTTTATACTTTGAAACGCTTTTAAAGCTTCAGCTCTTGCTTGTTCGTGTATAACTATCGGTTTAGGATAATCTTTGCCTATAACAGTATTTATGACTTTTTGATATTTATCTTCCATTTCCCATGGTTTATGGACATATTTGGATGGGACTTTACTAAGTTCAGGAACCCATTTTTTTACATATGTTCCCTCTTTATCAAATTTTTCACCCTGTAATATAGGATTGAAAATTCTAAAATATGGAGCTGCATCTGCACCGCATCCAGCTACCCATTGCCATTGTGCTACGTTATTTGCTTCATTAAAATCTAATAAACAATTTCTAAAATGCTTTTCACCCTCGACCCAATTTATCCTCAAGTGTTTTACTAAAAATGAACCTACAACCATTCTTATTCTATTATGCAACCAACCTGTTTCATATAGCTGTCTCATTCCAGCATCAACGATAGGATAACCGGTTATACCTTGCTTCCAAGCATTCAAAAATTCTTTGTTTTTTACCCATGGGAATCTGTCGAATTCTTTTCTTAGGTTCCCTTTAAGCATTTCTGGAAAATAGTTTATTAGACTATGTGAAAATTCGCGCCAACCAATTTCATTTACATATTTTTTTATACCAATGTTTTTTTGTTTTATTTCGTTACATTTTCTCCAAATTAAACTTACATGTATTTGACCACTTCTTATATATGGGGAAAGTCTGGACGTTCCATTGATGCTTGGATAGTCTCTTAACGTACCATAATCTTTTACTTTTTTAGTAATAAAATTTTGGAGTAATTTAACAGCATCATTTTCTGAAGGTGTCCAATATTTTTCAAATTTTTTGTACCAATTTTTATTGGGTAGTATTTTTTCAGGCTTCACTTTATTTTTGAATAAGCTTTTAATTTTTTTTAATTTTTTTAAAGATTTATTTTTTAGTGGAACACTCTCGATATAGTAATTTTCTGCATTTTTCCAAAAAGGACTGTAAACCTTAAATGGAGTCCCATCATTTTTTGTAATCTCATTATATTCATTTAGAACATTGCCTTTGAAAAATTTGTAATTTATTTTATTTTTTTTCAATTCAGCGATTATTTCTTTATCTTTTTTTAGTTCTTGTGGTTCATAAATTTTGTTCCAATAAACCGCGATATCATTTGATTTAAATTTTTTAAAAAAG
>CABZRN010000009.1 GCA_902528175.1 uncultured Pelagibacteraceae bacterium | reverse complement strand
GTGGTACAGCTATGGAAGCTTTTTTTGGATCAAATTTAAAAATATCAAAAGAAAGAGGTGTTTGGAAAGAAGTATTAATCAAAAATAAAACCTTTTTGACAATGATAACTTTTCATCCAGCATATTTACTAAGGCAAGCTGATCAAAAAAAATATTCTTGGCTAGATTTAAAAGAGATAAGAAAGAAAATTGATGAACTTAAAATTAATATTTAAAGGTTATCAAAATATTGCGGGTGTAGATGAAGTGGGTAGAGGCAGTTTAATAGGGCCCGTATATGCATCTGCGGTTATATTAAAAAAAAACTGTGATGTTAAAAAATTAAAAGACTCAAAAAAATTAACAAAAAAAGAGCGTGAAGTTTTATATAAATATATAAAAAAAAACTCGTATTGGTCTATCGGGTCTGCATCAAAAGAAGAGATAGAGAAACTAAACATTCTAAATGCCTCTTTGTTAGCCATGAAAAGAGCTATAAAAAAATTAAAAAAAAAACCTCGCTTGGTGCTAGTTGACGGTAACAGAATTCCAGTAATGAAAAATTATAATCTAAAATATGTAATTAAGGGTGATCGAAAAATACCTCAAATCTCAGCAGCCTCAATTATTGCAAAAGTTTCTAGGGACAGTTTGATGAAAAAAATTTCTAGAAATTTTTCAAAATATCAATGGAATAAAAATTGTGGATATGGAACAAAAGTTCATATTGAGGCAATTCGAAAATTTGGTATCACAAAGCACCACAGAAGAACTTTCAAGCCCATACACAATATATTGAGTCCGAGATAATAATAGGCACAATTAATTCAAAATAATTCAATCATGAGTTGACGTGGAGTCTTGCCTGGAGTCTAATTCACTTTTTAAAAATGAAAGAGTTAAATTTAAAAAATAAAATTATTAATGGGGACAGTCTTAAAGAGCTAAAAAAAATCCCTAAAGAAACTTTTGATTTAATCTTTGCAGACCCACCTTACAATTTGCAGTTAAAAAATCAACTCACTAGACCGGACAGATCTAAGGTTAGCGCAGTTAATGATGAATGGGATCAATTTGAAAATTTTAAAAAGTACGATGAATTTATTTATTCATGGTTAAGCGAATGTAAAAGAATTTTAAAAAAAAAATGGAGCTATTTGGGTAATTGGTAGTTATCACAATATTTTTAGAGTTGGAACAGTCATTCAAAATTTAGGCTTTTGGATATTGAATGATGTTATATGGAATAAAAAAAATCCAATGCCTAATTTTAGAGGAACAAGATTTACTAATGCTCATGAAACTTTAATTTGGGCATCGAAATCTGAAAAGTCTAAATACACTTTCAACTATCAATCTTTAAAATGTTTAAATGACGATCTTCAAATGAGATCTAACTGGGAATTGCCGATTTGTAATGGTTCTGAAAGACTAAAAAAAAATGGTAAAAAAGTGCATTCTACCCAAAAACCTGAAGCTCTACTTCACAGAATTTTATTAGCAACAACAAATAAAAATGATTTTGTTTTAGATCCTTTTTTAGGATCAGGAACAACGGCAACAGTTGCTAAGAAATTGGGAAGAAATTATTATGGTATTGAAAAAGAGAAAAACTATTTTAATGCAGCTGAACAAAGGTTAAAAAAAACAAAACCTATAGAAGATGATTATTTAGATACTCTTCAAAATGCAAGATCTAAACCAAGAATACCTTTTGGCTCATTAGTTGAGTTAGGAATAATTAAACCAGGGACTACTATATACGATAATAAAAAGAAAATTAGTGCAAAAATAATGGCTGATGGGAGTATTAAGCATGAACAAACAGAAGGTTCAATCCATAAAGTAGCAGCCACAATTTTAGGAGCTGAAAGCTGCAATGGTTGGACTTTTTGGCACTACAATCTTAACGGTACCATTGTACCTATTGACCACTTAAGACAAAGACTAATATCTAGTAATCAAGTTTCATAAATTCTACCTAAATAATATTCTAGAAATTTTTTATTTTTAACTAATCTTTTTAGGAAAATATTTCTGATAAATATTATTAAAGGATTTGATAAATGAAAAGCAAACAAGTTAAATTTTGATCTAAAATTAATCATTTTTAATTTATTTACCCTTTTTTTGAAAAAATTAACTTCTTTATTGGTATTTAAAGACGTAAATAATTGATAAGCACTCTCAATCGATTGCGATGCACCTTGAGCAAATGATGGTGGAAAAGCAAAAAAAGCATCACCTATCAAATGAATTTTATTATTCTGTATTTTGAGAAACTCATCACTAACGAATACTGGAAATATTTTTAATTCCTTAATACCTGTAACAAATTCTTTAATTTCGTGAGGAACATTTTCTAAAATTCTTTTGATAAAGGAATTTTCACTAAATAATGAATAATTACCTTGTTCCTCAAATGAAAGAGAGTGTTTCATAATAGCAATAAAATTTAAATCACCATTAGAATTTAATGGGTAAATAACATGGTGAAAGTTTGGACCTAAAAACAAAGCTATATTTTTTTTGTTCACGTTTTTAGGAAATTTAGTTAATTTACCTCTAATAGCTAATGTACTATTATATTTTGGTTTTACATTGTTATTTGAAATTAGATTTTTACTTTTTGAAAAAACCCCATCAGCAATAATCAAGTAATCACATTCTTTATTTACATTATTTTCAAATGTAATTTTAATTCGTTTTTCTTGGTCATTTATTTTTGAAATTTTAAAACCAGTTTTTATTTTGTCATCCAAATCTTTTTTTAAAAAATTTATTAAAGTTGATCTTTTTAGTGTTGTATACTTGATGTCACCTGTATTGAAATTCGTAATATCTAGATCACAGATTTTATTTGATGTATTGATTGAAAAAAAATCAATTTTTTCAGGATTAAATTTTTCATTATCAGATAATTTATTAAACCCAATTTTATTCAAAAGCTTAACGCTATTGACTGAAAGTTGAATACCGTAGCCGTCTTCTAAATTAATAGTGTCGTTTTTTTCATAAATTGTAATTTCATAATTTAAACTATTTTTAAAAAGATTTGCAATGTACAAACCTGAGATGCCTGCTCCAATTATAGCAATTTTTTTCATTAACTTTTCTCGAGATATTTAACTACTTTTTTAGTGAATGTTGGCAACATGTAATTATTTAATTTTCTTTGATCAATCCAAATAGATGATGAATATTTATTGATATTTTTTAAATGTAGTATTTTTATATTCATATTCATATTAGACAATTTAATATTAAGAGTTTTATCAAATTTTTTAGGCTTATGCAGTTCTTCCATGGGGAAAATTCTTAAGTTTTTTAAAAAATTAAATTTAGTATTTTTTATTAATAAATATTTTTGATCTTTTTTATAAACTTTGAGTAAAAAATATTTTTCTTTATGCTTTTTTGAATTTTTTGTTAAATTAAAGTCTTTCTTTTTAAAAGATTTGCATTTTTTAGTTATAGGGCATTGGCAGCACATTGGGTTGGTAGGTTTGCAAACTAAAGCACCAAATTCCATAAGTGCCTGAGCATAATCACTGGAACGGTTTGAAAATCCAAAAATAGACTTTTTTTCAATTAAATTTTCTTTCTGAATTTCTTTTTCTTTTTTTAAATAAAGATATCTTTTTATAATCCTTTCTACATTTCCATCTAGTGGAATATATGGCTTATTGAATGCAATAGCTAAAATTGCATTAGCAGTATAATCTCCAATACCAGATAGTGATTTCAAATCGTCAAAATTATCAGGTATTACTCCATTAAAATTTTTAATTACAGACTGCGCTGCTTTCTTTAAGTTTTTTGCTCTTGAATAATATCCAAGACCTTCCCAAAGTTTAATTAGTTTTTTATTATTAACACTTGCAAGTTTTTTTATGTTTGGAATTTCTTTAACAAATTTGTTAAAGTATGGAATTACGGTTGTTACTTGAGTTTGTTGCAACATAAATTCACTAATCAACGTATTATAATGTCTTTTTTCTTTGGAAACATTTTTTCGCCATGGTAATGATCTTTTATTTAAATCATACCATTTCAGAATATTTTTTGTTACAAATGGATCTCTCATATGCAATTTAAAAAATATACTAAGCAGAGATTAGGGGGCATTCAAGGTCTAAGATCTTTTAAAGACACTTTGCCCACAAAAGTAAAAAAAATCATAAATAAAAAAGGTAGTATATTTCCTGAAATATTAAATAATTGGAAATATATTGTAGGTAAAGAATTATTCGATATTTGTTACCCAAACAAATTTAAGAGTTCAAACAAAGTGAGAGGATCGACATTAGAAATTATGGTAAATAGAGGTTGTGAAGTAGATGTAGAGTATTCTAAAAAACAAATTATGAATAAATTAAATTCAATTTTTGGTTATGTAGCGGTTGATAAAATAAAGGTAATAACTTTTGAAAAAAATGAGAAAATTAATTTAGAAAAAAGTAAAAGTGCGTCAAAAAGAGATTTCTCAAAAAGTTTGAACGGCATTAAAAATGTAAATATTAAAAATGCTCTTAAAGAATTAATTAATTCATATAAAAAATAAATGAAAAAAATAAAAACTATATTATTATTTGTGTTTATTGCATTGTCTAATCTGTCTTACGCTGAAACAATTAAGCCAATAATTGATGGAAATAGTAATGCAAAAATAAAACTTGTGGTTTATGAATCTTTAACATGTTCTTATTGTGCTAACTTTCATAAGAATGTTTATCCAGAATTAAAGAAAAATTTTATTGATGAGGGAATTATATCAATTGAATACAAAAGTTTTCCATTAAATATTGCGGCTTTAAATGCTTCAAAGTTTGCACATTGTGAGAACAACGGAAATTCTGAATTACTTCACTTTTTATATGATAACCAGAACGAATGGGCAAAAGGTTCGACAGCTGAAGAATATAATAAAAATCTAATCAAAGTTGTTAAATCTGGAAACTTTAAAATTGACGAGCAAAAATGCTTGGAGAATAAGTCGATAGAAGATCATATACTTAACGACCGAATCGATGGGGTAAAAAGTTTTAATATAAACTCAACCCCTACTCTATTAATAAATGGGAAAAAGTTCGAAAAATCACTTACATACAAAAATTTGAAAAAAGCTATAGAAAAACTATTATAGTTTTTAATGGAATTTAAAAAAATTCAATTAAATGGTTTCAAATCATTTGCCGATAAAACCGATCTATTAATAGAAAATGGGCTTACGGGTATTGTTGGACCTAATGGTTGTGGAAAATCAAATATTGTTGAGTCCTTAAGATGGTGTATGGGAGAAACTTCTGCGAAGAGCATGAGAGGATCAGGAATGGAGGATGTTATATTTTCTGGCACTTCAAACAAACCATCAAAAAATATTGCAGAAGTAACTTTAAATTTGTTCAACAATGACAATGAGGGTCCACATCAATACAAAAATACTCCTAGTATAGAAATAAAAAGAAAAATAGAAAAAGACAAAGGATCAAAATTTTCGATAAATGGAAAAGAAGTACGAGCAAAGGATGCACAGATGTTTTTTGCTGACTTATCCACTGGTGCTCATTCACCATCACTGATAAGTCAAGGTAGAATTGGCTCATTAGTAACTGCAAAACCAAGTGACAGAAGAGCTATTTTAGAGGAGGCTGCAGGCATAGCTGGACTACACGCAAGAAGACATGAGGCTGAAATTAGATTGAACGCAGCGGAAAATAATCTCAAAAGAGCTGACGAGTTAAGGAGACAGCAGGAAAAACAATTAGCAAATTTACAAAAACAAGCGGAAGAGGCTAATAAATACAAAGTTGTATCAAATGAAATAAAAAAAATAGAGGCTGGTCTATATTATCTTAAGCTTAAAGATATTGATAGAGATATTAAACTAGAAAAAGAAATTAACGTGGACTCTGATAAAGAATTTGACAAATTCAATAACGAAATAGAAGATTTAAAAAATAAAATTCAAAATGAATTGAATAAAATTGACCCTATTAAACAAAAAAATTTTGAAAATCTCTCAAAAATACAAAGATTAAATTTAGAATTAAAAAGCTTAGATGAAGAAAATATTAGAATACAAGATGAGATGGAAAAACTTTATGAAAATCTTAACATTTTAGATCAAGATAAGGATCGAGAAAAAAGTGTCATAATTGATGCCAATTCTAATGAGAAGAGAATAAAAGAAGAAAAAAAAGATTTAATTGAAATAGACTCTAAATATTATGAAACTGAAAAACAATCATCATCGGACTTAAAAAATTTTAGGAATAAGTTAAATAATGAATTAGCCTCAATCAAGGATTTAATTATTTCAAATAAAAATGATGATGCGGTAATTGCTTTAGAAAATTTCAAGAATACAATCGATGAATACTGTGAAGTATATAGTAAAAATCAAAATATTAAAAAAGAGTCTGTAAAAAGATCCGAAAGAATACAAAATATTGATAAAGAAATAGAAAGTTGGAAAAACCTTTTAAACAAATCAGAAATAACAATTAATAAATTAGAAGATAGAAAAAATAAAACACTTGATCAATTAAAAGGACTTGAGGCCAAACCAAAAGATCAAGCAGAAAAAAAAGGTCAATTAAATGAGAATCTTAGATTGTCAAATTTAGATAAAGAACAAAATGAAGTTATTATTAAAGAAAGCGAAGATAAATTATCAATTTTGAATATTAATCTCAATGAAGTTAAAGAAAATTCTATAGAGATAAGAGAGAGAAAAGCCAGTTCAGCTGCAACAATTGATGGATTAAATAAGAGAAGACAAGATCTACTTGAAAGAATAGAAAATGAACTTAATTTGAATGAAAACAATATTCTTGAATTCTCGAACCTAGAATTAAATGAAGAGTTTCCTGATGCCGTAACACAAGAAGAATTGCTTGATAAGAAAAAGCGAGAGAGAGATAAATTGGGTTCTGTTAACTTGAGAGCGGATGAAGAAACTAAGAAATATCAAGATGAAATAAAAAAAATGGAAAAAGATAGATCAGATTTAGTTACTGCAATTACAAAATTGAAAGAAAGTATTAATGAATTAAATCAGAAAGGTAGAGAAAGGCTTATTGAGGCTTTTGAAAAAGTTAATAGAAAATTCAATGAAGTTTACACAAAACTTTTTAATGGTGGCAGTGCAAAACTTGAACTGATCGACTCTGATGATCCACTTGATGCAGGTTTAGAGATGCTTGTAAGTCCTCCAGGAAAAAGATTGCAATCAATAACTTTATTGTCAGGTGGTGAACAAGCATTGACAGCCCTATCTTTAATTTTTGCAGTTTTTTTAACAAACCCGGCTCCAATTTGTGTTTTAGATGAAGTTGATGCTCCTTTAGACGATGCTAACGTTACAAGATTTTGTAGTTTACTAGAAGAACTTACAAAAATTACAAAGACAAAATTTGTGATTGTTACACACCACGCTTTAACAATGTCAAAAATGAACCGTCTTTATGGTGTTACAATGCCTGAAAAAGGTATTAGTCAGCTTGTTGCAGTTGACCTAGAGAAAGCCGAAAGCATGGTCGCTTAAATGAAAAGAGATGACGACCTAAAAATTCGCCTTAAAATTGCAAAAAAGAAAATTACCCCTGAAAAAGATACACCTGCACAGTCAAATTTAGGACAGGCTTTCAAAATGAGCACTGAGCTTGTTTCTGCTGTACTAGTTGGGACAATTATTGGGTTTATTTTAGACACTTGGTTTGATACTAAACCATGGTTAATAATAACATTTTTTTTTGTGGGTGTCGTAGCAGGTATAACCAATGTTATTAGGTCTGCAAAAAAAATACAAAAGTAAGATTTATGGCTGCAAATCCGATGTACCAATTCAATGTCTATAGAATTGGACCTGAAATTAAAATAGGTGAAGTTGATATATCATTTACAAATGCTAGTTTATTTATGGTCATTAGTACTCTTGCCATTCTGATTGTTTTTAATCTTGGTGCTAAAAAAAAATCACTTATACCTGATAAAATTCAATTGTTATCCGAACTTAGCTATTCTTTTGTATCAAAAATGATCAGTGATACAGCAGGAGTAAAGGCAAAACCTTATTTTGCATTTATATTTTCGTTATTTATGTTTGTATTATTTTGCAATATGTTTGGGATGATACCTTATTCATTTACAGTAACTAGTCATATTATAGTTACTTTTGTTTTAGCAGCCTTTATTTTTATAGGCGTAACTATTATTGGTTTCTTAAAACATGGCTTAGGATACTTAAAGCTTTTTGTGCCTAGTGGTGTACCAATCATTCTTTTACCTTTAATAGTTGTTATAGAGATAATTTCATACCTAAGCAGACCAATTAGTTTATCAGTTAGATTGTTTGCTAATATGATGGCTGGTCACACAATGATGAAGGTCTTCGGGGGTTTTGTAGTAAGTCTTGGTTTAGTGGGAGGTTGGCTTCCATTAGGCTTTTCTGTTGCATTAACAGGTTTGGAAATATTAGTTGCTTTTCTTCAAGCTTATGTTTTTGCAATTTTAACATGTATCTATTTAAATGATGCATTAAATTTACACCATTAAAAAGGAGGAGAATATGGAACTAGAAGCAGCAAAAATGATAGGGGCAGGTCTTGCGGCAATTGCATTGGCTGGTGCTGGAGTAGGTATCGGAATTATTTTTGGTAACTATTTATCTGGCGCAATGAGAAATCCGTCTGCAGCCCAAAAACAGTTTCCTAATTTATTATTAGGTTTTGCTTTGGCTGAGGCTACAGGGCTTTTTGGACTTGTTGTTGCATTGATTATTTTATTCGCATTTTAAATAAAGTTTGTGAAAAAAATAATAATTTACATGTATGCACTTTTTGGCTTTAACTATATTGCTATAAGTGCTGAGACTGGGGGTATGCCTCAATTAAATCCAGAGTTTTGGTTTTCTCAAATATTTTGGTTAACCATTACTTTTGGGGTTTTATTCATAATATTATCTAAATTTATACTACCAAAAATAAGAAATAATTTAGAGATAAGAAAATCACAAATTATGGAAAATATTGAGATTGCAGATAGTCAAAAAACAAAAAGTGAAAAAAATCTAAAAAAATATGATAAATTAATATTGGATGCTAAAGATAATGCCATAAAAACTTTAAATTTGGCAAAAGAAAAAATTCAATTAAATCTGGGTAAAGAAAGAGAAAAGATGGAAACCGAACTTAATTCTGAAATTGAAGATGCTGAAAATGAGATTAAAGATTTAAAAAAATCATCTCCAAAAAAAATAAGCCTAATTGCTGTAGATACTGCAGCTGAAATTATTCAAAAATTAGTTGGAGTAGAGGTAAATAAAAGTAATGTCTCAGCAATAGTTAATGAACAAGTCAAACTTGTAAAGGACAAATAATGGTCTTTGATGCAACTTTTTGGGTAGCAATATCTTTTATTATATTTTTTGGAATTTTAATTTATTTAAAAGTTCCGTTAAAAATAAACGAAAGCCTAAATAAATTAATAGCCGACATAAAAAACGAGCTAAATGAAAGTGAAAAATTGAGAAAAGATACTAAAGCATTTTTAGATCAATCCCAATCAAAACTTAATAGCGCTTCAAATGAAACAAAAGTTATAATAGAGAATGCTAAGAAAGACGCTGACGCTTTGGTTCAACAAATGAAAGATAAATTTAACAAATCTGCAGAAATTAAAAGAAGATTGACTGAGGAAAAAATTACTCAAATGAAGGAGCAGGCAATAAAAGAAATAAAAAATACATCTATAGATATTGCAATCACCTCGGTTGAAAAGATAATAAAAAATACAATAGACAAGTCTAAATTAGATAACATTTTTCAGAAAAATATTGATGAAAGCAAAGAAGCTCTAAAAAAGTTAAAATCAAACTAAATTTTTTCTTACTTTCGAATTAAAAAAATATAAATTAATAATATGAAAACTGTAATAGTTGGTTCAGGATTTGGTGGTTTAGCAGCTGCTTTGAGACTTAAAGCTAAAGGACATGATGTTACTTTAGTTGAAAAACACAAAGATTTAGGTGGTAGAGCAAGAGTTTTTGAAAAGAATGGTTTTAAATTTGATGCTGGGCCTACTGTAATTACAGCGCCTTATTTGATTAATGAATTATTTCAATTGTTTGGGAAAAAGGCAGAAGATTATTTAAATATTAAACCATTGCAAACTTGGTACCAATTTGTATTCGATGATGGTTATAAATTTGATTATTCTGGAAATGAGAAAGAAATGAAGAGACAAATCTCAGAAGTTTCTAATGATGACGTGGATGGTTATTTAGATCTAGTAAATTTTACTAAAAAAATTTTTGATAAAGGTTATATGGAACTTTCTGATGTACCTTTTAATAAACCTTTTTTTATGCTCAAACAAATTCCATCATTGCTAAAACTAAAAAGTTACAAATCTGTTTACTCACTTGTTTCTTCATATGTCAAAAACGAAAAACTAAGAAGAATATTTAGTATGCATCCGCTTTTAGTAGGAGGAAACCCTTTTACAACAACATCTATATACGGATTAATATTATATCTAGAAAAAAAATGGGGAATCCACTACTCCATGGGTGGCACAGGTAATATTGTTAAGGGTTTAGAAACTCTAATGACAGAAGAAAACATAAAAGTTATTAAAGGATTAGAGGTCAAAAGAATTATCGAGGAGAATAAAAATATTAAAGGTGTTGAATTAGATAATGGTGAAAAAATATTAGCAGATAATGTTGTTTGTAATGCTGATCCACCGGGAGTGTATGAAAAATTATTAAATAAAAAAAAAAGAAATATATTTTTTAATTGGAAAAGAAATAGAATGGATTATTCAATGGGTTTGTTTGTTTATTATTTTGGAACAAAAAAAGTTTATAATGATGTAGAGCATCATACTATAAAATTTGGAAATAAGTACAAAGAACATCTTGATGATATATTTAATAAGAAGAAACTAAACAATGATATAAGTTATTATTTACATAGACCAACCGCCACAGATAAATCAATGGCTCCTGAGGGAAATGATTGTTTTTATGTTTTAGTGCCTGTTCCAAATAATCAATCAAATATTGATTGGTCCATAGAGGGAGAAAAAATTAGAAAACTTGTAATAAAAAAGATGCAGAACGATTTATTGCCAGATCTTGAAAAAAATATAATAGAGGATTTTTATTTATCTCCTGATTATTTTGAAAATGATTTAAATACAAAGTTTGGTTCAGGTTTTTCAATCCAGCCAAAGTTTAGTCAATCTGCATACTTTCGTTTTCATAACAAGTCAGAAATTTACAAAGGGTTATATTTCGTTGGTGCAGGCACCCATCCTGGTGCAGGTGTGCCTGGTGTACTATCTTCCGCTAAAGTATTAGATAAAGTATTGTAATGTCAAATAACCTAATTTCAACACACGCAAAATCATTTAGTTGGGCCAGTTTTTTTTTAGCTAAACAAACGTTCGAAAATGGATCAAGTCTTTATGACTTTTGCAGAACTTTAGATGACATAGCAGATGAAAACACATCTTTAGATTCAAAAAAACAAAAATTTAATAAAATGAAAAAGGATTTCATTGAAAGAAACTTTGAAAATATTTTGATTAAAAATATTGATAATCTCATTAAAGAATTCAAAATTTCAGAAAAAGTAATTCTGGATCTTTTTGATGGTATTGAATCTGATATAAGAGAAAATATTGAGTTTAAATCAAAAAGGGAGCTGCTTGTGTATTCATACAGGGTTGCTGGTACAGTGGGACTAATGATGGCAAAAATATTAAAAGTAGATTCAAAAATTGCTTTTAGATCTGCGGTAGATCTCGGTATTGCGATGCAATTAACTAATATAGCGAGAGACGTTGTAGAAGATAGTGGTAGAAATAGAAAATATATAGAACATGATTTTATAAAAATTAAAGAGACACTAGGCGTAGCTGAACTATTTTATAAAAGCTCTTTTAAATCGATAAAAGAAATTCCTCTTATAAATAGATTTGCAATTTTGGTTGCACGTAGAGTTTATAGAGAAATTGGAAATAATATATTAAGAAAAAAAAATTTGGAAAATTATAATAAATCTGGAAAAATTTTTGTTAATAGAATCGGCAAAATAAAACAGACAATATTTAGTATATTTGATCTATTTATATTAATATTCTCAAAATCAGATACTCATTTAACTAATGAAGAACATATGGAAATCAGTAAGGAGATTAATTTGAATGAAAGATTTTGATTACATTATTATTGGCGGCGGATGTGCTGGTTTATCTCTAGCGTATGAATTAGATGCTAAAAACAAGTTAAAAAATAAAACTCTTGCTATTATAGAAACTAGGGGTGACTATAAAAGAGATAGGACTTGGTCATTTTGGAAGGTTATGGATCACAATTTTGAGGATTGTGTTATCAAAAGTTGGGATAACTTTTCAATAAATACAGAAAAAGGCCATCACGAAATTAAAAATAAAGACTACCCTTATCAAACTATTGATAGCGGCCTTTTTTACGAAAAAATTCTTAAGCAAATAAGTTTAAATAAAAATATTAAATTTTACAAAAATACTGAGAACCTTAATCTTAAAAACTCTATAATATTCAATAGCATTCCAACTAAAAGTAATAGTGAGTTAAATCTTTGGCAACACTTTAAAGGTGTGGAAATAAAAACCGAAAAAAATATTTTTGATGACAAAATCTTTAATTTAATGGATTTTAATTGTGATCAAAGAAAAAATGTTCATTTTTTTTACACTCTTCCTTTTGCAAAAAATAAGGCGTTAATCGAGACAACATGGCTGTCTCAACTAAATAACGATACCTTAAATGATTACGATACTCAGCTTCAAGAATATATTAAAAATATTTTAAAGATTAGAAATTATGAAATTGGATATGAAGAGCGAGGAGCAATACCGTTGTTTTTTCCAAAAACTGAAAAAAAAAATAATACAATTAATATAGGATCTGCCGGCGGTATGACAAGGTTAAGCACAGGATATACCTTTTTAAATATTCAAGATCATTCTAGATATATTGTTAATCAAATAGAAAATATAAAAAATGCAAAAATTTATGATATCGGAAGGAAATACCAATTTTTAGATAACATTTTTTTAAAAGTTTTAAATAGATACCCAGAAAAAATGCCAAATATATTCTTTAATATGTTTCAAGCACCTTCAAGATCAGTAATTAAATTTTTGTCAAATAAAAGTAATATTTTAGATGACTTAACAGTAATTCTTAAAATGCCAAAGTGGTTATTTATGAAAAATATTTTATAATATAATGAACAAGATTAATTATTATCATTCTTTAATTTTCTTTAATATATGTATTTTTTTATCGGCATTTGAATTTTTTAGAAATGATGACCCTTTAATTATTTGCTTATTTTTAATATTGAGTTTGGGTATATCACATGGCGCGCTTGATCATCTAAAAGGTTTAAAACTTTTAAAAATTTATAAATATAAGTCCACCTCATTATTTTATGTTTCATATATTTTTGTGGGATTATCTGTAATTATATTTTGGCTAATATTCCCAAAATTAATATTGATGATATTTTTTATAGTGGCAAGCTATCATTTTGGTAAAGAGGATTCAGAGTTCATTAACAGCTCGTCTAATTTTGAATTGATATATTTCTTAAAGGGTAGCGTGATTATTGTAGCTCCATTAATTTTCCATAAATCTGAGACACTAGCTATTTTTAAATATTTAAATTTTGAAATTCCTGAAAGTTTTTTGATAAATGCCTTTCTTTTTTTAATTTTAATATTAAGCTTTATTGCAAATTTTTTAATCTCATTGAATAAAAATTTCGAGATAAAGTCTCTACTACTTATGGACTATATCTCAATTTTAATTTTAAATTACTTTTTAAATCCTTTGATGGCTTTTACAATTTATTTTTGTTTTTTGCATTCAGCTAGACATTCATTTAAACTGTCTAACGAACTTAATAAAAAATCACTAATAAAGGGGTTAAAGAAATTCACTTTAAAAGTAATACCTTTAACATTTTTAACTGCTATTTTATTTATAATATCTTTAATTATTTTAAAAAATTATTATGTACTGGATAATGCTGTATCGAAAATTATATTTATTGGTTTGGCGTCTTTAACCTTTCCGCATATATTACTTGAATATCTTTTAGAAAAAAATGAGAAAAAATGAATTAAAAATTTATTTAGCATCTCCAAGAGGCTTCTGTGCGGGAGTAGATAGAGCAATTGAAATAGTAAAAAAAAGCATTGATAAATTTGGTCCCCCTGTATACGTAAGGCACGAGATTGTTCACAATAAACATGTTGTTGAGAGTTTAAAAAAAATCGGTGCAATTTTTGTTGAAGAGATTAGCGAAATTAAAGATAAATCTAGGCCTGTGATATTTTCTGCACACGGCGTTCCTAAAAAAGTTCCAAAAGAAGCTGAGGAATTAAATATGAAATATGTTGATGCAACTTGTCCGTTGGTGTCAAAGGTTCATAGAGAAGCAGAAAATATGTATAAAAGTGGATATCATATAATATTAATTGGCCACAAAGGACACCCAGAGGTAATTGGAACGATGGGTCAAATTCCAGAAAATGGTATTACGCTTATTGAAACAATAGAAGACGTAGAAAAAATCATTTTTAAAAAATATGAAAAGTTAGCATTTATAACACAAACTACCTTATCTGTGGATGACACAAAAGAAATAATAGAATGTTTAAAGAAAAGGTTCCCAAAAATTAACGAACCAAAAAAAGAAGATATTTGTTATGCTACCACAAATAGACAAGCCGCAGTAAAAAAAATTGCTAAGCTTTGTGACATGTTTTTTGTAATTGGTAGTAGGAATTCATCTAATTCAAAAAAGGTTAGTTGAAGTTGCCAGCAAAGCGGGGTGCAATGAGTCTGAATTAATTCATTCAGAAAGTAAAATACCGTTAGATAAAATAGGTAAATGTAAAACTATCGGTATTTCCTCAGGAGCATCAGCACCTGAAATAATTGTGCAGGATTTTATAAGTAAAATAAAAGAAAAATACGAGGTTCAAATCGAAGAAGTTGAGATTGTAAAGGAAAATGTATTTTTTAAGATCCCCGGTATGCTAAATTAATGGCTGTTTTTACCAAAATAAATAAAAGAGATATATATAACATCCAAAAATTTTTTAACATCGGAAAAATTATTAGTTACCATGGAATAAAAGAAGGAATAGAAAATACAAATTATCTTATTTCCACTAAAAGACAAAAGTTTATTTTAACGATATTTGAAAAAAGAGTTAAAAAAAAAGATCTCCCATTTTTTATGAAACTAATGGATAAATTATCAAATTTAAAAATTAAATGTCCTAGTCCGCTTAAAAGTAAAAAGGGAAATTATTTATTTAACTTAAAGTCTAAAAAAGCCTGCCTAGTCAGTTTTTTAAAAGGTAAAGATAAGAAAAAACTAAAAAAAAAGGATTTATACGTGATAGGTAAAAATATCGGTAAAATGCACAAAGCTTCAAGAAAAATTAGATTATACAGGAAAAATTCTTTTTCCCCCCTTAAACTAAAAAATTTATTAGACAGTATAAATAAAAATAAAATTAATAAGATTTCAAAAAATTTATTTTCGGAAATGCAAAATACATTTATGGAAATTAAGCAAGGATGGCCAAAAACATTGCCCAAAAACATAATACATGGCGATCTATTTATAGATAATATATTTTTTCATAAAGGAAAATTTTTAGGGTTTATTGATTTTTATTTTTCATCAAATGATTTCGAAGCATACGAATTGGCTACATGCATAAACGCCTTATGTTTCAATAAGAGAAAAAAAAAATTTTCCTATGAAAAAGATAAAACTTCACAATTGATTAAGGGTTACGAAACGATAAGAAAATTACAAAAAAAAGAAAAAGATTGTTTAAATATACTTTGTAAGGGTTCTGCACTTAGATATCTGGCCACTAGATCTTATGATTACATAAATACTCCAAAATCAGCAATTATAAAAAAAAAGGATCCAAGAGAGTATATTCAAAAATTAGCTTTTCATAAAAAAATGAATTCTTTTAGCTCTTATATTAAATAATGATTAAAATTTATACAGACGGTTCATGTATTGGAAATCCTGGGAAGGGTGGGTGGGCTGCGATAATTTTTAAGAATAATGAAAAAAAAATTTTAAAAGGCTCAAAAGATATAACAACAAACAATCAAATGGAACTCACAGCTACTATAAAAGCATTAGAATATATTAGTACGAATGATAAAATTCAAATTTATACAGACTCCAAATATGTAAAGCAGGGAATAACTGAATGGATAACAAAATGGAAGATTAATGGATGGAAAACATCAAAAAAAGAAGAGGTTAAAAATAAAAATTTGTGGCTTGAATTAGATAATTTAACTTCTAAGAATTCTATAGAATGGGTTTGGGTTAAAGCTCACTCAGATAATGATTTGAATAATGAAGTTGATTTATTAGCTAAAAAAGAAGCTAGCCTATAATAATTCGAAAAAATTCTCAGCACTTGAGATGTCGCAAACTCCGGTCTCTTTTTCTTCTTGAATTTTTAAAACACTTAAATTGTCAATTAGCATGGTATATCTATTTGACCTTAAGCCAAGTCCCCTCCCCGACTTGTCAACTTCTGCACCTATTGACTTTGTAAAATTTAGAAAAGGATCAGCTAACATCATAATATTGTTTTCAACCTTATTTATTTTGCCCCATGCATTCATTACAAACGGATCATTTGCTGCAATACAAAAAATCTGGTCAACTCCTTTCTCATAAAATTTTTTTGAAAAGTTAATGAAACTTGGTAAATGTTTTGCAGAACAAACTGAAGTAAATGCTCCCGGCATTCCTAATAAAATAATCTTTTTTTTTGAAAACAAACTGTAAATTTTAATCTTTACTGGTTCTTCATTAATGAGCTGAAAAACCTCACTATCTGGAAGTTTTTCATTAATTTTTATTTTCATTTATCTTTTTTAAAATATAATTTTTTACTTGATCTAAGCTATTTTCTAAAATCTCAAATTTTTCTTCCTCTTTTAATACACTTCTTAATTCTGGAGGAAGTTCTTCATTTTTACCTAATGCATTTTTAATAGCCTCTGGAAATTTACTAGGATGTGCAGTCGATAAGATTACACAGCTATTGTCTTGTTTAAGCTTTTTTGCAACTCCATAACCTATAGCTGTATGTGGATCTAAAACTATACTATGATTTTTAAATACTTCTTTTATTTGATTTATTGTCTCTTCCTCGCTGAGTTTTTCGGATAAAAAATCTTTGTTAATTTTATTTAAAGAAGTCTCGTCTAATATGTAGTTATTCTCTTTTACCTTAGCCATTATATTTTTTGTTTTGTCTGAATTGCATCCTTGAATCTCAAATATAAGTCTCTCAAAATTACTAGCAAGTTGTATATCCATGCTAGGTGAAAAAGTTTCAGAAACTTTTTTTGACGTATAATCACCTTTAGAAATAGCTCTGTGCAATATATCGTTCTGATTGGTTGCAACAATTAATTTATCTATTGGTAAACCCATTTTTTTTGCTAGATATCCTGCATAGATATCCCCAAAGTTTCCTGTGGGAACAGAAAAATTTAATTTTTTAGATTTTAATGAAAAGAAACAAAAAAAATAATAAACCGTCTGCGCCACTATCCTAGCCCAATTTATTGAATTGACTCCGGACATATTAATCTTTTTTGAGAAATTTTGGTCAACAAACATTGATTTAACTAGGTTTTGACAATCATCAAAATTACCCCTAACGGCTATATTAAATACATTTTTTTCTTTAACAGTACTCATTATTCTTCTTTGAACCGATGAAATTCTATTATGCGGATGAAGAACAAAAATATTAAGATTTTTTTTACCTTTTATTGCATCTATTGCTGCTGCTCCGGTATCGCCAGATGTTGCAACTATTATATTTATAAAGTTTTCATTTTTTGACAGATAATATTCATAAAAATTACCAATTAATTGCATAGCTATATCTTTAAAAGCTAATGTTGGGCCATGAAATAATTCTAATATATTGAAATCTCCAACTTTTCTTAATTTAACAACTTCTTCTAATCTGAAAGATGAGTAAGATTTTTTAACTAATTCGTATAAATTATCTTTTTCAATGAAATCACCAGTAAATTTATGAACAATTTCAGTGGCAAGCTCATAGTAACTCATGCTTTGTAGTTTTAACAAATCTTTTTCATCAAATTTATAATCTTTCTCTGGTAAAAAAAGTCCACCATCATCGGCAAGTCCTTTAATAAAGACATTTTCAAAAGGTAATCTTTCTGAACTACTTCTTGTGCTTATATATTTCATCAATAATTTTTTTTCCTAAAATACAAATATATTAAAAAAATTGAAATCGCTAATGAAAACCATGTTAGTGCATATTTTAGGTGATTATTGGAAATATTTGCTGTTATATTTTTTTGAAGAGGGTAATTTTTATCATTAACTCTATTGTTTAAATAAATTATATAATTAGGAAATAATTTTCCTGTAAATTTATTTAAATCTTCATCATTTAGTGTAAACCAATAATTATTCTCTAAATCGTTTTCGGGCTTAAAATAATTAAATTTAGATTTTTCTTTTAATATTGCTGTAAAATTTTTATCGTTTAATTGAAATTTTTTACCTTTTTGATTTCTGGGTATCCATCCACGATTAACTAAAAATAATTTATTGTTTATTATAATCGGATTGATTAAATCGAAACCTGGGGCTCCTTTTTCATTTAAACTGTAAAGATAAATCTGATTATTATAGTCAATTTTACCTACAAATTTTATACTTCTAAAATTTGTTAAATTTGTACCATTAAATTCAGATGGTTCACTATCTAATGACTGATTAATTTGTTTTATTAATGTTAACTTCCATTCAAGTCTTATCATTTGCCAAACGCCCAATGATAAAAACACTATTATAAAAAAATATACAAATAATGAAAATGCTAATTTGTTTTTCAATATTGATTAACTGCCCCAAATATATATTGCTGCAAATAAAAATAGCCAAACTACATCAACAAAATGCCAATACCATGCCGCTGCTTCAAAGCCGAAATGGTGATCTTTGTTAAAATGTCCAAGTTTGCCTCTCCATAAACATACTGCTAAAAATATAGTTCCAACTAAAACATGGAAACCATGAAATCCTGTTGCCATATAAAATGTTGCACCATATATATGTCCAGAAAAATTGAAGCTAGCATGCTGATACTCATAAATTTGTAATGCGGTGAAACAGGCACCTAATATAACTGTAAGCCATAAACCTTGTATAAAACTTTTTCTGTCATCTTCAAGCAAAGCATGGTGAGACCATGTTACTGTAGTGCCTGATAACAATAAAACTAAAGTGTTAATTAAAGGAATGTCCCAAGGATCGAAAGTTTCAATATCTTTTGGAGGCCAAACATTACCAACAAATTCTCCTGGAAAAAGACTTGCATCGAAATAAGCCCAAAACCATGCAACAAAAAACATTACTTCAGACGCAATGAATAATGTCATTCCGTATCTATGATGAATTTGAACTACTGGGGTATGATGTCCTTGATGTTCAGCTTCGTTAACAACATCTCTGAACCACATGAAAGCACCATAAATTAAAAGAGCAAAACCAAAAAGCATAGCCCACATAACTTTTGAATGAAAATAATAAACCGTGCCAATAGCAGTTACTAATGTAGCGAATGAGGTGTAAATTGGCCAAGGACTTGGGTCTACTAAATGATAATCATGTTTTTGATCTTTTGCAGACATTTATTTTATTACCTTAGTTTGTTTATAATAGTCTGATGAGAAGAAAGTATATGACAAAGTCACATCACTTACATTCTTCGTTTTTGGATCATTTACTACTTCTGGATCAAGATAAAAAGTCATGAAATAACTTTTTTTCTCTCCAGGATTCAAAGTTTGTTTTTCAAAACAAAAGCATCCTAACTTATTAAAGTATGGACCAAATGAAGATGGAGAAACGTTATAACTTGCAACACCACTAGTAGGATCTTTACTAAAGTTCTCAACTACGAAGTTTACTTTATAAACTTTGCCTGGTTTGACATCAACTAAATTGTTTTCAGTTTTAAAGATCCAAGATAAATCAGTTTGAACATTGGTATCCAGTCTTACAGTTACGGGCTTATCTATTACGATTTTTGGTATATCCTTTGAAATTTGTGTTGTACCTCCAAAACCAGTTACACGACAAAAAAGGTCATATAACGGAACAGCGGCAAATGACATACCCAGCATTAGCAAAAATATTAAAGATAGTAATAGAGGTGTTAATTTTTTTTTTGATATCATATTACTCTCTCAAATACACCAACATTATATAAAGTGAAAATAAACAATAAGATTATAAAAATAACAAGTCCAATTCCTGTTAAAAGATTTTTCTTTTTTACTTTTTTATCAATTTCCATCATACGAAATTATCAACTAAAAATAATACAAAAATTGCAAACAAATAGATTATTGAATAACTAAAAACTTTTTTGGCTTTTAAAATATTAAATTTGTGCTTTTCATCTTTGTAAAGATCAAAACAAATATAATTATAATATATTGTTAAAGGTAAGCAAAATATTGCAAAAAAGTTTCCTACAAAACCAATATAGTATGGAAAATATAATACTGGTAACATAAGTAGCGAATAAATAAGTATATTTATTTTAGTATTTTGTACTCCACTTATAACTGGCAACATTGGTATTTTTGCTAATCTATAATCTTCTGCTTTGTAGAGACTAAGAGCCCAAAAATGTGATGGTGTCCAGAAAAATATAATAAGGAAAAATGAAATTGCCTCTAATGATAAATTACCTGTTACGATTGTCCAGCCAATTACTGGAGGTAATGCACCAGCGGCACCGCCTATTACAATATTTTGAGGCGTTCTTCTTTTTAACCAAACTGTATAAACAACAACATAAAAGAAAATGGTAAAAAAAAGTATAAAGGCTGATAAAAGATTTGAAAAATAATACAATCCATAAATTGAGATTAAAGATAAAGTTAATCCAAAAATTAAAGCTTGTGACTTGTTTACCTTTCCAGTGGGGATTGGTCTTAAACATGTTCTTGACATTAATTTATCAAGATCCGCCTCATACCACATATTCAAAGCACCAGCAGCTCCAGCACCCAATGTAACAAAACCTATGCTTATAATTGCATCAAACATTGGTATTTGATTTGGTGCTGTAAGTAATCCTACCGCACAAGTAAAGATTACTAAGGACATCACCCTAGGTTTCATAAGATCAATTAAACCATTAAATAGTTTAATCTCACCAAGTAGATTTCTTTTTAATAATGAGTTTAGAGCGTCCATTTTATTACTTTTAAATTAAGATTTAGATTTTTCTACTCCTTCATAAACGTCCACTTTAGGTAGTTCATCAAAAGTGTGAAAATTTGGCGGTGATGGCACTGTCCATTCAAGTGTTGTTGCCCCTTCACCCCATGGATTAGATGATGAGGCTTTCTTAGTAATAAATGAGTATAATAAATTTATTAGAAATACTACTACACCGGCTACTGATATGTATGAGCCGACTGAAGAAATGTAGTTCCAATCAGCAAATGCATCTGGATAATCTGCATACCTTCTTGGCATTCCTGCTAAACCTAAAAAGTGTTGAGGGAAGAAAATTAAATTTACACCTATAAAAGTTAACCAGAAGTGGAGTTTGCCCATCCACTCTGAATATTGATATCCTGACATTTTTCCAAACCAATAATACCATCCAGCAAATATTGCAAAAACTGCACCTAAAGATAGAACGTAATGAAAGTGTGCAACAACGTAATACGTATCATGTAAAGCTGTATCAACACCCGCATTAGCAAGCACTACCCCAGTTACACCCCCAACAGTAAATAAAAATATAAATCCAAGTGCCCAAAGCATTGGGGTTTTAAATGAAATTGATCCTCCCCACATTGTTGCAATCCACGAAAAAATTTTAATTCCTGTTGGAACTGCAATAATCATTGTCGCTGCAAGAAAATAAGCTTTAGTATCTGTATCTAAGCCAACCGTGTACATATGATGGGCCCAAACAACAAATCCTACAAAGCCAATTGCAACCATTGCATAAGCCATACCTAGATATCCAAAAACTGGTTTTTTTGAAAATGTTGAAACTATATGACTTATCATTCCAAATCCTGGTAATATTAGTATGTAAACTTCTGGATGACCAAAGAACCAAAATAAATGTTGAAACAGTGTGGGGTCTCCACCTGTTTGAGCATCAAAAAACGCTGTTCCAAAATTTCTGTCTGTTAAAAGCATTGTTATTGCGCCTGCTAATACTGGTAATGATAATAATAATAAAAACGCAGTTACTAAAATTGACCATGCAAATAAAGGCATTTTATGAAGTGTCATTCCCGGAGTTCTCATATTCAAAATAGTAGTTATGAAATTTACTGCTCCAAGGATTGATGAAGCTCCAGCCACGTGCAAACTTAAAATTGCTAGGTCCATTGCAGGACCTGGTTGACCTGTTTTGGATGATAATGGAGGATAAATTGTCCAGCCTCCTCCGACACCTTGAGCCCCAGGAGGTCCATCTACAAAAATTGATGATAATAATAAAATAAACGCTACAGGTAATAACCAAAATGAAATATTGTTCATTCTAGGAAATGCCATATCAGGTGCTCCGATCATTATTGGTACAAACCAATTTCCAAATCCACCTATCATTGCTGGCATTACCATAAAGAAAATCATTATTAATCCGTGTCCAGTAACTAAGACATTATATAAATGATAGTCTCCTCCTAGAATGCCATCTCCTGGATGCATAAGTTCCATTCTCATTAAAACTGAAAACGCAGTCCCAATTAATCCTGCAATAATTGCAAAGATTAAATACATGGTTCCAATATCTTTATGGTTTGTTGAATATGCCCATCTTTTCCATCCAGTTGGTGTGTGATGATCGTGATGTGTAGCTGCAGTGCTCATTATTTTATTTACTCGCCATTAAATTATTATTTTGGTTAGTTAATTCCTCTTTTGCAAATTTTATTTTAGCTTCATCAAGCCATTTTTGATATTCCTCTTCTGTTACAACTTTTACCGTTATTGGCATAAAAGCATGTTTAATTCCACAAAGTTCTGAACACTGACCATAAAAAGTTCCTACTCTATCTGCTTTGAACCAAGTTTCGTTCACTCGACCAGGCATAGCATCTCTTTTAACCCCAAAAGCAGGTAGTGCCCAAGCATGCAATACATCATTAGCAGTGATTAAAACTTTTACTACTTTATTGACTGGAACAATTACCTCATTATCGACTGCTAATAATCTTGGTTGGCCTGGTAATAGATCTTTGTCTTCAATCATATAAGAATCAAAAATTATATTCTCATCAGGATATTCATAACCCCAGTACCATTGATAGCCTATCGCTTTAATAGTTACGTCGGCTTTAGGTATAGTATCTTGAGAATATAAAATTTTAAAAGATGGGACCGCCATCACAATTAAAATTAAGCAAGGTATTAAAGTCCAAAGAACTTCAATAGCAACATTATGGGTTGTCTTAGAAGGATTAGGGTTTCTTGACTCTCTGAATCTAAAACAAGCATAAGCCATCAAAAATAAAACAAAAACACTTATCGCTATAATTATTGGAAGTAAAATCGAATTATGGAAACTAACTATTTCGTACATTGATTGTGAGGCAGCATCTTGAAATCCAAGCTGCCAATCTCTGGGTTGATCTGCAAACACCTTTGAAGGTAACAAAATTAACGTTGATAATATAAAAAAAGTTTTTTGCATCTTTAAAACTATATAAAGTGATTTTATAGAAATTACACTTAAGATTTCGCGACAATTTATCAATTTAACTCATAACCTACTATAGATAATGCTGATATTGCTGCGGTTTCAGCCCTCAATATATTTTGACCTAAACTCAGCTTATAAATACCCTTAAACTTTCCAATTTCAACTCTTTCGGACTCTGAGAAATCTCCCTCCGGGCCAATGATTACACAATTAGATTTTGATAATAATTTATCCTTATCTAGTTTTTTAGTTTTTGAATTTAAATCTGTTAAAATTAAATTTATATTTTTTTGATTTTTATTAAGAAATTTTTTTAATGTTGTTGGTTCTTCGATTCTAGGAATATTTATCCGATTGGACTGTTCACTTGCTCCCACAACTATTTTTCTTAACCTATCTAAATTTATTTTTCGAACAATTGTTCTATCAAAAATAATTGGTATAAAATTTGTTACACCTAACTCTGTAGATTTTTGTATCATGAAATTAAAAAAGTTTGATTTGATCGGAGAAAAAAGCAAGCCATAATTCATTTTTATGTTCTTTTGATCTTATTTGTTTTCCAAGTTTAAAATTTATAAATCCAGATTTAATATTTTCAAAGCGAGCAACCCATTCACCATTTTCATTGAATAAATTAAAATTCTCACCTTTTTTTATTCTCATGACTTTTAACAAATAATGAGATTGATCTTTATTTAATTTACCAGTTAAATTATTAGATAAACTTTCTTTGAAAAATAATCTAATATTGTTCATAATTTGATACTAAACTTTTTATGAAAAAAATTAAGGTAATAATTTTTGACGCTTATGGCACTCTTTTCGATGTAAATTCTGCAGCAGAAAAATGTAAAGAAAAAATCGGTGATAAATGGGAAAGCTTTGCGAATTATTGGAGAACCACTCAGCTAGAGTATACTTGGTTAAGAAGTCTGATGAAAAGACATAAAGATTTTTGGCAGGTTACAGAAGATAGTTTAGATAAATCTTTGTTAGAGTTTAAAATAGATCCTAATATGAGATCAGAGTTGTTAAATCTCTATAAAATATTGAATACTTTTCCAGAAGTAAATGAAGTATTAAAAAATCTTAAAGAAAAAAAATATAAAGTCTCAATACTCTCTAACGGTACTCCTGATCTCTTAGATGGATTGGTGAAAAGTAACAACCTAGAAAAAATGTTTGATGATATATTTTCAATTGAAAAAGTTGGAATTTATAAACCTGATGCTAAAGTCTATGATATGCCCATCAAAAAGTATAAAGTCGAAAAAAATGAAGTTGCATTTCTAAGTGCTAATACTTGGGATGTTTCTGGTGCAGGAAATTTTGGTTTCAATGCTATTTGGGTAAATAGAAATGAAAATATTTTTGACAAACTGGATTATATTCCTCATAATGAAATAAACAATCTTAATGGATTATTGAAACTAATTTAAAAAAATGAACAAACCTATTAGAGCAGGAGATAGCGCAATCGCTTTAGAAGTTGAAGAGGGAAAATCTTATTTTTGGTGTAGCTGTGGAAAAAGTTTAAAACAACCTATTTGTGATGGCTCACATAAAGGAACTGAATTTAAACCAATAGCTTTTAAAGCAGATCTAACAAAAAAATTATTTTTTTGTGCTTGTAAACAAACTAAAAATCAGCCATTTTGTGATGGATCTCATAACAAATAAATAATGGAAAACTTATTTAATAAATTAAATTTTATTGCACCTTGGTTTTTAAGATTAGGTCTAGGTATAGCATTTATTATACATGGATATTTTAAATTTCCTTTACCACCAGCTGGATTAATAGAGTACTTTGGTTTATCGCCACTTTTATCATCTGTTGTTGCAATATCTGAGGTTGGATCCGGAATATTATTAATTATAAGTGGATTTATAAAAGGACCTATTGGAAATTTTCTTACAAGATTAAGTGCTTTTACTATTACAATTATAATGATCAATGTGTTTGCTATTGGACATCCAGATTGGTTTTTTACAACAAAACTTTTTACTAGTGAGCAAATATTTCTCTTTCTGATAAGTTTATATTTTGTTATTAAAGGAAACAATTAATCTTATGATTGAAGTAAGCAAAATTATAAAACCAACTAATGCATCTGATGGCGCTGGTGTGAAGCTAAAAAGAAGTATCGGTGTTGAGCCAAATTATTATGATCCATTCTTAATGTTAGATGAGTTTGGTTCTGAAAATAGTGAAGATTATGTTGCAGGATTTCCCCCACATCCGCACAGAGGAATTGAAACTGTTACATATATGCTAAATGGGGATTTTGAGCACGAGGACAGTACTGGCGGTAAAGGAAAAATGACAGCTGGTGATGTTCAGTGGATGAAAACTGGAAGTGGTATTATTCATTCTGAAATGCCAGCCATGAAAGAGGGAAAACTTCATGGATTTCAGTTATGGATAAATATGCCAGCCAAATTAAAAATGAGTAAGCCTGAGTATATTTTTATTAAGGCAGATAAAATGAGTATCCATAAAGACCAAGACAAAGAAGTAAAAGCTATAGCTGGAAAATTTGAAAAAGCAGAAGGTCCTGTAAAGGGTCATAATGTGGAGCCTATTTATTTTGATGTAGAGCTTAAAAAAGATAAAGAGTTTAATTTTGATGTTCCTGAGACACACAATACCTTTATATATTTAATTAATGGGGAAATAAAAATTGGAAGCAAAGCGCACGATAAAATTAAAGATAGTACGTTGATACTACTTGATAATGGAAAAGACTTAAAAGTAAAAGCATCCTCAAACTCTAAATTTTTACTCGTATCTGGTAAACCCTTAAACGAAGAAATAGCAAGAGGTGGTCCCTTTGTGATGAACACTAAAAAAGAAATATTAGATGCTGTTAATGATTATCATAAAGGTACATTTGTTAAATAATGCATAATGTATCTTTTTCAAAAACTGGTGGCCCTGATGTTCTTGAGTATAAAGAGTTTAAACTTGAAGATCCAAAAAGTGGTGAAGTTCTTATTAAACACTCTGCGATAGGATTAAATTTCATAGATACTTACCATCGATCAGGTCTGTATCCTGTACCACTGCCGT
>CABZRN010000008.1 GCA_902528175.1 uncultured Pelagibacteraceae bacterium | reverse complement strand
GTTTAAAGAAAATTATAAAGGATGATAATACTCCTGTTACTAATGGGGATTTAGAGGTCAATAAAATAATAACTAATAAATTAAAAGAAATAACTCCTGAGATTCCAATTGTTTCAGAGGAAGTATCTGACAACAAAGACTCTAATAATCTATCAACTTTTTGGTTGATAGATCCAATAGATGGAACATATGACTATTTAAATAACAAGGAAGAATTTACTATTAACGCTGGTTTAATTATTAATAAAAAACCTGAGATAGCGATTATTAATGCACCAGCAAAAAAAAGTTTATTTTATACTTTTGGTATGAATAATAGTTTTGAGTTAAAAGATAATATAGAAACGAAATTAGATTCTGGTGCCAATTCTAAAAATAAAGAACTAAGTGCACTTGTTTACTCTGATAATATTAAAGTAGAAATAAAAGAGGCTCACAATAAATATAACATAAAAAAAATAACAAAAATGAAAAGTTCTTATAAGTTTTGCGTTATTGCCTCAGGCGAATTTGACTTATATGTTGCAGATCCTAGAGCTTCTGAGTGGGATATAGCAGCAGGTGATGCAATATTAAGGAATGCTGGGGGTTCATTAAAAGACATGGATGGAAATGAAATATTATATGGAAAAAAGGATTTTAAAAATCCAAGTTTAGTAGTAAAAAGTGCAAGATTGCTTCTTAATGAGTGAACAACTTAGAATTATTTTAATTATAATTGTTAGCGTATCGATTTTTGGCTTAATTCTCTTTGTAATAATAAAAAATTTTATTAAATCAAAAATTAACTATTATTTAGTAGAAAAAAATAAGAAAACTAAAAAAGACGAGTGATTTTCTCGTACTCTTCTTTAGAAAGATCCATAACTCGTTTTGATGTATCAAAATCGAAACCATTTCTTGCTAAAACTGCAATATCTTTTTTATAAAATAACGGTCTATTATCCTCTATTCTACATGGGCCTATTCTTCTTTTTTTACAAATTTTTAATGCAGAGAAAAAATCTTGATCTTCATTTTCATCTTTTATTTTATCTAAAGTTTCTTTAACAAATTTTTGATTAATACCTTTTGACATTAAATAATTTCTTATCTTATTAATAGAGCTACCCCTTTGAATAAGATTTTTTGCTTTACTATTAGAATAAAATTTGTCGTTTAAATATTTAGAGTTTTCAAGATCGCTCAGAACTACATCAATCAAATCTTTTATTTCATTTTTTTTTATTCCTGCGGCTCCAAATTTTAAATATTTTTTAAGTAAATAAGTCCTTAATTGTTGCTTTGATGGAGCATACTTTTCAATATACTTCACTGAAAAATCTCTCATCTCTTGAACTGTATCTTCAAAACTTTTTTTTTTATTTTTTAAAGGAATCATTTTAATTTTTAATATATTATAAACTTATATGATTGAACAAATTAATAACTTTTTCACAGTTCCAATGATTTACTTATGGTTGAATTTAGGTGTTCTACCCTTTTGGTTAGTACTATTATTTTTTCCTAGCTCTGGTGTAAGTAAATACATGGTTAGATCAATATTTCCATTTATGATTTTTTCATTTATTTATGCTTATTTATTATATTACTTTTTTCTAACAGAATTTGATTTTAAGAATAATTTTAATCTTTATTTGGGTTTAGAACAATTATCTGAATTATTTTCTAAAAAAGGTTTTTTAATTATATTTTGGTGCCATTTTTTAGCGATAAATTTATTTTGTGGTGCTTGGATTGTAAGTGATAGTTTAAAATTTTCTATGTCAAAATTTTTAGTTTTTTTTCCACTATTGGTTACATATTTTATAGGTCCTATTGGATTGTTTTTATACTGGCTGATAAGAATCTTTTTTGCAAAAAAATTATCATTATATGATTAAGGAAATTCAGTTTTTTTACGATTTTTCAAGTCCATATACTTATATTGCTCATAAAAAAATTAAAAAAATTATAAATAATAAAGATATTACTTTTTTATACAAACCCATGCTTCTAGGTGGTTTGCACAAATTAGCTGGGATAACTGCGAATGCATTTATTGGTCATAAAAACGAATTTATGATTCAAGATTGTGTAATGATTTCAAAGAAACTTGGTATCAATTTTCATTTTAATGAAAAATTTCCTATTAATTCTTTATACTTAATGAGAGGAACATTGGTTTTAAAGGATAGTTTGCTTGAAAAATATATAGATAATTTTTTTGACTCATACTGGCAGTTAAATTTAGATTTATCAGATAAAAATATTTTTGAAAAAAAATTAAAAGAGATAGGCGTTGATGTTGATAAATTTTTTCAAGATATTGAGAAAAAGGAGACTAAAGAAAAACTAAAAATACTTACCGATGAAGCTTTTTCTAAAAAAATTTTTGGTGCACCAACTTTTTTTTATAATAATAAAATTTATTGGGGGCAAGACAGGTTAGATTATGTAATTGATGAGGCAATTAAATAATTTCAAAATCGCTTGCTTTAATAGCGCTAAAACCACCATCAACATGGGACACATTATTAAAACCCATGTCTTGCAAACTTTTAGTGGCAAGAGCAGATCTTAAACCAGCAGCACAAAACAATATTGTTTCTTTTGACGGATCGATTTTTCCTTGTTTGTAATATGGGCTTGATGGATCCATCCAAAATTCTAACATACCTCTTGGAATATGTAGGGAATTTTTCACTCTTCCATCTCTTTCAAGTTCTCTAATATCTCTAATATCGATTAAATTACATTTATTATCCTTAAATAATTTTGCAGCTTCGTTGCTTGTAATAGTTTTAATTTCTTTTAAAGCATTATTAACAAGATCTTGGGATGATTTAATAGTCATATATGTGTAATCTGTTAATATCAAAAAAAATGAAAAAAAACATCTTTAAAAAAATGTTTATAAAAATATCTAAGTTAATAGGTTACGAATTAATAGATCAAAACGAATTTTACTCACCTACTCTTGAAAAAAGCCTTGATGAAAAATTATCTAGTAAAGATAAGTCAATAATTCTTCCTTTAGGTGAGGTAAAATTAACAAAAAAAATTAAAAACTTGTCAGTTATATTTAGGACTAATTCTAACATAGACATTTGGGACCAAAATAAAAAAAGAGTTTTCGAAGAACCCAAAATCGAATACGTAATAAGATGTTTATTTTCATTAACAAAATCTATTAACAGGCTTAAAAAAGAGAATTCATCAATTAATATTAACTTACTGATTATTGATGACAATTCTAAATCAGATAATTTAATTAAAATTAAGAATGTTTTAAATAAAAACCACTCAAAATATTCAATCATAAATCATAAAAAAGAGGAGCATAAGGAAAAGATATTTGAGAATAATAATGACCAAACATTTTCTAACTTATCTAGCTTACTAAAATGTTTCGAAACTGCAAAAAATGAAAATAGCGATTTAATTTATTTTGTAGAGGACGATTATTTGCATTTTGAACATTCTTTGACTGATATGATCAATACTTATGAAAGAGTAAGCTCACAAATTGAAAAAGATATTATAATTTGCCCATGTGATTATCCTTTTAATTATATGTCTAACGAAAAAACAAATGTTTTAATAGGTAGTAATCAACACTGGAGAACAGTCCAAAAAATTTTATGTACCTTTATGTTATCAAAAAATATGCTTGAAAAGTATTGGAATAATTTAATAAAAACTTGTGAAAAAAGACATGACCCATTTGAGAAATATATTAACGAAATTTTGTTAAACGAGATTGGTATATCACCAATAAATACACTCTCTATTCATCTAACCAATATAAATTCAAGTTATGGCTTATCTCCATTTGTAGATATCAAAAAGCTTTGGGATGAAAACAATACAAAGTGATGCAAATGTTTTTTTACATAACTTGCGCCAATATTAAAGAGGCTAAAAAAATTACATCAGTTTTGATAAGAAAAAAATTGATAGCTTGTGCAAATATTTTTAATAATATTCAATCTGTTTTTTCGTGGAAAAACAGAGTTAACTTCTCAAAAGAGGTTATAATAATGGGAAAGACAACAAAAAAACTACAGACTAAAATAATTTCAGAGGTAAAAAAAATACACTCTTATGATGTACCTTGTATTGTATTTTCTAAAATTTCATCAGGAAATAAAGCTTTTTTAAAATGGATAAGCAATTCTACAAGATGAAAAAAGCAAAAAATTTTAAGTTATTAGGAACATCAAATAAACTAGTTGAATTAAATAAAATAAAATCAAAATATACAGTTTTGTACTTTTATCCAAAAGATGACACTCCTGGATGTACTCTAGAAACAAAAGATTTTAATATGTTTTACAACAAATTTGTAAAACTTCGCTGTGAAATATATGGAATTTCTAAAGATACAATCGAAAGTCATTTAAAATTTAAAAAAAAATACAAATTAAAATTTGAGCTGTTATCTGATGAGAATAAAATTGCTATTAAAAATTTTAAAGTTTGGGGTAAAAAAAAATTTATGGGTAAAGAATTTATGGGTTTAATAAGAAGTACTTTTTTATTAAAAAAAAACAATATTATTAAAGAATGGCGAAATGTAAGAGTTAATGGTCACGCCGAGGAAATTTATAATTTTATAAAAAATAATAAACCATAAAAAAAGGCCTCCTATTTCTAGGAGGCCTTAATTAAACGTCAAACCAAAGAGGGAGAGATGCTTAATCTCGTATAGCGTAGCCTATTACGCCAGTTTCGACGACGTCTGTTCCTTTAAGCTCTGCTTCTTTACTTAATCTTATACCAATTGTGCTCTTCATAATTGCCCAAACAATGTAGGCAACCACAAATACGAAGACGTTAACTGATATTATTCCAAGTAACTGAGCTCCAAATGTTGCATCTGGATTTGTTATCGGCACAGCTAATGTACCCCAAATTCCAGCAAATAAGTGCGCAGGTACAGCACCTACAACATCGTCAATTTTTAATGCAAACAGTAACTTTGTACCATAAACAACTATCACACCACCTACAGCACCAATTAAAATCGCTGCGAATGGAGAAGGCATTAATGGTTCAGCAGTAATAGCAACTAATCCACCAATACATCCGTTTAGCATTTGAATTACATCTGTTTTACCAAAATGCAATCTTGTCATTGTTGCGGCCGCCATTACTCCACCAGCACCTGCTAAGAATGTATTCATGAAGATTTTTGCTACAGCGATTGCATCTGCACCTGTTCCTATTGCAAGTTGCGAACCACCATTAAATCCAAACCAACCTAGCCATAAAATAAATACTCCAATTGTAATTAATGGAATTGAAGAGGCTGCAAATGGTTTCATTGGAGCCGGTTCACCTTTTTTAGTGAATCTTCCAAGTCTTGGTCCTAGTAAAAATGCACCAGCAAGCGCAGCTGCACCTCCAGTTGAGTGAACAAGTGTTGATCCAGCAAAATCTTGGAAATTAGCAGCGGCTAACCATCCACCACCCCATTTCCAACCCATTACGATTGGATAAATAATACCTGATAAAATTGCAGCAAATAATAAGAACGGCCACAATTTAATTCTTTCAGCTAATGTACCAGAAACAATAGATACTGTTGTTGCACAGAATACCATCTGGAAATACCAGTCTGATGCATCTGAATAACCTGTCTCTATTTTACTTGCATCCGACCACGGCAAGAATTTACCAATATAACCACCCTCTGTAATACCATAAGCAAGATTATAACCAACTAGCCAGAACATCATTCCAGCTATCGAAAATAATCCAATATTTTTTGCACAAATTACTGATACACTTTTTGAAGTTACACTTCCTGCCTCTAGCATAGCAAATCCTGCAGCCATAAACATAACTAAGAACCCACAAACTAAAAAAAGAAAAGTGTTAAATACAAATCCGACTTCAGCGGATACCGTAGTTTCAGCGTAACCAATACTGGTCATATTTAGTAAGAAAATTGAACTTACCGCTGTAACCAACAGTTTATTTAAAAGTTTTTTCATTATTTCTCCCTGTTAAAAAGAAGTTTATAAATTTTTATAAAATCATTAACTATTGCTAAGACTATTTAATAGGTATGCAGTAAACGCATATAGAAACAGCCTTTATTAACTCTCAATTAATAAAGGCTGTCTAGAGGAAATATCTATTTATTGAATATTTCTTTAAGTGCTTTGGCAGGTAAAAATTTTACCTTTTGAGAAGCTGCGATTTGGATCTGTTCTCCTGTTCTTGGATTTCGGCCAATTCTAGCTTTTCTTTTAGCAACTTTATAAGTACCAAAACCAGCTATTTTTACAGAATCATCGTTTTTTAATGCATCTAAAATAGTGTTTGTTATGGTGTCAAATGTTCGCTCAGCATCAGCTTTACTTTGATTTAAAGAACCAGCTAATTTAGCGACTAGTTGTTTTTTGTTCATTTTAGCTCCGGTATTAGGTTATTTCTATAGTTAACAAAATCCTTTATAAATCAAGCTTTTTTTTAGTGTTTAAATTGGTTTTTAACACAAGATATTGTGTTAAAAAAACGTTGAATTTGCTGAATTTTTTATGGTTTCAAAAAGCCTTTAAAACAAGCCTAAATCCTTAAGATCGTTAAATGTTGCAAAAAACATGAGGGATAATAATAAAAACATCCCGATTCGAAAAAAACCTTCTTGAGTTTTTTGCGTTAACGGTCTTCCAAGAATTTTTTCAATTCCGTAAAACATTAAGTGACCTCCGTCCAAAAGAGGGATTGGAAAAAGATTAATTAAACCTAAGCTTATTGAAATGTAAGCCATCATGCTTAAAAACGGCACTATTCCAAATTCTGCAACTTGTCCTGAAATTTTTGCGATTCTTATTGGTCCGCCAAGCTGTGAGCTGTCACCTTTTCCAGTAATAATAGTACCTAAATATTTAAGTGTGGAAGTTGTCACAAAATATACTTCGGTAACTGAATAATACAAGGCTTTGACAGGTCCAAGTTTTTTGTGATTTACAGTATCTTTATAAGGTGAAAGTTGAATGCCAACCATCCTTTTTTTTATTTTATTTCCTAAATTATCCTCAGTTTCAACAAAATTAGGTTTTACTTTTACATTAATTTCTTGGTCATAACGCGAAACTTTAAAATCAATAAATTCAGATGTCGATAACGTTATAAATTTGGATACATCTAGAATACTCTTAACTTTATTGTCATCAATTGACATTATTATGTCGTTCTTTTTTAATCCCGCAACTTGTGCAGGACTATCCTTAGTGACCTCACTTATCATTGCTGGGGTAAAGTCCTTTCCAACAAAAACATTTATCATTAAAAATATAAATATAGCTAATATGAAGTTAGCTAATGGACCTCCAAAAACAATCCACGCTCTTTGATATAATGGTTTTAATGTAAAAAGTTTTTCTCTATCTTTGTCATTATACTTTTTAAGAATTTCATCACGATCAGCCTGCGAAAATACATTTCTATCTCCAAAAAATTTTACGTAACCTCCTAAAGGAATCCAGCATACTTTCCAACGAGTTCCTGATTTATCGTTCCATCCGAATAACTCTTTACCAAAACCAATAGAAAAGTCTGTTACACCTACCCCATATCTTCGAGCAAAGTAATAATGTCCGTATTCGTGAACAAAAACTACAACGATGATTAATATTATAAAAGGTAACACAAATTCAAACATTTTATTATAATAATATATTTACTTTACTTTCCAAGTCAAAACTGGAAGTAATGTTGCCGCTATAAACGAGAGAAATAATAGAGATTGTTTTATAAATTCTGGAAAATAGCTTATTGGAAATATGATTCCAACCAAGATACTTTTTGAAAAATCAGGACTTGGAAATAATAATATACCACCAAACAACCCAACTACAATTGAGATATAAGCTGTTTTTTCACTGAATGATTTTGAGAAAAAACTATAAAATATACTTAAAACCGCTGCACAACAAAATAAATCGGCTAACAAAAATAGATATAAGATACTAAATCCTCTTGAGGCAACATATAAAGCGATAAGAGAAAGGCCTATAATTATAATTCTAGATAATTTTAAGTAATCATTGTCAGAATTTAAAATTTTTTTTCCATCTACTATAATAAGACTAGATATAGCATTTATAAGTGTGTCTATACTGCTTATGGTTAAAGATATACCTAAAACAATAATTATAATCGACAATGTAATCATCTCCTTATTTAATAATAAAGAAAAAAAAGCAAGATCAGGCATTACATTTAAATTTTTAGAGACAGACACTAATCCTGTAAAACCCATCATATACACAATAGGGATTATAATTAAAAAAGAAAATAACAAACTCTTTTTTAAAACGTCATTATTTTTTGCAGCATAAACTCTTTGCCAGTTACCTTGGTGAAAAAGATTAGTAGCTGCAACAGCAATAAAGAATGTTAAGCCTGCTGTAAAGTTAGGAATATAATTTTTGCTTAACAAATTTGGTTTATTTTTATTTATAAATTCAAAACTAAATTCGTTTGAATTAAATGAAAATAAATAAGAAAAAGCTATTAACAACAATAATGTAAAAACTATAAATTGAATATTGTCAGTGAATATTGAAGCTCTTAAACCACCGTATAATGTATATATAAGTGAACTAGAAATAACTATTAAAGCAGTAATCCATAATTTCGTTCCTGAAATATAATTGATCAAAATAGATACAGCTGTAACTTCCGCAATCAAAAAAATAGTCATGTAAAATACTGATAAAATTAAGATCAGCTTAAATATATGTTTTCCAAACCTTATTCTAATAACTTCAATTAAAGTTTTTGCTTTTGGGTAGGAATTTCTAAATATTTTTCCCATAAAAATAATCGCAAATAAGGGAAACGCAGTTCCTAGTGAATAACCAATAACCGCACCTATCCCACCCCATGTTGCAGCTGATGCAGGACCAAACAAAATCCAGGTGCCCAAAGCTGAGGCTATTAGGCTACATGTTAAAGAGAAAGTTCCAACTGATCTATTAGCCACCAAGTAATTATTTAAACCTTTGAATTTTTTCGAGTAAAAAAAACCAACCAGAACAAAAGAAAAACTAATTAATAAAATTAGTGTAATAGCAGATGTTGGATTTAAAATATTTTGTTGTTCCATTTATCCCTTTCTGAATTACCGGACAGGTTCAATGGGTATTTCTCAGCCATAACAGCACCCCATAGGTTAATTTTATATAAATATTTTTTGGTTGTAAATAATTAATTTAGAATTGTTCTTTTTCCGTAGAACCTTCCATGGCATTTGTAGAACTTTTTCCGCCACTAATCGTATTTGAAACAGCATCAAAATACGATGTTCCGACCTCTCTTTGATGTTTTATACTAGTGTATCCATCTTTTTCTCTAGCAAATTCCTGTTGTTGAATTTTTGAATATGCAGTCATACCTTCTTTTTTATACTTTGCTGCTAGTTCAAAAATTGCAATATTTTGCGTATGAAAGCCAGCAAGCGTTATGAATTGGAATTTATATCCCATTGCACTAATTTTTTGCTGAAAAGTTGCAATTTCAGAGTCTGACAAATGTTTTTTCCAATTAAAAGATGGTGAGCAGTTATAAGCTAGTAATTTACCCGGAAATTTATCGTGTATCGCATTGGCAAATTTTTTTGCTTCTTCTAAATTTGGAGTTGCAGTCTCACACCAAATTAGATCAGAGTAAGGTGCGTAAGCAAGACCTCTTGATATTGCTTGATCAATTCCATGTTTAACATAATAAAATCCTTCTGGTGATCTTTCGCCAGTTAAAAAGGGTTTATCATTTTCATCATAATCATTTGTAATCAATTTTGCTGCATTTGCATCTGTTCTTGCTAAAATTATTAGAGGAACATCAGCAATATCAGCAGCTAACCTAGCTGCTTTTAAATTTTTTATCATTGTACTTGTTGGAACCAATACTTTTCCACCCATATGTCCACATTTTTTCTCACTTGCTAACTGGTCCTCAAAATGAACTCCAGCAGCACCAGCTTTTATAAATTTTTTAGCTAACTCAAAAACATTTAGTGGTCCACCAAATCCAGCTTCACCATCAGCAATTATTGGCAACATGTAATCAACTCTATCTTTAGATTTCATTTGACCATCTTTAATTTCCATGTGCTGGATTTGATCTGCTCTTATTAAAGCATTATTCATTGAGTCTACAAGCTTAGGGGCACTATCGTATGGATATAATGATTGATCTGGATACATTTCACCTGCACTGTTAGCATCTGCAGCGACTTGCCATCCACTTAGGTAAATTGCTTTAAGGCCTGCTTTTGCATGCTGAACTGCATGATTCCCAGATAATGAACCTAACGTATTAACGTAAGGTTCGGAGTTTAATAATCTCCACAATTTTTGAGATTGATGTTTGCACATCGAATACTCTATTTTTATAGATCCTCTTAATCTTTCAACATCTTCCGGGGTGTAATCTCTTTTTACTCCTGCAAATCTTTTTAGGTCATATGATATCTTAGACTCGGAGCTCATTTTTTCCTTAAAAAATATTAAATAATAATTTAGACTTCAATAAACTAGTTACTATTATACTCGTTAGTAAACTCGTTCATACCGCTAGAACCCCAATCACAATGATCATCTCTTAAATAAATACCGGAGCTGTTATCATTGTCATTGGTTGTATATTGATTTAAAGCCTTATTTACTTGATTTTTTGATTTGTTTTTGTTTTCCATATCACATTTATAATTTACAACATTTACAAAATCTACAAAAATGTTGATTTTACTTGTAAATCTAATCAATTTTTTGTAAATTTAAATTTACAAAATTTACATGATTAATTTTGACAAAGAAATAGGTCTAAAAATCAGGGAATATAGAAAGAGGCTTGGTTTGCAGGCTAAAAAATTAGCTCAACAAATAAATATTTCTCCAAGTTATTTAAATCTTATTGAAAGTGGCAAACGAAAAATTGATGGTGATCTTTTACTTAAAATTAGTCAAGAACTAAGAATTGATTTCTCAGACATTTCTTTAGATATGGAAAGAGATATTAATAATTCTAAAAAAGCAATCGCAAACTTTTCATCAAAAGAGAAAATTAATGAACTAAATTTAAAGATTGGCCCTAAGATAAAAGCTTTTAGAAGACAACTTGGAATTCAAGCAAATAAACTCGCCAAAGAATTAGGCATCTCCCCGAGTTATTTAAATTTAATTGAAAGCGGAAAAAGAAGAATTGACGGCGATCTGGTGATAAGAGTTTGTAAAGAATTAAAAATAAATCTAGATGACTTAACTAGTAAATTCGATCTAAATCTTGAAAATAATATTTCAGAACTATTAAGCGACGAATTATTTGAAGATTTAGATATTTTAGGTCCTGAAGTTAAAGATTTAGTAAATTCTAATCCTAAAATTGCTAAAGCATTAGTAAAGTTAGGTGACAATTTTAAACAAAAAGATCATGAAATTGTTAGCAAAGTAGAGAATATTTCAGGAAAAATAATTGATAGTAGAAAAGCGGCTTTTCCTGGAGAGGTAGTGTCAGATTTTCTTCAGGATAACAACAATTTTTTTCCTAAGTTAGAAAATTTCGCAAATTTAATTTTTGAAAAGGTTAAACAAAACAACAGAACTCGATATGTAGCATTATGTGATTTGTTAAAAAGAGAGTACGGAATTAAAGTTATAGACATTATACCTGAGGAAACTAAACCTTTTTCAAAAATTTACGAAACTAATAAAAAAGAATTATTATTATCAGATTACCTATCTCTTGAAACGAAAAAATTACATGCTGCCGCTCAAATTGCTCAAGAAGGTGCTTCCTATGAAATTGATGAATATTTGTCTACTTTCAAATTTCCAACAAATGAATCGAAGAAATTAACTAGAGTGGCTCTTTTAAATTATTGTGGAGCTGCTATATTAATGCCTTACAAATTATTTCATAAAGAATGCAAAGATTTAAAATATGATTTAGAATTACTACAAAATACATTTGCAACTTCTTTTGAACAAGTTGCTCACAGAGTTACGTGTTTGCAAGATCCGAATCTACTGGGTATTCCATTTCATTTTTTAAGAGTTGATGTGGCGGGAAATATATCTAAAAGATTTTCTTTATCCGGTATTGAAATACCACGTTATGGTGGAGCATGTCCGAGATGGAATGTTTATTCTGCATTTTCTAGACCTGGTGTAATTCAAGCAGCTGTTAGCAAAATGACTAACGGAGAAAAATACGTCTGTATAGCTAAGACTGTTGAAAAAGGAGTAGGAAGATATGGCCAAAAAAAAAGTATGCTATCTATTGGTTTAGGTTGTGAAGCTAAATATGCTAAAGAATTTGTTTATACAGAAAATTTAGACCTAAATGATAAAAAATCTGAATTACCTATTGGTGTATCCTGCAGGACTTGCGATAGATTAGATTGTTCTCAGAGAGCCTTTCCGCCTCTTCACAAAAAATTTGATGTAGATATAAATTCTCGTGGAGTATCAGTTTATGTAAGCGATAAATGATGATTTTAAAAACAAACAATATGATCAATATATATCGGATTTTTAATCCCAAATTTATCATCAATTTCATGTTGATGAATATGATGGGAATGAACAAAAACAGGTATTAAATCTCCTTTATTTGTTCTTAAAGTATAAATAAAATTCGTACCTTTAAATCTTCGGTCAACAACATCAAATTTTAAGTTACTTTTGTCATCGTGGATTAAATCCTCAGGCTGTAATAGAAGCTTAACATTAGATCCAACTGGAAAAGGCTTTACGAATTTACCTTTAATTATGCCTAATTCTTCATTTTCTAAACTGTTATCGTCTAAAACTTTTGCAGAAATTAAAATACCTCTTTTTAAAAATTTTACTATTTCAACAGAATTTGGATAATGATATACCTTATAAGGATCATCAAATTGCTTTAAACTTTCATTTAAAATAATGCCACATTTATTACCTAAGTAAAAAGCTTCATAGGAGTCATGTGTGACCACAATTGTTGTTATCTTTAAATTTTTTAGAATTTTTTTTAATTGAATTTGGATATCCTCTTTAAAGCTTTGGTCAATATTAGATAATGGTTCATCTAAAAGTAGCAAGTCAGGTTCATAAACAAGTGATCTTGCTAAGGAAACCCTTTGTGCCTCTCCAGCACTAATTTGATGAGGAAAATTTTTTAAAACATGATTTAAATCTAATAACTTTATTAAAAATTCTGGAATTATCTTTTTTTTTTCATTTTTATTTTTATCTACAGCGATTTTAATATTTTTTTCAACAGTATAGTGAGGAAATAGACAATTATCTTGGAACGATAAAGATATATTTCTATTCTCAGGTTCTACATGACAATCCTTTGACGATAATAATTTTCCTTTTAAAAAAATTTCGCCTTTGTTAATTTTTTCTAGACCTGCTATTGTTCTCAATAATGTAGTTTTACCAATACCAGATGGTCCCAACAAACAAATTATATCCCCTTCATTTTCAATTGAAAAAGAAACATTTTTCACTTTTTCGTTTCCATCAACTGAGAAAGTTACATTTTTTATTTCAAAAATATTTTTCATTTAGTCTCTTAATATAAACTTTGATGTAGATAAAATAAATATACTAGCAATTAAAATTAAAAATAAAGATGGTGCTGCAGCTGCCTCTAACAAATCTTCAGATGCGTATATAAAAGCAGTTGTGGCGAATGTTTCAAAATTAAATGGTCTTAAAATTAACGTAATAGGTAATTCACGTATTATTTCTAATGATATCAAAATTACAACAAATAATACTGAATTTCTTAAATAGGGTATATGGACATTAATAAATGTTTTTAATTTTGAATACCCAAGTAGGTAGGCGCTTTCATCTACAGAGATGTTTATTTTTTCATAACCAGATTTTAATCCATTACATGCTAACGAATAAAATCTAATAAAATAAACTATTACTAAACCTAATATTGAACCAAAAAATACCGTTTTGATGGAATTAAATCCAAGTAATTTTACAATACTGTTATCAAACCATGAAATAAATGTAATGAAGGCAATTGCTAAAATTACACCTGGTATTGCATAACCTGAAATCGATAGTGTATTTAAAATATTTAAAGGTTTGCTTTTTGAAACCCTCATTCCATAGTTAGAAATAAATGAAAAAATTATAAGTGCTGAACATGACAAAAAGGCAAGTTTCATTGTATTATAAATAAGACTTAATATTTTTAAATCAAATAAATTATCCGAGTAAATAATAGTCCAATATAACATTTGGCTAAATGGAAATACAAAGCTAAGGAAAAATATAATAAAACAAAATAGAAAAGCTAAAAAACTTAGTCCACCACTTAATTTGTATTTTTCTCTTTGTTTGAATCTACTTGAAGAGTTTGAGTGAAATTTTGCTTGTTTTCTAGATAGATTTTCTAAAACAAATAAAGCAAAAATAAATAATAATAGAAAAAATGAAAGTCTATTTGCAAAAGCAAAATCATCAAAGGCTATCCAAGAATTATAAATTCCTGTTGTTAAAGTGTTTATTGAAAAGAAATCGACAGCACCAAATTCTGCTAATGTTTCCATTGCAACTAATGATAATCCAGCAACTATTGCAGGTCTAGCAGAGGGTAAAATAACCTGTAAAAAAGTTCTTATTTTAGAAAATCCCAAATTTTTACTAAGGTCTATTAAATTTTGAGATTGATATAAAAAAGATGCTCTTGCTAAAATATATACATAGGCAAACAAAGAAAAGGATAATGATAGTATTGCTCCAAACATTCCACTAAATTTCGGTATATGTTTATTGTATTCACCCTCGCCAAATAAATTTTTAAGGATTGTAAAAGCAGTTCCATAATTATCAAAAAAAGCGAAAATAGAGTATGCATAAATATACGGAGGAACAGCAAAAGATAATATTAAAGTCCATTTAAAAAAATTACTTCCTGGAAAATCATAAAAAGAAACAAGATAAGCTGTACCTGTTCCAAATATAAATGTTAAAATCAAAACTCCAAACAATAAAATTGCAGAATTATATATATATTCTAATAAAAATGTTTCTTTTAAAATTTTGTAATATTCTGTTGTTTCCTCGAAAAAACTGAGAGAAACAGTTGCTATAGGAATTAAAACTACAAAAGAGATTAGGAAAGAACTCAAGTACCAAATATTAATTTTTTTCATATTATAATCCGCCTTATAATCATGAAATTAAATATGCCCATGGAGGAGATCGTCCACGGGCATATAATCAAGAAATTATCTAAAAATCAAAAACCTTTAGGATGTGCGGAACCTCCTTATCTTTAATATCAGATAAATTTCTTTTATTTATTCTGTCATTGATTTTTTTACACTCTGAAAGACACGGTGAGCATCCTTTAGAAGATTTATTATAATCTATTTCAGAAATAAATTCTTTTTTATCTTTCATATTATTTCCAACCAGCTGCTGTCATTACTTCTAATGCATCAGCCTGTTTAGCTCCATAGCTTGAAACTTTAGTTTTTAGATCTTGTTTAAAATCTAAACCTATATTGTTCACAACTAGCGGACTTGGAGAAACACCATCTATCATTGGAAACTCAAAAGTATTATTAGTAAAGTGCTCTTGAGACTCTGGAGTTAATAAAAACTCTACAAGTTTAATTGCATTTGCTTTATTAGGTGCACCTTTTACTAAAGCAGCACAACTAATGTTCATGTGTGTCCCTCTATCATTTTGGTTAGGAAAGAAAGCTTTTACTTTTTTTGCAGCAGCTTGTTGCTCTGCTCCTTTATTTCCTGATAACATCAATGCTAGATAATATGTGTTAGCAACAGCAATATCTGCTTCACCAGCAGCAACTGCCATAATTTGAGCTCGGTCGTTTCCTGTTGGTGTTCTAGCCATGTTTGCAACAACACCTTTTGCCCAATCAGCTGTAGCTTTTTTACCATTATTTTTAACTAATGATGCTACAAGTGATTTATTATAAATGTTTCCTGATGCTCTGATTACTAATCTACCCTTCCATTTCGGATCAGCTAAACTTTCGTAAGTTAAACCTGACAACTCCGCACCTGATACTCTATCTGGAGCGTAGTAAACAATTCTTGCTCTTTTAGCAATTCCTGTCCAATGGTTCGTTCTAAAGTTTGACGGAACAGCTGCTTTTATTGCAGGTGAAATTAAACCACCTTGTGTCATTCCTTTTGCTTTGAATGCTCCACATCTACCAGCATCAGCAGTAATGTAAAGATCTGCAGAAGAATCTGCTCCCTCTTTAATCATTCTTTTTTCAAGTGCTCCTGCTTTTCCGTTTATTAAATTAACTTTTATTCCAGTCTTGTTTGTGAACTTACTGTAAAGTTCTGCATCTGCTTTGTAATGTCTTGCATTAAAAATATTAACTTCAGCAGCTATCGTTAAACTAGAAATGAAAGTTAAAAGTATTGTATATATACTTATTTTCCTCATTTTATTAATTACCCTTCTTCCGCACTATTGATAATGAGAATTAATCTCATTGAAAATGATAATTAATCTCACTGATAATGATTATCAATCGCATATTTTGACGCAGGGGTGAAGCGATCTTTAAAATTCCCATTCTGAAATTTTGCTATACAGAAAGTTTCTAAAAGCCTGAACTCTAGCTACATTTTTCATTGATTGTGGGTAAACAAAATGAGCCTCTGTTATTGGGCCCTCAATATTTGGTAATACTTTGACAATATTTGGCTGATTTACGGTGATATAATCAGGTAAAGCAGCTAATCCAACTCCACTTTGAACAGCTAACAATAATCCATAAACACTATTAACTTTCATCACAGTTTTCCTTTTTTTATTATCTTTTGTACCTAATTTTAATGCCCAATCAGGATTATAAACTGGTGATGGGGCGCCTCTTCCAAATGATATAAATGCGTGTTTGTTTAAATCACTTATATTTTTTGGAAATCCGTGTTTTTCCAGATATTTTGGAGAACCATAAATATGATAATTTATATCTATCAACTTTTTTTGAATGTAATTCAATTGTTTAGGTCTTCTCATAAAAATACCAATATCAGCTTGTCTGGTGCTTAAATCAAGCTCTTTGTCATCAAAAATAAGCTCTACCTCTATATCTGGATTTAATTGCATGAATTCTTGAATTCTTGGGGTTAGCCATGTTGTTCCAAAACTTACAACGGTAGTGACAGTCAATTTACCGCTTGGTTTATTTTTTTGATCTCCTAGTGAAGTTTCGACCTCTTTAAGCTTACTAATTACCTCATGGGCAGTTTTAAACACATACTCACCATTTTCTGTTAAAGTAAGACCTCTTGCGTGTCTCTCAAATAACTTAACTTTAAGATCTTCTTCTAAAGCCTGAATTTGTCTACTTATTGCTGACTGACTGAGATTTAGATTAACTGTTGCACTTGTAAAACTACCAGCTTCTGCAACTGCGTGAAATATTTTTAGCTTGTCCCAATCCATTATTTATTAACATTAATAATGTATCTACCAGAAGTTTTACCTTCAAGCATTTTTGAATATTCAAGTAAAAGTTGTTCAAGACTTATTTCTTTAATGGACTTGTCAAGTAAATCGAAATCTACAAGTTTTGAAACTTCATCCCACAGGAATTGTCTTCTCTTTATAGATACACTTACAGAGTCGATACCCCAAAGTTTTACACCTCTTATAATAAAAGGCATTACAGTAGTATTTAATTTTATACTTGATGCATTTCCACACGCTGCAACTATTCCATTTGGCTTAACATGAGATAGAATGTTAGCTAAAATATTTCCACCAACTGTATCAACTGCGCCATCATACAATCCTTTATCCAATGGTCTTGCATCTTTATCCAAATCACTTGATTTTATTATATTTTTTGCACCTAGTGATTTAAGATATTCTTCATTTGGCTTGGTTGTTGCGGCTGTTACATTGCAGCCCATTTTACTTAATAACATAACGGCAATACTACCAACTCCACCAGAGGCTCCTGTAACAATTACATCATTAACTTTTTCTCCAAGTAGCAAAACCTCTCTAGTTTGTTTAGTCGTAAAAGCACACTGGATTGCTGTCATACCAGCAGTACCTAACATCATCGCTTGTCTTGATGTAATTCCTTTAGGTTTTTTAACCAAAAAATTTGAATTTACTTTTGCAAATTGAGAATATCCACCAAAATAGATTTCACCAACTCTCCAACCAGTTTGAATTATTTCATCGCCCTCTTTAAATTTTTCACTTTTACTTTCAACTACTCTACCTGAAAAATCAATACCTGGAATATGTGGAAATTCTTTTACTAATCTTGCACCATTTTTTAAAATTAAAGCATCTTTAAAATTTAATGTAGAATAATCAACTTTAACTAAAACGTCACCGTGTTTTAAAAAAGATTTTTCAATAGTTTTAATTTCTCTTGAAAACTTTTCACCTTCTTGATTTACAATTAATGCTTTAAAATTATCAGACATTGCTTTTTTATAAATTTATTAGATTTTGCTACTAATAAATCTTAGATATCTATTTTGACAAGCTAGGTCGTCTTTAAATTTACCTAAATAATAATTAGTTATAGTTGTAGCTTGTTCCTTTTTAATTCCTCTAGTTGTCATACATTGATGAGTTGCATTTATTGTAACGGCTACTCCTTTTGCTTGTAAGGAGTCCATTAAAGTTGTTGCAATTTGTTTTGTTAATCTTTCTTGAGTTTGCATTCTTCTTGAAAAAACTTCTACAACTCTAGCAAGTTTACTTAAACCTACAACTCTTTCATTTGGCATGTAAGCTACATGTGCAATTCCTAAAATCGGTGCCATATGATGTTCACAGTGACTCTGAACTGATATATTTTTTTGAATTACCATATCGTTATATCCCTCAACATCACCAAAAGTTTTGCTAAGTATTTTATTAGGGTCCTCATGATAGCCTTTGAAATATTCTCTGTATGCCTTTAAAACCCTCTTAGGTGTTTCTAATAGTCCTTCTCTGCTTGGGTCTTCACCTATCCATTTTAATATTTTGATATAAGCTTCTTCAGCTTCTTTATCTGATACTTCATTATTACTTATTGGCTTATTTTGCTCTTTAACTAATTTCATCGTGATAGTTATATATATAATTTAGCCTTTTTAAAATATTTATTATAATATTTTATGTGTTAAATACTTCTGAAAATATGTTTAAAAAAAGAGAAAATGTCACAGATATTGAGGAGGGAAATTTGTTATCTCCTAAATTTGATAATGATGGATTAATTCCAGTCATCACTACATGTTCAAAGACAAAAGAAATATTAATGCACGGTTATATGAATGTAGAAGCTTTAAAAAAAACACTTGAAACAAAAGAAGCTCATTACTGGAGTAGATCAAGAAATCAAATCTGGCACAAAGGTAAAACAAGTGGTTTTGTGCAAAAAGTTATTGAAGTTAGAATTGACGATGATCAAGATGCGGTGTGGTTAACTGTAGATATCGGCTCAGGTTCAAGTTGCCATGTTGGATATAGATCTTGTTTTTATAGATCTATTCCTCTAGGAAAAATTGACAATGCGAGAGAAATAAAAATGAAATTTGAGGAAAAAGAAAAAAAATTTGATCCTGAAGTTGTTTATAAGGGTCAACCAAATCCAACTAAAATATAATGTCAAAAAAAATGAATATAGTAAGTCCTTTTGGTCCTAAATTAGCAAAAATAAAACTTAGTAAAAAAATTGTAAGTGATATTAATCAAGAGGTTGAAAGAATTATATTAAATGAAAAAAAATCTAAAAAAAAAGATTACTCTAAAAAATTAGTTGGTGAAGTATATCAGGAGATTGAGCTTTCCAAAAGTTTTATAAATAAAAAACTTAAAAAGTTTATTAACGAAAAGGTCAAAAATTATTTGAAAAGCACAATTAATAGATCAACCAATAAGATAAATATTAAAAATTTTTGGGTAGTGCGTCAATTTAAAAATGAATACAACCCGGTTCACTACCATGACGGAAATATATCTGGAGTTGGTTATCTTAAGATCCCAAAAAATTTGAATTTTAGTAAAAAGAAAAAAAAAACTAACGGGACAATTGATTTCATAAATGGTTCAAGAATGTTTTTAAATAAAAGCATTTATAACCATGTACCAAAAGTTGGGGATTTAATATTATTTCCAAATTATCTAATGCATACTGCTTACCCTTTTGTTGTAGATGGTGAAAGAAGGTCATTCTCTTTTAACGTTGAACTAGACAAAAAAATTGGTAACGTTTTTCATGACTAAAAAACAAAGAAATGTTTTAGGTGAGGACCTTGAGTTGTGTTCATCAGACCCATTAACTGGATGGTATAGAGATGGATGTTGTAATACAGACGAAAATGATAAAGGTGTACATACAGTTTGTGCAAAAGTATCTGATGAATTTTTAAATTGGTGCAAAGAAGCTGGTAATGATTTAATAACACCTCATCCAGATTTTGGATTTCCAGGTTTAAAAGATGGTGATTGTTGGTGTGTTTGTGCAAGTTGGTACGCGAGAGCAATTGATGCAAACAAAGGATGTCCCATTTTTTTAAAAAGAACCCACGAAAATACTTTGAAACTTATTCCGATTGAAACCTTAAAAAAATACGCAATAGACTTATCATAAATTACATATTTCCGTATCTCGGACCGCCACTTCCTTCTGGTGTCACCCAGGTAATATTTTGGGATGGTTCTTTAATATCACATGTTTTGCAATGAATGCAATTTTGAGCGTTTATTACAAATTTCGGTGAACCATTTTCATTTTGAACTTCGTAAACTCCTGCTGGACAATATCTTTGAGCAGGCTCATCAAATTTTTCTAAAGTATATTTTATTGGTAATTCTTTATCTTTTAGCTGGAGATGGACGGGCTGATTGTCCTCGTGATTTGTTCCAGTCAAATATACAGAGCTAGTTTTGTCAAAAGTTAAGATGTTATCTGGTTTTGGGTACTCTATAACTGGCATTTTATTTGCTGGTTTTAAGGTTTCATGATCTGCATGCTTGTGTTTCAATGTAAATGGTAGCTTTCCTCTAAATAATATTTGGTCAATTCCTGTAAAAATAATGCCTAAGATTAAACCCCAACTAAAGCTTGGTTTGACATTTCGTGCTGCATGTAATTCCTCATATGCCCAACTTTTTTTGAATTTTTCCTCATAAATCGATAATTCTTTTTTATCTTTTAAATGCTCAACTATTGTTTCAGCCGCTATTAGACCGCTTTTCATTGCAGTGTGTGAACCTTTTATTTTAGGCATATTTAGAGTGCCAGCGTCACAGCCAATTAATAAAGCACCGGGCATATACATTCTTGGTAAACTTTGAATTCCTCCTTCAATTAAAGCTCTTGCACCGTATGAAATTCTTTTACCTCCATTCAGCATTTTTGAAATGGCAGGATGTGTTTTAAATCTTTGAAATTCGTCAAAAGGAGACAGATGTGGATTTTGATAGTCTAAACCAATTACGTATCCTAAATAAACTTCTTTGTTTTCAGCATGATAAATAAAACTTCCGCCGTAAGTATTATTATCTAACGGCCAACCAGCAGTGTGCATAACTAATCCTTCTTCATGATTTTTTTGATCTACTTTCCAAATTTCTTTAAAACCGATACCATACTGCTGCGGATTTTTTCCTTTACTCAAATCAAATTTTTTAATTAAATTTTTTCCTAAGTGTCCTCTACAGCCTTCAGCAAAAACTGTTACTTTCGCATGTAATTCCATCCCAGGCTCATAGCTATCTTTTTTTTTTCCATTTTTATCTAAACCCATGTCTTGAGTGATAACACCTTTTACAGATCCATCCTCATGATACAAAATATCAGATGCTGGAAAACCAGGGAATATTTCTACACCTAATGCCTCTGCTTGTTCAGCTAACCATCTACACAAATTTGCAAGACTTATAATATAGTTTTTATGATTTTGTTGAACTTTTGGTAACAACCAGGTTGGCCAACTTATTGATTTTGTTTTTCCAAGAAATAAAAATTTTTCCTTTGTGACTTTAGTTATAATTGGTGAGTTTAATTCTTTCCAGTTTGGTATTAATTCATCCAAGGCTCTCGTCTCGAAAACATTTCCTGATAAAATATGAGAGCCAATTTCCGCTCCCTTTTCTAAAACACAAACATTAATTTCAGAATTTAATTGTTTAAGTTTTATTGCTGTTGCCAGTCCTGAAGGTCCTCCGCCAACAATAACAACATCATATTCCATAACTTCTCTAGTCATGAATTACTTTTGAATACTATTAAGTTTATTTAATTCTTCTAAAAATTGAGGTAATGCTTCGAACAAGTCCGCTTCTAATCCATAATCTGCAACACTAAAAATCGGAGCTTCTCCATCCTTGTTGATTGCAACGATTACTTTACTCTCTTTCATTCCAGCTAAGTGTTGGATCGCTCCAGATATTCCAACTGCAATGTACAAATCAGGCACAACAACTTTACCAGTTTGACCTACTTGATGATCGTTAGTGATATATCCTGCATCGACAGCTGCTCTTGAAGCTCCTATTGCTGCGTTAAGTTTATCTGCTATAGCAGTAATCAATTTAAAGTTATCTGAATTTTGCATTCCTCGTCCACCAGAAATAACAACTCTTGCAGTACCTAACTCTGGTCTATCAGATTTTATTTCTTCTCTCTTAACAAATTTTGAACTATCAAACCTTTCCCCTGGCTCAGATTTGACTATTTCTGCTGATCCTCCGGTTGAGGGTGCTGGATCAAAGGATGTCGGTCTAATTGTAACACATTTTTTTTTATCAGTGCTTTTAACAGTTGCAAATGCATTACCAGCATAAATTGGTCTTAAAAAAGTATCTTCAGAAATTACATTAACTATATCGCTAACTTGTGATGTATCTAATAATGCTGCCACTCTAGGCATTAAATTTTTTCCAAATGTATTTGCTGAACAAAGAATATGTGAATAATTATCTACATGCTTTAAAATTGTTGAGGTGTAATTTTCAGCAGTAAAATTATCAAATATTTCATTATCAACATGGATCACTTTTTTTATCAATGGTATTTCGCTTGCAGCTTTTGCAACACTATCTGATTTGTTTCCAAGAACTAAAACGTGTAAATCTTCATTGATTTTTGATGCTGCTGTAGCTGCATTAAAAGTAAATGGTCTAAGATCTGTGTTATTATGTTCCGCTATTAATAAAACTGACATTATATTACTTTAGCCTCATTTTTTAATTTTTGAACCAATTCTGTTACACTTGCGACTTTTATACCAGCTTTTCTTTTTGGCGGTTCTTCTACTTTAATTTGCTCGATTCTCGCTTTAGTATCAACCCCTAAATCAGATGCGTTTAACTGTTCTAGAGGTTTTTTCTTTGCTTTCATAATATTTGGTAAAGATGCATATCTTGGTTCATTAAGTCTTAGATCACAAGTTACAATCGCAGGTATGTTTACTTCTATCGTTTCTAAGCCCTCATCAATTTCTCGAGTGACCTCTAAAGATTTTTCTTTAACCTCAATTTTTGATGCAAAAGTTGCTTGGGGCCAATTTAAAATTGCAGCTAACATTTGGCCTGTTTGATTACAATCATCATCTATTGCTTGTTTGCCCATAAAAACTAAATCTGGGTTTTCCTTTTCAACTATCTTTTTTAATATTTTAGAAACAGCTAATGGTTCAACTATTCCATCAACTTTAACATGAATTCCTCTATCAGCTCCTACTGCAAGAGCTTTTCTTACTGTCTCTTGTGCTTTATCATCTCCGATTGTAATTGCTACAACCTCTTTAGCTTTGCCAGATTCTTTTATCTTTACCGCTTCTTCGATTGCATTATCATCTGGTGGATTGGTAGACATTTTAACATTGTCAGTTACGACACCAGTTCCGTCATCTTTTACCCTAACCTGAACGTTATAATCAATTACTCTTTTTACAGCTACTAATATTTTCATTATGCTCTCAATAATTTATTTTCTGGATCATAAGGACTCTCATCCAGAATAGTTGCATCATATTTTTGACCTAGAATTTCAACTTTTAATTTCTGACCCACATTGCCAAGCTCTGGTTTAACCATACCTAATGCAATTGATTTACCTAATCTAAAACCGTAATCTCCACTTGTTGCTCTTCCAATAACACTCCCATTTTCATAAATAGGATTATTTCCAAGAACATCTGCATCTTTTGGATTATGAATTTCTAACGTTACTAGTTTATTGTTAAATCCTTTTTCTCTCCACTTGTTTAAAGCTTCTAAACCTATAAAGCTACCTTTATTCGGGTGAATGAATCTATCTAAACCACTTTCATATGGTGAGTATTCAATTGATAATTCTGTACCTACCAATTTATAAGATTTTTCAACTCTTAAACTGTTCATAGCTCTTATTCCAAAAGGCTTAATTCCTAAATCTTTTCCAGCTTCCATTAATTTGTCAAAAATATGATTTTGATATTCAACTGGATGATGAAGTTCCCACCCAAGTTCTCCCACAAAATTCACTCTCATCGCATTTACAGGTGCATAACCTACATCGATCATTTTAGAGCTTAACCATTTAAAGTTTTCATTTGAAAAATCATCTTTTGAAACTTTTTGCATTAGTTCTCTAGCTTTTGGTCCTGCAACAACAAGAACACCATTACTATTTGTTAAATTTTCAAATTGAACAGATCCATCGTTTGGCATCCATTTTAAAATCCAGTCATGATCCAATCTTTGAAAAGCACCAGCAGAAACAAGATAAAAACTTGTTTCAGATTCTCTCATAATTGTAAACTCTGAGTGAACACCACCTTTTGTATTTAATGCATGGCAAAGATTAATTCTTCCAATTTTTTTTGGTAATTTATTTGCTACAAGCTTATCTAAAAAAGCCTCTGCACCAGGACCTTTTATTCTACATTTTGCAAAAGCCGTCATATCTAGCAAACCAACATTTTCTCTCACATTCTTGCACTCTTTTTCTATAGCGCTGAACCATTTAGATCTTCTAAATGACCAATCATCTTTTTGTTCCATTCCATCTGTTGCAAAGAAATTAGGTCTTTCCCATCCAAATTTTTGACCAAACACAGCACCTAAATTTTTCATTCTATCGTAACACGGAGCTGTTCTTAAAGGTCTTGCTGCGGGTCTTTCCTCATCTGGGAAATGATTTATAAATACGTGGCTATAAGCCTCTTCATTCTTTTTAATTAAATATGATTTAGAGCAATAGTCACCGTATCTTCTTGGTTCGACACCGAGCATATCAATTGTAGGCTCTCCATCAACAATCCACTCAGCTAATTGCCAACCTGCTCCTCCAGCGGCAGTTATTCCAAAACTGTGCCCTTCATTAATCCAAAAATTTTTCAATCCCCATGCTGGTCCAACAATTGGGTTTCCATCTGGAGTGTAACAAATTGCACCGTTATAAACTTTCTTAACTCCAACTTCACCAAAAGCTGGAACACGGTGTATCGCGCCCTCTATATGAGGTGCTAGTCTATCTAAATCTTCTTGAAATAATTCGTACTCAGATTCTTTGGATGGTCCATTAACATAACATGCTGGAGCACCATCTTCATATGGACCTAGAATTAATCCTCCTGCTTCTTCTCTCATATACCATCTGCTGTCACTGTCTCTCAAAACTCCCATTTCAGGCAAACCTTCTTTTTTTCTTTTTTGAATTTCAGGATGAGGTTCTGTAACAATGTATTGGTGTTCTACTGGTATAACAGGAATATCTAATCCTACCATTTTACCAGTTTGTCTTGCAAAATTTCCTGAACAAGAAATTACATGTTCACACTCTATTGAACCTTTGTCTGTTTCAACAACCCAACTATTTTTGGTTTGTTTAATTTCTAAAACCGTTGTGTTTCTATAAATTTCTGCACCTTTATTTCTAGCTCCTGTAGCTAAAGCTTGTGTCAAATCCGCTGGTTGAATGTAACCATCTTCAGGGTGTTGAATAGCGCCGACTAAGTCAGATGTATTACATAGTGGCCAAATTTCTTTTACTTGATCTGGAGTTAAAAATTTTACATCAACTCCAATTGTTTGTGCAACACCTGCATACTGAAAATATTCATCCATTCTGTCTTTATTGTTTGCAAGTCTAATATTAGATACTCTACTGAAACCTACATTTTTTCCTGTCTCCTCCTCTAATTTCCCATACAAGTTCACTGCATATTTATGTAATTGACCAACTGAATAGCTCATGTTGAATAAAGGCAATAGTCCTGCTGCATGCCAAGTCGATCCTGAAGTTAATTCTTTTCTCTCAACTAATACAACGTCAGACCAACCTTTTTTTGCCAAATGGTATAACGCACTAACTCCTACTACACCACCACCAACAACAACTACTTTAGATTTAGATTTCACAGTACGGTTTTACTAAATTTTGATAATTTACGAAACATAATTTTTGCTAATCATCTTCAAAGTCTCGCCATTCTTTTATATACATAAGATAACCTGCCACAGTGACGCTGATAGCACCCACAACCATTCCGCAATTAAGACCAACTTCTTGACCCCAAAAATACCATCCAATTTGGGTTGCACCAATAGGTGGTAGACATAGGATCGCCATTAAAATTGGTATTCTTAAATAAAAAGGAGGCTTAGACATATTGTGAAATTACCAAAATAGGGATTTTAATATATAATTCTAATGACGCACTATGACAAAAAAAATATTAATTATACTGAGTATTTTAGCTCCTTTTATAACTTTTTATTTAATTAAATTTGCTTTTAAATTATCAGATAAAAAAATACCTTTCCTAGCACTTTCTTTAACAAGCCTAATACTTCTAATTTTAACACTTGTTTATTTTAGATTCGATAATAGTTTTCCTCCTGATACAAAATATTCACCTCCAAAGATGGAAAATGGGAAAGTAAAGCCAGCTGAAAATAATTAAACAGAAGAACCTAAAACTTTTGGCGCTAATACAGCTGTTGTTAACCAGCAATTTTTAAGTGGTCCTTCTTTATTATATTTTTCAACTTGCCACTTAAATTTATAAAATTTTTTATCTTTTCCTAAAATAACCACTTCATATGTAGCAACGTTTTCATTTTTGAACATCTCTTTTACTTCGTGTGACTTATGATTAATTAAAATTGAATATGAGTCTTTTTTAATCATATTTTTAAATTTATCATAAGGTCCAGTAAAACTTTTATTTTTTGGGTGCGCAAATTCCCAAGTTTGTAAAATTCCAGAATCTATATTAGGAGAATTATTATTTTGTAAACTGCTTAATTGTATTTTAACAACTTGAGACGGCAAAATAGAAATATTAGGTTTCAAAATTTCTGCATTAGAAAACTGGGTTTTCAAAGAAAATACAATTAAGAGTAAAATTTTAAAAATTTTAAAATTCATAAAATTATAATATAATATTTATATATAATTTTAAGAAAAAATGACTCTTTATTTAAATTCAAAGAAAATAATTAAGGATTGGACAGACTACAACGGTCATATGAATGTCGCATATTATGTTTTAATCTTTGATTTGTTTGGAGCTGAAGTATTAATGAAAAGATTTCACATGGGTGAAGAGTCTGCGAAAACAAGTAAAAAAAGTACAATGGTTGTTGAATCACATATTACTTATAATCAGGAAGTTAAAGAAGGCGATGAAGTTGACGTAAATCTATTATTCTTTGATCACGATAAAAAAAGACTTCAATATAAACTTGAAATGATACATAAAGAAAAAAAATTTTTAGTATCTACAATTGAAACTTTGTCACTTTATGTAGATTTGAATCAAAGAAAAGTTGCAGAGTTCGAGGACGAAAAAGTAAAAATGATGGATCAATACATTCAAGAAAATTCATCGAATTTTAAATCAGAGAATTTGAAATTTTCAGGTAAGTTAAAAAAATAAATTACAAGCTTGCAACTGTATTTTC
>CABZRN010000007.1 GCA_902528175.1 uncultured Pelagibacteraceae bacterium | reverse complement strand
ATTCTTTCGGTTTTTTGACCGAATCTGATAAGAAAATTGTAAAAATGATGCTAAAAAATAAAAGTATAAAAGATATAATCAAAAAGTTTTCAAATAAAAAAATACCAAAAAAAATAATCTATGATTTCTGTCTAAAACTTAAAAATGAAAAATAAAAATTTTTATTTTTTTTTTATATTACTTATTTTTTTAAGTAGTTGTTCAGGAACTAGTTCAAAAGGTTTGTTTGGAACAGGAGTTTCAGTAGCGATTGACCCAAGATCATTAGGTACACAAATTGATGACTCAATAATGGAAAAAAACTTAACAACTAGACTTACAATGGTAGAAAAAAAATATTTCTTATCTGTTAAAACTAAGGTTTTAGATGGCAGAATATTTATTACAGGTAAGGTCGATAATCCAGAGGAGAAGTTAAAAATTACAAAAATTGCATGGGAAACTAGTGGAGCTAGGTCTGTAAGAAACGACATTAAAATTAAAGAAAAATTTAATTTTAAACAGACAGCTAAGGATACGCTAATAACTTCCCAATTAAGGGCTGCTTTGATTGTAAACAAAAATATAAAATCTGGTAATTATCAAATAGATACTTACAAAAAAAATATCTACATTTATGGAATAGCGAGAAATAGAGATGAATTAGAAATAGTTGTTGATGAAGCAAATTCTATCTTGGACGTAAATAAAGTTGTTGCCAGTATTCTTTTAGTAGAAGACTTAAGAATTCAAAAAGATTAATTTTTTTTGTAATCAATTATCTCAGCTGAGTAAGCAGCAACTGATGCTAAATTTAATATATCTGATGTTGAACTTCTCAACGGAGCAATCTCAATAGCTTGACCCAAACCTATTAGAAGTGGCCCAATTAATTTTGCTCTACTCATTGATTGTATCATCTTGTATGAAATCGCAGCGCTGTGCTGACTTGGCATTATTAAAACATTCGCATTTCCAACAATTTCAGAAAATGGATAAAGTTCTTGAAACATATCCTCTAAAGCAACATCTGGCTGCATTTCACCATCAAATTTAAAATCAACATTTTTCTTTTTAAGAAGCTCAACAGCATCACTAATTCTTTTTGTTCTATCTGTGGTTGGCTGACCAAAAGTAGAATGAGATAAAAAAGCAATTTTTGGATCAAATCCAAATAGCCTTACAACTCTAGCAGCCGAGATTGCCATTTCAGCAAGTTGTTTTTCATTCGGGTACTCGATTACTGTAGTATCACAAATAAAAATTGTTTTTCCTCTATTAACTATCATATTCAAGCCGAACATTATTTCGCCTGGTCTTGGATCGACAACTTTGGAAATTTTCTCCAATGATGCAGAATATCTTCTTGTATTCCCAGTAACCATTGCATCTGCATCACCACAAGATACCATACACGCACCAAAAGTAACTCTATCATTTCTTATAAGCTTATCACAGTCACGTTCCAATAAACCTTCTGATCTTTGAAGTTTTCTAAATAAAAACTCTGTATATTTTTTTCTTAATTCCTCATTAGTAGAATTTATAATCTTGATATCAAAGTCTTCTCCGTATCCAATTTCGTTCAATTTTTTTCTTACTATCTCCTCTTTAGCAATTAAAATAGGAATTCCTAATCTACTATTTTTAAATGCGATCGCAGCCTTAAGATTATTCTCATCTTCTCCATCAGCGAATACAACTTTTTTTTGATTTTTTTTAATTTGTGAATTTATACCTTGCATCACAGCTACAGTTGGATCAAGTCTATTTTTTAATTGTTCTGAGTAGTTCTCAAAATTTTCAATTCCTATTCTGCCGACACCAGTTTTAATCGCAGCTTTTGCAACTGCTGGCGGTATAACACTTATTAATCTTGGATCAAAAGTTGATGGAATGATATAGTTTTTTCCATAAACTGGTCTTTCCCCACCCATCGCAGCAACTACTTCATCAGGCACTCTATCTCTTGCTAAAGAAGCTATAGCATGCACTGCTGCAACTTTCATTTCTTCATTTATTGTTTTTGATCTAACATCAAGTGCACCTCTAAAAATATAAGGGAATCCAATTAAATTATTTACTTGATTAGGATAATCTGATCTGCCAGTTGCAATAATTGCATCATCTCTTACTTCTTCGATTTCCTCTGGAGTAATCTCTGGATCAGGATTAGCACAGGCAAAAATTATAGGATTTTTTGCCATACTTTTTACCATTTCTTTTTTGAGAACACCTGCTTGCGATAACCCCAAAAAAACATCAGCATCTTTTATAGCATCCTTTAAATCTCTATCATCTGTTTTTATTGAGAATTCATTTTTCCACTCATTTAAATTATCTCTGCCTTTGTAAATAACTCCTTTTGAGTCAAGCATTTTAATTTTATTTTTATCTACACCTGAATTTATAAAAAGCTTTGCACACGCCATTGCAGATGCACCAGCCCCATTTATAACTATATTTATTTCATTTAGCTTTTTCTTAGCAATATCACAGGCATTTATCAACGCTGCACTAGTTATTATTGCTGTGCCATGCTGGTCATCATGAAAAACGGGTATATCTAATATTTCTTTTAATTTTTTTTCTATAATAAAACACTCAGGCGCTTTTATATCCTCAAGGTTTATTCCTCCAAAACTCTTAGAAATATTTTTTATTGATTTAATTATTTCTTCTGTATCATTAGTATCGATCTCTATATCAATTGAATCTATATCAGCAAACCTTTTAAATAGTACTGCCTTTCCTTCCATAACAGGTTTTGATGCTATGGCTCCTAAATTACCCAAACCTAAAATTGCTGAACCATTACTAATTACTGCAACTAAATTACCTTTAGTAGTATAATCGTACGCACGATCAGGATTTTCAGCAATAGCTTTTACTGGCGCAGCAACACCTGGTGAATAAGCCAGAGCAAGATCCCTCTTTGAAGTCATTGGCTTTGATGAAATTATCTCAATCTTGCCTGATTTATTGCTATTATGAAATTCTAATGCTTCTTTATCTGAGTAATGTTCTACTTTGTGTTTTTTCATTGTTATTATTTATGTATACAATTGAGCCAATATTAAGACTAATATGATTTATGAATATAATTAAGTCAACTGGGACTTTTAGTTTTTATACTTTAATAAGTCGTATTTCAGGTTATTTGAGAGATATTCTTATTGCAATATTTCTTGGTTCTGGACCTATTGCTGATGCTTTTTTTGTCGCTTTTAGAATTCCAAACACCTTTAGAAGATTGTTTGGCGAAGGATCATTCAATGCTGCATTTGTACCAAGCTATTCTAAAGAATTAATTAAAGGAAAAAAAAATTCAGAAAATTTTGCTAACAATATTTTTAATTTGTTAACGATTTTTCTATTAGGATTAGTGCTTATAATCGAGTTATTTATGCCTTTCTTTGTTTCTTTAATTGCGCCCGGCTTTAAACCTAACCCAGAGAAATTTGCCTTAGCAACTCAATTAACAAAAATTACCTTCCCTTTCATATTCTTTGTTAGTTTGGCATCTTTTTTTTCAGCTATTTTAAATTCACATAACAGATTTGCTGCAGCTTCAGCTGCTCCAATTATTCTAAATATTATAATGATAGGAATATTGATTTTTGGAAATGTTTTAGGTGAAAAATTAGTTATTTTTTTATCATACGGTGTATCAATTGCAGGTTTTGTTCAGGCTATTTTTTTAATTTTATTTGTTAGAAAATTTTTTAAACCAAAATTTAAGATTAAATTTGAAATTTCAAAAGAGATTAAACTATTTTTTAAAAAATTATTACCCAGTATATTTTCCTCTGGTGTTACTCAAATAAATATTTTAGTTGGTACAATAATTGCTTCTTTTCAGGCAAGTGCAGTTTCTATTTTATATTATGCAGACAGAATTTATCAAATAAATCTTGCAATTGCAGGTATTGCAATAGGAACTATAATACTTCCAAAATTATCTTCTTACATCCAACAAAATAAAAAATTGGAAATAGATAAAATTCAAAATAAATCTCTTGAATTATCTTTACTTTTAAGCCTTCCAGCAATGTTAGCAATAATAATTGCAAATGAAGAAATTGTATCATCACTATTTGGCTACGGATCTTTTGATAAAATAAGTGTAAAAAATTCTGCAGAAGCTTTATTGTACTTTTGCTTAGGGCTTCCTGCATTTTCTCTAATAAAAATATTTTCGAGTTTTATTTTTGCGAGAGATAATACAAAAACTGCTTTTTATTTCTCTACCATATCAGTTTTATTAAATGTTTTAATTAGTGTTTATTATTTTAAAGACGTGGGCTTTATTATAATCCCAATTGCAACATCAATATCATCATGGATCAATTCAATTTTGCTATACACTTACTTGCACAAAGAAAATTATTTCAAATTTAACAAAAAATTAATTATACAGATTATTAGAATTATAGTTTCAACTATTGTAATGGGAATATGCCTTCAAAACCTACTATATTTTTTTGATAACCAATTGTCTTTTGAAAATAATTATAAATTTATCTATATGCTTTTTTTAGTGGTATTTAGCATATTAATTTATTTTGTAGTTTCAGTGATTACTAAAGCTTTCAAATTAAGTGATATTAAAATAAAGTACTAAAATGGGTGTTAAAAAAATTTTTTCTGGCGTACAGCCCACCGGCAATCTACACTTGGGTAATTATATTGGGGCAATTAAAAACTTTGTTGATCTTCAAAATGAAAATAACGAGTGTATATTTTGTGTAGTGGATCTTCATGCTGTCACAGTAAAACAAGATCCAAAAATTTTAAAACAAAACATTAGAGAAACTACTGCAACATTTTTAGCATGCGGTATAAATCCCAAAAAAAGTATAATTTTTAATCAGTCGTCTGTATCAGCTCATTCAGAAGTTTCCTGGTTGTTAAGTTGTGTAGCTAGGATTGGTTGGTTAAATAGAATGACTCAATTTAAAGAAAAGGCTGGAAAAGATAAAGAAAAGGCTAGTGTTGGTCTTTTTATTTACCCAGTATTAATGGCAGCAGACATTCTTTTATATGATGCAACTCACGTACCTGTAGGAGAAGACCAAAAACAGCACTTAGAATTAGCTAGAGATATTTCAAAAAAATTTAATACCGATTTTAATGCACCTAATTTTTTTAAAATTCCAGAACCATTAATTCAAAAAAATTTTGCGAGAATTATGAGTCTAAAGGATGGCAATAAAAAAATGAGCAAATCAGATCCTTCTGAATTAAGCAGAATAAATTTAACTGATACAGAGTCAGAAATAATTAATAAAATTAAAAAAGCAAAAACAGACAATGGCCTTTTTCCAACTAATGTAAACGATTTAAAATCTAGGCCTGAAATTGAGAATTTAATTGGAATCTACTCAAGCTTATCAGAAAAAAAAATCGATACTTTGTTTAATGAATTTAAAGATAAAAACTTTTCTTTTTTCAAGGAACGGTTATCAGAGGTAATTGTCAGAAAAATTTCACCTATATCGAAAGAAATTAAAAGATTAAATCAAGACCCTTCCTATATTGACCAAGTTTTACAAGATGGGAGCGAAAAAGCTAATGAATTATCATCAAAAAAAATAAAAGATATTAAAAAAAAATTTGGTTTTTGAGTATTATTTACTTTAAAAAAATTATCTTATACCTATATTTAAGTGATGTTCGTACAAACAGAGATAACTCCTAATCCGAATTCATTGAAATTTCTTCCTGGGAAAAGTGTATCCTTAATTGGACCTATAGAAATTACAGAAATTCAAAAAACCAGCAACGAATTGATTAAAAATATTTTATCAATAGATGGAGTAAAAAGTGTTTTTCTTTCGGATAATTTCATTTCAGTAAATAAACAAGACAGATTTGAGTGGGAAGATCTAAAACACATTATTATATCTTTGATTAATGATTATTTTGCTAATGGAAATGAAAACGTTATTTCAGAAAGGGAAACAACAAAAGAATTAGATACATCAACTGTAGAGGGTCAAATTATAAAAATATTAGAAACAAAAATTAGACCTGCAGTGGCTAGAGATGGCGGTGATATAAAATTTAAAGAGTTTAAAGATGGAATAGTCCGAGTAGAACTTCAAGGAGCATGTTCAGGATGTCCAAGTGCTGCTTTAACTCTTAAACAAGGAGTTCAAAATTTATTATGTCATTATATACCCGAGGTAAGGGGAGTGGAGGCCATTTGAAAAAAATTTTTATTAATAAATTAGTTAAAAAAAACTTTAACCCAAATCAATTTCTTAAACTTAAAAAGTTTCTATCTTCTCAGGGAATAATTATTAAAAAAAAAAGTTCAATAAATTTTGGATTTGAAAAATTTAAAACTATATATTTAACCGGGTTCTCAAGTTTTTTAATAATTATAGTTGCTTTTATTATGCCGATATTCTCTGAATTAGAGCCCAAGGTAGCAAAAAATCTAAAGATAAATGAGTCTAATAAAAAATTTAAAAAAGCTTTTGAAGGTAAAGAAATTGAAAATAAGTCAAAAGTTGATGAAGGACTTGATTTATCTAATATTTTAGAAGACGTTTTTAAATTTGAGGAAATACCACAAGATACAGTAAGACTAAGTGCTACAACAATTGAACAACTGTTTAAAGATACTAATTATTCGTTAAACGAAGTAAGAAAAAGTAAAAAAGTTAAGCCTATAAGACTCTCTCTTTTACCAAATGAAATTAAACAAATTGAAAGTTCTAAAAAAAGAAAAAACTTATTTATCCAGATTATTTTGCCATTAATTTTAGAGGAAAATAGTTTAATTTTATTAGATAGAAAAAGATTATTTAGTATTTTAAATAAAAATAAAAATTCTAAAAAAGAAATTGCTTGGTTAAATCGAAAATTCAAACAGTACGGTGTATTAAACAAAGACATTCCAACATTAAAGGTTCGTATGGACATTATACCAGTTTCATTAGCTATAGCTCAAGCGGCTAAAGAAACAGGATGGGGTACTTCAAGATTTGCCTTAGAGGGCAACGCATTGTTTGGTCAATGGACTTGGTCTGGTGACGGTATCAAACCTGCAGGGGCTGAAAGTGATACCAAACATAAAGTAATGAAGTTTAAAGTCTTGAAAGCTTCAGTAAGAGCTTACCAAAGAAACCTTAATACTCACTCTAGCTACAAAAATTTTAGACAAACAAGAGCTCAATTAAGAGACGATAGTCAAAAGCTTGATAGTTTATTATTGGCTGATCAATTAGATAGTTATGCTGAAACAGGAAAAGAATATACAAAAATATTAAAACAAATCATAAATCAAAATTCTTTGCAAGATTTTGATGATGTTAAACTTATGCCGCTAAGTGTTAAATATAAAAATTTAATTTAATTTACCTCAACTGACATTTGAATCCCTAACCACCTCCAAATATTTGCATCCTGAACAGAACAATTTACTCTACCTCTTCTAAATGTAAATTTTTCTCTAAAATTTATTTCTAAAGAATTTTTTTCGAATTCCATAATTGGATTCCGCCATTCGTTACCCTCATTTGAAAAGCAATTTATATTTTTAATATATTTTTGTTCATCAAAAAAATTTATTTTTATAGTTGGTGGGTTCTGTTTTTTACTTATAAATTTATCTTCCGGGTATATATTTTTGTATGGGATAGGAAACAATTTTATAATAAATTTAAACCTTTCTAAATCACCATACTTCTCATTTATTGGAAATCTAGGAAGTTCAAAACGATTTTTAGTTGAGTCAATAACCCCTGAATGTTGACCAAAACCATATTTAAAATTATTTTTAATATATTGAGTTTGTCTCAAATTATATTCACCAAAAGGATATGAGAAAAAAATTGGATTATATCCTAATTTATCTTTAAACAATTCTATAGAATTTCTTATATCTTTTTCAAATTCCTTATGAGAAAAATTTAATAGATATTCATGAGTATGAGAGTGATTACCTATATATGCAAAATCGTAACTAGATACCTCTTTAATTTGTTCCCAGTTCATGTATCCTAATTTTCCAATCGGCTCAGTAGAAACAAATAATATAAATGGTATTTTCTTTTTTTTTAGAATTGGCCATGCGTTTTCGTAAAAAGATAAAAAAGCATCATCAATAGTAATTAAAATTTTGTGATCTTTTTTAGGAATATAATATTCATCGTCAAATTTAGCAGGATCGTAATATTCGATATTATTTTTTTCAATTAGTTCAAGTTGCTTTTTAAATATATCTATTTTAATATTTGTTGATGGATATTTATTTTCATTAAATCTATGGTACATTATTGATACAACGCCATGATCATTAGAAAAATACTTTATTTCTTCTTGGGCTACAGTTAAGTTATTTATGAAAAAAAAGATCAAAAAAAATTTGATAATAGATGCAGCAAATGAAAAAATTATTTTCAAAATCATAGATCAGCATAAAATCTATACTAATGATTATGAAAACAGTAGAAAAAATTTTGATAAGTTTGCTATTCTTTTGTTTAAATTTTTAGATAAAAAGAAGATAAATTTTGGTATTGTAGATAAAGTCTTGATAAATTTAGGGCCAGGCAAATATTCAAGTATAAGAACTTCTATATCAACATTTAAAGCTTTAAATTTAATATATAAATTTGAAATATATGGTTTTTACTCAAAAGATGTAAAAAACTTAGATTATACAAGAGTTTTAGACTTATTAAAAAAAGACAAATTAATAAAAAATTTGATTAAACCACTTTATATGAGTTAAGATAATCTTATGACAGATACAATCGAACAAAAGTGTATTGCAAAAGGTGTTAAGTTAACTGATCAGAGGAGAACTATAGCCAGGGTTATATCCGAGTCAAAAAAAAACTATGGTGAGTCAGATCATCCAGATGTGGATGAGCTCTACAAAAGAGTTTCAGATATTGATAGCAAAATTAGTATCGCAACAGTTTATAGAACAGTGAAACTATTTGAAGAGTCAGGTATTTTAATGAAACACGATTTTAAAGATGGTAAAGCCAGGTATGAATTAAATGATGACCATAATCACCTAATCGATATAAAAACAGGGAATATAATTGAATTTACTAGTGATGAAATTGAAATCATTCAAAAAAAAATTGCTGAAAAACATGGATACAAACTAGTGGACTCAAAATTAGAACTTTACTGTATAAAAGATAAATCTGATTAACTGTGAAAAAAATTTTCATTAAAACATTTGGATGTCAAATGAACGAATACGATACAAATCGTATTTATGATACAGTAAAGGATATTGGTTATTTCAAAACAAATGATCATTTAGATGCTGATTGTTATCTATTAAATACTTGTCATATCAGAGATAAGTCAAAAGAGAAAGTTTATGATGAAATAGGAAGAGTAAGAAAAAACTACATAAATAAAAAGAAGCCAATTGTTATTATAGCAGGTTGTGTTGCACAAGCAGAAAGTGGTGAAATGATAAAAAGAGAACCATATATTGACATTATTATTGGACCTCAATCATATCACAAAATAAATAGAATTATTGAAAACTTTAAATTTAAAAACAAAGAGGAGCTCACAGAATTTGATACTGAGGAAAAATTTAATTACTTAGATAAAATTAAGAATAATGACAGCAACGTATCCTCGTTTTTAACAATACAAGAAGGATGTGATAAGTTTTGCAGTTTTTGTGTAGTGCCCTATACAAGAGGTCCTGAGTATTCTAGACCCTTCAAAAAAATTATTGAAGAGGCCGAGAGTTTAATAAAAAATGGCTCCAAAGAACTAACCTTGTTAGGACAAAATGTAAATGCCTATTTGTATAAAGATGGAGATAAAATTTATAAATTGTCTGATTTAATATTGGAGCTAGACAAAATAAAAGAATTAAAAAGAATTAGATACACAACATCACATCCAAGAGATATGAGTGAAGATTTAATTGAATGTTATTCTTATTCAAAAAAATTGATGCCCTTAATTCATTTACCCATTCAAAGTGGTTCAGATAAAATTTTAAAATTAATGAATAGAAATCATAAGGTAGAAAAATATTTAGAAATATATAAAATGTTAAAAAAAACTAATAATGACGTAGAATTTTCTAGCGATTTTATCATAGGCTATCCTGGTGAGATGGACACCGACTTTAATGACACGATGGAGCTTGTAAAAAATATTAAATTTATAAATTCTTATTCTTTTATATTTAGCCCTAGACCTGGAACGCCTGCATCGAGGCTTAAGCTTATTGATAAAGAAATTGCAAAAGAACGTTTAGTTAATATTCAAAAGGTATTAGAGGGTCATCAAATAAAAAAAAACCAAACTCTATTAGACAAATCTATTGAGGTTCTAGTAGAAAATAAATTAAAAAATCAAAATAAATACTTTGGAAGAAATATTTTTTTAAATTCTGTCATCTTTAATGGTGAAAAAAAATACATTGGTAAAATAGTTGATGTAAAAATAACAAAATTTAACCGAAATACTTTATTTGGAGAAATAGACGAAAGAAAAAACATGAGAGCGGCTTGATTTGAATAATCTATCTCATAAAAAAAATGTCAACGATATTAAATTTGTTTACTCCGAGAATAATACCTTAAGTATTATATTTAAAAATAATGATATATTGATGGGTGTTGTTGGTGAGTTTAATAATAATCTTAAGGAATTAGAGAAGATTACAGGTACTAGTATTTATTCTCGTGGAAATTCAATTTTGGTTAAAAGTACATCAAAAAAGAATGAAATGGTAAAAAATGCAATTGTTTTTTTGTTTGACCAATTTATAAATAATGGAACTATTGAAAAAAAAGACATTTTATCCTCAGTAAATAAATTTATGATTGAAGAAAAAACAGATAAAATTGAATATATAATCAAAACTCCAAAAAAATCAGTAATACCAAGATCTGAAAAACAAAAAAAATATGTAAGAGCTCTAAGAGATAGCGAAATTATAATATCTTCTGGACCTGCAGGGACTGGAAAAACTTATTTAGCAGTAGCTATTGCTCTAACAATGCTTTTAGATAAAAAAATAGAGAGAATAATATTGTCGAGACCAGCGGTTGAAGCAGGAGAAAGACTTGGTTTTTTGCCAGGTGATATGAGGGAAAAAGTAGATCCATATTTACGACCTTTATATGATGCTCTTTATGATCTTTTAGATTTTGAAAAAATCCAAAAACGTATTGAAATTGGTGATATAGAAATAGCACCTTTGGCATTTATGCGAGGTAGAACATTAAAAAATTCTTTTGCTATTTTAGACGAGGCTCAAAATGCAACTGATACTCAAATTAAAATGTTTTTAACTAGAATAGGAGAAAACTCAAAAATTGTTATAAATGGTGATCCATCCCAAATAGATTTGCCTAATAAATCTTTATCCGGCTTGAGAAGATCTAAAGAAATACTTGGGCATTTAAATGAGATATCAATAGTAGATTTCGATCACACAGATGTCGTGAGACACCCATTAGTTTCTAAAATAGTAAAAGCATATTCCGATCAAAATTCCAAGAAATGATCAAAATTTTTGTTGTTGTTGATTTTCCAAAATGGAAAAAAAAAATTAAAAATTTAAAAAATTACTTTAAAATAAAACAAAGAAAATTTAATACTAAAATAAATCCATCCAAAAAAAAAAAAGAATTTACTATATTTTTAACAAATAATTTGAGAATGAAAAAATTAAATAATAAGTTTAGAAAAATTAATAAATCAACAGATGTTCTGTCATTTCCGCTAAAAATAAAGAGCAAAAACAACATTTATCTTGGAGATATAGCTATTAGTTATGAAATAGTTAATAAAAGATCCAAGAAATCTTTTTTCGATTATGAATTAGATAAAATGTGGATTCACGGGTACCTACACTTAAGTGGACATGATCACATCAAATTCAAAGATTTTAAAAAGATGTCAAGAAAAGAAAATTTAATATTTAAACAACTTAATTTTTAAATTGGCTCAAATTTTAAAAAACAAATTTTTAATAATTATTATTTTACTTTGTTTAGGTTTTTTATCATCTTTTAGCCTGCCTCCTTATAATTTTTTTTTAATAAATTTTTTCACTTTCCCAATTTTATTTTATATTTTGGTTATTAATAATAGTCGAAATTTACTTAATAATTTCTTAATAGGATGGTTTTATGGATTCGGATATTTCTTAACTAATCTATATTGGATTTCAAATTCTCTTAAATTCGATAAAAATTTTGAAAATTTAATTATTTTATCAATTTTATTAATTCCGTTTTTGTTATCATTATTTTACGGATTATTTTCCTATCTACTGAAATTTTTTTATATAAAAATGAATTTTAGTTCAGTTTTAATTTTCTCACTTTCACTGTCTATCGTGGAATACCTGAGAGGAACAATTTTTGGTGGATTTCCTTGGAATTTAATTACATTTAGTTTAGTAAATATTGTTAGTTCACTACAAATACTTAGCCTTATAGGAACCTACTCTTTAAACTTACTGGTTATTACTTTTTACACTTTACCAATAATAATTTTTTTCAATATTAAAAATTTAAGAAAATTTACTATTTTACTATTAGCATTTTTAATTTTATCAATTAATATTTATTACGGATTAAATAAAATTGACCAAGTTGAAAACAAACCAAAAAAAATAATCTCTCCATCAATAAAATTAGTTTCACCTAAGTTTAATATTGAGAGGTTTTTTATTGATGAACCCATAGAAGATAAAATAAATGAACTTTTTCAAATTAGTTATCCAATTGATAAAGATTTAATTTTAGTTTTTCCAGAAGGCATAACTAATATTGGTGAAATAAATCAACTAGAAAATGATTTTGGTAATATTTCTAATCAATTAACTGATAAATCAAAAATAATCTTAGGCATTACTTTAGATGATGGAGATAAAATCTTTAATTCATTAGCAGTATTTAACAAGGAATTTGAAATAGAGGATAACTATAATAAAAATAAGCTTGTTCCCTTTGGAGAATTTCTACCTTTAGAAAAATTTTTAAGCAAGTTTGGTCTAAAAAAAATTACTCATGGATATAAATCGTTTAGCTCTTCAACTGAGAGAAATATTCTTAGTGTAGGTGAAATTTCATTTTTGCCTTTAATTTGTTATGAAATTATATTCTCTGGCAAATTAACTAAAAATACAGATAATTATGATTTCATTTTAAATATTTCTGAAGACGGCTGGTTCGGAAGCAGTATAGGACCTGTTCAACATTTTTCTCACTCCATATTTAGATCAATTGAGGAAGGTAAAGACATTTTAAGAGTTGCCAATAATGGAATTTCTGCTCATGTAAGTTCAAATGGCAAAATTAATAAAATGCTCAACACAACTGAAAAGGGAAGCATAGAAATTGAATCAGTTTCTAATGCTTTTCCTACAATCTTTAGTGTTTATGGTAATAAGATTTTCTTTTTTTTAGTATTTATTTATATTAGTTTGATTTTCTTTTTAAAAAGAATTAAATGAAAAAAAATTATTTATTTACAAGCGAGTCGGTATCTGAAGGGCACCCAGATAAAGTCTGTGATAGAATATCTGATATGGTAGTAGATACTTACCTTGGCGCTGAGCCTCAGTCCAGAGTTGCATGCGAAACTTTAACCACAACAAATAAAGTTGTTTTGGCTGGTGAGGTTAGGGGACCCGAAATTAAAAAAGACGATTTAATCCAGAAAGTTAGATCCTGTATTAAAGACATAGGATATGATCAAGATGGTTTCACTTACAAAGAAGCTACAAAAATAGAAAGTCATTTGCACGCGCAATCATCAGATATTGCAATGGGAGTTGACTCTTCGGGAAACAAAGATGAAGGAGCGGGAGACCAAGGAATAATGTTTGGATATGCTTGTAACGAAACTGATGTTTTAATGCCAGCTCCGATACATTATTCACATAAGATTTTAAGGTTAATGGCTGAAGATAGAAAGTCAGGTAAACTGAAAAATATCGAACCCGATTCAAAGAGTCAAATAACTATTGAATATAAAGATGGAAAACCAGCTAACGTAAAATCTGTAGTAATATCCACACAACATTCAGCAGATGTAAATCAATCTCAAGTTAGAGATTTAGTTAAGCCTTATATTGAAAAATCAATTCCTAAAGAATTACTAAAAAATTTGTCTGAGAAAGAAATTTATGTTAATCCAACTGGAAATTTTGTTATTGGTGGACCCGATGGAGACAGCGGTCTAACAGGTAGAAAAATCATAGTCGACACTTATGGTGGAGCTGCACCACATGGTGGAGGAGCTTTTTCAGGAAAAGACCCCACGAAAGTTGATAGATCGGCTGCATATGCATCACGATATCTTGCAAAAAATATTGTAGCTTCAAAAATTACAGATAAGTGTCTCATTCAATTAGCATATGCCATTGGTGTGTCAAAGCCACTTTCAATATATGTAGATTTGTTTGATAACGATGAAGAAAAGAATAAGCACGTAGAAAGCTTAATACAAAAAAATTTTGATTTAAGTCCTAGAGGTATTAGGGAGATGTTAGGATTAAATAAACCTATATATGAAAAATCTGCAGCATATGGACACTTTGGTAGAGATCCAGGATCTGACGGCTCTTTTTCCTGGGAAAAAGTCGATAAAAAAGACATTTTCAGCAAGTAATAATAAGTTGAAAATTTATAAATATTAATTATAACACCTATAAAATTGTCATATATATCAAAGTGGGCTTCGGCCCATTTTTTTTTGGAAAACAAAATATGTTAAACAGACGAGCAGATAAACTTGAATTATTAAGAATTGCAGAAGCAGTTGCATTAGAAAAATCAATAGATAAAGAGCTGATTATTAATTCTATGGAAACAGGAATAGCTAAGGCCGCAAAGTCAAAATTTGGTAATGAAAATGTAATACAGGTTAATATAAATAGGGATAATGGTGATATTGAAATTTTTAGGAAGTTAATAATAGTTGAAAAACCTGAAAATAATAATACTGAAATAAGCTTAGAAAGTGCGAAAGCTTTAAATAATGATAAAAAATTAGGCGATGAAATACTCCAGCCTCTTCCAACCTTTGATTTTGGAAGAATAGCTGCTCAAACGGCAAAACAAGTTATTAGTTTTAGTGTAAGAGAAGCTGAAAAGGAGAGACAATTTAAAGATTTCATAGATAAAAAAGACTCAATATTAAGTGGTATTGTTAAAAGATTAGAATTTGGTAACGTAATTGTAGATTTAGGTAAAGCCGAAGCAATCATTCAAAAAAATGAGATGATTCCAAGAGAAAATATTAAAGCAGGAGATAGAGTGAAAGCTTATTGTTATGATGTAAGGAGAGAACAGAGAGGTCAACAAATCTTTTTATCAAGGGCTCACCCTAAATTTATGGAAAAACTTTTTATTCAAGAAGTTCCAGAGATTTACGATGGTTTAATAGAAATAAAATCGTCAGCTAGAGACCCAGGGAGTAGAGCGAAAATTTGTGTCAAAGCCATTGATACATCACTAGATCCAGTAGGAGCTTGTGTAGGAATGAGAGGTAGCAGAGTTCAAGCTGTAGTAAATGAATTGCAGGGAGAAAAAATTGATATAGTAAATTGGTCTGAAGATATATCAGTGGTAGTTTCAAATGCTTTGTCACCTGCAGAAGTTTTAAAAGTCAATATTTATGAAGAAGCAAAAAAATTAGATGTAATTTTAACTGAAGAGAATTTAAGTAAAGCAATTGGCAGAAGAGGACAAAATGTTAGACTTGCCACAAAACTCATTGATTATGAGATAAATATAATGACAGACAAAGAGGAGTCTGAAAAAAGGCAAGAAGAATTTAAAGATAGATCTGAAAATCTTATGAAAAATTTAGAAGTTGACGAAACATTAGGTCAACTTTTAGTAGCTGAGGGTTTTTCTTCAATTGATATTATAAAAGATTGTAAATTAAGTGATTTAGTGAAAATAGAAGGTATAGAAGAAGAAACAGCAAAAGAGCTAATTGAAAGAGCAATAGAGTTTGACAAAAAAAATCAGGAAGAAATACAAAAGAAAATAAAAGACTTAGGTTTAAAGACAGATTTAATTAGTCATGAGGGATTAACACCAGGGATGCTATTAACATTAGGTGAGAAAAAAATATTAACTTTAAACGATTTTGCAGATCTTGCATCTGATGAATTAATAGGTGGATTTGACATTATTAAAGGTGAAAAAATTAAGATTAATGGTTACCTTGAAGATTTTGCTTTATCTAGAGTAGAGGCTGATGAGCTTATAATGAAAGCTAGAGATAAAATTTATAATAACTAACTAATGGAAAATGGAAAAACAAAAAAAAAAACTTACAATATCAGGAAAACCAAAAAAGACATTTGTATACAAACAAAATTTTGAAACCAATAAAAAAACGTCATTTCATGATAAAAAATTTTCAAAAACTTTAAATAAAACTACAAATAATTTTAAAAAAAGTTTTAAACCTAAGCCATTAACCGCAAAATTAAGTGATTATGAAAGGAGAAAATTAGCTGAACAAAAAGCTATGAAAGGAATTAGAGGAGACAACAATCAAAAAGATAAAGAGAACAAGTCAAAATTTACAACCAAAAAAAGAGAAACTAAATTAACAGTTTCAAGAGCTTTGAGTGAGGACTTAGAATTTAAATCAAGAAGTCTTGCATCAATTAAAAGAGCTAGAGAAAAAGAATTAAGGGTATCAAAAAATAAAATTGATGATGTAGCTAGTGCAAATATTAAAAGAGACATCAATATACCGGAGTTTATAACAATTAGAGATCTAGCTAATAGAATGGCCGAGCAATCATCAAATATAATTAAGCATTTAATGGGTATGGGTGTAGCGGTTACAATTAATCATACAATTGACGAAGATACTGCTGAGTATTTAGTAAAAGAATTTGGTCATAATCCCATAAGAGAGAAAAAAGCTAACGAAATTATAAAAAACATCAAAGATACAAAATCTGAAAATCTAAAAAACCGTCCACCAATTATTACTATAATGGGACACGTCGATCATGGAAAAACTTCTGTTCTAGACGTTATCAGAAGTACAAACATCGTATTAGGAGAATTTGGAGGCATTACTCAACACATTGGTGCTTACCAGATCTCCAAAAATAATAAAAAAATTACTTTTATAGATACTCCAGGTCATGCAGCATTTACAGAGATGAGAGCAAGAGGGTCTAAATTAACAGATATTGTTGTGTTAGTTGTTGCAGCAAATGATGGTGTAATGCCTCAAACAATAGAATCTATTAAACACGCAAAAGCTGCAAAAGTGCCTATCGTTGTTGCAATTAATAAATGTGATCTTTCAGATGCAGATCCACAAAAAATAAAAAACCAACTTTTAGAACATGAATTAATTTCCGAAGATTTATCCGGGGACACAATAATGGTTGAGATCTCAACAAAAACAAAAAAAAATATAGACAAATTACTTGAATTGATCTTACTCCAAGCCGAACTTTTAGATTTAAAATGTGATTTTAGCAGTAACTCTAACGGTGTTGTTCTTGAATCAAAAATAGATATAGGCAGAGGGCCGATAGCAAATATTATTGTAACATCTGGCAATCTTAAAAAAGGTGATTATTTTGTTTGTGGCACAAAATGGGGAAAAGTCAGAGCAATTATAGATGACACCGGAAAACAAATTAATGAAGCATTGCCATCTACACCTGTTGAAGTATTGGGTATAAATGGTGCAGCTAAATCTGGAGATGATTTTTTAGTTCTTGACTCAGAAAAAGAGGCTAAGTCTTTATCAGAGGCAAGAATTGAAGAAACTAAAACCTCAAAAAATCCCTTAACTATGTTTACGCAAGACTCTGCTTTTAAAGATAACAAATCTGAGGATTTAAATATTATAGTAAAATCAGATGTACATGGATCCTCAGAGGCAATAAAAAGTGCAATCAATCAAATTAAACATGATGAAGTAAAGGTAAAGATAATTTTATCTGATGTTGGGATGGTAACTGAGACAGACGTCAACTTAGCTAAGGCATCTGATGCAATTCTGATTGCTTTCAATGTTAAGCCTAGTAAGGAAGCAAAAAAAATAGCAGAGCAAAATAAAGTTAAAATTTGCTCATTTAATATAATCTATGAATTGATTGATTTTGTAAAAAATCAAATGTCTGGACTACTATCCCCAGACGTAGAGGAAAAGGTAATAGGTTCCGCTGAAATTTTAGAAATTTTTAAAGTATCAAAAGTAGGAAAAGTTGCTGGTTCAAAGGTAATTGATGGCGAAATTTCTCAAGACGCTTTAGCAAGAATTATTAGAGATGGTACAATAATTTATAATGGTAAAATAAGCACTATTTTTAGGGAAAAAAACCAAGCCAAGCAAGTGTCAGCTGGACTGGAATGTGGTATATCTTTCAAAGATTTTAATGACTTTCAAAAAAAAGACATTATAGAGGCTTACAGCTCTACTATAACTGAAAGGGTAATTTAATCTTATGGCAAATGCAGGAAGACCAGTTACTCAAAGGCAATTAAGGGTTGGAGAAATGATAAAGCAGTCATTAAGTATGATATTTTTAAAAGATGAAGCAAAAATACCAAGTATTAATACTAAGGAAATTACAGTCACTGAGGTAAGAATGAGCCCTGATTTAAAAACTGCCAAAGTTTTTGTATTACCACTTGGGGGTAAAAATTCAGAGGAGATTATAGGTAAATTAAAAGAATTTTCTTTTATTGTGAGAAAAGTGTTGTCCAAAAAAATCATAATGAAATTTCTACCTAAACTATTTTTTGTTAAAGACGAGTCTTTTGATTATGCGGAAAAAATTGAAAATTTAATAAAACAAGCTAATAAATAGGAAAATTATGAAAAACATTACAGATTTAAATTTACACGAAAAAGATACAGGTTCATCAGAGGTTCAAATAGCTCTATTAACAGATAAAATACAAACTTTATCAAAACATGTTAAACAGTACAAAAAAGACAAACACTCATCTGTTGGATTATTAAAAGCAGTTAACAAAAGAAAAAAACTACTGGACTATCTTAAGAAAAATAAAATTGAATCTTATAAGAATATATTAACTAAATTAAATTTAAGGAAATAAATGTTTAAAATTTTTAAAAAAGAGGTTGAAGTAAGTGGAAAGAAAATAAGTTTAGAAACTGGAAAAATTGCAAGGCAGGCAGATGGAGCAATAATTGCTACTTGTGGTGAGACGGTTGTTCTAGCAACTGTTGTTGGAGCAAAAAAAGTTAATCCTGATTTAGATTATTTTCCATTATCGGTAAATTATCAAGAAAAGTACTACGCTGCAGGAAAAATTCCTGGTGGATATTTCAAAAGAGAGGCTAGACCTACAGAGAGCGAAACTCTTATTTCAAGACTAATTGATAGACCTATTAGACCTTTGTTTCCAGATGAATTTAGAAACGAAGTTCAATTATTGCCTACAGTAATTTCTTATGACAAAGAAAATGAAGCCGATATTTTATCTATTATTGCATCTTCAGCTGCATTAGCAATATCTGGAATGCCATTTATGGGACCAGTAGGTGCATCAAGAGTAGGCTTCATAGGTGGAAAATATATTTTAAATCCTACTAAAAAAGAATTAGAAAATTCAAAACTAGATTTAGTTGTAGCAGGAACTAAAGATGCTGTTTTGATGGTTGAGTCTGAAGCAAAGGGCCTGACAGAACAACAAATGTTAGATGCAGTAAAATTCGGTCATGAAGGTTTTGTTCCAGTTATAGAAATGATCGAGGAGCTTGCAAAAGAATGTAAAAAACCTGATTGGGTTGTCGAAAAGAAGGACTTATCAGAAGTAAAGAAAAAATTAGAGGGTGAATTTACTTTAGACTTAAAAAAAGCGTTTTCTATTAAAGATAAACAACAAAGATCAAACTTAATATCTGAAGTAACTGAAAAAGCTAAAAAGTTATATGAGGTAGATGAAAATTTCTCAGAGTTAGACGTTATGCATGAGTTGAAAAATCTAGAGAAAGGTATTGTAAGAACTGACATATTAAAAAATAAAAATCGTATTGATGGGAGAGGCTTATCTGATGTAAGACCAATTAAATGTGAAGTTGGAATACTACCAAGAGTTCATGGATCGGCATTATTCACCAGAGGAGAAACACAAGCAATTGTTACAACTACCCTTGGAACATCTGATGATGAACAAAGAATTGAAAGTTTAGAGGGTCTACAACGTGAAAGGTTCATGTTACACTATAACTTTCCACCTTTCTCAGTTGGAGAAACTGGTAGAATAGGAACTGGAAGAAGAGAAATAGGTCATGGGAAATTAGCTTGGAGAGCAATAAATTCATCTTTGCCTACAAAAGAAAGTTTTCCATATACGTTCAGAATAGTCTCAGAAATCACTGAGTCTAACGGTTCTTCATCAATGGCGACTGTTTGTGGTTCTTCTCTAGCACTTATGGATGCTGGTGTGCCAATTAAAGAACCAGTTGCTGGTATAGCAATGGGACTAATTAAAGAGGGAGACGACTTTAGTGTTCTATCAGATATCTTAGGCGACGAAGATCATTTGGGTGATATGGATTTTAAAGTTGCTGGTACAAAAGATGGAATTACCTCTTTGCAAATGGATATAAAAATAACAGGAATCACATTTGAAATTATGGAGCAAGCTTTAAAACAAGCTAAAGATGGTAGGGTTTATATCCTTGATGAGATGAACAAAGCATTATCTAAATCAAGAGACGATGTAGGAAAACATACTCCTAAAATGGAAAAAATAACTGTAGAAAAGAAAGATATAGCTACAGTTATTGGAAAAGGTGGTGCAACGATTAGAGAGATTGTTGAAAAATCAGGTGCTAAAGTTGATGTAAATGATGAAGGTGAGGTAACGGTAGCAGCACCGGATGAAGACTCAAGAAATAGAGCAATGCAAATGATTAAAGATTTAACAGCTAAAGCTGAACTTAACAAAATTTATAACGGTAAAGTTATGAAGATTATGGAATTTGGTGCATTTGTTAATTTCTTAGGCAAACAAGATGGACTTGTACACATATCAGAATTAGCTGACAAAAGAGTTGCAAAAGTTACTGATGTAGTCAAGGAAGGTGACGAAGTAAAAGTAAAAGTAATAGGTTTTGATAGAGGTAAAGTTAAACTATCTATAAAACAAGCTGCAATTTAAAAACTATGATGACATTTGAGAGTATAAAAAAAAAATTATCAAAAAATAAATTTGGTAAATACATATTATTTGGTAGCTTTGCATTTTTTTTTATCAAAGGTTTAGTTTGGTTAGCAATATTTTTTGTTGCAAGCTATAGTTTAATAAATAATTTTTAATTTAATAAATCGAAAGGAAAAATATGAAAAAGTTTGAAGATTTAATGAGTATCAACAATGACATAGAAAATATAACAGCAGAAGAGGCTAAGCAAAAATTAAATGATCCTAATGTACAATTTATAGATGTAAGAGATAAAGATAGTTTTACAAAAGAAACCATTGGGAACGCTATGAACCTAGAGAGAGGACTTTTAGAGTTCTATCTTGCTGATGGAAGTCCCTTAGAAAATGATTATTTTAAAAAAAATCCAGAAAAAGAGTACGTAGTGTTTTGTGGACTAGGTGGACAAGGAACACTAGCAACAAAAACTATGAAAGATATGGGAATTAAAAACGTAAAAAATATTAAAGGTGGAATGGCTGAGTGGGAGAAAATTAAATAACTAATATTGCCTTAACTTTCGTGTTCAAATTGTGTTTCTAAATTGTAATAAAGTTGAATTAAACTTAAAAATATATATTTTTAACTTACCATATCTCATGGTGATAAAGAGACCGATATCGCATCGGTTAAAAGCGAGTTTTGGAAAAACTAACAAGGAGTGTGTATGAAAAGAATGCACAGAGTTCTTAATTTGTTTAGCCGAGGCTCAAAGATCGCTAAGCTAAATCAATTAATGTTCCGAAATTTAAAATCTGTTGAAGCTAATGGCAATGGCACAAGTGGATACGTTATTAAATCTGGAAAAAACTCTGGAAAAGTTGTTGGGCATTTAAAAAAAGAGCCTAAAAACATTTAACTAAGATTGGGGTATGGGGGCACCTGGCAACAGAACGCCCCTTTAAAAATCTACTGACATATTAAAGATGTTGTGTTAAATTAAGATATGAACTTATTAAAGTATTTAAGTATTTTTGTAATTAGTCTCACATTAACAACAGTAGTTAAAGCTGATACATTATCTTTATCTACAGACTCATTTGGTAACATTACTGGTAACATAGGAGGAGAAACCGTATTTTTATCAACCGATTCTTTCGGAAATACATCAGGTAGTATTGGTGGCGAATCTGTATTTTTATCAACTGATTCTTTCGGAAATACATCAGGTAGTATTGGTAGTGACTCGGTTTTTATGTCAACAGACTCTTTTGGAAATACATCAGGTAGTATTGGCGGTGACTCTGTGTTTATGTCAACAGACTCTTTTGGAAATACGTCAGGAAGTATTGGTGGCTCGTCAATATTCATGTCAACCAACTCTTTTGGAAATACAACTGGAAGCGCTTGGTAAAGTTATTAAGCCTAAATTAGTTTCATTAAGTTTGTAATTTATTTATCAATCTAGTTGAGATTCAACAAATTCCCAATTAATTAGTTTTTCGTAGAAATTTTCTAAATACTCGGGCCTTTTATTTTTATAATCTACGTAATAAGAATGTTCCCATACATCACAACCTAAAATAGGCTTCATATTTTGAATTAAAGTATTTTCAGCATTAGGAGTCTTACTAACTACTAATTTGTCATTATTTATTGACAACCAGCACCATCCAGAACCAAATTGAGTAATTCCTGCCTGAATAAACTGTTTTTTAAATTCATCTGTGCTTCCAAAATCTGCTTCAATTCTTTTCTTTAACTTTTCAGGCATTGTACCTCCACCATTTGGTTTCATACATTTCCAGAACATTATGTGGTTCCAATGTTGGCTAGCATTGTTAAAAATACCAGTTTTAGATTTATCTTTAGAAGAGCTAATAATAATTTCCTCCAATGACATTTTAGACATATCAGTATCTTTGATAAAATTATTTAAATTAGTTATGTAAGTTTGGTGATGTTTGCCATGATGAAGATCAAGAGTTTCCTCAGACATTATTGGTGCAAGCCCTGATTTTGAGTAATTTAATTTAGGTAATTCAAACATTATAACTATGTATATAATTTTTAATAAATATTTAAATAACTATTATGACGCTGATACTTAAAATTAGGTAATATTTTTTGGATCTGGCATTCCAACTTTGTTATATCCAGCATCTACATAGTGTATTTCACCAGTAACACCTCCAGCCATATCGCTTAATAAATATAAAGCAGAATTTCCTACATCAAGATTATCAACGTTTCTTTTTAAAAAAGAATGATCAGAATTCCATTTATATAAAAATTTTGCATCACCAATTGCTGATGCTGCTAAAGTTTTAATTGGACCTGCACTAATTGCATTAACTCTAATACCTTTTGAACCCAAATCTCTTGCAAGATATTTCACGCTTGCTTCAAGAGCAGCCTTGCATACTCCCATAACATTATAATTAGGAATGGCTTTATTAGCTTCATAACTTAAGGTAATCATACTTCCACCTTGTTTCATGATTTTAGATGCCTCTTTTGCAACTTCTGTAAACGAAAAACAAGAAATCAACATACTTCTTAAAAAGTTTTCTCTAGTTGTATTTAAATACTCTCCTGATAATTCAGATTTATCCGAAAATGCAATTGCATGTACTACAAAATCTATTTCACCCCATTTAGATTTTATGTCTTCAAATAATTTTGTTACTTCCTCCTTTTTCTCGACATCACAACTAAAAGTAACATTCGAATTTAATTTTTCTGCTAAAGGAACAACTCTTTTTTTTAATGCATCACCTAAATAGGTAAATGCAAGTTCTGCTCCAGCCTCTGCAAGTTTTTGAGAAATACCCCAAGCAATTGATCGTTCATTAGCAACACCCATGATCAATCCTTTTTTACCTTTCATCAAACTCATTATTAAACCTTTTCAAATACTAAAGTGGCATTAGTTCCACCAAAACCAAAACTGTTAGACATTACAGAATTTAAATTAACATCTTTTTCAACTTTAGTTACTATTGGGTAATTTTTTGCTTCATCGTCCATATCCTGAATATTTGCAGATGCAGCAATAAACTTATTTTTCATCATTATTAAACTATAAACTGCTTCATGAACAGAGGTTGCGCCTAAGGAGTGACCAGCTAATGATTTTGTTGAACTTATTTTTGGTTTGTAATCTTTAAAAGCCTCTCCAACTGCTTTTAGTTCCGTTATATCTCCAACTGGAGTAGATGTTCCATGAGTATTTATGTAATCAATTTTATTTTTTGTTGTACTTAATGCCATCTGCATACATCTAACTGCTCCTTCTCCTGATGGAGCAACCATATCGTAACCATCTGAGGTAGCACCATAACCAGTTAATTCAGCGTAAATTTTTGCACCTCTTGCTTTTGCGTGCTCATACTCTTCTAAAACCAAAACTCCACCTCCACCAGATATAACAAAACCATCTCTTGTTTTATCATAAGGTCTTGATGCTTTTTCTGGAGTATCATTATATTTAGAGGATAAAGCAGTCATTGCATCAAACATTGCTGTCATTGCAAAATGCACTTCATCACTTCCACCAGCAAAAATTATCTTTTGTTTCCCTAATTGAATTATTTCCATTGCATTACCAATACAATGGCCGCTTGTTGCACATGCTGAACTTATAGTGTAATTAATTCCTTTTATCTTAAATGGTACAGCCAATGTTGCTGATGCTGTACTGGACATTGTTCTTGGAACAATAAAAGGCCCCATACGTTTAGGACTTTTTGCTCTTGTTTTATCTGCTGCTAAAATAACATTTTCAATAGACGGACCACCTGAACCCATAATCATACCAGTTGAAGTATTGCTCACATCTTTTTCCTCTAGGCCAGAGTCTTTAACCGCTTCTGCCATAGAAATATAATTATAAGCTGATCCCGGTCCCATAAATCTTATAAATTTTCTATCTACATGATCTTCAAGATTAATATTTGGTTTACCATGTACATGGCTCTTTAAATTGTATTCTTTGTATTCTTCCGAAAAAGAAATTCCAGATTTTGTATTTAATAGAGATTGATAAACTTCCTCTTGATTGTTACCTAAACAAGAAACAACCCCCATACCTGTTACAACAACCCTTTTCATTATATAAATAAACCTACTTTTAAATTTTCTGTTGAGTAAATTTTTTTGCCATCTGCGAGCAATATTCCATTAGCTAAACCGACAGTAGTGCCTTCTTTTATAAGAACTCTTTTCATATTAATCTCATAAACTGCTTTTTTGACATTTTTAAGAACTTCGCCAGTAAACTTTACCGTGTTAACTCCCAGAGCTCTTCCTCTTCCAGGATTTCCTAGCCATCCTAAATAAAATCCTACAAGCTGCCACATAGCATCTAATCCAAGGCATCCTGGCATTACAGGATCTTTTTTAAAATGACAGTCAAAAAACCATAGACTATCTTTTATATCTAATTCAGCAACAATAAATCCTTTGCCAAATTCACCTTTGTTTTCACTAATTTCTGTGATTCTATCAAACATCAACATAGGAGGTGCAGGCAATTTTGCGTTACCTGGACCAAAAAGATCTCCATTAGCACAACTGATTAAATCGTCGTAAGTGTATGAGCTTTTTTTCATTTTTCGATATCCTTAATACTTGATTTAACAAAAATATAATATAGATTTAGTTTAGAACAGTTATAAATTACTATGTTAAATAATAGCCAATATATTGAAAAATTAAGAAGTTCAGGCTTAAGACCAACAAAACAAAGAATAAAAATTTGTGAAGTTCTGTTCAATACAGAAAAGACTTTTCATTTTACAATTAACGAACTTGTTAAAAAAATAAGTAAGTCAACAAACGACAAAATATCCCTTGCAACTGTTTATAACACAATTCATGCATTCAAAAATAAAGGTTACTTGAAAGAGATACCAATCAATTCCGATCAAAGTTATTTTGATACCAATACGTCGCACCATCATCATTTCTACGATGAGAGTCAAAGAGATCTTATAGACATAGATGAAGCAGATGTTGAGCCTGTTAAGATTTACACAAGGATACCGGGAAAAAAAATAAAATCTGTAGAAGTTCTTGTTAAAGTCGAAGACGACAAATCTTAACTCATTTTCTACATTATAACTGTTCTAAACTGTTGACAAATTTATTTAGAATTATTATAAAATAGAAAAAGGAGATACATGAGTACAGAGTTTAGAAATAAAGATTTCAAGAGCACTGAATTAAGGAAATGCCCAGTAACTGGTGCAGGAACAACAGCAAAGTTTTCAGCTGGGAAAGGTACGTCAGTTAAAGATTTTTGGCCAAATAGCTTAAACTTAAAAATATTAAGCCAGCATTCAAATCTTTCAAATCCAATGGACAAAAAATTTAGTTATGAGAAAGAATTTAAAAAGCTCAATTTTAAAAAATTAAAAAAAGACCTTAAAGAATTAATGACAGACTCACAAGAATGGTGGCCCGCAGATTACGGACATTACGGACCTTTTTTCATCAGATTAGCTTGGCATGCCGCAGGAACATATAGAACTGGTGATGGAAGAGGTGGAGCTGGAACAGGAAACCAAAGATTTGCACCTTTAAATGCTTGGCCGGATAATGTTAATTTAGATAAAGCTAGATTATTACTTTGGCCAATTAAACAAAAATATGGAAAACAAATTTCATGGGCTGATTTATTTATCTTAGTTGGAAACGTTGCATTAGAGTCAATGGGTTTTAAAACTTTTGGTTTTGGTGGTGGCAGAGTTGATATTTGGGAACCAGAGGATGACATTTATTGGGGTTCAGAAAAAGAATTATTAGCTGTAGAGAGATATAGTGGAAAAAGAGATTTAGAACAACCTTTAGGGGCATCACATATGGGATTAATTTATGTAAATCCACAGGGACCTGATGCTAATCCTGATCCTCTATTAGCAGCTAATGATATTAGAGAAACATTTGGAAGAATGGCAATGAATGATTACGAAACAGTTGCTTTAGTTGCGGGAGGCCATACATTTGGTAAATCACACGGAGCAGCACCAGAAACTCACAAAGGTCCAGACCCAGAGGGTTCAAAAATTCAAGATCAATCAACTGGTTGGAATAGTAATTATAAGTCAGGGAAGGGTGTTGATACTATAAGTAGTGGTATTGAAGGTGCGTGGACACAGTTTCCTATTAAATGGGACATGGGGTATTTTGATTGTCTGTTTAATCATGAATGGGAATTAACAAAAAGTCCTGCAGGAGCTCATCAATGGACACCAAAACAAAATGGCCAAAAAATTAAAATGGTTCCTGATGCTCATGATAAAAATAAAATGCATCCACCAATGATGCAAACAACAGATCTCTCATTAAGAATGGATCCTTCCTACGGTCCAATATCAGAACATTTTTATAATAACCCAGATGAGTTTGCGGATGCTTTCGCAAGAGCATGGTTTAAATTAACCCATAGAGACATGGGTCCAAGAACATGTTATTTAGGCAATGAGGTACCAAAAGAGGAACTGATATGGCAAGATCCAGTTAATAAACTAAAATATAAATTAAAGAAAAAAGATGTTAAAACTCTTAAATCTATAATATCTAAATCAAAATTAAGTGTTTCAGAGTTAGTGAGCACAGCCTGGGCATCAGCTTCAACATATAGAGGATCAGATAAAAGAGGTGGTGCTAATGGGGCAAGAGTTGCTTTAGAGCCTCAAATTAGCTGGGATGTTAACGATTCAAAACAAATTAATAAGGTTATTAAGACTTTAGAAAAAATTAGAAATAATTTCAATAATAATAAAAAATCCGTTTCTATGGCTGATTTAATAGTGCTCGGTGGAAATGTAGGTATTGAAATGGCTGCTAAAAAAGCAGGAATGAATGTTGATGTACCTTTCTATCCAGGAAGAGGAGATGCTACCCAGGAACAAACTGATATTCATTCGTTCAGCCTATTAGAGCCACAAGCTGATGGATTTAGAAATTACAACAAAGATGAGAAATCAATAGTTTCAGCTGAAGAAAAGTTGATAGACAAAGCACAATTGATGGGTTTAACAGCACCAGAAATGACAGTGCTTGTTGGCGGTATGAGAGTATTAGATACTAATTTTGATCATTCTAAAAATGGAGTTTTTACGAAAAAACCAGGTGCTCTAACTAACGATTATTTTATAAATCTATTAGACATAAATACTACTTGGAAAGAGACAGACAAATCCGAGCAATTATTTGTGGGAAAAGATAGAAAAACAAATAAAATTAAATGGCATGGTACTAGAGTAGATCTTATATTTGGATCAAATTCTCAATTAAGAGCACTTGCTGAAGTTTATGCATGTAATGACTCTTCCAAAAAATTTGTTGACGACTTTGTTAACGCATGGACAAAGGTTATGAATTCTGACAGATTTGACCTAAGATTAAATTAAATTATGGAAACTGCAATTAATTCACCTAAGGTAAGCTTTGAGGACTTTTACGAAGTACCAAATTTAAAATTTGATATTAGTAGGCTGAGAGCTGACCTTGACAAAATACTTGAAGAAAAAAAGTTTAACTCACCAGGTGTCACACACTTTGGCGCAATACCTCTTAATCAAATACCAAATGATGAGAACTCTATAACGGGTAATAATATTAGAGGTAAATATTGGACTATAGCAGATGAGACAGGAAAAGAAGTTTCACGAGATATAGACATAGATGAGACTAAATACACTAAATTAATACCTGAATTTGAAAAAACATATTTTAAAGAAATCTATGAAACTTTGAATAAAAAGTTCAAATTAGGAAGAGTGAGATTATTATTGAAAGAACCCAGATCAACTTTGAGTTGGCACAAAGATCCAGAATGCAGATTACATGTACCAATAATAACAAACCCAGGTTGTTCGATGGTCATAGAAAACGTTGCAAAACATTTGCCAGCTGATGGTAGAGTTTGGATAACAAATAATACTAAATATCATAATTTTTTTAATGGAGGGGAACAAGCGAGAATACACTTAGTAGCTTGTGTATTAGATAGTCCATTTAAGTAATGACTGAATTAACAAAAGGTATATTTGAAGTAAGCAAAAACGTCTACAAAAATAATAAAGGTTCAATATTAAGAACAATAGTTTACACAATTGGTCACTTTGCAATTGCTATTTCAGTATTGATGCTTGTAGCAGACGTATCTTTTGCTATTGCTCTAACAGATGCAATTGTTGAGCCAATAGCTAATTCAGTTTGGTATTTTGTGCTTGATAAGTGGTGGGCAAGTAAGAGTAAGTAGATCTAGTTTCCCCATAAGTTTTCATTATCTACCCATCCTGTATAATCTTCCGTTGCCACCTTTAGCCAATTTTTCTCCCTTTTTTTGATTATCAATAATCTACCATTTTTGACAACAACTATTGGTGTTGAATGTTTTGTAGAATTATTAAAAAGTATTTTTTCTTCAAGTACGATCAACGATTTATTTTTTTTAAGTTGAGACCTATGAACCCATCCACCGTTATTTTTATAATCCAGAATTTTTCTAAAATTTTCTTTTTCATCTATAACCTCAACTGGAAAATTTTTTTTTAAATATACAAATTTAATTGGATAGTCTAATCCAGGCCCATATCTTACATTTACCTTATTATATTTTAAAGAAAGAAAGTAATTTTCGTTTGCTTTTGTATTATTAAAAAAACATAAAAAAAAAAATATAAATAATAATCTAAACATTTTTATTTTACTAAATTACAAAGTCTGAATTCTAAATTTAATAAATTAATAATTAAGACTTTACCATTTAAACACTTTCCAACATCTAAAATATATTTAATAGCCTCATTAGCTTGAATATTGCCAACTATGCCTGCAACTGTACCAATTACGCCATCTTCTTCACAAGTAGCTATATCATCAGGTATACCTTGGTAAAAAGACTCCAAACAAGGTTTAATTTTTTTCGAAAAATCAAAACCAAAAATATGTCCATCAAATCTTCCTATTGCTCCTGAAATAAAAACTTTTTTCAAAATTTTAGAAAATTTATTTACTAAAAATTTACTACTAAAGTTATCGGTTCCATCTATTATAATATCAAAAGATTGTATTATTTTTTTTATATTAAAATCATCAATTTTTTTCTTAAAACTTTTTATTTTAACGTGAGAATTAACTTTTTTTATTCTTTGTTTTACTACATCAACTTTATATTTTTTAATATCACTAGCAGTAAATATAGATTGTCTATGAATATTTGATAAATTAACTTTATCATTATCAATTAGGCCTATTGTTCCAACCCCAGCTCTACTCAAGTATTCTGCGGCAGGACAACCTAATCCTCCAAGACCTACGATTAAAACTTTTGATTTCTTGAGTTTTTTTTGCCCAATGATACCTATATCTTTAAGAATAATTTGCCTCGAATATCTCTCTATTTCATTATTTGTTAGGCTCATTTTTTTCCTGTAGACCCAAAACCACCTTGACCTCTAACAGTATCAGGTAAACTATCAACCTCCTCAAATTCCATTTTGAGAATTGGAACTAAAATCATTTGAGCAATTCTATCACCATTATTAATTGTAAAATCATTGTTACCGTGATTAAATAAAATAATTTTTAGTTCACCTCTATAGTCACTATCTATAGTGCCAGGAGAATTTAATACACCTATGCTTTCTTTTGCAGCTAAACCCGATCTAGGTCTTATTTGAATTTCCAATTCCTCAGGTATTGCAACTTGTAATCCTGTAGGAATTAACTGTGAGCTGTTTGGTTTAATTACTACTTTTTTTTCTAAAAACGCGGACAAATCAACACCTGATGAACCATTTGTTTTATATTTTGGAGTAATTACTTTTTTATTATTCTTTTTAATTAATATTTTGACCATTAAATCAAATTTAGCTGATTGATAACCCTTTTTACAATCTCATCAGCTACTACTGATTTATAAGTTTTAGATATAATTTCATCTTCAACATTTTTGTCTTTATAAAATATTGAGACCTCATTAAAATTAGAGTCAAACCCTATATCATTTTTGCTAACATCATTAGCTATTATCCAATCACAACCTTTGTTTTGCAGTTTTTGTTTACTATTAAGTTGTAAATTACTAGTCTCAGCTGAGAAACCTATAACTAATTTTGGCTTATTATTATTTTTAGATATTAATTTTAAAATATCTATGTTTTTTTCAAAATCTAATTTTAGATTTTTACTTTTTTTAATTTTATCTACTCTTAGTTTTTTTACTTTAAAATCACCTACAGCTGCACAGAAAATAGCAACATCGCAAGGTAAATTTTCTATCGTCTTCTGATACATTTCTTCAGCAGTGTTAACTTTAGAGAAATTAATGTTTGGATCAGGTGTTAGCTCTGATGGACCAGAAATTAAAGTTGTCTCAAAACCACTATTAAATAATGATTTGGCTATCTCGTAGCCTTGCTTTCCACTTGATCTGTTTGAAATATATCTAACTGGGTCCATATATTCTCGTGTAGGTCCTGCCGTAACAACAGCTTTAAATTTTTTGTTATTACTTTTAGATTTAAAAAAATTATCAAGTTCATTAAGTATGTAATTTATATCAGCCATTCGTCCATCACCATATTCTCCACATGCCATTTCTCCGTTGAATGGTCCTATGATCTTATAATTGTAGCTTTTAATTTTTTCTATATTTTGTTTGTTTGAAGCATGTTCCCACATTCTTACATTCATAGCAGGACAAACAAATATGCATTTGTTAGATGCTTGAACAACAGTTGTTGCTAAATCATCACTTATACCCTGGCTCATTTTAGCAATAATATTTGCAGTAGCTGGAGCTATTAGTATTAAGTCTGCCCATCTTGATAAAGAAATATGATCCATCTCTGACTCATTCTCTACAGAGTATATATCTGAATAAACTTTATTTTTTGAAAGTGAAGCAATAGACAAAGGTGTAACAAATTCAGAACCACCTTTTGTTAGTACAGTTTTAATTTCACACTGAATTTTTGTTAGAGATCTAATCAAATCTAATGATTTATAAGCAGCTATACCACCAGAAATTATAAGTAGTATTTTTTTTTTTTCTAAAAATTTCATACTGAATTAAAATACTATGACACCTAAAAAAACAAGTATTAATACTCCAATAATACTTTGGTTTCTAAGAGATTTCATCTCATTTTTCTTCTCAGTCAATGAAGAATATGAGTTGGTATTTTGTGGAATCTGACCACTAGCCAAGAATGCTAGTGCTTGATTTGCATTTTCCATAACTTTTGGAAATTCCGGAATTTTTTTTAAAATATCCGCAGAATCTTTTAAAGAGTCTACAACATTTTTAATAGGATCTTTTGTTTCTTTTAACCAGTTTTCAAGTACAGGTCTTGAGGTTTCCCATATATTAGTATTTGGGTCTAATTTTCTTGAGACCCCTTCCACAACTACCATTGTCTTTTGCAGCAACAATAGTTGTGGCTGAGTTTGCATATTAAATTTTTCGGTTATATCAAACAATTGTTTTAATAATTTTCCACCAGATATATCTTTTACACTTTGACCAAATATTGGCTCTCCAATTGATCTAAGCGCTTGAGCAAGCTCATCAACGGAGACATTTTTTGGGACTAATCCTGCAACTAGATGAACCTCAGCTACTTTCTTATAATCTCGACTAACAAAACCAAATAATATTTCAGCTAGATATCTTCTATTAAGTTTATCAATTCTACCCATAATCCCAAAATCTATTGGTACAATTTGGCCTGACGAATTTATAAAAATATTTCCCTGATGCATATCAGCGTGAAAAAAGCCATCTCTAACAGCCTGTCTTAAAAAATGTTGTATTAAGTCAGACGCAATTTTTGAGGTATTTTTTTCACTCTCAATTAATTTATCTTTCTCCCTTATAGATATACCATCAACCCAATCTAAAGTTAGCACACTCTCACTGGTAAAATTCCAATATATTTTAGGCACGTTAAAACCCAAATCATTTTTTGTATTTTCTAAATATTCGTTAGCCGCTGCTGCCTCGAATCTCAAGTCCATTTCGTGATTTGTTATTTCTTTGAATAAAAAGACAACTTCAATTAATTTTAATCTTTTAGTTTTTGGAATAAGCGTTTCTACCAAATAAGCCAACATCATTATTGCATCAATTTCAGAATTAAATATTTCTTTAATATTTGGTCTTAAAACTTTTATAGCTACATCCTTTATGGTATTACAATCGTTTATTTTAGCTTTATGAACTTGTGCAATTGATGCTGCTGCAATAGGATCAGAGAATTCAATTATATTTTTTGCTGTTAATTCTCCAAGCTCATCTCGTATAATATTTTCTGCTAATGATTTTGAGAATGGTGGCAATTTATCCTGCAATTTTTCTAAATTTTTTGTAAGTTCTTCTCCAATTATATCCGGTCTTGTTGCTAAGAATTGTCCAAGCTTTATAAAAGTAGTCCCTAAGTCCTGAATTGTAGAACTTAAATCATTTGTATGACCTGTTTTT
>CABZRN010000006.1 GCA_902528175.1 uncultured Pelagibacteraceae bacterium | reverse complement strand
GTACGTATTACAAAAGTTTTTCTCTCATTAATTGCGCTTTTGATTTCATTTGCACTTTCTGAAATCAATAAATAACCGGATGGTGTATCATTTATAATTAAGTTTTTTACTGTAGATAATTTGAATTGCTGATAACTTTCAGTTGTAAAAGTAAAGGGTTTGCCAAAATTAGCTGATGAGGCATAATTTGATATTTTTTCTTTTAGCTCTGTTTCTTTTTTTTTATTTACTTTATCTTCTTGTGTAACTTTTTCATTATTATTTGCGGGGATATCAAATTCAACAATATCAATTCTTTGACTAAATGACCTTGGGTCTAAATCTAGAGTGTTAGTATCCGCAATTATGTCGTAATTTTCATCTAAAAATACTACTCTATCAACACTCTGAAACAGGAATCTTTTAGAAAACAAAAAGTTTTTAATATCCTCTTTATTAAATTGAACATTTAGTCTATTTAAGTTTTGTACAGTATTATTTAATATTTGGATGTGTATTGAGGTTTTTTTTTTAATTAAATTTGGTTGAACATAGTTTAAATAAATTATTGTTAGTGAACCTATCAACAAAAAAATGATAAGATTAATAAATAAGAATTTTTTTAAAATTGATAAGTTTTTAATTATAGAAGAAAACATTAACTGACATTCCACCTGTAACCACTGCCATATCTCGTTTCTATTGCTGAAAAATTTTCATCGACCTTTTTAAATTTTTTCCTAATTCTTTTTACATGGCTATCAATTGTTCTGTCCTCTATGTCTGTGTCCTCCCTATAAGCAATATCCATTAATTGTGCTCTTTCTTTTATTATTCCTGGCCTTTTTGCTAGCTCTTGAACAATTAAAAATTCAGTAGTCGTTAGTTTATCTGGGAGTTGTTTACCGTCCCATTCACATTCCAATTGAGATGGGTCAAGTTTAAGTTTTCCATGATTAATAATATTTTTTATGTCTTCAATATTTACATTCTTTTTTCTTAACTGAACACGAATTCTTTCTATTAAAACTTTTATTGAAAATCCTCCAGATTTTTTTACGAAGTCATCTGCACCAAGTTTTAATCCTAATAACTCATCTACTTCTTCATCTTTGGAGGTTAAAAAAATAACTGGGAGTGAGGTTTTTTTTCTTAATTTTTTAAGTAATTCCTCTCCATCCATTTTTGGCATTTTAATATCTATTATAGCTAGATCTGGTGGAGTTCTAGATAAACCAATAAGTGCGCTTTCACCATCCAAGTATGTCTGAACTTTAAATCCCTCTTTTTCTAAAGCTATGCTAATGCTTGTTAGAATGTTTCTATCATCATCTACTAATGCAATTGTTTGAGTCATGCAATAACTAAAAATACTAAATTGTTATAATTTGGGCAATAGCTTATCTTATTGTAACAAGCCCCAATTTTCACCAAAATTCACATCTACAAGTATTGGAATTGAAAATGAATGCAAATCACTTTTCTGAACACTTTTCATACCAGCTTCTACTAATTTTTTTATATTTTCTATATTATTTTTATTAACCTCAAAAATTAACTCATCATGAATTTGTAAAAGTAGCTTGCAATCTTTTATTTTTTTTGTTTTTATTTTTTCAAAAATATTAATCATTGCCATTCTCATTAGCTCAGATGCTGATCCTTGAATTGGTGCATTTATAGCTGCTCTTTCCTGAAAATTTCTGATATTAAAATTTTTATCATTAATTCCTGTTATATGTGTTCTTCTTCCAAAAATATTATTAACATATCCACTTTTTCTACAAAAGTTTATTGTGGTTGACATATAATCTTTGATCTCGGGGAATTTTTTAAAATAAGATTTAAGAAATTGATCTGCTTCACCAGTTGTCACTGAAATTTGTTTTGCAAGACCATACTGGGAAATACCATAAATTATTCCGAAATTAATTGCTTTTGCTTTACGCCTCAATTCAGATGTAACATCTTTTATTTTTACATTAAAAACCTCGCTTGCTGTCAATGAATGTATATCCTCTTTATTGTTAAAAGCTTTTTTAAGCTCTTTAACATCTGCAAGATCAGCTAATATTCTCATCTCGATTTGATTATAATCTGCAGATAATAAGTTGCATTCTTTATCTGAAATAAATGCTTTTCTAATTTCCTTTCCATCATTAGATTTAATTGGAATATTTTGCAAATTAGGATCACTCGATGCTAATCTACCTGTTGTTGTAGCAGCTAATAGAAAGCTAGTATGCACTCTACCTGTGCTAGGATTTAAAAATTCTGGTAAAGAATCAGAGTAAGTATTTTTTAATTTTGTTAGTTGTCTCCACTCTAAAACAAGTTGTGGTAATTCGTGGCCTTTGTAAGCGAGATCCTCTAATACACTAGCGCCAGTAGCAAAACTACCTTTTTTTGTTTTTTTTAAAGCAGATATTTTAAGATCATTATATAATACTTCTCCAAGTTGCTTGGTTGATCCAATTTTAAATTCTTTTTTTGATATTTTAAAAATTTTTTTTTCTAAATCAGAGATTTTTTTTTGAAAATTTTCCGACAATTTATTTAAAAATTTTTTGTCAAGTTTAATTCCATTCATTTCCATATGAGCTAAAATTTTAATTAATGGTTTTTCAAAAGTCTCGTAGATATTCATTAATTTTTCATTTTTTAGATTAATTAAAAATTTTTTGTAAAGCCTGAAAGTAATATCTGCGTCTTCAGCCGCGTAGTCCTTTGCAGCTTCAACTTCAACTTCATTAAAACTTATTTGTTTTTTTCCACTTCCTACAAGATCTTTATATGAGATTGTTTTGTGACCTAAATGAATTTCTGACAAAGTATCCATATTGTGTCTATTTTTTCCAGCATCTAACACATAAGACATTAACATTGTGTCTTCTAATGGTTCTAAATCAATACCTCTACGATAAAGCATAATATAATCAAATTTAATGTTTTGACCAATCTTTTTAATACTTTTATCCTCTAAAAGATTCTTCAATTTTTTTAATACAATTTTTTCATTTAAATTCTTGAAATTTTTATGATTTAAAGGAATGTAATAAGCTTCACCAATTTTCGGTGAAATGGATATTCCAATAAGTTCAGCTTGGTGTGGGTCAAGAGAGCTTGTCTCGGTATCAATTGATATTTCACTTTCCTCTTTAATTTTAGATATTAATTTACTGAATTCATTTTCATTTTTTATTAATACATATTTTTTTTTGTTAATTTTACTTTCTAATTTGTCTTGGGAAAATGCTTTCCTGTTGTCTTCAAAATCAACTTCTCCATAAGTTGATATTACTGAACTTAATAATCTATTAAATTCCATATTCCTTAAAAAATTATATAATTTTTTTTTATCAATCTGTTTTAGAATAAAATCGCTGTATGGGACTTTGACCGGTGCGTTTTTTTTTAAGGTAACTAGCTTTTTACTAATTATTGCTTTTTGTTTATTTTCGACAAGTGTCTCTCTTCTTTTATTTTGTTTGATATTTTTTGAATTTGATAAAAGATTTTCTAAAGTACCGTACTCGTTTATTAATTCTGCTGCAGTTTTAATTCCTATACCAGGCACACCTGGAATATTATCACTGCTATCTCCTGCTAAAGATTGAACATCTATTACTTTCTCTGCTTTAACGCCAAATTTTTTTTTAATATCTTCTTCATTAATGAACTTATTTTTCATTGGGTCGTAAATTCGTATATTTTTTTTATACAGCTGCATCAAATCTTTATCAGAGGATACAATTGTAACATCACCCCCTTTATTTATTATTTGTTCACTGTAAGTTGCTATTAAGTCATCTGCTTCATAATTAATGAGTTCTATAGATGGTAAATTAAAAGCTTCTACAGATTTTCTAATATATTCAAATTGTGGAATTAAATCATCAGGTGCATCTGACCTATTTGCTTTATATTCAGAATAGATCTCATTTCTAAAATTTTTTCTAGCAGAATCAAATATGACAGCGAAATGAGTGGGTTTAGATTTATTATCAGAAGATTTTGCATCTTCTAGTAGTTTGAATAACATGTTGCAAAATCCGACTACAGCACCAGTTGGTAGCCCATCGGATTTTCTAGATAAAGGTGGTAATGCATAGTAAGCTCTGAAGATATATCCAGATCCATCGATTAAATAGTAATTTTCTTTTTTGGATACTTTGCTCATTATTAAATTTTATTTTAATTTATCTTAATGTTATAAGTCTATAAATCTAAATGAATAACAAAATTGTACTTTCTGTTAAAAATTTAAACAAAACCTATAACAAAAAAATTTATGCTCTTAAAAATTTAAACTTAGAGGTGAAAGAAGGAGAAATTTTTGGCTTATTGGGTCCAAATGGTGCGGGAAAAAGTACTTTTATAAATATCCTAGCAGGACTAACTACTAAAACTTCTGGAGACGTAATTGTTTGGGGATTTAATATGGACAAAAACCCTAGACAAGTTAGAGCCTCACTAGGTATAGTTCCACAAGAGATAAATGTCGATCCTTTTTTTACACCAAGAAAATTATTAGAATTTCAAGCTGGTCTTTATGGTGTAAAAAAAAAGGATAGAATTACAAATACCATATTAGATCTAGTCTCTCTTGATGAAAAAGCCAATAGCTACACTCGAAATTTATCAGGTGGTATGCAGAGGAGACTTTTAATTGCAAAAGCATTAGTGCATAAACCGCCAATTGTAATTTTAGATGAACCTACTGCTGGAGTTGATGTAGAGTTACGAAAGAAGTTATTAGATAATGTAAAATCATTAAGAGATATAGGTGTAACGATTATACTAACTACTCATTATTTATCTGAGGCAGAGGAAATGTGTGACCGTATTGGTATAATCAATAATGGAAATTTGATTGCATTAGAAACTACTGAAAATATGTTAAATAAAATACAAACAAAAATAGTAAAATTCTCTGTAAATAAAAAAGTAGAATTAATTGATAACTTAAAAAAAAATTTAAGAATAATGAAGAATAACGAAAAAGAGCTAATCGTTTCTTACGAAAAAAATATTATCAATATACAAGATATAATCTATGTTATCAAAAGCCAAAAAATTGATATTTTTGACGTACAATCAAGGGATCCAGACCTTGAGGATGTATTTATAAAATTGATAAAAAACTAGATAAATCTTTAACAAAAATATATAATAAGCTTATGGACAGAATTCAGTCAAATCAAAATCAAAAAATTTTAAAAAATTTTTTTATAATAATCTTGGGAAGTTTAATTTTAACAATTTCAGCAAAAATAAAAATTCCTTTTTATCCAGTACCAATGACAATGCAAACATTCGTAGTTTTATTTTTAGGTATAGCATTGGGATATAAAATTGGTTTATCAATAATAACCGTCTATTTACTTGAAGGAATTTTAGGATTGCCAGTTTTCTCTAATTCTCCAGAAAAAGGAGTTGGTTTAGTTTACTTTACTGGACCAACTATGGGCTACTTAATTGGATTTTTGAGTGCAGTTTTTTTGACAGGTTATTTTAACTTTGGAAAAAATATAATACAAAATTTTTTTAAAATTCTTATATCAGTTTCTACTATTTATATTTTGGGATTAATATGGTTAGGAAGTCTAATTGGGTGGGATAAACCTATTTTTGATCTTGGCGCAAAGCCTTTTCTATTAGCAGAACTATTCAAAATTTTGATTTTAACTTTTCTTGCCTCGAAACTTGTAAAGTTTAGAAAATCTATCTAGGTGATCTTTTTGATAAAATTCTTTGAAGTGTCCTTCGATGCATCTTTAATCTTCTAGCTGTCTCAGAAACATTTCTATTGCAAAGTTCAAATACTCTGTGAATATGTTCCCATTTTACTCGATCTGCTGACATTGGATTTTCAGGTGGCTCTGCTTTTTTATTTGGATTAGCTAAAAGTGCCTTTTCAACATCATCTGCATCTGCTGGTTTTGCCAAATAATCAATTGCACCTTGTTTTATTGCTGCAACAGCTGTAGGAATATTTCCGTACCCAGTTAACATTACTACTCTGCTGTTTGAATTTGAATTTTGTATTTCTTTTACAACCTCAAGACCGTTACCATCACCCAGCCTTAAGTCTACCACAGCAAAAGCTGGCTTACTATTTTTTACTGCATCTAGACCTTTTTTTACACCTTCAGCTTGTGAAACCTTAAAGCCTTTCTTTTCCATAGCTCTTGCAAGCCTTTCTCTAAAGGGATTATCGTCGTCTACAATTAGAAGAGATTTGTCCTCAAATTCGTTTATGTTTTTAAGCTTATCTGTCTCCATAATTGATATTATATGGTCATAAATCCTAAAATTTCAATAGTCTAAAAAAACCAAAAAAACCTCATAATTTTCTTTACAGAGCTCACTATATAAGTAAAAAACTATTCACGAAAATTGCATATATGTTATGCAGTTTTTTTTTGTTAAATTTTTTTTAAGGAGCTAAAAATGAAAAAATTTAAATCGGTTTATGAACTAATAACTGAGTTAAAACCATCTGATCCAGTGTACTGCATCAGAAAGAGGTCAATAAAAAAAGCTTCAAAATACTTTATCGAAAATTTCCCAGGTAAAATTTTGTATGCAGTTAAGACTAATCCTAACAAAGAAGTTGTAAAAACGTTAATTGAAAGTGGTATAAAAAACTTTGATGTAGCATCTATCAAGGAAATTCAAGATATAAAAAAAATAGATAATTCTTTAAATTGCTCATATATGCATACTGTAAAAAGTAGAGAAGATATAAGAGATGCATATTTCAAATTTGGGGTTAAAGCATTTTCGCTGGATACTAAGGATGAATTAATAAAAATTCTTGAAACTACTAATCGCGCAAACGATTTAGAATTATATGTAAGAATTGCAGTTTCAAATGAGCATGCAGAAATTGATTTGTCAAAAAAATTTGGTGCTAATAATAATGAGGCTCCGGGCCTTATTAGACTTACCAACCAATATACAAAAAAATTAGGTTTAAGCTTTCATGTTGGTTCTCAATGTATGCACCCAATTTCCTATACAAAAGGAATAACAGAAATTGGAAATTTAATTAAGAAAACAAAAATTATACCAAAAGTAATAAATATAGGTGGAGGGTTTCCAACTATTTATCCCGACTTAATACCCCAATCTTTAAATAGCTACTTTGAGGAAATAAAAAAATCATTGAATATTCTTAAAATAGATAAATTGCCAGAAATTATATGCGAGCCTGGTAGAGCACTAGTAGCAGAGTCGGGTTCAACAATTGTGAGAATAAATTTAAGAAAAAAACAAAAGTTATATATCAATGATGGTACTTATGGAACTTTATTTGATGGAGGTGTTCCAAATATAGTTTATCCATCAAGGCTTATTACAAACGGTAGAATGATATCAAAAAAAATGACAGCATTTGATTTTTATGGTCCAACGTGTGATAGCATGGATTATATGAAAGGTCCTTTTATACTTCCGAATAATATAAAGGAAAATGATTACATAGAACTGGGACAACTTGGTGCTTATGGTCTTACATTTAGAACACAGTTTAATGGTTTTTATTCTGATAAAATTTTTGAAGTTGAGGATGAGCCTGTAATGACTATGTATGATAAAGATAAAAGCAAAAGTTATTTGGTTGCTTAAAATCCTGTGAAAAAAACACTAGGTCATAATAGTAAAAAAGATTTTCTAAATAAACCGGTTGAACATATTGACATAACGAAGTTTGATGCAAGACCTATAATTTCTTCAATGGAAAAAATGTCTTTTGTATCTCGAGAGACAGCTAATGCTGCAAAAATCTATAATGAAATGCTAAGTGAAAAAGATTGCACTATTTTTTTAACATTAGCGGGATCAACATCTGCAGCTGGATGTATGCATATTTATAGAGATTTGGTTAAATACAATATGGTTGATGCAATAGTCGCAACTGGAGCATCAATTATTGATATGGATTTCTTTGAAGCTTTGGGTTTTAATCATTATCAAGGCTCTCAATTTCAAGATGACTCTAAATTAAGGAAAAATTATATTGATAGGATATATGACACTTATATAGACGAAGAGGAACTTCAACATTGTGATAAAGTCATTGGAGAAATTGCTGACTCTCTTGAACCACGATCCTACACATCAAGAGAATTTATCTATGAACTTGGCAAATATTTAAAAAAAAATGCAAAGAAAAAAGGTTCTTTAATTGAAATGTCATATGACTGCCACGTACCCATATTTTGTCCTGCATTCACAGACTCAAGTGCCGGGTTTGGGTTAGTAATGCATCAAGAAAAAAATCCTAAAAAACATATGACTATCGATTCAATAAGAGAATTTAGAGAATTAACTGAGATAAAGATAAGGTCAGAAGGATCGGGCTTATTTATGATTGGTGGAGGTGTACCAAAAAATTTTATTCAAGATACAGTAATTTGTGCTGAACTGTTGGGTAAAGATGTAGACATGCATAAATATGCAATTCAAGTAACTGTAGCTGATTCTAGAGATGGAGCTTGTAGCAGTTCCACTTTAAAAGAGGCAAGCTCCTGGGGTAAAGTTGATACTTCTAAAGAGCAAATGGTTTTTGCTGAGGCTACAAGTGTATTACCTCTTATAGTGAGTGATGCTTACCATAGGGGTGAATGGAAAAAAAGGAAAAGAAAAAACTTTTCCAAATTATTTTGACAATATGACAAAAAAAACCAAGATTGGTTTAATTCAATTAAAAATTTCAAAAGATATAGAATTAAACTTAAAAAATGCTATTTCAAAAATTAAAGTTGCATCAAATAAAGGGGCTAAAATTATATGTGTTCCTGAATTATTTTTGTCTAAATATTTTTGTCAAACTGAAAAACATTCAAACTTTAAATTAGCCGAGAAAATTCCAAATAAAACAACTGATATTTTTTGTAAAACTGCAAAAGAATTTTCTGTTGTTTTAATTTTATCTTTATTTGAAAAAAAAATTTCTGGAATGTACCATAATACAATTCTCATAATTAATGAAAAAGGGAAGATAATTAATAAATATAGAAAAATGCATATTCCCGATGACCCAGGATATTACGAAAAATTTTATTTTACGCCTGGCGATCTTGGTTTTAAAAGTACTAGAACCAAGTATTGCAATATTGGATCTCTTATTTGTTGGGACCAATGGTTTCCTGAAGCAGCAAGAATAACAGCCTTAAAAGGTGCAGATATTATTTTTTATCCTACTGCAATAGGATGGCACCCCAAAGAAAAGAAGGAATTTGGAAAAAAACAATTAGATTCGTGGATAACCATCCAACGATCACATGCTATTGCAAATGGAGTGTATGTTGCAGCAATAAACAGAGTTGGGATTGAAAGAAACGGTAAGACCAAAATCGATTTTTGGGGAAACTCATTTGTTTCGGATCCAAGTGGTAAAATTATTGGTAAATTGGGAAATAAAAAAGATGGTGTTCTCATTACGGAAATTGATTTAAGGAAAATTGAAAGTACCAGACAACATTGGCCTTTTTTGAGAGATAGAAGAATTGATGCATATAAAAGTATATTAAAAAATCCTAAAGATGATTAAAGCTATAAAAACTTGTAGCTTTATAATGCCTGGTGAATTTGAAAAACAAAAATCAGTATGGATTGTTTGGCCACATAATAAAAAAGATTGGCCAGGATATTTCAATAGTATTCCTGGAACTATTGCAAATATAATCTCTAAATTATCAATTTCACAAAAAGTAAACTTAATAATTCAAAAAAATGAAAAAAAAAATGAAATTACAAAACTATTAAAATTAAGAGGATTTAAAAAACCTAATGTTAAATTTTATAAAATTGATACAGATAGAATATGGATTAGAGATTCTGGTCCAATTTATGTAAAAAATCAAATTACCGGTAAAAAAATAATTCTTAACTTTGAGTTTAATGGGTGGTCGAAATATCGAAATTTTAAAAAGGATAACAAAATTCCCTCTAAAATATGTGAAATGACTAGGGTAAAAAAAGTAAATCCATATATAATTTATAATAAAAAAAAATATTACCCTGTTCTGGAGGGTGGAGCATTTGATGTAAATGGAAGAGGTTCAGTTTTATTAACTAAAGAATGTCTGTTAAGTAAAAAACAGGAGAGAAATCCGGGCTTAAAAAAAAAAGATTATCAATTATTTTTAGGAAAATATCTTGGAATTAAAAACTTTATATGGCTTAATAGGGGTATTAAAGGTGATGATACTCACGGCCATATTGATGATATATCTAGATTTGTTACAAAAAACACAATAATGGCTTGTTTCGAGACAAACAAAAAAGAAAGAAATTATAAAATATTAAATGAAAATCTAAAAATTTTAAAAAAGGCAAGAGATATAAATGGAGAAAAATTTAAAATAATAAAAATTCCAATGCCAAAACCTAAATATATTAACAAAGTAAAAGTTCCAGCAACTTATCTAAACTTCTTTATTGGAAATAAGGTAATACTCCTTCCAATATATAATGATAAAAAAGATATTAAAGTTTTTAAAATTTTCAAAAGATTTTTTAATAATAGAAAAATTATTACGATTGATTGCAGTAAATTAATCTGGGGTTTTGGTGCAGTACATTGTATGACGCAACAAGAGCCAGATATTTAATTAAATAGGTTTCAAAGTTCTCAATAGTAAACGGAAAGGTATTAACATAATTAAAGCTATAAATATTTTTACACCTAAGTCACCAAGAGATAATGTTATCCAAGGTAGTCCAGTTCCATAAAATGAAATAAAAAAAAATAAAAATGTATCAACAGTTGAACCTATTAGTGATGAAAATAAAGGAGCAACAAACCATGTTTTTCTCCTTAGTTTATCAAAAACTTGAACATCTAACAATTGGGCTAATATGAATGCTGTCCCAGACCCAATTGCTATTCTAATTGAAATTAGGTCTGAGAAATTTGTAGAAAATATAAGTGTAAATAATACACCAATTGTAAACCCAACATAAACAATCTTTCTAGCTATTATTTTACCAAAAGACCTATTGGCTAAATCAGTAATTAAAAAAGCTATTGGGTAACTAAAAGCTCCGTAGGTTAAAATATTTTCCAATCCATAATATTTGACAGGAAACTGGACTAGAAAGTTTGAAACTAGAACAACTAACCCCATTAAAAAGGATAAGGTTAAGAACAACTTATTCATTATGATGATTTTTGGATTATGCTTTTTTTAATTTTTTTTAATCTTATAGATAAATTTTTTGATTTCACAGTTTTCATAAATTGATCGAAGCTGCCTTTTTTATCTATAGATCTCATTGCTGCGTTAGAGACGGTTATCTTTAGTTTTTTATTTAGTAATTCACTTTTAAAACTGACTTTTTTTACACTTGGTAAAAATCTTCTTTTAACTTTATTATTCGCGTGACTAACCTTGTGGCCTTTCAAAGGTCTTTTTCCAGTTAATTCGCACTTTTTTGGCATGAGGAGAGTGTATAAATGTACATTATGTATCAGTCAAGTTTATAATTTACCAATAATATCGGAGTAATTTTTTATTTTTTTTTCCTTTAATATTGTTTTAAGTTCTTCATTAATTTTTATTGCAATTTTTGGTCCTCTAAAAACCATGCCTGTATAAAGTTGAACAAAATTAGCGCCACTCAAAAATTTTTTGTATGCTGTTTCTCCAGAGTCCACACCTCCCACACCAATTATTTTTGTTTGTCCATTTAGATTTTTAAAAAAATTATTTATTAATTTATTTGATATATCGTTTAAAGGTTTACCCGATAAACCACCTTTCTGGAATTTTTGATGGTCTTTCAGATTATCTCTATTTTGATCGGTAGTATTTGAAACAATTAACGCATTGACTTTATATTGTATCAATATTTTAGATATATCTTTAACAATGACATTATCAATATCTGGTGAAACCTTTAAAGCAATCGGAATGTCGCTATTTAATTTTTTTTTTTCAGCAAAAATTTTATCTAATAAATTTCCTAATTCTTCTAAATTGTGAAAATCTCTTAAGTTTTCCGTATTAGGTGATGAAATATTAATTGTTATATAATCTGCTAAATTATAAAATTTATTAAATCCAATTAGGTAGTCTCCTACTCTATCTTTGCTATCCCAATTTGGCCCTATGTTTACACCAAGTATACCAATCGGTTTATTTTTTTTTATTCTATCAATTACAACATCGCTGCCAGAGTTATTAAAACCAAGACGATTTATTAAAGCTTTATCGTTCTCTAACCTAAAAACTCTTGGTTTTTTGTTTCCATATTGTTTTAAAGGTGTGACTGTTCCCACCTCAACAAAACCAAAACCTAGGTTAAATAATGGGTTATAAACCTCAGCATCTTTGTCAAAACCAGCAGCAACCCCGATTGGATTATCTATCTCTCTTCCAAACAATTCAGATTTTAGATAAGAATCTTCTGAAATTTTTTGTTTTAAAAACAAATTTGTTTTAAGAGCCTTAATAGCTAATGTGTGTGCCAATTCAGGATCTAATTTAAATATCAATGGTCTAATTTTATCAAACATTAATTTATTTTCTCTTTGATAAGTGAAATCATTTCCTTTCTTCCAAAAAAACTTATGAAAAATCCTAGCCTAGGACCGTTTTCTACTCCGAAGACTACCTCGTAAATTAATTTAAACCATTCTCTAAGGTTTTCCTTATAACCATTATTTTTTCCTACTGTGTAAATTTCTGTTTGTAAATCCTCAGGTTTCATATTATCAGAACATTTTTCTAAGTTTGAAATTAAATCTAACAAAGCTTTTTTTTCTGTAATATTTGGTTTTTTATATTTTTTATTTTGTTTAACTACATCGTTAAAGTATTTGATTGAATATTTTATTAGATTATTAAATATAGGAAAGTTATCTTTAGTAATATCTTTTTTATAATTTTTTACAAATTTCCAAAGCATTTCTTTAGACGTAGCATTGCTAGTCTCAACTAAATTTAAAAGCATGGAAAAACTCATGATGCTATCCTCATAGGGTATTTTGCCGTTATGAACATGCCATAAAGGATTGAGCAACAACTCTCGTGCATCCTGTCTCTTACTTATTTCGATCAAATCTAAATACTCATCTACTGCCTTTGGCACAATTTCTTTATATAACTTTTTTGCCCTTTTTGGATTCTTATACATAAACAAGGACAAACTTTCTGGTGAGGCATAATTAAGCCACTCCTCAATAGTCACGCCGTTTCCTTTTGACTTTGAAATTTTTTCACCTTGATCATCAAGAAATAGTTCATAAGCAAAACCTGAAGGATTATTTTTTCCTAAGAGTTTAATTATTTTAGTAGATAGAATTGCACTCTCAATTAAGTCTTTTCCATACATCTCAAAATCAATATCAAGAGTATACCATCTCATAGCCCAATCTACTTTCCATTGAAGTTTGCAATTGCCATCCAAAATACTTGACTCCAATTTTTTTCCATTATTATCAAAAATTAAAGATGAATTTTTTTTATTTATTTCGATAATCGGTATTTCTAAAACTCGACCTGTTTCTTTGCATAAAGGAAGAAATGGTGAATATGTTTTTTGTCTTTCTTTGCCCAAGGTAGGAATAATTATGTTCATTATCTCTTCGTAATTATCTAATATTTTTTTTAATGTAGTATTAAAAAATCCAGATTTATATAAAGCTGTTGAACTCATAAATTTATATTTAAAGTTGAATTCATCTAAAAATTTTTTTAGCATTTCATTATTATGTTCACCGAAACTTTTAAATTTTCCAAACGGGTCAGGAATATCTGTAAGAGGCTTATGCAAATTTTTTTTGAGTATATCTTTGTTTGGAACGTTATCTGGCACTTTTCTCAAACCGTCTAAATCATCCGAAAATGTAATAATTTCTTTTGGTAAATCTGATATGTAATTTAAGGCATTAACTATCATGCTTGTTCTTGCAACCTCTCCAAATGTTCCAATATGAGGTAATCCTGAAGGACCATATCCAGTCTGTAGTATAATTTTTCCTTTTTTATCTATGTATTTTTTCCTTTCTTTAATAATCTTTTTTGCCTCAACAAACGGCCATGAGTTCGACTTTTCTATATCTTCTTTTTTAATATTTATCATCAATTTAAAATATCTTGTAATTTAAGAACATATTTTATTCATATAATGTTGAAATTTATTTTCCATAAAATAATGTTCGTTAAAAATGACCAATTATAAAACAGTATTTTTTACATTAGGGATTTTATTAATTATTTTAGGAGTGGCCATGATGGTTCCGGTGTTGTTCCAATTAATTTATAACGAATTTGACTATACTTTTATTACCTCAGGAATTATAACAATTACTTTCGGTATATTGTTTTTTCTTTCTAACATTGATCATTTAAAATTAATAAATACACAACAGGCCTTTATATTAACAGCTTTATCATGGTTGAGCATTGCAACATTTGGATCCTTGCCATTTTTTTTCTCTGGATTAAATTTATCAATTACAGACTCTTTTTTTGAAAGCATGTCAGGCATTACAACTACAGGAGCAACAATTTTAGACAATATAGAAAGTTCACCAAAAGGTATACTTATGTGGAGGTCAATGCTTCAATGGCTTGGAGGAATTGGTATAATTTTGATGGCTATTACACTTATGCCAATTATGAATATTGGTGGAATGCAATTATTAAAAGTGTCTGCTTATGATACCTCTGAAAAGATTTTACCAAAATCTAAAGAAATTTCTAAAAGACTGATTACTGTATATATAACTTTAACTTTTTTGTGTGCATTATTTTATAAAATTTTCGGAATGAGTGCTTTCGATAGTTTGACACATTCTATGACAACGATAGCAACTGGTGGTTTTTCAAATTATGATCAGTCTATAGGATACTTTAATAATGCTTACATTGAGACTGTTTCAATTATATTTATTTTGTTAGGTAGTGTTCCTTTTATATTATATATAAAATTTATTTCTGATGATAAAAAAATTATCTTTAAGGATGAACAAGTCAAACTATTTTTTAAATTAACTCTAATATCAATATTAGTATTATTTATTTATCTTATTATTGTTAACAAGAGTATATTTGAAATACAGCTAAGATCAGTAATTTTTAATGTAGTTTCAATTTTAACAGGTACAGGATATGTAACTAAAGAGTTTGATCAATGGGGAAATTTTCCATTAATTTTTTTCTTAATACTTATGTTTATTGGAGGTTGCGCTGGATCAACCACATGTGGAATAAAAATTTTTAGAGTACACATTTTGTATTACTTTATTAGAAATCAACTAATTAAAATTATCTATCCAAGAGCTATAATAAATTTGAAATACAATAATAGTAAAGTTGAAGATAAGCTGATAGCATCGATAATATCTTTTATATATCTTTATATTTTGATATTTTTTGTATTAGCTTCAATGCTTACCTTAACTGGCTTAGACTTTATAACTTCAATTTCAGGTGCGGCATCTTCTTTATCTAATGTTGGGCCTGGCTTGGGGGGTGAAATAGGACCAAATAGTAATTATTCTGGACTTCCTGATCAATCTAAGTGGTTGCTATCAGTAGGAATGATTTTAGGAAGACTGGAAATTTTTGCAATCCTAATAATTTTTTTACCATCTTTTTGGAGAAAATAATTGAATAGAAACTTTTTATTTTTCTTTACTGAGAAACCATTAAAAATGATTATGCTTGGGTTTTCATCGGGGCTACCAATACTTTTAGTTTTTTCTACTTTATCAGTATGGTTAATTAAAGCTGGTATTGAGAGAAGCACTGTCACTCTTTTTAGTTGGGCTGGGTTTGCATATGCTTTTAAATTTTTATGGTCCCCTTTAGTAGACAAAGTTAGTATTCCTTTTTTTTCTGGTATGGGACATAGGAGAAGCTGGCTGCTCTTGACGCAATTATTAATAATTTTTGCATTAATTCTCACATCAATAAATGATCCTCAAAATAATATTTACATTACAGCTGTGTGTATTACCCTTGTTGCCTTTTTTAGTGCAACCCAAGATATAATAATTGATGCTTACAGAATTGAGTCTGTTGAACAAAATTTACAAGGATCGCTATCGTCAACATATATAGCTGGTTACAGAATTGGTATGCTAGTTGGTGGAGCTGGTAGTTTATGGTTAGCTTCATTATGGGGGGCAGATATTTATGATCATATTGTTTGGAAAAAAGTATATCTAACTATGTCATCATTAATGTTGATAGGTATCATTGCAAATCTCATATCCCGTGAACCGAAGCATAGAAGGATATTTTCAAATCGAACAAATTCGCACTTTAAGTTTTTTGTAAATATATTAATTTCAGTTGTAATTTTCATATTTATTTATTCAAATATAATTAATCCTTTTTCAGACAAAAATTTATTAAGTTTTTTCTTTACAATATTAAAGTTGATTATCTGTTTTTTATGTAGTGGTTTTTATATTTTTTTGCTAGTTAAATTGAAATTTCAAGATAGCTCAATAATTAAAGAGAGTTATTTCAATCCAATTAAAAACTTTATCGATAGGTATGGGGGGCTTGCTATACTTATTTTACTTTTAATATCAATTTATAGAATGGCAGATGTTGTCATGGGGGTAATGGCAAATATTTTTTATCTAGAAAAGGGTTATAGCATAGGTGAAATTGCAACATATTCTAAATTTTTTGGAGTTTTTGCCACGATTGTTGGGGGATTGTTTGGAGGATATTTTGCTATGAAATTTGGAACTATGATCACTTTATTTATTGGTGCACTTATTGCGTCATTAAGCAATTTACTTTTTGCTTGGTTGGCAACTACAGAAGTTAATATTAAATACTTAATATCTGTAATTACAGCTGATAATATTTCTAGCGGATTTGCTGGAGCAGCATTTGTAATATACTTGTCTGGATTAACATCTATAAGATTTACAGCTACTCAATATGCTCTTTTCAGTTCGATAATGTTATTTTTACCTAAACTTATAGCAGGTTATTCTGGAGCTTGGGTAGATGTAATGGGTTACCAAACCTATTTTATAACTACCGCTTTAATAGGAATACCGGTTTTGTTTTTAATAGTATATATTTCAAAAGTAGCACCAACTAAATGATAAACAACTATCCAATAGTAAATATTTATGAAAAAGAATCTTTGAAATCAAAATTATCCTCACAGTTGATATATGGTGAAAGGTTCCAAATATTAAATAAAAAAAAAAATTGGTTAAAAATTAAGACCTCTTATGACAAGTATACAGGTTTTATAAAAAGAAGAAAATTTATAAAAGATATTAAGATTACACATAAAATTTCATCTTTATTTGCAAGAATATATTCAAAACCAAAAAATAAATATATACTAAGCACTAAACTACCATTTTGTTCATTAATTTCAGTAACAGAAAAAAAAAAAGAATTTTATAAATTTGAAAATTATTGGATAAAAAAAAAAGACGTAGTACCAGTAAGTTACAAGAACCAGACTTTCAAAAATATTATAATTTTTAAAGATATTCCTTATAAATGGGGTGGCAAAACTTTTAAAGGAATCGATTGTTCGGCATTAGTGCAAATTTTTTTTAAATTTAATAACCAATACTGTCCTAGGGACACAAAAGATCAAATAAAACATTTTAAAAAACCAAACAATATTAAGAAGAATGCTATTATATTTTGGAATGGTCATGTTGCGGTTTGTCTATCAAAGACTCTATTAATACATGCTTATGGACCAAAAAAAAAAGTTCTTTTCATGAATGTAAAAAAAACAATAAAACTAATAAAAAAAACAGCTAAACTAAAAGTGATTGGAATTAGATAAATGAACGTCCAAGATTTAAAAAATAAATTTGAGGAGTTAAAAAAAAGATTTTTAGAGAAAAAATATGATGAAGTTATAAAGGAATGCAATCTAATTCTAAAAAAAAATAAAGTTGATGTTTTTTATAATCTATTATGTCTCTCGTATAATAGTAAAAATGATGTCACAAAAGCTATAAATGTGATGGAATTAGCTTTAAAAAACAGTCCAAATAATGTTGATTTTTTAAATAATTTAGGGATGTTTTATTCAAATATTTATCAATACAAAAAAGCTGAGGACTGTTACAAAAAAGGTCTTAAAATTAATGCTGATAATTTGAGTTTGTTAAATAATTTAGCAAATTTAAAAAAAAATTTGGATAAAAATGAAGAAGCAATTTCTATTTATGAAAAGATCTTATTAATTAAACCTGAAGAACTTGCGATAATGTACAATTTAGCAGGTATTCACAATAGTTTAGGTAACTTTGAAAAATCTAAAAAAATATATTTAAAGATGTTAGATCTTCAGCCTAATTTTACAGAAGCAGATAGAATGATTTCTCAAATAGAAAAGTACAATTCTCAACATAAACATTTTTTTAGCTTAAGGGAAAAGTTATCAAACATGGAGCTTAACGTAAATTCATTACTACATCTACATTTTGCTCTAGGAAAAGCATATGATGACCAAAATAAATATTCAAAAGCTTTTAAAAATTACAAAAAAGCAAATGACTTATCAAAAAAAATTAGCAATTATAATTTTGACCAGGATAAAAAAAGATTTAACTTAATTAAAATTAAGTTTAAATCTTTAAATAATACAAAATTAAAGATTAATACTAGAAAATTTATCTTTATAATTGGTATGCCAAGATCAGGAACATCTTTAACCGAACAAATTTTATCATCTCATAAAAACGTAGTTGGTGGTGGTGAGTTACCCTATATACAAAAAATTTATAATGACTATTTTAAATCTAATGAAAATTTAATTGAAAAGGATTTGTTAAATTGTAGGGATGATTACTTAGACTATATATCTAATATTGATAACTCTGAAAAATTTTTCACAGATAAAGCGCCATTAAATTTTTTTTATATAGGATTTATCTTAAAGTTCTTACCAAATTCAAAATTTATTAATATTAATAGGAATCCCATAGATAACTGTTGGTCGATTTATAAAAATTATTTTCCTACAAAAATAAGCTTTGGAAATGACTTAAGCGATTTGTCTAATTATTATAAATATTATCAAGATTTGATGTTATTTTGGAAGAATCTCTTTCCAAATGATATATATGATCTAAAATACGAAAATTTGATTAAACATACCCAAGATGAAGTTAAAAAATTATTAAAATTTTGTTCTTTAGACTGGGATGACAACTGTTTGCAACACCACAAAAATAAGAGGGTGATAAAAACAATCAGCTTTAATCAAGCAAGAAAACCAATATATAACACATCGCTTAAATCATATAACGGGTACGAAAGTTATTTAGCTGGGCTAAAAGATTTGAGTTAAAATAAATCTCTACCAAAATTAGGTTTTGATACATCTTGTTTTAAATTTATTATTTGTCTCCGAACTTTTTTTGAATTCTTCAATATCTTTAAAACACTTGTATTATTTTGATTCTTAACAAGTTTTTTAAAATTTTTTAAATTTCTTATAAAGATATTGATTGAATCGATAATATTATCTTTGTTTTCAAAGAAAATATCACGCCACATTATTTCATTAGATGCTGCTGTTCTTGAAAAATCTCTTAGACCCCCTGCGCTATATTTTATAATGCTTTTTTTATTTTTCTTCTGAAAATCAATAGCGGTTTTAACAAGATTGTATGCAATTAAATGTGGTAAATGACTAGTTATCGAAAAAATTTTGTCATGATCAATAGAATTCATAAATATTATTTTTGATCCAAGTTTCTTCCAAAATTTTTCTATTTTTTTTAGATTTTTTTTAGGTTTATCGTTACCCTTTAAAATTATACACCACTTGTCTTTAAATAAATTTTTATCACCAAACTCTGGTCCACTTACTTCAGACCCGGCAATTGGATGGCTTGGAATAAATATTTTTTTTAACTTCTTGTTTTTATTAATTAAATTTTCAACATTACGCTTGGTTGAACCTGTATCGGTTATTAAATTTTTTGACGAAATGTGTCTTAGCAGCTTTATAATCAAATTATCATATTGACTCATATGTGTAGAGAGCACAATCAAGTCCATATTTGAAACCTTGTGATCTATTTTATTAAGAAATTTAATTTTCTTATCAATTTTTTTTATCAAGGAGATATTTTTTTTTGATTTTTCAAATATATAAATATTTTTTGAAATTTTTTTGCTTAATGAACCTCTTAAGATAGACGAACCTATCAGACCACAACCAATAATTAATATATTGCTAAACATTTTAGAATATTGATTTTAGTGTTTTTAGAAAATAATTATTTTCTTTGGAATTTCCTATTGTTAATCTTAATTTATTATTCATGCCGTATACTTCAAGGCTTCTAACAATAATACCTTTTTCTTCAAGTTTTTTTTTGAATTTTTGAGCTGAAATTTTACACTTATCAAAATTTAACAACAAAAAGTTCGCAGATACTTTATTTGTATTTATATTATTTTTTTCTAAATTACGTTTAAGTTTTTCCGCCCATTTTTTATTGTGTTTAATTGATTTTGATATAAATATTTTATCTTTAAGTGACTCTATAGCCGATAACTCTCCTATTTTTGTAATATTAAATGGTGGTTTAATGTTCATCAACGCTTTTACTATTTCTTTCGAACCATACCCCCATCCAACTCTTAGAGAGGCTAATCCATAAATTTTAGAAAAGGTCCTTAAAATAAAAACATTATTTTTGTTTTTAAATAAGTTTAGTCCAGACTTATAGTCTTTATTTAACATATATTCTTCGTAAGCGTCATCAACTACTAATAGAATATTTGACCTCAGTCTTTTCCTTAAATATTTTAATTCTAATGCAGACAAATAAGTCGCTGTTGGATTATTAGGATTTGCTAAAAAAACAATTTTAGTTTTTCGAGTTACTTTTTTTAATATATTTTCTACAGATACTTTAAAATTTTCTTCATTAGCATATACAACTTTAGCCCCTATTATTCCTGAATAAATTCTATACATTAAAAAACTATATTTTGGCACAATTACTTCATCTGATTTTGTCAAAAATAATTGACAAATCATTTGAATTATTTCATCTGAACCTGAGCCACAAATTATCTTGTCGAAATTGCATCTAAATTTCTTTGAAATTTCCTTACGTAAACTTTTAGACTTTGAGTCAGGATACTTAGATAACAAAGTAATTTTTGATAATTTTTTTTTTACTCTTGGTGAGAAACCTAATGCGGATTCATTTGCTGATAATTTAATTACTTTTTTTTTGTTTAAAAGCACTGACCTGCCAGGTTTATAACTTTTTACTCCGATTTTCCTAAAAATTACTTTTTGCATAATGATATATATAAATAATAATAAAATAATTGAAATAAAATTAAACAACGATCAGTTGTAATTGACATAATTGATAACTTACTATAGAAGATCTTTGCGCTGATTTAACTGAATTGCGAGCGCTTTAAAAAAACCGCTAAATAAGTTTTTTTCCTCACAATTCAAATCAGATATTATGAACGGATTTGACGAAATAAAAAAAATAATTGTTAAAAAACCACTAAAATTAGATTGCGGGGTTACTATTACAGATTATCCTCTTGCTTACGAAACTTATGGAAAACTCAATCAGGATAAAGATAATGCTATAATGGTGTTTCACGCACTTACTGGAGACCAATTTGCGTCAGGTAAAAATCCAGTAACTAACAAAGATGGTTGGTGGTCATATGTGATTGGTCCAAATAAAGCACTTGATACAAATAAATATTTTGTAATATGTGCAAATGTTATTGGTGGTTGTATGGGGTCATATGGTCCTAGCTCCATTGATAAAAAAAGTGGAAAAAAAATTGGTATTAATTTTCCAGTTATAACAATAAACGACATGGTTAATGCACAATTTAATTTACTTGATCATTTTAATATAGATAAATTATTTTGTGTCACTGGAGGATCTATGGGTGGAATGCAAGTTTTACAATTCATTGCTAACTACCCTGATAAGTCAAAAATAGCTGTTCCTATAGCATGCTCTGCTAGTCACTCAGCTCAAAATATAGCTTTTAATGAGTTGGGAAGGCAAGCAATAATGGCAGATGAAAACTGGAAAAATGGTAATTACGAGTTAGAAAATAAATCTCCTGATAAGGGATTGTCTGTTGCAAGAATGGCAGCCCACATAACATATTTATCAAAAAAAGGTCTTCAGGAAAAATTTGGTAGAAAGCTTCAAGAGCGTGACAATATTAAATTTGGTTTTGATGCAGATTTTCAAATTGAGAGTTATCTTAGATATCAGGGATCAATATTTGTTGATCGATTCGATGCAAATAGCTATCTTTATATTACAAGAGCCATGGATTATTTTGATCTTAGCAAAAATTCTAAAGGTGACCTTTCAGAAGTATTTAAAAATACAAAAACCAAATTTTTTATAATTTCATTTACCTCTGATTGGTTGTATCCAACAGCTGAAAATAGAGAAATAGTAATTGCGTTAAATGCGATAAATGCAGATGTAGGATTTTTAGAGGTAAAATCTGATAAGGGTCATGACTCTTTTTTATTAGATGTTCCTGATTTTTTAAATTCCTTAAAAAATTTTGTTGATAACTCATATAAAAAATAATTATGAAAGAAGAATTTAAAATTATTGCTAACTCTATCCAAAAGAACAAATCAATTTTAGATATAGGTTGTGGTGATGGCGAATTGATGAAATTTATTTATGAAAATATATCTAAAAAAATTAGAGGCCTAGAAATATCTAAAGATAATGTTCAAAAATGTATTCGAAAGGGGCTTACCGTAATTGAAGGTAATGCTGAGATGGATTTACAACAATTTCCTAGTAATAGTTTTGATTACGTTATTTTAAGCCAAACCTTGCAAGCTTTTTTAAATCCCGAAAAAGTAATAAGTGATTTATTAAGAATAGGAAAGACATCAATTGTAACAATACCAAACTTTGGTTTTTGGAAAGTGAGATTTAATTTGTTATTTAAAGGTACAATGCCTGTTACAAAAACGTTACCAAATGAGTGGTATAATACACCTAATCTCCACATGTGTTCAATTAAGGACTTCGTAAACTTTTGTAACAATAGAAAAATAAATTTATTTAAATCTTTAGCTCTTACAAATAATAAAGTATCTTCGATTAACAAGCTAAATTTAAATTTAAAAAATTTAACTTCAGAACTGGGTATTTTTTTAATAGAAAAATGATAAAAGTTGAAATTGTAAAGTGTTTAAAAGATAATTTTTCATACATAGTGCATAATAATAATGAGGCACTAGTTATAGACCCAAGCGAATCTGGTCCACTTATTAAATCATTAGAAAAATTAAATCTAAAATTAAAATATATCTTAAACACACACCATCACTTTGATCATATAGACGGAAATTTAACATTAAAAGAAAAGTACAGGTGTAAAATAATTGGTTTTATAGATGATAAAAAAAGAATACCAGGCATAGATATTTGTCTCAAAAATGAGGAGATATTTAAAGAAGATGATTTTCAATTTAAAACTTATCATACTCCAGGTCACACCTCAGGTCATATTTGCTATCATTTTTTCAATGACAAAATATTATTTACAGGAGATACTTTATTTTCATTAAGCTGTGGAAGGTTATTTGAAGGAACATATGAAGATATGTTCAGATCATTATCATTGATTAAAACTTTTGATAAAGAAACTTTAATATATTGTGGGCATGAATATACGTTAAGCAATTCAAAATTCTGTATTGAGCATGATCCAGATAATAAAAATCTTAAAAAAAAAATAGACTTAATTAATAAAAATTTAAAGGCAGGGATTCCAACAATTCCATCTATTTTAAAAGAAGAACTAGAATGCAACATATTTTTAAAGGCAGAAAATATTGAAGCCTTCTCAAAACTCAGAGATTTAAAGGATAATTTTTAGCTTATTAATCTTGACTATAGAAAAGCTAATTATATATTGCATTTAATTTTTAAGGAAAAAACATGTCTTTTGCGATAATACAAACTGGTGGAAAACAATATAAAGTTAAAGCTGGAGAAATAATTAAAATAGAAAAATTCGGAGATCAAAAACCAAATTCTATAATTGAATTTAAAGAAATACTTGCCTACGGGGATGATAAAAATGTTGAGGTGGGTTTACCTACTGTTCAAGGTGCGAAAGTAGAGGCCGAATTTTTAAAAAATTCTAAAAATAGGACAGTTCTAATATTTAAAAAAAGACGAAGAAAAAATTCTAGAAGAAAAAATGGTCACAGACAGCAATATTCATTAATTAGAGTCAATAAGATAATGTCAAAAGATGGTAAAGTATTGTCTGAGGCTGAAAAAATTAGTAAAGTAAAAAAAGAAAAAAAGGCTGAAATTAAATAAGATAAGTAAAATAAATTATAAAGATAAATTATGGCAACAAAAAAAGCAGGTGGATCCTCTCGGAACGGAAGAGATAGTGCTGGTAGAAGATTAGGCGTAAAAAAATACGGTGGTCAATTCGTTGTACCTGGCAATATAATAGTTAGGCAAAGAGGAACTAAAATTTTTCCAGGCCAAAACGTTGGCATGGGCAAAGATCACTCTATTTTCTCGGTTGTTAAGGGTAAGGTTGTTTTTAAAAAAAGTAAGTCAGATAGAACTTACGTTTCAGTAAAACCCAATTAAATTCATAAGACATAAACAAAAGTTGTATTATGAAATTCCTAGATCAAGTAAAGATATTTGTTAAAGCTGGTAACGGTGGCTCAGGATCGCCAAGTTTTAGACGTGAAAAATTTATTGAGTTTGGAGGTCCAGATGGAGGTGACGGGGGTAAGGGCGGCTCTGTGATATTAAAATCAGAGAGAAATTTAAATACTTTAATCGATTATAGATATCAACAACATTTCAAAGCCAAAAGGGGTGATGATGGTAAAGGAAAAAATCAAACAGGGAGAGGTGGAAAAGATTTATTCTTATCTGTTCCAATAGGGACTCAAATTTTTGAAGAAGATAACAAAACTTTAATTTTTGATTTCAAAAAAGAAAAAGATGAGTTTACTGTTGCTGTAGGAGGTCGAGGTGGTTTTGGAAATACCAGATTTAAGTCATCTACAAATAGAGCTCCGAGAAAATTTACAAAAGGTACAAAAGGTGAAGAATTTTGGATTTGGTTACAACTTAAAACGATTGCTGATATTGGAATAATAGGTTTACCTAATGCAGGTAAATCAAGTTTACTTGCTTCAATAACATCTGCAAATCCCAAAATTGCTAATTATAAGTTTACAACTATAAATCCTAATCTAGGCGTTGCTATGTATGATAATAAAGAGATTACATTAGCGGATATACCAGGATTAATCGAAGGAGCGCACACTGGCGTCGGTTTAGGTATAAAGTTTTTAAAACATGTGGAAAGATGTAAAACAATATTACACTTAATTGATGTTTCTGAGGAAGATTTAATCAATTCCTATAAGCAAATTAGAAAAGAATTGGGTGAATATAATAAGCAATTGTTAAAAAAAAGAGAGATTATAGTATTAAATAAAGTTGACCTTTTATCGAGAGAAAATTTTAAGATTAAAAAAAGAAAATTTGAGGAAAAATTGAGAAAAAAGATTATTGAACTATCTACACTGGATAAAAAATTAATTTCTAAATTAAAAATAAAGTTGTTGAATAATGTATCTTGAAAACTCAAAAAAAATTGTTGTTAAAATAGGTTCATCATTAATTATTAATGACAAAAAAATTATAAGAAAAAAATGGTTAGTGGAGTTTGCAAAAGATATTAAAGATTTAAGAAAAAAAAATAAGAATATTATTGTAGTAAGTTCAGGTGCAATTGCTCTTGGTTGTAAGAAATTAAATATAACAAAGAAAAAACTCAAAATAGATCAAAGTCAAGCTGTAGCATCTGTAGGACAAATTGAGTTAATGAATTTATTTAAGGGAGTTTTTGCAATTCAAAAAATTAATATTTCTCAGATATTACTTACACTAGAGGATACTGAAATAAGAAGGAGAGCTATAAATGCTAAAAGGACAATTGAAAATTTATTTAATCTTAATTTTATACCGATAGTTAATGAAAATGATACTATTGCAACTTCTGAAATTAAATATGGAGATAATGATAGACTGGCCTCAAGAGTTGCGCAAATTTCTGATGCTGATTGTCTTGTGTTGTTGTCAGATGTGGATGGACTTTATACAAAAAATCCAAAAATTCATAAAGATGCTAAATTGATAAATAAGATTGAAAGAATAGACCAAAATATAATTAAATTGGCTTCTGGGAAAACTAGCGAGTATGGATCAGGTGGTATGAGAACAAAAATTGATGCAGCTAAAATATGTGCGCTCTCAGGATGTAAAATGGCAATAGCAAATGGATTAAAAGAAAGACCTTTGAGTAATATTTTAGATAAAAAAATATGTACTTGGTTTATTCCTGAAATTTCTAAGTTAGATGCTAGAAAAAAATGGATTGCCAGCACTTTACAAGCAAAAGGATATTTAAAAATTGATGAGGGTGCTGAAAATGCATTACGTAAAGGCAAGAGTTTACTGGCTGCAGGAGTAAAAAGTGTTGAGGGTTCATTCAAAAAAGGTGATCAAATAAAAATAATTAATAAAAATAATGAACAACTAGCAATAGGTCTGAGTTCATTTTCATCTGAGGAAATTAATAAAATAAAGGGCCATCAGTCAAATAAAATTGAGGAATTAATAGGTTACAAAACAAAAACTGAAGTCGTTCACAAAGATGATATGGTAGAAATCTAGAATGAAAAAATATTTACAAAAATTAGGTCAAAATTCTTATAAAGCAAGTTTAGAAAAAGTGGATACAAATACAAAAAATAATGTTTTATTGAAATTTAGTTATTTAATACAGAAAAATTTAAATAAAATACTAATACAGAACAAAAAAGATATAAAGTATGCTAAAATAAAAAATATCGATAAAAATTTGGTTGCAAGACTCGAGTTAGATAAATTAAAGCTTAGTTCGATAATTAAAACAATAATTGAAATAACTAAATTAAAGGACCCGATTGGGGTTATCTTAGATAAATGGCAAAGACCAAACGGTTTAAAAATTAAAAAAATATCTATACCAATAGGTGTCATTGGTGTGATTTATGAGAGTAGGCCTAATGTAACTGCAGATCTCTCTTGTCTTTGTTTTAAATCAGGTAATTCAGTGATCCTCAAGGGTGGGTCGGAAGCTTTTTTTACTAATAAAATATTTGTCAAACTATTTAGAGAGTCTCTTAAGGCTAACAAAGTGAATATGAATTATGTTCAATTTATTGAGAGAAAAGATAGAAAAGTTGTTAAGTCCCTTCTAAAAGATATGAGAAATTATATTGATGTTATGATACCAAGAGGAGGTAAAAACCTTGTTAAGATGGTAAAAAAATTGTGTAATGTTCCAGTAATAGGTCACTTAGAAGGTATTTGTCACATATTTATCGATAAAAAAGTAAATGCAAAAATGGCAAGGAATGTTGTTTTAAATGCCAAAATGAGAAATGTTAGCATATGTGGAGCTACTGAAACTTTATTAATTCATAAAGATTGTCCTAAAAAAAAAATTAATTTGATACTTAACGAATTAAAAGAAAAAAATTGTTTAATATACGCAGATAACAAAGTCAGAAAAATTTTTAGCGGCAAACTTAAAAAAGCAACTAGTAAAGACTGGAGTAAAGAGTATCTTGATTCAAAAATCTCTGTTAAAATTGTTAAAAATGTTGATGAAGCAATTCAACACATAAATAAATTTGGTACCATGCATACTGACTCTATAATTACAAATAACCCTGCAAATGCTAATTATTTTGTAAGAAATATAAAGAGTTCTATAGTTATGCATAATACATCAACTCAATTTGCTGACGGTGGAGAACTAGGCTTTGGTGGAGAAGTTGGAATATCTACTAACAAGTTACCACCAAGAGGTCCCGTGGGGCTAAATCAATTAGTATCATTTAAATACCATGTAGCTGGGAATGGCCAAATCAGAAAATAGACTTATAGATAAAATAGGTATACTCGGTGGTACATTCGACCCGCCTCACAAAGGGCATTTGAAAATTTCTCAAATAGCAAAAAAAAAGTTTGATTTAAAAAAGATAATTTGGGCGATAACAAAAAAAAATCCATTTAAAAAAAAAACTTATTTTGATTTAAACAAAAGAATAGAACTATCAAAAAGTTTAACAAACAAACAAAAATATATTAAAGTTGTTTTTTTTGAAAAAAAAATTAATTCAAATAAGACATTTAATTTAATAAAGTATTTTAAAAATAAAAGTAAAAAAAAAGAGATATATTTTTTATTAGGTGCCGATAATTTATTAAATTTTCACAAATGGGACAATTGGAAAAAAATACCAAAAATTTGCAAAATCTTAGTTTTTGATAGAAATGGTTTTAAGGCAAAGGCTAAAAAATCCATCGCATATAAGTCAATTAATAGTAAAGGTCTGATATATGTTGAATTTAAAAAAGTTAACATTTCATCTTCTAAAATGAGAAATTTTTGATATGATTAATAATTAATGGTCAAAAAAACCAATCTAAAAAAATTGATAATTGAAACATTAGATAATAATAAGGCACTGGACATAGTTTCAATAGACTTAAAAGATAAGTCTTCAATTGCGGATCATATGATCATAGCTAGTGGAACCTCTTCAAGACATATCCAGTCATTATCAGAACAGGTATTAGATAAATTTAAGGAAAATGGATTTAGTCAATGTAAAATTGAGGGAAGAGACAGCACAGAGTGGAAACTTGTTGATGGTATCGACATCATTGTTCACATTTTTAACCCTGAAAAAAGAAAATTTTATGAGCTTGAGAAAATATGGTCTGAATTAATTCCTAAAGAAAGAGTAATTGTTTGATGAAAAATAAAAGAATATTTGCTCTTATTATTTTTTTTATTTTATGTTTTGGAAAAGTTAGTGCTCAAGAAGAAACGGTTTATGACAAAATAGATCTTTTTGGAGAAGTTTTAGACAAAATAAATAAGGAATACGTAGAGGAAGTAGATCAATCAGACACAATGGATGCAGCAATTAACGGCGTATTGCAGTCATTAGATCCGTATTCATCATATATGTCTCCAAAAAATTTGGAGGAAATGCAAACAGAAACTAGAGGTGAGTTTGGGGGTTTAGGTATAGAAGTTGGTATGGAAGCAGGTGTTGTTAAAGTTATATCACCTCTTGATAATTCACCTGCTGAAAGAGAAGGTGTTAAAGCTGGGGACTACATTGTCAAAATAAATGATACACAAGTTCAGGGAAAAACGTTAAATGAAGCAGTCGAATTAATGAGAGGTCCTGTCGGATCAACTTTAGAAATTACTGTAAGAAGAATCGGTTTAAGAAAATCATTAATATTTAATATAACTAGAGAGATTATTCAGGTAGCATCTGTTAAATCCGAGTTGCTTGATGGAAAAATTGGGTACATCCGTCTCACATCATTTAATGAAAACAGTGACGATCAAATTAAAAAAAAGATTAAAGAATTTAAAAAAAATAAAAAGATAGAGGGCTATATTTTAGATTTGAGAAATAATCCAGGTGGGTTACTAGGACAAGCAATTAAGATATCTGACTTTTTTTTAGACGATGGGGAAATAGTATCAACCAAAGGAAGAAAAAAAAATGAAAATCAAAAATGGTTTGCAAGAGATGGTGATATTATTAATGGTAAAGCTCTTATAGTTTTAATTAATAAGGGTTCAGCTTCAGCATCTGAGATAGTTGCAGGAGCTTTAAAAGATCACAAACGAGCAGTATTAGTTGGTGAGAAAAGTTATGGAAAAGGGTCGGTGCAGTCAATTATACCTTTAAAAAATCGAGGGGCGATTAGATTAACTATTTCAAAATATTATTTACCATCAGGTAAATCAATTTCAGAAGTTGGTGTAGCACCGGATATAACTGTAGAAGAAGAATCTGACGATTTTAGAATTCTTTCTGAAAACGATAATCAACTTAAATTTGCTAGAAAATTATTCACTGGATAATTTTATGCAGGAAAAGTTTAAAAATCTACCTTTGAGAATAGGTGTAGGTATTATTCTTTTAAACAAAGATAATAAAGTTTTTGTAGCTAAAAGATTAGATAACCCTCGCAATTATTGGCAAATGCCTCAGGGTGGTGTAGATGGAAATGAAAAATTTTTAGATGCAGCACTAAGAGAACTTGAGGAAGAGACAGGTGTGAAAAATGTAGATTTAATAAAAGAGATTGAAGGCTATCAAACATATTTTTTACCTGAAAATCTTCTTGGAATAATTTGGAGAGGTAAATACAAAGGACAAAAACAAAAATGGTTTTGTATGAGATTTAAAGGTGACGATACAGAGATCAATATTAAAACAAAAAAACCTGAGTTTTCAGAGTGGAGATGGATTGACTTGGATGAGATAACCAACTGGGTTGTGGACTTTAAAACTGATGTTTACAAAAACTTAAAAACTGAAGTTAAAAAAATTATTTTTAATTAGACCTTATAGAATTTAAAACCTCGATTTTTTGATCCAATATATATCTATCTTGATCTTTAATATTTTCTTTTTTTAACACTTCTTCAGCATCTTTTACAATTTTATTAATTATATTTATATCTATTTCTTTTAAATCAAAAATATTACTTGTGAGTATCGATAATGTATTATCTTTAAATTCGACAATGCCATCGTCTACATAAAAATTTAAGGTTTCATTTTTTGACTTTACGTCAATAATTCCAGGTTTTAAGAAAGAAATAAGAGGAATATGATCTTTTAGTATACCCATATATCCTTCAATAGCCGGGATAATTACTTCCTCAGTATCACTTTTTGTTAAAAAAGATTTTTCTGGACTTATGATTTCCAAATTAAATTGGTCCATTTAGGCTGCTGCTTCCTTAGCCATTTTTTCAGCTTTTTGAACTGCCTCTTCGATTGTACCAACCATATAAAAAGCTGCCTCAGGTAAATGATCATATTCACCCTTACAAATTGCATCAAATCCTTTAATAGTTGAGTCTAAATCGACAAGTTTTCCTTGAGACCCAGTAAAAACTTCCGCTACAAAAAACGGTTGAGATAAAAATCTTTGAATTTTTCTTGCTCTTGCTACTGTCAATTTATCTTCTTCTGATAGCTCGTCCATTCCTAGAATTGCTATTATGTCTTGTAAAGATTTATATGTTTGTAAAATTTTTTGAACTGATCTTGCAACTCTATAGTGTTCTTCTCCTACAATTCTTGGATCAAGTATTCTTGAAGTTGAGTCTAAAGGATCCACTGCTGGGTAAATCCCAAGCTCAGCTATTTGTCTTGATAACACGGTCGTTGCATCTAAGTGAGAAAATGATGTAGCTGGCGCAGGATCTGTTAAATCATCAGCAGGTACATAAATTGCTTGAACAGAAGTTATCGAACCTTTATTGGTTGTTGTAATTCTCTCTTGTAAATTTCCCATATCCGTAGCTAAAGTTGGTTGATAACCAACCGCAGAAGGAATTCTACCAAGTAAAGCTGATACCTCTGAGCCTGCTTGTGTAAATCTAAAAATGTTATCTACGAAAAATAATACATCTTGACCCTCTTGATCCCTAAAATATTCTGCTACTGTTAAACCAGTAAGAGCTACCCTTGCTCTTGCACCTGGTGGTTCATTCATCTGTCCATAAACCAAAGCAGCCTTTGAACCTTTGCCCTCTGGTTTAATTACTCCAGACTCTATCATCTCATGATAAAGATCATTGCCTTCTCTGGTTCTTTCACCAACACCAGCAAACACTGAAAAACCTCCATGCGCTTTTGCTATATTATTAATTAACTCCATTATTATTACAGTTTTTCCAACACCAGCTCCTCCGAATAGACCAATTTTTCCCCCTTTTGCATAAGGGGCTAATAGATCGATAACTTTTATACCAGTTACTAAAATTTCTGTTTCGGTTGATTGATCGTTGAAAGTTGGAGCTTGTCTATGAATTGGCCAACTTTCTTTAGTTTTTACATCACCTTTTTCATCAATAGGCTCACCAATAACATTGATAATTCTTCCGAGGGTTTCAGGACCTACAGGAACTTGGATCGGAGCGCCCGTATCTAGAGCTTCGTCTCCACGTTTTAGTCCTTCTGTGCTATCCATTGCAATAGTCCTTACACTAGACTCTCCTAAGTGTTGCGCTACCTCTAAGATTAATTTATTTCCACCATTATCACATTGTAAGGCCGTGAGTATTTCTGGTAAAGCACCATCAAATTTTACGTCTACTACTGCTCCTATAACCTGAGTAATTATTCCTTTTTTGTTCATATTATAAACTTTCTGCTCCAGATATTATTTCAATTAACTCCTTTGTAATAGCAGCTTGACGACTTCTGTTATACTGAATAGTAAGTTTATCAACTAAATCTCCTGCATTTCTTGTCGCATTATCCATTGCTGTCATCCTTGACCCTTGTTCACTTGCTGAATTTTCTAACATAGCTTTAAATATTTGAGTTGAAATATTTTTAGGTAGTAAGTTGTTTAGAATTTCATCTTCACCAGGTTCAAACTCGTAACTAGAGACAAGTTTTTCATCATTGTTTTTATTTTCATTTTCAAGAGGTATTATTTGTTGTACTTGCGGTATTTGAGATATAACATTTTTAAATTTATTGAAAAATATTGTGCAAAAGTCAAACTCTTCATTTTGAAATTTTTCGATTATTAAATTGCCAATCTTAGCTGCATCAAAATAATTAATATTTTTTGATTCTTTAAATGAAATATTTTCAATTATACTCTTACCATACTGTCTTTTTAGTTGATCATATCCTTTCGAACCAACAGTCACGATTTTAAGAGATTTTCCTTCTTTTTGAATCTTTTCAAAATAATTTTTTGCTTTTTTTATTATATTGCTGTTAAATCCACCACATAACCCTCTATCAGAAGTTAAAACTACACATAAATGAATATCCTCTTTTCCTGTGCCAACTAATAATTTTGGTGCTGACTGAGGATCACTGACACCAGCTGAGAGATTTAATATAATATTATTCATTTTTTCAGAATAAGGTCTGCCTTTTTCGGCATTTTCTTGGGCTTTTCGTAATTTAGCAGCAGCAACCATTTTCATCGCTTTAGTGATTTTTTGGGTTGATTTGACACTCGTAATTCTTTTTCTTAAATCATCTAAACTAGGCATTTTTAAACTTTTCTTTTAAATTATTTATTAGAGAAACTAATATTTTTTCTATATCTTCATCAAGCTTTCCAGAGCTAGAAATACTGTCAATAATATCAGGTTTTTCAGATTTGCATTTTTCCAAAAGTTGTTTTTCGAAATCTTCGATATTTTTTAAGTCTATATCATCAAGGTATCCTCTAACACCTGCAAATATAGTTAAAACTTGCTCTGCAACAGTCATTGGTGAATATTGTTTTTGCTTTAATAATTCTGTTAATTTTGATCCTCTATTTAACAATTTTTGAGTTGAGGCATCTAAATCAGAACCAAATTGAGCAAATGCTGCCATTTCTCTATATTGAGCCAATTCTAATTTAATTGAACCTGCAACTTTTTTCATCGCTTTAGTTTGAGCGGCTGATCCAACTCGCGAAACTGACAGCCCAACATTAACCGCTGGTCTAATACCTTGATTAAACAATTCTGTTTCTAAAAAAATTTGCCCATCTGTAATAGAAATTACATTAGTTGGAATATATGCAGAAACATCTCCCGCTTGTGTCTCTATAACAGGTAATGCTGTTAATGAACCTCCACCGTTTGCATCGCTTAATTTAGCAGCTCTCTCTAGAAGTCTGCTGTGTAAATAAAAGACATCACCAGGATAAGCTTCTCTACCTGGAGGTCTTCTAAGTAATAGAGACATCTGACGGTACGCTACTGCTTGTTTTGATAAGTCATCGTAAATAATGAGTGCATGCATTCCATTATCTCTAAAATATTCTCCCATAGCACAACCAGTGTAAGGAGCTAAGAATTGTAATGGAGCAGAATCTGAAGCTGTTGCGGAAACTATAGTCGTATAATCCATAGCACCTGCATCCTCTAATGTCTTTACAATTTGCGCAACTGTAGATCTTTTTTGGCCTATAGCAACATAAATACAATAAAGTTTTTTGCTTTCATCATCTGATTCATTAATTTTTTTTTGATTAATAATTGTGTCGATTGCGACTGCAGTTTTTCCAGTTTGTCTATCTCCTATGATTAATTCTCTTTGGCCTCTACCAATTGGAATTAAACTATCTATCGATTTTAAACCAGTTTGCATTGGTTCACCTACCGATTGTCTCGGTATTATACCTGGTGCTTTTACTTCCACTCTTCTTCTTTCTAGATTTTTTTCAAGATTAGCTTTACCATCTATCGGGTTTCCTAACCCATCAACCACTCTTCCTAATAATTGTTTACCGACTGGAACATCAACAATTGATCCAGTTCTTTTTACTGTGTCTCCTTCTTTGATAGCTCTGTCATCACCAAAAATAACTACGCCAACATTATCACTTTCAAGGTTTAACGCCATTCCCTTTGATCCATCAGAGAATTCAACCATCTCTCCAGCTTGAACATTATCAAGACCATATATTCTGGCTATACCGTCACCAACAGATAAAACTTGTCCAATTTCACTAACCTCAGACTTGTCTCCAAATTTTTTAATTTGTTCTTTTAATATTTTTGTTACTTCTGAAGGATTTATATCCATTTATACCTCGATCATCTGTGATTTAATTTGTTTAAGTTTATTTTTCATAGAATTATCAATCATAATACTTTCAACTTGAATTATTAATCCTGAAATAAGATCTTTATCTACTTTATAGTCTAAATTAATTTTTGATCCAAACTTAGAAAAAAGCTCTTTTTTGATTTTTTCTACCTCATCTTCTTTAAGTTCTTTAGCAGATATTAATTTTGCATTCACTTCACCTAATTCAAATGGAGTTTCATTAACACTTACATTATTTTTCAAAAAAACCTCTGAAACCTTACGGTCATATCCAGTGCCAGTCTTTTCAAACGTAACAGCATTAACTAATTTATGGACATCTAGTGGGTAGGCAAAAGAGAGTGGTCCCATTTCAAGAGGGATTGGTTGTGCAGGAATCCAGGCAGTAACTACATCATTAGTATCAAGCGGAAAGTGGTGATCATCAAAGTGCCATGGTGTACGACCACAACCAGTTTGTTTTGCTAGCACATTATCATGGTAAAGTCTAACAGCTGGTACTGTAAGAAGATCTGCTGAAATTTGACCTAATCGCGGTGATAATACGTAAGCACGAAGAAGTGCGTTATCAGGCCAAATTACTTCAAGACTTAGGAAACGGTCTTGTGCTCCTTTATCTGGATCAACCTTAAATTCTTCTTTTAATAAATTTATTAATTCAGCTCTAAGCTTTAACACAGCTCCAGGTGAGAAAACTCTTTTAAGTTTTATGAAGCCATTTTTTTTAAAAAAATCAATTTGATAATTAGTTAAATAGTAAGGTTCAGCTAATTCTGAGACAACTTCATCATTACTGGGTATTACAATATTTGGTAATGGATCTGCATTAATTATTTCACTTTGTTTACCATCATTATCTGCAAGACTAACATACCAGTCCCACCACGCTTGATTATCTTTATCCCATGGTTTGCTAATATCGACATTATCAGATGTTTTATATTTTAATTTTTTATTAGAATTTGTCATTATGAATGTTGATATAGTTTTATTTATTATAAAAAAGAGCGCGTTTTGACATATGATTATATATGATTTTACGAATGAATTTGTCTTTTATCTACTGATAATGCAGCTTCTTTGATTGCTTCAGAAAACGTAGGATGTGCATGACAAGTCCTTGCTATATCCTCAGAACTTGCGCCAAATTCCATTGCAACTGCCATTTCAGCAATCATTTCGCCAGCATGGGGACCTATAATATGAACCCCTAACACTTTGTCAGTCGAATTATCAGCTAAAATTTTTACAAAGCCTTCAGGCTCATCTATTGCCTTAGCTCTAGAGTTTGCCATGAATGGAAACTTTCCTATTTTATAACTTATATTTTGTTTTATTAATTGTTCCTCTGTTTTTCCGATAGTTGCTACCTCTGGAGAAGTGTAAATAACTCCAGGAATTAAATCATAATTTACATGTCCAGATTGGCCTGCAATAATTTCTGCCACTGCAATACCTTCTTCTTCAGCCTTATGCGCTAACATCGGACCTTGGATTACATCTCCTATAGCAAAAATATTTTTTTTATCTGTCTTAAAATTTTTGTCTACTTTAACTCTACCTTTTTTGTCAGTTTTTAAGTTTATTTTTTCTAAATTTAGGTTATCAGTAAATGCCTTTCTACCTATTGAAATTAGAGCAACATCACAATCGTGAGAGCTTTTTTCTCCTTTAATATTAGAAGTCTCTATTTCTAAATTTTCTCCTTTTTTTATAATTTTCTCTACTTTTGTACTCATATGAAATTTTATGTTTTGTTTTTTTAAAATTTTCATAAATTCATTTGAAATTTCTTTATCCATTCCAGGTGTAATGTGATCTAAAAATTCAATCACGTGAACATCAGAGCCTAATCTTGACCAAACAGAACCCATTTCTAGCCCAATATATCCGCCACCGATTACAATCATTTTTTTAGGAACTTTTTTTAAAGAAAGAGCTCCTGTTGAAGATACAATTCTTTTCTCATCAAACTTAATATTTGGCATTTGAGAGGCCTCTGAGCCTGTAGCTATAATTATATTTTCCCCTTCTATTTCAGTCTCTTTGCCGTCAGAACCTTTGATCTTTATTTTTTTATCTGAAACAAAGCTTCCGAAACCCTTTAAATAAGAAACTTTATTTTTTTTAAATAAAAATTCTACTCCTTTAGTCAATACAGTTACTGCTTTATCTTTATTTTTCATCATTTTATCAAGATTTAATTTAATATCACTTATCTCAATACCTACTTTTGAAAAGTTTTTTGCTTTTTGAAAATTTTCAGAGAGGTTCAATAAATTTTTTGAAGGAATGCATCCAATATTTAAACATGTTCCACCTAGTGTACCTCTATATTCTACACATGCAGTTTTTTTTCCTAGTTGAGCAAGCCTTATTGCACAAACATATCCACCAGGGCCACCTCCTATAACAATTGCATCAAATTTTTCAGACATAGCTTTATAAATTTAAAAATAATCTTCTTGGTTCCTCCAAATTTTCTTTAACAGTTTTTAAAAATGAGACTGCTTCTTTTCCATCAATTATACGATGATCATAAGATAATGCTAAATACATTATTGGCCTAATTTTAATTTCATTATTAATCACATATGGTCTACTAATTATATTATGCATCCCCAAAACACCAGATTGTGGTAAATTTAAAATTGGAGTAGATAACATAGATCCATAAACGCCTCCATTACTAATTGTGAATGTTCCACCTTGTAGGTCTTCAATTGTAATTTTTCCATCTCTAGCCTTATCAGATAGGGTTTTTATATTCATCTCTATGTCTGCAAATGACATTTCATCTGCATTCTTTAGAACTGGCACCACCAATCCTTTCTCTGTTCCAACCGCAAAGCTGATATTGTAATAATTCTTGTAAATTATGTTCTCGCCTTCTACTTCTGCATTAATTGCTGGATATAACTTAAGACCAACTACGCAAGCTTTAACAAAAAATGACATTATGCCCAGTTTAATTTTGAATTTTTGCTGAAAATCCTCCTGATTTTCTTTTCTCATATTCATGATATTCGTCATATCTACTTCATTAAAAGTAGTAAGCATCGCTGAATTTTCTTGGGCTTGTTTTAATCTTTTTGCGATTGTCATTCTTAACCTAGACATTTTAATCTTTTCTTCTTCACCAAATTTTAATTTTCTTTCTGATGGAGCAGGTTTAACGTCCATTAAACTTAGTAAGTCCCCTTTAAGAATCATCCCATCTTTGCCTGATCCCTTAATATCTTCTATATTTAAATTATTTTCATTTACTATTTTTCTAACAGCAGGTGACATAATTTTTTCTTTCCCTGATTTAACTTTTTCATCACTTATTATCTCTTCAGTTAAAACGAGTGCCTCTTCCTCAGGTTCCACATTTATCACTTGATCAGTTTGTTTTTTTAAATTTTCTTCTCCAATATTATTATCAAAAAGTTTGGTATCTCTTTCTTCATCCAATTTAATTATGTTGTCATTAATATTTTCTGATGTTTTAGCCGTAGCTTTTATTTTTTCAATTTTATCGTTTGTAGAAGCTGATTGACCTCCCATAATAGACCCTAATGTTGCTCCAACTTCAACTGTAGATCCTGCTTCGAAATTTATTTCTCCTAAAATCCCTCCAGTTGGTGAGGGCACTTCTAAATTTACTTTATCAGTTTCTAGCTCAACAATAGGTTCATCTGCTTCAACGCTATCACCTTTACTTTTAAGCCATTTTGCAACTGTAGCTTCGTTTATGCTCTCTCCAAGGACAGGAACAACTATTTTTTCTGACATCTATTTAAATACTTTATCTAAAATTTCTTTTTGTTGTTTAGCATGTCTATTGGCATATCCAGTTGCAGGCGATGCCGCAGCTTTTCTACCAATATAATCTAATTTCTTTTTAACTCCTAAATTATCTAAAGTCCATTGAATATAATCTCTTACAGATGACCATGCGCCCATATTTTTAGGCTCCTCCTGGCACCAAAAAAAATGAGAATTTGAGACATATGGTTTAATAGCTTTAGTTAAAGATTTAACTGGGAATGGATATAATTCTTCAATTCTAACAAAAATTACATCGTCAACCTTATTTTTTTCTCTTGCTTCGAGTAGATCAAAATAAATTTTACCTGAACAAATGATAACATTTCTGACTTTTTTAGCTTTTTTAATTTTTATAAATTTAGAATTTTTGATTAAAGCATGGTCTTCTAATACTCTATGAAAAGAATTAAGTTTATTAAAATCATCTAAATTTGACACACAATATTTGTGTCTTAGCAAAGACTTGGGTGTCATTATTATCAATGGTTTTCTAAATTCTCTATGAATTTGTCTTCTTAAAGCGTGAAAATAGTTAGCGGGTGTTGTACAATTTATAACCTGAATATTTTCTTGGGCACATAATTGTAAAAAACGCTCTAATCTTGCAGATGAATGTTCTGGTCCTTGTCCCTCATATCCATGGGGTAAAAGCATTACAAGACCTGAAGCCCTTGACCACTTTCTCTCTCCTGATGCTATAAATTGATCTATAACTACTTGTGCTCCATTTGCAAAGTCTCCAAATTGTGCTTCCCATATAGTCAGTGTTTCTGGTTCAACTAAACTATAACCATACTCAAAACCTAGAACTGCCAATTCAGACAAAAGACTGTCGACTATTTCATATTTTTTTTGTTTATTTGAAATGTTATTTAATGGAATATATCTTGAATTATCATTTTGGTTCCTAATCACTGAATGTCTTTGACTAAATGTACCTCTACCTGAGTCTTGTCCAACTAACCTGACTGGAAAACCTTCCTCTAACAAAGTACCAAAAGCAAGGCTTTCTGCTGTTGACCAATCAATATTTTTTCCTTCTGCTACTGTTTTTGCTCTTTGGGAAAAAACTCTTTCGATTGTTTTATGAGCAATTATTTTTGAAGGTATTGAGTTTATTTTTTCTGATATCTTTTTAATTTTGTCATTGTTTACTCCCGTTACTCCTTTTTTATCTTTACCTTTGGTCGGCTGATATCTTGACCATGTTCCTTCGAACCAATTTAATTTTGGTTTATAATCTTTTGCAGTTTTAAACTGATTCTCCAAAAGTTGTTTAAAATCTGTGTTCATTTTATTAAACTCACTTTCAGATAAAGTTCCTTCCTGAACTAGTTTTTTACCATAAATATTTAGTGTAGTTGGGTGAGCCCTAATTTTTTTGTACATTAATGGCTGAGTGAATGAAGGTTCGTCCCCTTCATTATGACCAAACCGTCTATAACAAATCATATCTATGACAACATCTTTATTAAATTTTTGCCTAAATTCTATTGCGATTTTTGCGCAATGAACAACAGACTCTGGATCGTCTCCATTGCAATGTAAAATTGGTGACTCCACAACTTTTCCTAAATCTGAAGGATATGGACTTGATCTTGCAAACCTTGGGCTAGTTGTGAATCCAATTTGGTTGTTTACAATTATGTGAATAGTCCCTCCAGTATTATGTCCCTTAAGACCGGACATAGCAAAACATTCTGCTACCACGCCTTGACCGGCAAACGCAGCATCTCCATGAATTAAAACAGGTATTACTTTTTTTCTTTCTTCGTCTTTATGAAAAAATTGTTTTGCTCTAGTTTGACCAAGAACTATAGGATTGACTGCTTCTAAATGCGATGGGTTATCTGTCAAACTCACATGAACAGAATTACCATCAAATTCTCTATCTGAAGATGCTCCAAGATGGTATTTCACATCACCTGTGGAGTCGTCATGTGTAGACGAAAATTCGCCTGCAAATTCATTAAAAATTCTTTTATATGACTTTTGTAAAACATTTGCTAAGACATTTAATCTTCCTCTATGAGGCATTCCAATTTTAATTTCTTTTGCGCCTAATTGACCTCCTCGTTTAATTATTTGTTCTAAAGAAGGTATCAAAGACTCACCACCATCTAGACCGAATCTTTTTGTTCCAACATATTTTTTTGCTAAGAATTTTTCAAATCCTTCTGCTTGGATTATTTTATTCATAATCGCTATTTTTCCATTTTTAGTAAAATTCAATTGATTTTCTTTTTTTTCCATCCTTTCTCTAAACCAGACTTTTTCAATTGGATCTGTAATATGCATAAATTCTGCGCCAATTGTTGAGCAGTAGATTTTTTTTAAATTATTTGTTATCTCTTTAATTGTTGCATGTCCTATATCCATATAGTTGTCTAAAAAAATTTTCCTATTAAGATCATCTGAAGTAAAGCCATGGTCTTTTGGATGTAAGTCATGTAAATACTCTCTTTTCATTAAACCCAAAGGGTCTAAATTTGCAATCAAATGGCCTCTTGTTCTGTAAGCTCTTATTAGTGTTATAGCTCTTATAGAGTCTGAAACTTTTTTATCTGCATTAATATTTTCTGAAGGAATGTTATTTTTATAGTTTAAATTATTTCTATTAATTTTTATTTTTTTAGGACTCCAATTTGGCCCTTGAATTTCTTTGGAAATGACTTCTAGATCTTCATTTAGACTCTCAAAATAACTTCTCCAACTTTCAGGTAAATTTGGATCTCCCTCTATAAATTTTACATACATTTCCTCAATAAATCCACTGTTGGATTTGTTTAAAAAAGTTGCATTTTTGTTTTCTAAGTTATTTGAGGAACTCATTTATATTTATTATTTATAATACAAAGTTCCTTTATTTAAAGAGACAATTTATCTATGAGTGTTTTACCTAACTCAGCAGGAGAATTAGCTATAGTAATACCAGCTTTTTCCATAGTTTTTATTTTGTCTTTCGCACTACCTTTACCTCCAGAAATTATTGCTCCAGCGTGCCCCATTCTTCTACCAGGTGGTGCTGTAACTCCTGCAATAAATCCAACCATAGGCTTTTTGACATTATTACTTTTTATAAACTCGGCAGCTTCTTCCTCTGCAGTACCACCGATTTCTCCAATCATTAGTATAGACTTTGTATTATCGTCTTTTAAAAAAAGATCGAGACAATCAATAAAATTTGTTCCATTAATTGGGTCGCCTCCAATACCTATACAAGTCGATTGACCAAGTCCATTTTCTGTGGTTTGAGCAACTGCTTCATAAGTTAATGTGCCTGATCTAGAGACTATTCCAACTGTTCCTTTTTTATGAATATTTCCTGGCATTATTCCAATTTTACATTCATCAGGTGTGATTATACCTGGGCAGTTAGGACCTATTAATCTTGATTTAGATTTTGATAATTTTTGTTTAACTTTTAACATGTCTAATATTGGTATCCCCTCTGTGATACAAACAATCAATTCTATGCATGCATCTAACGCTTCAACTATTGCGGCGGCAGCAAATTTTGCTGGAACATAAATCATTGAAGCATTTGCGCCAGTTTTATCCTTGGCTTCTTTAACAGTATTAAAGACCGGTCTTCCTAAATGTTCTTGGCCCCCTTTTTTAGGAGTTACGCCACCAACAAGATTAGTTCCATAATTTATAGCTTGCTCAGAATGAAATGTGCCATGTGATCCTGTAAATCCTTGGCAAATTACTTTGGTTTCTTTATTGACTAAAATTGACATTATTTTATTGCTTTTACAATTTTGCTAGCAGCGTCTGACAAATTTGATGCTGAAATTATTTTTAAACCAGAGTTATCTAAAATTAATTTACCTTCTTTATAATTTGTTCCAGCTAACCTAACTACAAGTGGCACATTAATATTAATTTCTTTTGCAGCCTCAACAACTCCCTGAGCAAGAATATCACACCTCATAATTCCTCCAAAAATATTGATCAATATTCCTTTAACATTTGGGTCTGAAAGTATAATTTTAAAGGCTGCAGAAACTTTTTCTTTTGAAGCTCCTCCACCAACGTCTAGGAAGTTTGCTGGTTCTTGTCCAAATAATTTTATTATATCCATAGTTGCCATTGCTAATCCTGCTCCATTTACCATGCAACCAATCGATCCATCTAACTTTATATAAGCTAAATCATGTTTGCTTGCTTCAATTTCTGATGGATCTTCTTCATTTAAATCTCTTAAACTTTGAATTTCTGGTTGCCTAAAAATTGAGTTATCATCAAAATTCATCTTGGCATCTAAACAGATTAGATTATCTTCCTCGGTCAATATTAATGGATTAACTTCAACTAAGTTAGCATCCGTAGATATAAACATTTTGTAAATTGATTTAATTAAATTTATGCCTTGTATTTCTGTATTGTCTTTTAGATTAAAAATTTTGATAATCTTTTTACAGCTCTCTTCATCAATATCCTCTAGATAATCAACTTTAGTTGTAATCATTTTTTCAGGATTCTTATTGGCTACTTCTTCAATGTCCATTCCTCCTTGGTCACTAGAAATAAATGCAATTTTTGAACTTGCTCTATCAATAAGACAAGACAAATAAAATTCTTTCTTAATTTTCGATGACTCTTCAATATAAAGTCTTTTTACTTCTTTACCATCAGGGCCAGTCTGGTGGGTAATAAGAGTTTTTCCCAACATCTCTTTTGCAGCATCAATTAATTCTTCAATATTATTGAGTATTTTGACCCCTCCAGCTTTACCTCTACCTCCAGCGTGTATCTGTGCTTTTAAAACATATTTTTCAGTTTTAATTTTTTTTGCTTTTTCAATTAACTCTTTTACTGTGAAGGCAAAATCACCTTTTGGAACACTCGCACCATATTTTTTTAAGATTTGTTTTGCTTGATGTTCGTGAATATTCATTATTTTAATTCGGGATCGATTTTTACGGCGGCATCCCATAATTTCTTTACTGAATCTACTGAGTGAATAAATTCTTTTTTTTCTTGATCATTTAGTTCAATCTCCACAATTTTTTCAACACCTTTGCTTCCAATTATTACTGGAACACCTGCATAGACATCTTTAAATCCATATTGACCATCTAATTTGACAGCACAAGGTAACGTTAATTTTTTATCTCGTAAATAAGCTTCTGCCATCTGAACTCCCGAGGCCGCTGGAGCATAAAATGCCGATCCTTTTTCTAAATACTTGACTATTTCTGCTCCTCCATCTCTAGTTCTTTGGTTAATGCTTTCAAGTTTTTCAGATGAAATTTTACCTTCTTTAACTAAATCTAAAAGAGGTTTGCCAGATATTTTTGTTAACCTAGGTAATGGTACCATAGTATCTCCATGACCACCCATTACCATTGCCTCTATGTCTTTTACTGGTACATTTAATTCCAATGATAAAAATAATTTATATCTTGAGCTATCTAATATCCCTGCCATTCCAACAACTTTATTAGCTGGTAATGCAGAAAACTTTTGTAAAGCCATGACCATTACATCTAATGGATTTGTTATACAAATTACGAATGCATTAGGTGAATTTTTTTTTATACCTTCAGCTACTTGTTTGATTATCTTTAAATTTATCCCTAATAGATCATCTCTGCTCATGCCTGGTTTTCTTGGAACACCAGCTGTAATTATTATAACATCAGAATTTGTTACATCTTCGTAGTTGTCTGTACCCGAAAATTTTACATTAAAACCATCAACAGATGAAGATTGAGCAATATCTAAACCTTTGCCTTTAGCAATTCCACTCGCCACATCAAACAAAACTAACTCATTTACTAATTCTTTTATGCCAATCAAATGTGCTAGTGTTCCCCCTATTTGTCCTGCTCCAATTAAAGATATTTTAGTCATAGTATTTATCTATTTCATTGTTGGCATTATAAACTCTGGGTTTGACCTAACACCTGAAGGCCACCTGGATGTAATTGTTTTTAATTTCGTATAAAATCTTACGCCCTCAGGTCCATGCATGTGTTGATCTCCAAAAAGTGATCTTTTCCATCCACCAAAACTATGGAATGCAACTGGCACAGGTATAGGTATATTTATACCAACCATGCCAACTTTAATTTTGCTTGCAAAAGTTCTTCCAACATCACCATCACGTGTGTAAATACTTGTTCCATTACCAAATTCATGTTCGTTAATTAAATTAATTGCCTCGTTAAAATCTTTAGCTCTTACAACTGATAAAACTGGACCGAAGATCTCTTCATTGTAAATTCTCATGTCTTTACTAACATGGTCAAATAAACATCCGCCAATAAAAAATCCTTTTTCATAACCTTGTAACTTTATATTTCTGCCATCTACAACCAACTTGGCACCTTCTTTAACACCTAAATCTACATATCCTTTCACTTTTTCAAAATGTTCTTTTGTAACTAAAGGGCCCATTTCTGAACTTTTATCCAACCCAGGACCAACTTTTAGAGCCTCGACTTTTTTTGAAAGTTTTCCAACTAATTCATCACCAATTTTTCCAACAGCTACAGCTACTGATTGGGCCATGCATCTTTCTCCAGCAGAACCATATGCTGCTCCCATTAATCCATTAACAGCTTGATCTAAATCACAGTCAGGCATAACAACGCAATGATTTTTTGCACCTCCTAAAGCTTGTACTCTTTTTTCATTTTTTGCAGCATTTTCGTAAATATATTTTGCTATTGGGGTCGATCCAACAAAACTTACTGCTTGAATTTTTTTGTTTGTTAAAATTGCATCAACTACCTCTTTATCTCCATTGACAACATTAAGAACTCCATCAGGTAAACCAGCTTCTGAAAATAGCTCTGCTAACTTTATTGAACATGAAGGATCTTTCTCTGATGGCTTTAAAATAAATGTATTTCCACATGCGATGGCCATTGGGAACATCCACATTGGCACCATAGCTGGAAAATTAAATGGGGTTATACCTGAGCAAACACCAAGTGGCTGTCTAATTGACCAACTGTCAATTTCAGTGCCAACATTTTCTGTAAATTCCCCTTTTAACATTTGAGGTATACCACAGGCAAACTCAACTATCTCTAAACCTCTTGTCAGTGAACCTTTCGCATCCTCATAGACCTTACCGTGTTCAGAAACAATTAATTTTGTTAGCTCATCTGAATTTTTTTCTATCAATTCTTTAAATTTAAACATGACTCTTGCTCTTTGTATTGGTGGTTTTAGAGACCATGTTTCAAAAGCTTTTGACGCTATATCAACAGCTTGGTCTAGATCATTTTTTGTTCCAAGTGAGACTTCGCTTTCTTGCAATCCTGTTGCAGGATTAAAAACTTTTCCGCTTCTTGTAGATGAACCTGAAAAAACTTCACCATTTACGAAATGTTGTATTAAATTCATTGGGAAAAATATTTAATTAACTAATTAGCTTGTTGCAAGCATTTTCTTTATAGATGCTATAGCTTTTGCAGGATTAAGACCTTTTGGACAAGCATTTGTACAGTTCATGATTGTATGGCACCTGTATAATTTTAGTTCATCGGCTACTTTCTTTAATCTTTCTTTTCTATCTTCATCTCTAGAGTCAATTATCCATCTATAAGCTTGAAGTAAAACAGCTGGTCCAAGATACTTATCGCCGTTCCACCAATAGCTTGGACATGAAGTTGAGCAACAAGCACACATTATACACTCATAGAGACCATCTAATTTAGCTCTATCCTCTTTCGATTGCAGATTTTCAGCATCACCTAAATTTTTTGAATTTTTTAACCAAGGTTTTATTGAATCGTACTGTTTATATAAAGTACTTAAATCACCAATTAAATCTTTTAACACTTTTAAATGAGGTAAAGGATAAATATTAATTTCCCCTTTAATTTCTGCATGAGATTTGGTGCATGCTAAACCATTTTTACCATCCATGTTCATCGCACATGATCCACAAACTCCATGAGCACATGATCGTCTATAAGCAATTGTTGGGTCAATTTCATTTTTAATTTTGTTTAAAATATCTAAAACTTTAGATGGGCAATTATCCATGTCCACTTCGTAAGTGTCAATTCTCGGATTTTCACTTGTAGACGGATCCCATCTGTAAATGTTAACTTTTCTTATGTTTTTTGAACCAGTTTTATCTTTAAAATATTTGCCTTTTTGAATTTTAGAGTTTTTAGGCAAACTTATTTGAACCATTAATATACTCTTTCCTGTGGGGGAAAATATTGAACATCATTAGTTAAGGTTGATCTATGGACTGGCCTATAATCAATTTTAGTCTTTTTTCCTTCACACCACGATAGTGTGTGCTGCATATACTTTTCATCATTTCTTTTTGGATAATCTTCTCTAGCATGGGCTCCTCTGCTCTCTTTTCTATAATATGCAGAGTCCATTGTCGTTATTGCTTGTCTTATTAAATTGTCAAATTCTAAAGTTTCAACCAAGTCTGTATTGAAAATTAAAGATTTATCTTTAACCGATAAATTCTCCATTCCTTCAAAAGGCTTTCTTATTTCATTAACACCTTCTTTTAAGGTTTTCTCAGTTCTAAATACTGCGCACTTTGATTGCATTGTTTTTTGCATTGATAACCTCAAATCAGCGGTGCTGTTAGAACCGCTTGAGTTTCTAAGTCTATCAAATCTTTCTAAACATTTGTCTGTTTCTGACTGCGAGATCTCCTCGTGAGGTTGCCCTGGTTTAACTAATTCAGATGCTCTTTTTGCTGCTGCTCTTCCAAACACCACTAAATCAATAAGAGAGTTAGAACCTAATCTGTTTGCTCCATGAACTGATACACATGCTGCCTCACCAATTGCCATAAGACCAGGAACTGTTTTTTCAGATCCATTTAAAGTTAAAACTTCCGCTTTATAATTTGTTGGAATACCGCCCATATTGTAGTGAACAGTTGGAACAACCGGTATAGGTTCCTTAGTTACATCAACATTAGCAAATAGTTTTGATGATTCTGATATTCCTGGGAGTCTCTCTTCTATTACGTTTTTATCTAAATGATCTAAATGTAAGTGTACATGATCTTTATCTTTACCTACACCACGACCTTCATTAATCTCAACAGCAATAGATCTACTCACAACATCTCTAGATGCCAAGTCCTTCGCCTTTGGAGCATATCTTTCCATAAATCTTTCTCCTTTAGAATTTACTAAGTAACCACCCTCACCTCTAACACCTTCTGATATTAAAGTTCCGTGACCATAAATTCCTGTTGGGTGAAATTGCACAAATTCCATATCTTGCAAAGGCAAGCCTGCGCGTAAAACCATTGCATTTCCATCACCAGTACAAGTATGCGCAGATGTTGCTGAATAATATATTTTTCCATAACCACCTGTTGCGATTATAGTTATGTGAGATCTAAACCTATGAATTGTTCCATCATTTAAATTCCAAGCTATTAATCCCTTACATTCGCCATCTTTCATTAAAAGGTCTAAAGCAAAATATTCTATAAAAAATTCTGTATTATGTTTAACTGCCTGACCGTATAATGTATGCAATATAGCATGGCCAGTTCTATCTGCGGCAGCACATGTTCTTTGAACAGGTTCATTTCCATAATTTTTTGTCATTCCTCCAAAGGGTCTCTGATAAATCTTACCATCATCAGTTCTACTAAATGGAACTCCATATTTCTCCAATTCTAAGACCGCTCGAGGAGCTTCTTTACATAAATATTCAATGCAGTCTTGATCACCTAACCAATCCGCTCCTTTAACTGTGTCATACATATGCCAACGCCAATCATCCTCGCCCATGTTTCCAAGAGCTGCAGAAATTCCTCCTTGAGCTGCAGATGTATGGCTTCTTGTTGGAAATACTTTAGATATGCAAGCTGTTTTTAATCCAGCCTCACTTAGACCTACTGCAGCTCTTAAACCTGAGCCTCCAGCACCCAAAACGACTACATCATATTCATGATCAATAATTTTGTAATATTTCATAATTTATAAATATATAATACTAATTATGGTAATTAACGGAATAATTAAAGATGACAAAAAAACACCTAAATTTGAGTATTTTTTAACGTTTTCTTGACTTATATAATCCTCAAATATCTCACTAATGCTTAAAGCAGAGTAGAAAAATGTGCTCACAATGAATATTGAAAATAATATTTTAGATGGCTGGGATGTAAAAAAAATAACAACTTCATTATATTCTGCATTAAAAATTTCTACAATGTTTAGGAGGAACCAAATCATAAAAGGAACCATTATTACAGAACTAATTTTTTGGAATAACCATTTTTTTGTGGCCTGAAGCATTAAATCACAACTCCACTAAAAAGATATAAAACTATTGTTAATATAAAAGAGCCTAAAATTACCACGACACCTGTTATTTTTGTAGTTCTCAACTCAAAACCATAACCCATGTCCCAAAACCAATGTCTGATTTCACTTAAAATCTGAAATATATAAGACCAGATAAATCCAATGACAAAAAACTTGCCTACAATTGACTCTGAAAATATCTTAAAGTACTGATAACTCTCTGAACCAAATGTTAAACTAATCACCCAAAAACAAGTAAATATTAATAATAAGTAATTTATTACTCCTGTAATTCTATGAGAAATTGATACAAGTGATGAAATATGCCAATTATAAACTTGTATGTGTGGCGATATAGGATTGTCATTTTTCATAACTTATCTCTTAACGTATGCCTCTGCAATTTCCACTGCATTTAAAGCCGCCCCTCTTAACAAGTTGTCTGAAACTATCCACATATTAATAGCATTTCTTTTACTATTATCTTTTCTAATTCTCGAAATAAAGGTCTCGTTTTTTCCTTCAGCTTCTACTGGAGTAATATATCCTCCATCATTCCTATCATCAATCACTTTACACCCAGGTGATTGAACTAAAATTTCTCTAACTTTATCAATTGAAGCCTCATTCTCAAACTCAATATTAACAGATTCTGCATGTGATATTAAAACAGGAATTCTTACACACGTTGCTGTAATATCTATATTTGATCCTAAAATTTTATTAGACTCCTGTACCATTTTAATTTCCTCTTTCGTATATCCGTCCGTGCTAAATTTATCTATGTGTGGTATTGCATTAAATGCTATTTGTTTAGTAAAATTCTCACTTTTAATTTCTTTATTTTCAAGAATTTTTTTTGTTTGATCGAGAAGTTCATCCATAGGCCTTTTTCCAGCACCTGATGTAGACTGATAAGTTGATATTACCAATCTTTTAATTTTAAAAGTATCATTCAAATTTTTTAAAACTATTACTAGTTGTGCGGTTGAACAATTGGGATTAGCTATAATATTTTTTTTCATATTGATTATTTCTCTAGAATTGACTTGGGGAACAATTAAAGGAACATCCGGGTCCATTCTAAAATAGCTTGAATTATCTATAACAACTGTATGTTTTGCAGCCATAGGAACATATTTTTCTGAAATTTTTCCTCCTGCAGAAAAAAATGTGATGTCAGCTTTTGAAAAATCAAAGTTCTCAAGGTTTCTTACTTCAATTTCCTTGTCCTTAAATACAATTTTTGACCCTGAACTTTTAGAAGATGCAAGAAGGTATAGATTAGTTACTGAAAAGTTTTTTCTTTCCAAAATTTCTATTATTTTTCTTCCAACATTTCCTGTTGCTCCTACAATTGCTATATTCATGTTGATTAAGTTATACTAAATGAAAGGTAAATCGCAAACTGTTCCTAAAAATATTTTTTCATTAATATCAATTTTAAATTGATGTTTTGCATCCCAATAAGGTTTATTGATCATTGCAATTCCAATCACTTTTTTAAATGTAGGGGAATATGCTGCAGATCTGACTTGACCAACTACATTATTATCATCGTCATATAATATCTTTTCACAATACATATCAATTTTGTTATGATCAATCTTAACACCCATTAATTTTCTTTTAATACCGTTTTGCCTAATTTTCTTTAGTTTTTCTTTACCTAAAAAATTTACATCTGAGTCTAAATTCACAAATTTATCAAAATTTGCTTCAAAAGGATTATCTCTGTTATCAAAATCATTTCCATAAGATAATAAAGCTGACTCTATTCTTTCTATTAAATTTGGACATCCTGCTTTAACATTAAATTCTTTTCCGTATTCAAATAAATAATCAAATAAATCTTGACCAGCTTTATTTTCTTCAACATATATTTCAAAACCACTTTGTTTGGACCATCCAGATCTAGCAATAAAATATTTGTTTCCTTTAAATTCATAATATTTAAAATTAAAAAATTTTAATTGTCTTATTTCTTCACCAAATATTTTTGCCATAAGGTTATCAGACAAAGGTCCTTGAACAGCTAAAATATTTACGTTTGGTTCTGTTATCTCTACGTCGAACTTATTACCAGCAGCTAAACCTTTTGCAAAAAATATCACATCTGAGTCAGCTATAGAAAGCCACCATTTATCATCTGCAAGTTTATTTATTATTGGGTCATTTACTAAATTTGCTTGGTCATCAATTAAAGGTGCATAATAACATTTTCCTACTTGTGATTTTGATAAATCTCTACATGTCATTAATTGAACTAATTTTGCTGAGTCTTTGCCGGAGATTTGTACTTGTCTTTCTGCTGCAACATCCCAAACTTGCACAAATTTTTTTAGATGTTCGTAGTCCGACTCAATTGATTTAAATGAAACTGGAAGTAACATATGGTTGTAGACTGTATAACCAGTTACACCTTGAGCTTCTACTCTGTCAGTATAAGGTGTGCTTCTTAATCTTCTTGATTTTACAATTGGAAAGTTTTTCATTTTTTCAAAAATTCAAACACCTTTTCTCTCATTTCAAAAGCTTTTTCAAACATAATCATGTGTCCACATTCATTTAAAATCTCAATTTTTGAGTTTTTTATTAAATTAGCAAATTTTTTTCCATTTTCGGCTGGGACCATTTTATCAAGAGAACCAAATATTAGAAATGTTGGACACTCTATTTTACTCGAAGCCTCCTTACCATTTAGATAGTCGTTACAAGCTTTAAGATCTACAGCTAGTATATCCTTAACTTCTCTTGACGAATTGATAATTTTTTCAACAGGGTTTCCACCAATAAATTTTTTTGATCCTTCGTATCCCCATTTCATCATCAAGTGCACAGCTTTTTTGTCGCCTGAGTCTGCTAAGTCTATAAGGTCTTGATTTACCGGCATTTTATAAGAGCCAGCAAGAAGAACTAGTTTTGACACTCGGTCCTTATATTTTGATCCGTATTCTATTGCTTCTAAACACCCTTGAGAATGACCTATGATTGATATTTTATCTACATTTATATTATCCCGAACTAAGTCTAGCCAATCTGAAATTTGTTCTATTGTTCTTAAACAAGGCCCATCAGAATTTCCATGCCCTGGCAAATCAATAGACAATATATTGTAATTCTTATTTGATAAATACTGCTCTGTTAGAGACCAAACAATATGCGTTAGCCCGCTGCCATGCAATAAAAAGACAGTTTCTTTATTCTTGTCTAAGTCTTTGCCAGCGTTAGAAGCAAAGACTTGCTTATTGTCAATTTCTAAAATCAATTGACTTCCTTGGCCTTTTTCCTAAGCTCAAATTTTTGAATTTTACCAGTTGAGGTTTTTGGAAGCTCACAAAATTCAACTTTTTTTGGTATTTTAAAGCCTGCTAAGGTTTCTCTACAAAAATCTATCAATTCTTTTTCACTTACGTCTTTATCTTTAACTTTTTCGATAAAAGCGCATGGAACTTCTCCCCATTTTTCATCGGGTTTAGCCACAACAGCTGCAATTGAAACAGATGGGTGTTTGGATAAAGTATTTTCAATTTCTATTGAGGAAATATTTTCTCCCCCCGAAATAATTATATCTTTAGATCTGTCTTTTATTTTTATATATCCATCAGGATTTACGACAGCTAAGTCCCCAGAATGAAACCATCCATGGGACATTGCCTTATCAGTCGCATCTTTGTCTCTAAAATAACCTTTCATAACAATATTGCCTTTAATCATAATCTCTCCAATAGTTTTTGCATCTTTTGGTACTGGCTTCATACTCTCAGGGTTCATTACCATAACATCCTCGGTATTTGGATACCTCACACCTTGCCTAGCTTTAATTTCATTTTTCTTATCTTCATCAAAAGAATTCCAATTTTCATTCCATGCGCACTGAAGTATGTGTCCATAAGTTTCGGTAAGACCATATACATGCATTACCTCAAACCCCAAAGCTTCCATTTTTTTAAATATTATACTTGGAGGCGGCGCTCCTGCTGTCAAAACGTAAACTTTATGATTTAGCTTTTTACGCTCACTTTCAGAGGCACCTGTAATCATATTTAAAACAATCGGTGCGCCACCAAAATGCGTTATCTTAAATTTGTCAATTAATTCAAATATTTTTTTAATATCAATTGCTCTTAAACAAATTGTCCTGCCGTTTAACATTGGAATTGTCCATGGGTATCCCCATCCATTACAATGAAACATTGGAACAACTGTCAGAAAATTTAATCTATTAGGCATGTTCCATGCAATAGCACTTCCCGTAGACATTAAGTAGGAACCTCTATGATGATAGACAACACCTTTAGGATTACCAGTTGTTCCTGATGTATAACTAAGTGATATTGCTTGCCACTCATCTTTTGGTTTCTTCCAAACATAGTTTTCATCACCAGTGCTTAAAAAATCCTCATACTCTTTTTCACCAATTTTTTTTAGCAACGATTGATTAGCGAACTTATCATGAATATCAATTATCAAAGGTTTATTTTTTGACAGCTCTAAAGCTTTAATTAAAACTGAATGAAGTTGTCTATCAACTATTAATACTTTCGCTTCACTATGATCAATAATATAGGCAACAGTTTTTGCATCTAATCTTGTATTTATAGTGTTTAAAACTGCACCAGCCATAGGCACAGAATAGTGAGTTTCAAAAATCTCAGGCGTATTAAAAGCCATCACTGAAACAGTGTCTCCTTCTTTAATACCGATTTTCTCTAATGCGCTCGCAAATTTAATACACCTTTTATAAATTTGGTCCCATGTATAAGATCTGTCTTCGTAAATTAAGGCTTCGTAGTCTGGATAAATATCTTTTGCTCTCTCTAGAAAACTTAGTGGAGTTAATGGGACATAATTTGCATTATTTTTATCTAAAT
>CABZRN010000005.1 GCA_902528175.1 uncultured Pelagibacteraceae bacterium | reverse complement strand
CAAAAGTTATTGATGGTGACACAATAATTATAGATAAAAAAAAAATCCGATTATTAGGAATAGATGCACCTGAAATTGAACAACACTGTAAAAAACCATGGATACAATTTAATTTTATTACTTTAAATAAAAAATACAAATGTGGTTTAGTAGCAAAAGAAAGATTAGATAAAATTATTTCAAAAAATAAAATAAAATGTAAAGGTGAAAAGTATGATCGCTATAAAAGATTAATTGCAATTTGCTATAAAAAAAAAATAGATTTAAACAATTGGATGGTTAAAAATGGGTTAGCATTAAATTACACCAAATATTCAAAAAAATACATTAGTTCTGAAATACAAGCTAAGAGAGAAAAATTGGGATTATGGAAAGGTCAATTTGATAAACCATGGGAATGGCGAAAAAAAAATAGATAAATTATAATTCTGTAGTGATTCATATAAAAAAAACTTGGATGATTTTTTTCTTTTTTTTAATAAGTTGCTCATCGATACCAAAAAATTCATCTGATGGTTGTTCAATATTTTCTGAAAGATATTTATGGTACAAGCATTCAAAAAAAACAGAGCAAAAATGGGGTACACCAATTTATTTACAATTAGCAATAATTAAAATGGAGTCCGATTTCGACTGGCTTGCTAAACCCGAGAGAAATAAGATTTTTAAAATAATTCCTTATAAAAGACCTTCATCTTCTTTTGGATATTCTCAAGCAGTCAAGGGCACCTGGAAACAATACAAAAAAGAAACAAACAATCCACTAGCAATTAGAAACAGGTTTAAAGATAGTGTAGATTTTATAGGATGGTATACAAGTAAATCCTCAAAAATATTAAAAATTTCGAAAGAAGATCCTTTTAGACAATACATTGCTTACCATGAAGGGTGGGGCAATTATAAACACTATAAAAGAAATAAAAAGGTTATTAATTTAGCTAAAAAAGTAAAAGGTTATTCTGAAATATATAAAAAACAATTAACGAAATGTAAAAAAAAATTAAGTCGAAAGAAATTTATAATTTATTAACTTAACTCTTTATTTAATTTTTCCTCAATATAATTAATACTTTTGGTATTTTTTCCAATTATCAAATAAATTACTGGTATCACATACAAGGTAAAAAATGTTGAAAAAAACATACCTGCAAATATCGTTATACCAACGGTTAATCTACTTGCTTCGCCAGGACCGCTGCTGATTATTAATGGTAAAACTCCAAATATAGTAGAGGAAGATGTCATTAATATTGGTCTTAATCTAATGCTAGCTGACTCCATAACAGCTGTTTTAATATTCTTTCCTTCGGCTCTTAATTGATTTGCAAATTCAACAATCAATATCCCATTTTTTGTGGCTAAACCTATAAGAATAATTAATGCTATTTGACTATAAACATTTATTGAACTTCCTACTAATAACAAACCGACCAAACCACCTAAAATAGCTAGTGGAACTGTTAACATGATGGTTAACGGATGTTTGAAACTTTCAAATTGGGCAGCCATTACTAAATATGCAGTTATTAATGCTAAAACAAATATTAAATATATTTGATAACTAACTTCCTTTATTTGCTCACTTTCACCCTTGAATTCAACCCTGGCCTCTGGGGTATTCGTCTTAACAACATCTTCCAAAAAATTAAGTGCTGATACTAATGTGTAATCACCAATAATATTCGCAGATATTGTTACAGCTTTTTGTCTATTATATCTCGATAAAAATGGAGCAGTGCCTTCCTCGTCAATTGTAACTAAATTAGAAAGAGAAATAAGCTTATTAGTATTTTTTGATCTTACATAAACTTTATTTAAACTTGATGGCTCATTTCTATTAGATATATCACCCTGCAATATTATAGAATATTCTTTCCCGTCTTTAGTAAAGTTAGTAACATTTTTTGAACCAAAAATTGTTTCAATAGTTTTTCCTATCTCTACAGTCGAGATACCTAAGTCAGAGGTTTTTTTTTGATCAATCTTTACATTTAAAATTGGTTTATTTAGTTCAAAATCATCCTCAATATTAGTAAGATTTTTATTTTTTCTTGCCTCCAATTTTATTATTTCTTTCCATCTTATTAACTCTTCATAAGTATTTCCTTGTATTACAAATTGAATAGGTTTTTCTACACCACCAGTTCTAATTCCTTGCGGCATTATTGGAAAAGCTAAAACTCCAGGCACTTTAGAAATTTCTTTGAAAGACTCCATCATAATTTTTTGGCCACTTCTGTCTCTTTTTTCCCAACTCTCTAGTAAAGCGATTATGAATGCAGAGTTTACTTGTTTACTACTTTTTCCAAACCCAGGTACTCTTAATATCACTCTTCTATACTCACCTTTGCCAATTTTAGGAAGAAGAAATCCTTCAATTTCTTGAGCTTTGTTTGATGTAAAATCAAAGCCAGAACTTTGTGGTGCTTTTACAATTACAAAAAAAGCTCCTCTATCTTCTTTTGGAATTAGTTGTTTGGGAGCATAAAGAAATGCTGCTATCGTTAATATTAATACAGAAAACAAAAAAAATATAACTGTCTTTTTCTTATCGATCCAGTATGAAAGCGAGTTTTTATAAAATATTTTAAAGTCTTTCAGTTTTTTTTCGAAACTATTAGTTAATTTATTTTTTTTATCATTTTGCCCTAGGACCTTACTTGCTAGCATAGGGCTTAGGGATAAAGCTACAAAACTAGAAATTATCACTGCAAAGCTTAAGGTAACGGCAGTTTCCATATAAAGAACACTTGATAATCCCTCAACAAAAATTAGAGGAATAAAAACGGCTACAAGAACTAATGTTGTTGCAATAATTGCAAATGAAACTTGTTTCGAGCCTTTGTAAGCCGCAACTAATGGTGACTCTCCAAGCTCAATTCTTCTTACAATATTCTCTAACATTACTATGGCGTCGTCTACTACAATTCCAATGGCAAGTACTAGTGCCATTAATGTGAAAAGATTTATTGAGAAATCGAAAAAATATATTGCTAGAAACGTAGAAATTAGTGAAACGGGCAAAGCAACAAGAGGTACTATTAATGACCTAAAATTACCTAAAAAAGAATAAATTATAAATGATACAAGTATTAAGGCTACAAAAAGTGTTTTATAAACCTCTTTAATTGCACTTGAAATGTAATTACTCCTATCAAAAGAAACCTCTAATTTTGTTCCATCTGGTAGACTGGGTTCAATTTGTTTTATTTTTTTCTTAATTCTGTTTGCTACTGAAATAGTGTTTGCATCTGAGTTTTGATAAATACCTATACCAACTACTTGTCTGCCATTTCCTTTAAATAATGTTCTTGTTGACACTGGACCAAATTCGATTCTAGCAACATCTTCAAGTTTGGTAATAGATCCGTCTATCGATTTTTTTAATGGCAATTTTTTAAAAGATTCAACTGATTCATATGCATTTTCGAGTTTAATTGTTAAATCAATATCTTTAGATTCTATTTTTCCAGCAGGAAATTCTACATTTTCTTGCCTAAGGACATTTTCTATATCTTGAGTTGTAAGATCTCTGGCTGCTAATGACAGTGGATCTAACCAGACCCTAAGAGAAAGTTCCCTCTCTCCACCCAACCTCACTCTTCCAACACCTTCAACTGTTGAAAAATAGTCGGTTAAATACCTATCCGCATAATCTGTCAATTCAAGATCAGACATAAAGTCAGAACTAAAACTTAACCACATGGTTGTTCTAAAACCAGCTGATTGTTTAAATATTTCAGGTGCGTCTGACTCAGAGGGTAAATTATCTAATACTCTTGCAATCGAACTTCTCACGTCATTTGCCACATCATCAATATCAAGATTATCTTTAAATGTTAGATCAATTCTTGACCTTTCATCTTCACTCATTGATTCTATAGAGACTAATCCGGCAGTACCTCCAACAAAATCCTCAATTTTTTGAGTAATTTGTTTATCAACAACATTTGCAGACGCGCCTTTATAATCTGTTTGTATCGATACTACTGGTCTATCAATATCTGGAATTTCATTAGTAGGGATATCAAAAAAAACTAGACTTCCAAATATTACTAATACCAAACTCATTACTGAGGCAATGACAGGTCTTTTAATAGATAAATCAGTTAGAAACATTTTAATTTAAAATTTTTATTTTAATTTTGTCTCTTACCTTTGATATTCCTTCGGTAACTATTTTGTCTCCTAAAGACAATCCATTAATTATCGAAACTTTACCAAAGTTTCTCTTTCCAATTTTCACTTTGATCTTATTGACCGTATTATCTTCCAAAACTTTGTAGACAAAAGCTGTTTCACCCTGAATTAAAAGTGAATTTTCAGGAATTCCTAATTGTTCTTTCTTATCGTAAATAATTTTTATATCTAAAAGCATACCTGGAATTAATTTTAAGTCTTTATTTTCAACAATTATACTTGCAAGTACAGATCTTGTACTAGGATCTACCCTTGAACTCACAGACTCTATAGTACCGTAAAATTTTTTTTCGAACGAATCTGATTTAACTTCCGCTAAAAGCCCGGGTTTTAGTATGTTTAAATATATTTCAGGAACTTTAATATTTAGTAATATTGATGTTGTATCATCCAAAGTTAATATAAAAGACTCAGTTCCCAAAACTCCTTGTGCTATCTCTCTTTTCCCTAAAATACCTTTAAAAGGCGCAACAATTTTTTTATCTGAAGTTTCAAAAATAACCTCTCCTTCTTCAACAACCTTACCTATAATTATGTTTTCGTTTAATATTTCACTTTTTTTAATTCTATAATTTTTATTTTTAAGAGATAATGCGGTTCCAAAAGTTTCTATACTTTCATAAAATGTGGACTTGCTTACAGCATTCACTATTACACCTGGTGGCGGCATCTTAGAAAATTTCTTTACAAAGTGTTTAGTAACAAAATGCCTACCTACTATTACTGAAATAATAATAATTAATAAAACTATTAAAAAAAATTGAATTTTTTTCGATTTAATCATTGTGAATATTTACCATATTCACTCCAAGATCCATCATAAATAATTGGCTGGTAGTCATTATTTACTATCTTATAAGCATATGCTAACACAGAAGCAGTGACTCCTGATCCACAAGTAAAAACAAATTTATTATTGTTCTTTGTTTTTATTATTTTTTCAAAAATTAACTTAAGTTCGTCCTTGGTTTTTAATTCATTTGTAATCTGATTTATACATTCCCCGTAAGGCAAACATAAAGAATTTTTGATACTTCCTCTTCTTAATCCTTTTCTAGGTTCATCTATTTCTCCATTAAATCTTTTAAGACTTCTTGCATCAACAACTGCAAAATTATTTGAATCGATGTTTTCATTTATTTGTCTCATATTAAAAACATAATTTTCTTTTTTAATTGATTTGTAATTTGAAGTTACGATATTGGTTTTCTCATTAGTTAAATCTTTATTCTCTTGTTTCCATTTTTTTAATCCTCCATTTAAAATATATAATTTTCCAATGTCATGCCCAAAATACAATAAAGAAAACCAACATCTGCAAGCAGAATATAACCTTGAGTTATCGTAAATAAGAATTTTGTCATTATTAGAAATGCCCAACTTAGAAATACTTTTGCTCCATTGATCCTCTGAGGGTAACATGTGAGGGAGGTCAGTATTTTTTTCAGATGTATTGTCTAGGTCGAAAAAAACGGAGTTAGGAATGTGACTTTCCTTATATTCTAAATAAGGATCCCTATTTTCAGTTGGTAAATGCCATGAAGCATCAATTATTTTGAATTCTTTTAAATTTTTTTCTGCAAAGTCTGTTGAAATTAGACTCATAGATTTTTCATAAGATATTTTTGATGATATTCCTCTGCCTTACAATAATTTAAAACCTCAGTTATTTTTGTAACAATCCCACCTTTAAAATCTAAATTTCTCTTATCTAAAACTTTTCCAGCTACTTTTTTTTGGATTTCATTTAAATAGAAAATTTCACTTCTATACTGAGTTCCTATATCTGGACCTTGTCGGTCATGAGTTGTTGGATCATGAAAATCAAAAAACAGATTTATAATTTTTTCGTATGAAATGATATTTTCATCAAACTCAATTTTTACTACTTCAGCATGTCCAGTGGTACCAGTGCAAACTTCTTGATAATTTGTGTCTTTATTTTTTCCACCGCAGTATCCTACTTCAGTATTAGTTACACCATCTATTTCACCAAATTTTCTTTCTGGCCCCCAAAAACATCCCAAACCTAAGATTGCTATTTCCATTGATTATTAAATTAAAGTATCTAATAGTACGTTGAGTTAATCATATGCTCAGTAAAAATCAATTAGGTTTTTTGTACATGTTTCTATCAGTGTGCGCTTTCTCACTAATGGATTTAATAATAAAATGGACTGCAGATTACCCACTTGGTCAAGTTGTTTTTTTTAGAGGTTTTTTTTGGGATAGTATTTTATTTTTTTGTAATACCTAAAAATAGAATAAATAATTTTTATCAAACAAAAAGAGCATTTTTACATTTTTTTAAGGTGTTTCGTAGGTCTTATAGCAATGGTAGCAATATTTATTGCACTAAGAAACTTACCTTTAGCTACAGTAGTTAGCATATCATTTGCTGCACCTATATTTACAACTATTTTTTCAATATTTTTTTTAAGTGAGAGGGTTGGTATTTATAGATGGCTCGCTGTAGTAATTGGATTTGTAGGAATTCTAATTATTACAGAGCCAGGTTTTGAAAGTTTAAATATTTATTATATCTTCCCAATAATTTTTTGTGTTGGTCTTTCATATGTTGCAATTGCAATAAGACAGCTTTCTTCAACTGAACCAGTTTGGTTAATTTCATTAAATTTTTCAATAGCAATCACAATTGCTGGATTATGTACTTTACCTTATGGTTGGAAAATTCCTTCCTTTTTTGATTTTTTTGTTTTATCTTTAGTAGGTTTGTTTGGTGGTGTTGCAAACCTCTGGCTAAGCCAATCTTATAAATTTTCTGAGGTATCTTTAGTTACTCCGTTAAAATATTTAGGATTAGTATTTGCTATTTTTTTTGGTTATTTAATATGGGGTGAAGTTCCATCTTTGAAATCATTAATTGGCGGATTATTAGTAATCTTATCTTCAATTATAATTTTTAGACGTGAAATAATAATTAAAAAAGTACCAACAATACAAAGACATGACTAAAAAACCGCATTATTGGAATAAAGCGATAAAAGTTTTATCAAAAAGAGATAAAGTAATGAAAAGGTTAATACTAAAATATCCTGATAAGACCTTAACAACCCGTAAAGATTTGTTTTATTCTTTATGTAAAAGCATTATTGGTCAACAAATAAGTGTCGCAGCCGCTAACTCGGTTTTTAAAAAATTTTCAAAAGCATGTAAAGGCAAAATAAAGCCTGGTAATGTTGCAGTGTTAAATAAATTAAAACTTAAAAAGTGTGGTTTAAGTAGACAAAAGATAAAAGGTATTCAAGAACTTGCAAAAAAAATTAAGAATAAAACCTTTGATGCAACAAAAATTAAATATATGAGTGATGAAGAAGCAATTGAATACCTCTCGGATTTACGTCAAATTGGGCGGTGGTCTGCAGAAATGATACTAATTTTTAATTTAAATAGATCAAACATTTGGCCAATACAAGATATTGGCCTTTTAAGAGCTATTTCAAATAACTATAAAAAAAAATATCATCCTCCTGATAATTTTGTAAAAAAGCTAAATAAAAAATTTACTCCTTATTGTACAGTAGCTACCTGGTATTTATGGAGATCAATAGATGATGAACCAATACAATATTAGAAAAATATCTTTACTTTTTCTGAATTTTTTCATGTAATAAAATTTTCAAATGTCAAAAAAACTTATTATTGATTGGGATACATACAATAAGTCCATAGATAATTTAGCTGTTCAAATTAGTGACAGCGGTTTCAATCCTAGCTTTATAATATGTATTGCAAGAGGTGGTCTTAGAGTAGGTGATATTTTAAGTAGAATTTTCAATGTTAAATGTGGATATTTAGGGGTTGAGAGTTATTCAGCAGAAAAGAATAATCAAATTGCTGACAAACAAAATGAATTGACTTTTGCAAGAGATTTGTCAACTACCTCTAGGAGTTATGGTAAAAATATATTAGTAACTGACGACCTAATTGATACAGGTGTAACTCTAGAAAAAACTTTAAAATGGCTAGAAAATTATAAAGACTTCAAAGATAAAAAAATTAACTTCAAATCAGCCGTGCTTTATAAAAAAGAAAAATCTAACTTTAAATCAGATTATATAGTTCACAATTTACAAGATAATCCTTGGATTGTATTTCCTTACGAATTAAGAGAATTAGTTTCTATAAAAGATTTAAAAAAAGAATTAGATTAAAGGGGCTAGTTTATTAGCCAGCCCCTGTTAAATTCTACGCTACAAGAAAACTTATTACACTTAAAACTGCTATTAACCAAATAGCAGGAGAAGTGTTAGATATTTTTCCAGTAAATATTTTAATCAAAGCATAAGATATAAAAGCTAAAGCAATTCCATTACTAATACTATATGTAAGTGGCATTGTAATCATTGCTACAATTGAGGGAGCAGATTCTGCTATATCATTCCACTCAATATCCGTAATGTTTCTTACAAAAAGAACAGCAACATATAGAAGTGCAGCTCCGTCAATTTCCTTAGGCAAACTTGTTGCAAGAGGAGAAAAGAATAAGCATGATAAAAACAGGATTCCAATTACTAAAGAGGTCATACCTGTTCTTCCACCCGCTTTAACACCAGCACCTGACTCTACATAACTTGTTACAGTCGTTGTGCCCATCATAGCACCAGCAACTGTAGCAACACTGTCAGACATCATGGCTTTATTTATATCTGTAACTCTACCTTTGCTATCTACTTTTCCAGCAACATTAGCAACAGATGTTAGTGTTCCTGCAGTATCAAAAAAATCAATAAATAATAATGTAAATACCACAGTTGACATACTTGCTGATAACGCCGCTTTTAAATCAAAATCAAATAAATATGTCATCGGCGGCGGTGAGCTTACTACACCGTTAAATTTTGCTAAGCCTGTTACCCATGCAATTATACTAAAAGCAATTATTCCAATTATAATATTTCCCTTAATTTTAAGCTTCTCAAGAACAACCATAGAAACAAAAGCCAGGCACCCTAAAAGCACTAAAGGATTTTTTAAATCACCGAGGGTTACTAAAGTAACTGGATGATCTCCAACAACTCCCATAATTTCTAATCCTATTATGGCTAAAAACAATCCTATACCTGCTCCAATTCCTAATTTTAAACTTTTTGGAATTGAGTTTATTAACCATGCTCTTAAAGGTGTAAGAGAAATAATTAAAAATAATATTCCAGCTACTAAAACTGCACCTAAAGCAGCTTGTGGAGTATAACCCATACCCGCAACTACACCGAAAGCTACAAAAGCATTTATTCCCATACCAGGAGCAAGTCCTATTGGCCAGGTTTTTCCGTAAAAAGCCATTATGAAACAAGCAAGAGCGGTTGCTAAAATTGTGGCTGTAAATACTGCACCAAAATCAAAAAAACCCTTTTCAGGTCCAGCGAATTCCCCCGATAAAATAAAAGGGTTTAGGAACATTATATAGGCCATTGTTAGAAATGTAGTTACACCCGCTATAATCTCAGTTCTAAAATCAGTTTTATGTTTTTTGTATTCGAAATATTTGTCTAGCATAAATTCTCCCTTTATAAAAAAATTACCAGATTAATAAAATAATTCCTTAATAAAATATTCTTTATTCACAATATTCAACTATAAGTTTATTTTTAATAATTTCTCCTATGCTAATATTCAACCTAATGAAAAAAAATAATTAATATATTTTTGATTTTGTCATTTGTTTTTTTATCGTCCTGTAAAACGGCACAGAATAAGGCTGATGAAGTTATTCAAAAAGAAGATAAGTATTTAATGAAATTTCTAAACAAAAAAAAAGATTTGTTGATTGCAGAATTTGGATACCCAGATTTAACAATGCCAAATGATGGAGAACCACCTGGTTCAGGAAAAATTATATATATTTCAAAAAAATATGGGATTAAATGTCAAAGAAGTTTTGAAATTGATGAAAGTGATTTTGTTGTAGGTTATTCTTCAAAAGGATGTTTTTAACTTGTGGGGCTTTACCCCACAAGCAAGGTTTAGGCTATTTAATTTGAATTAACTTCTTTTTCTTAAAATCTGGAACTATTCTTTCACATTCAATAGTTAAAAGCCCATCTTTCAAATTAGCTTCACCAACTTTTACGTCTTCAGCAATTTTAAATGATCTAGTAAATTGTCTTTGAGATATTCCTTTGTGTATAATCTCTCCATTTTCGACAGTGTTATCAGATTTTTCAACTTGCTTAGTTCTTACAGTTAAAAGATTGTCTTCATATTCTACTTCGACATCTTTTTTATTAAATCCCGCAAGAGCTACCTCAATTGAGTATCTGTCTTTACCAGTTTTCCTGATGTTATATGGTGGATAATTTGACTGAGTTGTCAAACTTCCATTTCCTAACATATTTTCAAATTGCTCAAACATATCATCAAAACCAACAGAAAATGGTCTTAATGAATTAAAGATTGATAGATCCTTACTTGTCATTTTTCCTCCTTTGTTAGCAAGGTTATTTAGTGTCCCATTAGGCAACACTTAAAGTTATATGGTAACTATTTTAAAATTTTCAATATGTAATTTTTTATTTGTTTTGTTGTAATGCTTTAACATGCTCGTCAGCACTTTCTGCTAGAGCATTTAAATCATAGCCACCTTCTAAGATCGAAACTATTTTTTTATTATTATATTTATTTGTTGCAAGAAGTGTTCTTCTTGTAATTTCATAAAAATCTTTCGATTTTAGTTTAAATTGTGCGAGAGGGTCATCCTGGTGTGCATCGAAACCTGCGGAAAAAATTAAAAACTTAGGTTTAAATTCATCTAACTTTTTTAATACATGATTATATGCATCAAAGTAATTTTCAGAAGATGTGCCAGCTGGCAAAGGTATATTAAATATGTTATTAAACTTGCCCTTCTCATTCTCAGATCCGGTTCCAGGATAAAAAGGATACTGATGAGTTGATATATATAAAACTTTTTTATTATCGTAAAAAATGTCTTGGGTGCCATTACCATGATGAACATCAAAATCTATAATACATACTTTATTGTAATTATATTTTTCAATTAAATATTGAGCCCCTATTGCTGCATTATTAAAAATACAAAAACCCATAGCTTTATTTTTTTCACAATGATGCCCAGGTGGCCTTACAGCACAAAATACATTATTAAATTTTTTGCTCTCTACACCATCTATTGCTTTAATTATAGAACCTACTGCGTCGTATGTTGCCTTCTTACTTCCAGGAGATATAATAGTATCTCCATCTAAAAATTTTAAACCGCTAGATGGAAAAGAATTTTCTATTTTATCAACATAATCGGAATCATGAACTTTTTTTAATATTTTTTGGTCAAACTTTTCTGACTTAACCCATAATAGATTTTTCCTCTTTTTTAATCTTTTTACAACTGCTGAAACTCTTTTCGGTTGTTCTGGATGACCATCTCCAGTATTGTGATCTTCTGATGTATCGGATGTTACTATTGCGGTACTCACTAAAAGTATTCTTCTAATATTTCTGCATAAATTTTAGTTAAATTTTTTAAATCTTTTAAGGATACTGCCTCATCTATTTTATGCATAGTTTTGCCAACTAAACCAAACTCAAGGCAAGGTGATATCTTTCTTATAAATCTTGCATCAGATGTGCCACCAGATGTTGATAGTTTAGGTTTAATTTTTGTATTCTTTTTTATAATATTCTGAATTTTATGAACAAAACTACTCGGTTCACATAAAAATGCCTCTCCAGATACTTTATATTTAATTTCATATCTAGATTTTTTCTTTACACATATCTTTGAAAAAATAGTATTTAGTTTTTTCTTCAAAGATTTTGATGAATGTTTATTATTAAATCGTATATTAAAAGTGGCTTCCGCAGAACCTGGAATAATATTATCTATATTGTTATTTATATTCATACTTGTAACTTCTAAGTTAGTTGGCTGAAAATTTTTTGTGCCGTCATCAAACCTTATATCTTTTAATTTTTTTAAAATTTCTATAATAGTAGTAGATGGATTATTAGCTCGGTGTGGGTATGCGACATGCCCTTGAACACCGTTAACAACTAACTTTCCAGTTAAACTACCCCTTCTACCAATTTTAACCATCTCACCTAATCTATTAGGATTGGTAGGCTCCCCAACTAAACAAAAATTTATTTTTTCTTTTTTCTTTTTTAAATAATCTACTAGCTTTTTTGTACCATTAACCGCATCACCTTCTTCATCCCCTGTAATCAAAAAGCTTATTGAAGCTTTAAAATTTTTATTTTTTGTCAAAAAAATACTTACAGCAGATACAAAAGCTGCAATTGAACTTTTCATATCATTAGCGCCCCTGCCAATTAAATGACCATTTTTAACTTTTGGTTTAAATGGGTTTACAGTCCAGTCATTTAAATTACCTGGAGGCACAACATCTAAATGTCCAGCATAACAAAAATTTGGACCTTTATTTCCCAATCTTGCATACAAATTTTTCACTGGTTTATGTTTTTTATCTTTAAAAGTAATTATCTTAGTTTTAAAACCTAATTTTCTTAATTTTTTTTCAAAAAAACTCATCACCCCAGCGTCTATAGGTGTAATAGATGGAAATCTAATTAGCTCTTTAGCTAACTCAAGCTCATTTATTTTTTGCATTTTTATTCTCTTAAAAGATCGTTTACCGAAGTTTTAGATCTTGTTTTTTCATCAACTTGTTTAATTATTACCGCGCAGTATAGCGATGCTGCTGATGAATTATTTTTATCTGGTAAAGTTCCTGGTACAACAACTGAGTAAGGAGGTATTTTACCATAAGATATTTTTCCTGACTTCCGATCTACAATTTTAGTTGATTGACCAATGTACATCCCCATGCTCAAAACCGATCCCTCACCAACGATCACACCTTCAACTACTTCGGACATTGCACCTAAAAAAACGTTATCTTCAATTATTGTAGGCAACGCTTGAGCCGGTTCCAAAACACCTCCAACACCAGACCCTGCGGATATATGACAATTTTTTCCAATTTGACAACAGCTACCAGCTCTTGCGAAGGTGTCAATCATCGTGCCCTCATCGATGTATGCACCTATGTTTACATAGCAAGGCATTAATACAGCATTTTTTCCAACGAAAGATCCCTTTCTAACTGGAGAATTAGGAACCATTCTAAAGCCAGCCTTTTCATGATCTTCTTTAGACCAACCAGCAGTTTTACCTTTTAACAAATGTGCTTTGTCATACCAACTACTATAAGGACCATTCAAATTTTCCATTGGATATATTTTAAAACTAAGCATTATTGCTTTCTTGATGTGTTGGTGAGCAATCCATTGACCATTTAATTTTTCAGCGGCTCTAACTTTTCCACAATCCAAGTCTGCAATTATTTGATTTATTGCATCTTTAAGCTTATGATCTGAGCTGGGGTTAATTTGATCCTTTATTTCCCAAGCATCGTTAATAGTTTTTTCTAAAGACATAGTTTACCTGTTTTTTAATAACCTTATTTCTTTAAGAAATAAAGACAGATTTTCTATTTTATGAGAAATATAATCTTTATTAGAGTCTATCTTGCCAAAATGTTCATCATTAATCAGCCAAACCGTATAGCATCCTCTTTCATGACCAATACTTAAATTTTTTGCAATATCTTCAATGTAAATCGTTTCATTTGGATTTATCTTAAATTTATCGAGCATTAGATCAAAAGTCTTTGCCTCAGGTTTTGGGACATAACCAGCATCTTGAATATCGAATACTTTGTCTCTTCCAAAAAGATCGTATACTCCTAGGTGTGATAATATGTTTTCAGCGTGTTCAGCACTCCCGTTAGTGAAAATAAACTTCTCCATATCTAAATTAATTAATTCATCTCTCATAATTTTATCTTCTTTCATAAAAGAGAGATCGATTGTGTGTACATATTTTAAAAATTCTTGAGGTGGTATGTCATGATGTATCATCAGTCCATTTAAACTTGTGTTATACTTATAAAAATAATCAGTTTGTAATTTTTTAGCTTCATTTCGATTTATTTTAAGTCTTTCAGAAATAAATTGTGTCATACGATTGGATACTTGGCCGAATACTTTTTCTAATGAATAATTGTTATGTTTCCCATAACATACACCATCAAGATCTAATAATAGATATTTCATTTTTTTTAAATCTTTCATTTTCTAATTAAAGTCCCTGATCCTTTATCTGAAAAAATTTCAAATAATATTGAATGTTTTTTTCTACCATCGATTATTGCAACAGCGGTTACTCCATTATTAATAGAGTCTAAACATGTATTTATCTTAGGTATCATTCCCTCAGTAATTGTTTCATCTTTGATCATCTCTAAAATTTTGGAAGAGGAAACTTCTTGTATTAGCCTTTTATTTTTGTCTAAAACCCCTTCTACGTTAGTCATTAAAAGCAATCTTCTTGATTTGAGCGATTTAGCTATTGCCCCGGCGGCAGTGTCTCCGTTTATATTATATGTTTGTAGATCTTTTCCTAATCCTAAAGGAGAAATTACAGGAATAAGATTTTCATTTAATATTTTCTTTATAACATCAGCGTCAATTTTTTTTGGTACGCCCACAAAGCCCAATTCACTTGACTCTGGATCAACATGAATAACATTATTATTTTTTGTATTAATTGAAACTCCTTTTGTCCCTTTTTCTTCTAATGATTTAACAATATCATTATTAAAATCTATAAGAACATTTTCTACAATTTTTATAATTTTTTCGTCGGTTACCCTTAAACCTCTTATAAACTTTGATTTGATGTTTGATTTCTCTAACTCTCTTTTTATTCTAGGACCTCCACCATGCACTACAATAACAGAAAGCCCTAACTCATTTAATATTTTTAAATCAGATATAAAATTGTTAAAAATTTCTCTGTCAATAAATACGTTACCGCCGTATTTTATTACTATTAATTCATTTTTATATTTCTGAACGTATTTGTAAACTTCCTCAATAGGAGGACCATCTTTAGGTAAAATTTTTGCTAGTTCCATTTAAGAGGCAGTTTTAACAGTAGTTCTTTTCATAATCACATACTGTTGGGCCATAGTAAGAATATTGTTTGCGGTCCAATACAGCACAAGTCCAGACGGAAAAGGAGCTAAAATTATTGTTAAAAATAATGGAAAGAACATAAAAATTTTTTTTTGTATTTCATCCTGAGGAGCTGGATTTAGTTTCTGTTGCAGCCACATTGTAAAACCCATCATTACGGGAAGAGCCCCAATAATCATGAAAGATGGTGGATCCCATGGAATTAAACCAAATAAATTAAAAATTGAAGTTGGGTCCTTTTCAGACAAATCTTTTATCCATCCAAAAAACGGCTGATGTCTCATTTCAATTGTTACAAATAGCATTTTGTAAATTGCAAAGAAGAAGGGTATAGAAATCAAAATTGGCAAACAGCCTGATACTGGGTTAATGCCTTCTTTCTTGTATAGTTGCATCATTGCTTGTTGTAATTTCATTTTATCGTCTTTGTGAATTTCTTTTAGACGAGCCATCTCTGGTTGAACTAACTTCATACGGCTCATTGATTTAAAAGCATAATTATTTAATGGAAAAAATGCTAATCTTAAACAAACAGTTATTAGTATTATTGCAATTCCATAATTACCTGCAAGTTTAAAAAAATAATCATTTAAAAAAAATAGAGGTTTTACTATCCAATAAAACCAACCCCAATCAATTACAAGATCAAACTTTTTAAGACCTAAACTTTCATTGTAACCATCAATAACATTTACTTCTTTTGCTGCAACAACCACATTAACAATATTACTAATTTGGGCATTTGGTTTAGAGTCGTAGGAGTCTGTTTCAATGTAATTTACTTTGAATTTTTCATTATATTCAAAGTCAGCTCTAAAATTTTTATTTTTTTGTGGAATTATACTTGTTAACCAATATTTATCAGTTATTCCTAAAAATCCATTATTTGCATTCTTTGAATATTTTTTGTCTAAAATATCTTTGTAGTCTTTTTCGATCAGTTGATCATCTAAAACTCCAAGAGGTCCCTCATGTAAAATAAAAAAGTCTATTATTTCTGGAATTTTAGTTCTAATAATTTGTGCGTATGGGTAAAAACTATAAATCTTATCTGAACTATTTTTAATTTTTTGTTCTATGGTGAATAAATATTGATTGTCGATTTTTATAATCTTCTCAAAAGTTAATCCCTGATTATTTTTCCAAATAAGAGTCACATCATCATTTGGTATAAGTTTTGAATTACCTTCAATTTTCCAAATTGTTTTATTATTAGGAATATCTATATTTTTATTGTTAGTTGCCCAACCAGATTCAATATAATAACCATTTGAAGTTGATTTGGGATTTAATAAAGTTACAAATTGATCAGATTCAAGTTGAGTTTTATATTTTTTGAAAATTAAATCATCTATTGTTGCGCCCGTTAATGAAATTGAGCCCTTAATACTCTCATTTTCGAAATAAAATCTGTCATCTAATTTTAATGCTTCTTCCCTAGAGAGATTGGTAATTTTTTCAGTAGTTCCTATATTTGGAGCATCACTACTGTTAACAATTTTTTCTTTTTCTTTTCTTTTTTTTATTTCTTCCGGTGATGGTTGAAAAAATAAGCTCCACATTACTATGATAGCTAAACTAAGCGATATAGCGGCTATTATATTTTTTGTATCCATAATTATTTTTTATTTTTTAAAGGTCTGTAACCTTCTCCTCCACCTAAAAATTTAATTGGGTGGCAAGTTATCAGTCTAAGAAACCCTTTAATAGATCCTTTCAAAGGTCCATAAGTTTTTAAACAATCAATAAAGTAATCTGAACAAGATGGAAAATATCTACAGTTATTTCCTAGCAACGGGGAAATCAGATATTGATATAATTTGATAATTTTAATTAGTATTGTATTAATAAATTTAATCATAAAATTTTTTTAAAATCTACAAGCATTGTTTCTTTAATATCACTGTACTTACTATCTAAAACATTTTTTTTAGCAATAATTAAGTATGAATATTTTAAATTTATTTTTATAGATTTTAGAATATAATTAATTATATTTTTCAATCTTCTTTTAATCTTATTTCTTTGAACTGCTTTTCCTAGTTTTCTTTTAGTAATAATACTTAAATTTAATTTATTATTTTCTTTATTTGACAATTTTTTAAAAAAAATTGTAGAATAATAATTATTTACTTTCTTACCAGATAAAATTTTTTTGAAATCTTCATTTTTAGAAAGACTTAAAATTTTAATACCCATTATACGGTTAGTTTTTTTCTACCTTTTTTCCTTCTCCTTGATAGTAGTTTTCTTCCACCTTTTGTTTTCATTTTAGATCTGAAGCCGTGACGCCTTTTTCTAACAAGTCTGCTTGGTTGATATGTTCTTTTCATAGGTAATATTAAATATCAAAATTTTCGGGTAGTTATAGAAAATATATATGTATAAGTACAGAAAATTTTTATAATACTTCAGCATATGGAAAATACAAAAAAATTAAAAATTTATTTAGGTATTTCTTATATAATTTTGATATCAACATTCTTATATTATTTTTTTAGTAAATTTTCTTTACAAGAAGTATCAAGTTATGAGTTTATAAAAAATAATGTTGACTACTTTTCTAATCTAAAGAATAAGAATTACTTTAAATTAATCATAACTTTTTTTTTTCTTTGTAGTTGTCTGGGTTTTGTTACTGGGATTTGGTTCACCTGTCGCTTTAGCATCAGGTTTCATATTTGGAAAATGGATTGGTACAATCTTAATTGCGATATCTTTATCTGCTGGTTCTTTATTACTGTATTTAATTACTATATTCTTTTTTAAAGATTTGGTTCACCAAAAACTTGGCAGTCGAATGGTTTTCTTAAAAGAATTATTTAACAAAAATGAATTTTTATATTTTTTAGTTTATAGATTTATTGGAGGGATACCTTTTTTTATAGCTAATACACTCCCTGTAATATTTAATATTAAAATAAAAAACTATTTTTTTGGAACTTTAATTGGGATGATACCTCAATTGTTTATTATGGTTTCAATTGGTAGTGGTTTTGAAAAAATTATTGATGCTAATACTGCTCCACCCTCATTTTTTGAAATAATTTTTTCTAAAGATATATATTTTCCCCTTATAGCTTTCTTGTTCTTAGTAATAATTAGCATTTTTTTAAAAAAGAAATTGTATAAATAAAAATATTTGGTGCCCCTTGCCCGACTTGCACGGACGACTTTTTCCTTACCATGGAAATACTCTACTACCTGAGTTAAAGGGGCTTCTAAGGAATGATAAATTTACTGTATAAAATTAATTTTTTCAAATTATTGCCTTATTTTTTTTTTTTAATATAAGTATAATTTTGTTAAGGAAATTTATGGGAATTCACTACGATTACAAATCTACAAGAGGCGCCAAGGCTATGGAGAAGCAAGCTAAAAGAGAAAAAAAGCTTGCCGAGAAAAGAGCAAAAAAACAACTTAAGTCTGGCTTAAATAAAAAAGAGGAAGAAACAATTCCTATTGATCAAGTAGTCACATTAGAACACTTAACAAATCCTGAAAAAAAATAAAAAGAATGAATAACAAAAGAAAGCCTTCAAAGCTTGATCTTGAAAAGGCTTTACGTCAAAACTTAAGAAAAAGAAAATTTTTTAAAAAATCAAAAAAAAAAAATGATACTAAATGATAAACAAATAAAAAAGTTATCAGAGGAGGAAAAAATGATAACCCCTTTCGTCCCAGAAAGTATATCAAAAGGTATAAGCCATGGGCTTAACTCTTTTGGTTACGATTTAAGATGTGGCTCAGAATTTAAAATATTTACAAATATAAAAGGTGCTACAGCTGACCCAAAAAATTTCAGTGAAGATAATTTTGTGACAATCAAAGGTGAAGAGTTCATATTAATACCTCCAAATTCATTTGCACTAGCAAGTAGTTTAGAATATTTTAAAATGCCAAGAAATATTACAGGACTTGTTACAGCTAAATCTACTTATGCAAGATGCGGACTAGGTACTCCACCAACAGTTTTAGAAGCAGGATGGCATGGAAATTTAGTTTTAGAGTTTTCTAATCACACAAGTAATTCTATAAAACTTTATGCCAATAGCGGTGCTGCACAGATATTATTTTTTAAAGGGGATCAACCGGAGGTTTCTTACTCAGACAGAAAAGGTAAATATCAAGGCCAAGTTGGAATTACTCTGGCAAAATCAAAATAAATGGAAAGATTTTTAATAAATGGCCCTAATAAAGGTGTTAAGGGTGAAATCAATGTAAGTGGTGCTAAAAATTCTTGTTTGCCTTTAATGGCAGCTTCAATTTTGTTTAAGAAAAAGGTTATTTTGAGAAATGCACCTTTTGTGAAGGATGTTTTGACAATGAAAGATTTGCTTATATCCTTAGGTTCAAAAGTTGAGCTCATAAAAGAAAAAAAAATTATTATAATAACTAATAACAAAAAACATAAATTAATTGTTCCATATAATTTAGTTTCTACTATGAGAGCAGGCGTTTTAACAATGGGACCTTTATTAGCCAGATATCCAAAAAGTAAAATTAAAGTTGCTTTAGGTGGAGGTTGCGCTCTAGGTATTAGGGATACTTCTTGGCATCTTTCAGGATTTAAAAGTCTTGGTGCAGATAATACTCTTAACAGAGGTTATGTTAACATTTACACAAAAAATGGTTTAAAAGGAAAAATTTTTAAATTTCCAAAAGTTACTGTTACAGGAAGTTCAAATTTGATTATGGCATCAGTGCTTATAAAAGGAGAACACATAATCAAAAATATTTCAATAGAGCCTGAAGTAAAAGATTTGATTAAATTTTTAAATAATTCTGGAGCGCAAATAAAGTTTATAGGAAAAAGATCTATAAAAATTCAAGGGGTTAATGAACTTGTAAATGGCGATCATACTATTATTGGTGATAGGATTGAAGCTTTTAGTTACTTATGTGTTGCCGCTATAACGAATGGAAGAATCAAAGTAAAAAAAATTGATCCTAAATATTTAAATACAGAATTAAGAATATTAAAAAAAATTGGATACAAAATTGAGATTAATGTGAATTCAATCATGATTTCACCAGGTAAAAAAACAAAACCTATATCAATTAAAACAGGTCCTTGGCCTCAATTTGCTACTGATAATATGCCAATTATTCTTGCAGTTTTAACTAAGGTGTCTGGAAAAAGTGTAATTGAGGAAACAATATTCTCCAATAGATTTATGGCAGTCCCTGAGTTAAAAAGAATGGGTGCAAAAATATCAATTAAAAAAAATAAAGCATTTGTTATTGGACAAAAAAAACTAAATGCTGCTGATTGTATTTCATCAGATTTAAGAACCACATTTTCAATAATCTTAGGAGCAATATCAGCCGAAGGATCTTCTACAATATCTAGAATTTATCATGGTTTACGAGGTTATGAAAACTTACAAATTAAGCTCAAAAAATTAGGTATTAAAATTAAACTAAAAAAATAATGTCTAAAAAATATTTAGCTAAAATTTTAGCAAGAGATTTGAATGGATTAAACCTGATTTCTTTATATTGTCACAAATCAATTTTAAAAGTGTCAGATATTAAATTTCTAAAAAAAAATAAGATTTTTTTATTATCTTTACAGAGAAACTCAATTAAAGCCAAAAACAAAAATAAAATATTGAGCATATGTAAATTCGAATTTATTGATCGAGCTAGGTCGAAAAATATAAATCAATATTCATCAAAAAAAAATTTGTCACTTATTGCTATTGATACTATTAAAACCAAAAAGGGCTTCGAATTTAATTTGTTATTTTCTAATAATAGCTTTATAAGTTTATTCTCAGAAATTATAGAAGTTACACTTGAAGATTTAAAGGAAATTAAAAATGACTTATAGATTAAATGCAAATAATAAAAATTTTCAAAATGATCTAATAAAAAAAATAAATAAGAGGTCAGTTTTTTCTGACAAGGATTATATTGTTGCAAAAAAAATCGTTTCAGATGTAAAAAAAAACGGTGATAAAGCGGTGCTTAGATATGAAAAAAAATTTAATAAAAATTATAAGCTTAAAACAAACTATGACGATATGATTAAAAATATTAGAAAATTAAATCCAAAAGTAAAAAAATCTATAGACTTTGCATTTCAAAGAATTCTATCATTTCATAAAAATCAAAAGTCAAAAGATATTAAATTTTCAGATAAATTAAATAACAAAATTGATTATAAGTATAAACCATTGAATTCAGTTGGGATTTATATACCTGGTGGTAATGCAAGTTTTCCATCTACAGTTTTAATGAATGCAATTCCCGCTATGCTGGCAGGTGTCAAGAGAATCGTTATTGCTAATCCTGTAAGAGGTAAAGATCAAAGTGCTGCTGTTTTATACGCTGCTAAAAAATGTGGTGTAAAAGAAATTTATAGAGTAGGTGGAGCACAAGCTATAGCCGCCCTTACTTATGGAACAAAAACAATCAAACGAGTAGATAAAATAGTTGGACCTGGAAATATATATGTTGCAGCAGCAAAAAAAATAGTTTTTGGTGAAGTTGGCATTGATATGATTGCTGGTCCATCGGAGATAACGGTCGTTGCAGATAAAAGCTCAAATGTAAAATGGGTTGCAGCTGATTTAATTGGTCAAGCAGAACACGATGTTAATGCTCAATGTATTCTTATTTCAAAGGACAAAGGATTAATTGATAAAGTTAAAAAAGAATTAGAAATACAGTTGAAAAACTTACCACGTAAAAAAATTGCATTAGGTAGTTTAAAAAAAAATGGATTATTGATTTTTGCAAATTCAGATAAAAAAATTTCTGATATTATAAACATTATAGCTCCAGAACATTTAGAACTTAGTGTAGATAAATATAAAGCTATTTTAAAAAATGTAAAAAACGCAGGCTCGATATGTACTGGCAAATATTCAGCAATGGCTGTAACAGATTATTGTGCAGGTAGTAATCATACTTTACCTACACACTCCTCTGCAAAATTTTTCAGCGGGCTATCTGTTTTTGATTTTTTTAAAAGAATTTCTTATATAAATTTATCAAAAAAGGGTATTGAAACTATTGGTGAAAAAGTTATAAATCTTGCAACTTATGAAGGTTTAGATGGACACGCTAAATCAGTTAAATTAAGAATAGGAGAATAATATTTGTCAAAACAAGACTCTTTAGAATTTAAAGGAAAAGTTATTGATCTTTTACCTAATGCAATGTTTAGAGTAAAGTTGGAGAACAATCATATTGTAACTGCTCACACTGCAGGAAAGTTAAGAAAAAATAGAATCCGGGTCTTGCAAGGAGATAACGTTACAGTAGAAGTTACCCCCTATGATTTAACAAAAGGGCGGATCATATTTAGATTTTAATGGCCTTGTAGCTCAGTAGTAGAGCAGTACCCTGAAAAGGTATGTGTCGTAAGTGCGATTCTTACCAAGGCCACCACCAAAGTGACATTAAGTCAATTTAAATTACTTGCATTAAATTTAGAAATCTATTAACAAACCACAAAGCTTATTAAGCTTAAGTATAATAACTAACGAAAGAGTAAAATGAGTCTAAAAGGTAAAGTAAAATGGTTCAATGGAAAAAAAGGTTATGGCTTCATTGAGCGAGAAGACAAAGAAAAAGATGTATTCGTACATGCTTCAGCTGTAAGAGAAGCAGGTTTAAGATTCTTAAACGAAGGTGACGAGCTTACATTTGAAGTTGAAGACGGAGAAAAAGGTCCTGCCGCAGTAAAACTGCAAAAAACCTCTTAATTCTAATTCATCAAAATAATTGTATAGGGATAGGCAAGCTTAAAAGCTGATTTTATTCCTATACAATCAACTGTTGATTTTTTTAATTAAACTGTTAATTAAACCACAATGATTAAAATTGTTAAAACTTTAGTATTATCTCACAGACACCATTTTCATGCTGGCTGCACGCTAGCTATTTAATCATTATATAAATTTAAAAATATCCACAATTAGTATAAAACAAAGATAGGAGCACGGGTAGCTCAGTTGGTTAGAGCAGCGGTTTGTGGAACCGAAGGTCGACAGTTCGAATCTGTCCCCGTGTACCAAAAAATGGAAAAACAAAAAAAAATAAAACCTCTAAAGGAATTACCTTCAGGTTTTGAAGATAGAAAAGAAAAAGAGCTTTTAATCAGAGACTTCATAATTTCAAAGATTAAAGAGGTAATGGTTAATTATGGTTTTCAATATCTTGAAACCCCAAGTTTTGAATATACTGAAAGTATAGGTAAATTTTTACCTGATAAAGAAAGACCCGGTGAAGGAGTATTTTCTTTTAAAGACGAAAATAGGTGGTTATCTTTACGTTATGATTTAACAGCACCCTTGGCTAGATATGTTGCAAAAAATTTTAATGAAATACCAAAACCTTTTAAACGTTATCAATTAGGAACTGTTTGGAGAAATGAAAAACCTGGACCAGGAAGATATAGAGAGTTTCTTCAATTCGATGCTGATTATGTAGGGACAAAAAATTTACAGGCAGATGCAGAACTATGTGTAATGATATCAGAAATTTTAGAAAATTGTGGCTTAACTAAAGATGACTACACAGTCAAAATATCATCTAGGAGAATCACGGATGAATTATTTGAAAAACTAAAAATTCAGTCTCAGGAAAAAATTTCTATAATTCTTCGAGCTTTAGATAAAATAGATAGGTTAGGGTGGACAGAAGTTAAAAAATTACTAGGCGAAGGTAGAAAAGATAAATCAGGAGATTTTACAAAAGGAGCAGAATTAGACAATGATCAAATAAAGGTTATTGAAAGCTCTTTGAATGTTAACTCACCTGAGAGTGAGGATTTAAAACAAATAATAAAAATCTTTAAAGATTATAAATTTGATAACTATAAGTTCGATCCTTCTGTGATAAGAGGTTTAGAGTACTACACAGGCCCAATATTTGAAGTTAATCTAAATTTCAATGTAAAAAATTTAAAAGGACAAGTTATTCAATTTGGATCAATAGGTGGTGGAGGTAGATACGACAATTTAGTGAGCAATTTTGGTAATCTTGATTATCCAGCAACTGGCATATCAGTAGGTATAGATAGACTTGTGTTTGCACTGATGCAAAAAAAAGAATTTAATTTAAAAGTTACGCGCCCTGTAATGATTAGTGTCTTTGATCAAAACAATATGAAAATATATATAGAAATACTAAAGAAACTTAGATCAGAAAATATCAGTTCAGAGATTTATCCTGGTGAAGGTAAAATAAAAAAACAAATGGAATACGCTAATAGAATTAGTTCTCCATGTGTAATTTTCGCCGGCGAAGAAGAAATTAAAAACTCAGAAATCAAAATAAAAAATCTTAGAACTGGGAAAGAAACTAATATTAAAAATGAGAACATGGTTAATGAAATCAAAAAAATTATCTGAAAATATATTAAAATTGATAAAATCAGAAGGTTTTAAGTATATTAATTTAGATACTGTAATAGAAACTAATCATATTGTTGAAAGATCTGGTGAGTCATTTAGACGTTTCATTTTCTCTTTTAATGATCAGAAAGGTAATGAAATTTGCCTTAGACCAGACTTAACGATTGCATCATGTTTAAAATATTTAAATGAGAAAAATAAAGCAGCCAAAAAAGTATTTTACAGTGGACAAGCTTTTAGAAAAACTCAAAGATTATCAGACAATATAATAAGAAATCAAATTGGTTTTGAAATTATTGGCTCCAATAAGGAAAAGGATGACGATAAAAAAATTATTGATACAGCTGTTAAATCATTATCTAAAGTAAAATTTTCATCGGGCGTTTTGACTATTGGAAATATCGAAATATTTAAACTTCTATTGAATAAATTGGATATCCCTAAAAGATGGAGATTGAGACTACAAAGACATTTTTGGAGAGAAAAATATTTTAACGATTTGTTAAAAAGACTGGAAACTAATTCTGATGTAGATCCAACAATTGTTGAAATAGATAAAAAAAAATATGAAGTAATGCTTAAACAAAAACAATCAAAAATTATTGCTGGAAGGTCACTAAATGAGATTCTAAACAGATTTAATAATAAGATAAATGATCCAAGAAGGCCCCAAAAAGGCAAAAATGTCGTAAAAATAATAAAAGAGTTTCTTAAAATAGATTGTCCAATCAGTGAAGCATTTAAAAAATTAAATCTTTTTTTTAAAAAATATAAAATCAATTTAAGAGTAGAAAAAAATTATTTCCCAATCACTGAAAATAAATTTTCAAGATTGAATGTAAAGTATTCAGCTTCTTTTGGAAGGCAATTAGAATATTACACAAGTCTAGTCTTTAAAATTGACGTGAAAATTAAATCAAATAAAATTAACATTATTAATGGTGGAAGATACGATAACCTTATTGGCGATCTTGGATCGAATAAAAAAATACCAGCAGTAGGAGCAGCTATAAATTTAAATGATTAATATTGGAATTCCCAGTAAAGGTAGATTAAGAAAAGATATATTAAAAATTTTTTCAAAAACCAATTTACAACTCAAATCTGAAAGAGGAGAGAGAGATTTATTAGGATCTGTCAAAGGATATAAAAATTTAAACATTACCTATTTACACGCTAGAGAAATCGTCGAAAGATTAGGAGACGGAACTTTGGATATTGGTTTTTCAGGGTTTGATTTATTAAAAGAAAGTGTAATTAATGTACAAAAAAAAATAATAGTGAAAAAAAAATATACTTTCGGTAAGGCTAATTTAGTAATTGCAATTCCGGACGATTGGATTGATGTCCAAACAATAGCTGATTTGGAGGAAATTGCATTTGACTTTAAAGAAAAAAATAAAACTAGACTAAGAGTGGCAACAAAGTATCCAAACTTAACAACAAATTTTATGTTTGAAAGAGGTGTTACACAATTTAAAATTGTAAAAAGTCTTGGTGCAACAGAAGTATATCCATTTACAGGTTCGTCAGAAATTATAACAGATATCACTTCTACAGGCGAAACATTAAGAGCTAATAATTTAAGAGTATTAAAAGACGGGGTAATTCTTAAATCTCAAGCATGTTTAATGATTTCTCAAAAAAGCCAAAAAAAGAAAGGTCTTTTTAATATTATAAATAAACTTAATAAAAATGTATAGTGTGGAAATGGAATCGTTACTTACAATTTTAATTGTTATTTTGGTTCTTGCTAATTTCTTAGCAATTGTTTTTCTAATTAAGCGTAAACAACCTGAGCCAGTTAATAATGAACAAATTTTTAAAGACGAATTAAGTTCTTTAAAAAATACATTTAGCCAATCTTTTGGATCTATGAGCAAAGAAATAGCAAAAGATATGACAGGGGCTCTCACAAAAGTTGATGAAAAAGTATCAGTTTTTAATCAACAAGTAAGCGAGTTAAATAAAAGTCAAGATAATTTTAGTAAAATTTTGAGTGGTGTAAAATCATATGGAACTCTTGCGGAATTTGGATTAGGCGCACTCCTAAAAGATTTGTTACCTTCATCTCAATATATCGCAAACGCGAAAATGAAAGAGGACACATCAGAAACAGTAGAGTTTGCAATTAAACTTCAAGATGTGATGTTGCCAATTGATAGTCACTGGCCTGTTGAAAAATATAAAGCAATTGATGATGCATATAATGCTAACAATAAAGAAGCACAAGCAGAGGCTAGGAAAGATTTAGCATCAGCTTTTAGGCTGAAGGCTAAAACTGTTAACGCAAAATATATAGCACCACCGAAAAGTACAGATTTTGCAATTGTTTATGTTCCAACTGAGGGTTTATTTTCAGAACTCTCTAGCTATAGAGATCCTAAAACTAAAGAGCTACTTTTACAGGAGTTAAGAACCAAATATAAAGTTACAATTTCTGGCCCTAACACTTTATCTGCTTTACTACAATCCTATCATTTAGGATTTCAAACACTCAAAGTTCAGCAACATGCTACACAAATTTATAGTGATTTAAGAAATATAAGCTCAAGATTCGAAAAACATTTTGATGGAATAAAAGAACTCAGAAAAAAATTGGAACAAGCCATGCAAGCTACTGATAGTTTTGGAAGAGATGCAAGATCTATAATGAACACACTTGGAAATATTAAAGATCCCGAACAAGTTGAAATAGCATCAAAAAATGAGAATGTTGAAAAATTAAGTATACCAACCTCAAAACAAGCTAAAAATTAATTTAAATTATTTTAAATAGCCCTATAAATGATTTGATGAAGTGGAACACTAAATTTGCCTATCCAAAATCTACAAGATCTTTGGTAAATGGTTCAAGACATTATTCTTTAGATGGATCAAGTTTACCTTCCGTTACAACAATTTTGTCAGCCACTAAAAGTGAAGAAGACAAAGCTGCTATTCTTGCTTGGAAACAAAGGGTAGGGAATGTTGAAGCAGAGAGAATTAAAAAAGAGGCCTCAGCTAGAGGAAGTTCTATGCATTCTTACATAGAGCAGTTTTTATATGGAAAATTAAATCAAGAATTACTGGAGGATAATAATAAATCTAAAAAAATGGCGGAAGAAATTATTGATAATGGTTTAAAAAACAAATTGCTAGAGATATGGGGGTCTGAAGCTATAATATATTATCCAGGTAAATACGCAGGTACTGCAGATTGTATAGGAGTTTATGAAGGCAAAGAGTCAATTCTAGATTTCAAACAAAGCAATAAACCAAAAAAAGAAGAATACATTGAAGATTATTTTTTACAAATTGGCGCTTACTCATTAGCACATAATACTGTTTATAATTCTAATATTACCCAAGGCGTAATTTTACTATGTACTGTAGATAGATTGTTTCAGGATTTTAAAATTGAAGGTAACGAACTAATAAATTTTCAAAACAAATTTCTTGAGAGAGTTGAAAAATTTTATCACTTAATAAACAAATAATTATTTGACTTTACTTAGAATTAATATACTAGAAACATACTTGCTACTTGTTTAGATGCGAGCCTTCACACTTTCCAATTAGCAATAATTTATAAATTATGAACATAGTAATTTGGGATATAGAATCTTCAAGCTCTAGCACAGACTTTGGAAGCATTATTGAAATAGGCGGAATTTTAGTAGATGAAAACTTAGCAGAAAAAGAAAGATTTAATTTAAGATGTAGACTTCCAGAGGGAGAAATTCCTCAATGTATGGCCCTTCTTGTAAACAAAACTGATGTTAACATGTTAACAAAAGCAAATTTAAGTCATTATCAAATGTTAGCTCAAGTTGAGATGATTTTTAAAAAGTGGAGCCCAGCTATATTCTTAGGTTGGTCAAATATAGGTTTTGATGATGAAATGATTAGAAAAGAGTTCTTCAAAGGACTGAGATATCCATACATCACCAATGCATCCCCCAACAAAAGACATGATGGGCTAAACATTGCTCGTGGTGCTTTTGCTTTAGACAATAAAATATTAAAAACTGAGACTAATGAAAAAGGGAACGCTGTAATGAAGCTAGAATCTTTAGCTAGGATGAACGGTTTTGAGACTAAAGGAGCTCATAGCGCTTTATTCGATGCAGAACTTACTCATAAAGTTTTAGGTCTAATAAAGAATAAACAACAAGACACATGGGGCAATTTTTTAAAGACTTCAAATAAGCTTGAAACAGAAACAATAATAAAAAAAGAAAAGATAATTACTCTTAATGAGTACTTTTATGGAAAATCAAGACTTTATCTTTGTGCTCCTCTTCATCCAAAATTTTGTATTCATCCAATATATCAATGGGGGCAGGCCGTCGATCTAAGAGCTGATGTCGAACCTCTCCTAAAAATGTCTATCAATGAACTAAAATCTGAGATGAAAAAAACACCAAAATTTTTAAGAACTATTAGATCAAATAAAGCACCAATAATAATAGGTAAAGAATATGGTATGAAGGTCGAACCTTATAGCGCCATGGATGTCTCTTTAATCAATAAAAGAGCAGAACTTGTAAATACTAATGAAAAATTTTCTGAGAATATCTTAACTGCATTAAGAGAAATTGCTGAAGAAAAAGAGCAATCAAAATCTCAAGAAGATATAGAGCCAGAGGAAAGTATTTATGTTAAATTTACACCTAACAAAGATACTAATTTATTTCAAAAATGGCATGAAGCACCATGGAATGATAAGTTAAGATTGCTAGATAAATTTGAAGATCAAAGAATGGTAGGATTTGGAAGAAAAATAATTTTTCAAGAAGCGCCTCATGTTTTACCAGACTCTATGTTGAAGAAAATCAGGATGGAAATTGCTAAAAGAATTTTAAGTGAGAAAAAGGAAAAATGGTGGACTTGTAAAGAATTTTATCATGAATGCGACAATCTTAGAGATAAATTTACTAATGAAGGTGATAAGCCAAATTTAAAGTTTCTCGATCAATTAAATAATTACGTGATGTCAATTGAAAAAAAATATAAAAATATTTGATGTGGATAAAACTGTTTAAATTATTTAATAACTTGAATATAAAAAAAAATTTTATATAAGAATTATATGGCAATAGTAAATGTCACAGATGAAAATTTTGAGTCAGAAGTTATCAAGGCTGGGAAGCCAGTTATTGTTGATTTTTGGGCAGAGTGGTGTGGACCATGTAAACAGATCGGACCCATACTAGAGGAAATTTCAAACGAAATGTCCGAAGTGGTAATTGCTAAACACAATATTGATAATGAACCTAATACCCCTACTAAGTATGGAGTAAGAGGAATTCCTACCATGTTACTATTTTCAGGTGGTGAGCTTAAAGCAACTAAAGTTGGAGCAACCACAAAATCTAATATTGTATCTTGGATTAAAGAAAATATTTAATTAAGATTTAAAACTTCACCAGCCAAATAAAGACTTCCTGCACATAAAAAAATACAATTTTCATCTTTATTATTTATTAACAAAGACTCTTCAATACTCTCTGCAGTATGAATATTTTTATTACCAAGTTTCTCTTTAAATTCCTCTTTAGAAATTGAACCTTCTTGATTAGGTATATCTATCAGGGTTATTGAATTTACAGAATTCTTAAATTGATCAATAAACTCCCTATGAGGCTTATCATTCATCATCCCACATATAAGATGGACTTTTTCGTTTTGCTGTTCAGCCCATTTAGAAATTGAAATCGCTGAGTTGATATTATGTCCTCCGTCTATTATAAGCCTACTTTCACCTATTAAACTTTTTAATTTACCAGACTTAATTTCTTCCAAACGTCCCTTTAATCTCATTTTTTTCATGCTATTTTTGATGTTATCATCAGATATATCAAATATTTTTCTAGCAGCAGCAATTGAAGTGCTGATATTGTAAATTTGGTGATCACCCATTAAATTAGGCTGAGGTAGCATTATTTCTCCTAATTCATCTTGATAATGAATAAAACTATTTTCAGATTTTGCTACATTAAAGTCATCACCAAAAAAATATTTTTTAGATTTATTTTTTGTCAAAGATTTTTTAATTTTTGTTTTTATTTCTGAATTCATTTGATTGTTGACGAATATATTGGATATCGGTAATGAACTAGTTTTTTCATAAATTACACCCTCTATTGTTTTATTATCTAACCAATTTAAATGATCTAAGTGAATTACTCCTAAGAGGGTAAGCAAATTTTGTTTAAATACATTTGTGCTGTCAAATCTATGAAATAGACCAGCCTCTATAATATTTACATTATCTTTAAAATTTTCAGCATATTTTATAAAGGCGCTTGTTAATATTTCGAAGACTGTTGCATTATCATTTCCTAGCATTTTATCGACATCTTCTAACAGAAGTGCAAGATCGTTTTCACTTATTTCTTTATTATTAAAAACAAATCTTTCTGTGTATGATTGCAAATGTGGAGAGGTATATAAATTACATTTGTAGCCAGATTCTTTTAAAATAGTGCTTAAAGCTGTAGCCATAGAAGCTTTAGAATTTGTTCCGACTACAGTTACAACATTTTTTATTTTTTTTTGTGGATTACCTAATTTATTTAACAAATTAAAGGTTCTGTCCAGAGAGAGATCAATCTTCTTGCTATGACGCTTCTCTATTTTCGATATTATCTTCTGAAGTTTTGTCACCATCATCTATTTTTACCTCAGATTGTTTCTTTAGCAAGATAGATAACAAAATACCAATTTTTTCTGGTAAATCTTTTCTTTGAATTATTGTATCTACAAAACCACAAGTTTGAACATGCTCTGATTTTTGAAAATTTTCTGGTAACTCTTCTTTAACAGTTCCCTCAATTACTCGTCTTCCTGCGAAAGCAATTAAAGCACCTGGCTCAGCAATTTGAATATCACCAAGCATTGCATATGAAGCAGTGATACCTCCTGCGACCGGATCAGCAAATAATACTATATACGGAATTTTATTTTTCTTTAGTTCATTTACAGCAAGCGTTGTCCTAGTCATTTGGTTTAACGAAATAATGGACTCTTGCATTTTCATTCCCCCACCTGTTGCAACAACTAAAAGAGGTTGTTTATTTGAAATAGAATTTTGGGCTGCAAATAAAAAAGCTTCACCCTCTGCGGCTCCAATGCTAGCTCCCATATAATTAAAATCAGATGCGATGGCTGTTAACTTTATATTATTCATTGAACCATCGGCAACTACCATGCTACAATTTAAACCTGTTTTTTTTCGAGCACCACTAAGCCTATCTTTATATGATTTTGAATCTGTAAAATTTAAAGGATCATCTGGTGGCATTGGTGTTTTAAGAACCTGGTAATTATCTTTTCCGAATAACAAATCAAATCTTTGTTTAGGATTAATTCGATGATGTTTGTTACAGTCAGGACAAACCCATAAATTATTCTCTAAATCTTTTTTTAAAATTGGACCTTTGCAACAAGATGTCCAATCACTCTCCTCCATATCCTTACGAGACGGTCTTTTTTTTAGAAATCTTTTAATTTTTTCTCCAAAATCAAGTGTTTTTTTTAACCAATTCATAAAATTTTATTTTTTAATTTTTTTACCATATTGCCAACCTTTGTGACAGGATTTTGTCCTTTATTTAAACTGCTAGTTATTTCTTTACAAATTGCACTTCCTACAACTAGTCCATCTGCAGATTTCAATTTTGAAATAGTTTTTTCAGTAATACCAAAACCAATAACACAGTTTTTTTTTGGATTTATTCTTTTTATTTTTTTATAATTTAAAATAATTTTCTTAGGTGAAACTTTAAGCTTACCTCCTGTTGTAGACAGCATTGAAATATAATAAATCGTGTTGTGAGATTCTTTTATTATTGCATTTAATCTATTTTTTGATGTAGTAGGTGAAATAAGCTGGACAAAAGAAATAGATCTTTTTTTACACTTGTTTGCAAATTTTTTATTTTCTGGCCAAGGTAAATCAACAATAATTAAACCGTCTATCTTATTTTTCTTGCAATCATTTAAAAACTTATTTTGACCATACTGTAAAACCATATTAAAGTATCCCATTAAAATAACTGGCTTCGAAAATTCACTTAATTTAAAATCTTTGACAATTTTGAAAACATCTTTTGTTTTGACACCATTCTTTATTGCTCTAAAAGAGCTTGTTTGTATCTGGCCTCCATCAGCAATCGGTGTATTATGTGGAAATCCAACCTCACAAATATCAGCGTACTTAGATATAGCTTTTAAAATTTTTAAAGAATTTTTTTTTGTGTTATCTCCAGCAACTGTATAAGTAAGTAAAGCTGGTCTACTTTCTTTTTTTGCCAAATTAAAAGCTTTAGAAATTGCATTTATCATAGTTTTAAGCCTAATTTTTTTTTTAAAATTTTCCTATCTTTATAAGCATCTCCACAACTATTAACTATAACTATAGTATTCTTAGAAAGTTTTTTAGCCTCTGAAATTGCAACTGAAAAGGCATGACTTGGTTCTAACGAAGGTCTTATGCTTTCACACTTTGATACAATTTTAAAAGCTTTGAGAGCATCCTCATCACTTGCTGCAGTATATCTTGCTCTCTTAGTATCTTTTAAAAAACAGTGAAGCGGAGATACTCCTGGATAATCCAGACCAGCTGAAATTGATTCTGTTTCTTCAATTTGACCCTCAGAGTTTTGATTTACATATTGTGCAGCTCCATGTAAAATACCTATTTTAGATCCATAAGTTAATGGTGCAGCATGTTTTTTGCTTTTAGACGGTCCGCCTGCCTCAACTCCAATAAACTCAACTTGTTTTTTATCATAATCCATAAATTCGTTCCAAAAACCAAAACTTGAGCTTCCCCCTCCGACACAATTATAAAGTTTTAATCTTTTTGGTATCTTTCCAAATTCATCAAGTATTTGAATTTTTAATTCTCTTGAAATTTGACTTGTAGACCAGCCACAAATCTTAACAAATATATTAGGCCCTACTGTTGAGCCAACACACATTGCTGTAGTATCACAATTAGCTACCCAAAATCTCATGCATTCAGAGACAGCATCCACTAGGGTCTGACTACCTGAGTAAACCGGAATAATTTCAGCACCATTACCTTTAATTGCTTTAACATTAGGCTGTTGCCTTTTAATATCTTTTGCGCCCATAAAAATTTTACATTTTAGGCCAAATTTTTTTGCGGCCATGCTCAACATTTTTCCTGCATAACCTGCTCCTGTGTCTCCGCAAATAATTCGTTTACCTGATTTTTTAGCCAACAGACAATGAACTGTAGCATTATAAATTTTATGGGCACCTCCGTTGGCATCAGATACTACTTTTGACCATATTTCAGCTCCACCAACATGTTCTGTGAGATTATTTAATTTAATAAATCTAGTAGGTGCGCCTACCCAATTCTTAAAAAAACGATCTCTTTCACTTATAAACTTCCTATCCTTTTTTAGTTTATTAAAAAGTAATTCTAAATCATTAATGGGTTTTTTTAAAGTTTCAGGAACAAAATTTCCACCAAATTTACCTCCCCAGAATCCAAATTTATCATGTTGATCTATTACAGAAATTTTTTTTTTTAATTTCATGTTTTGCTGACCTCAATTAAAAACTTATTAATCTTATTTATATTTTTTTTTCCAGAGCAATCTTCTAGCGCTCCACTTACATCTATAATATATTTTTTGTCTTTAAAATTTAAGATATCACCAATTTTAATATTTCCTGCAACCATTTTTTTAAAATTATTAGGTATATTTTTTAGTAGATTATGATCAAAACCTAAAGATTTTTCGTAACCTTTTGAGTCAAATAATATTATCTCAGAAAATGGTAAAAATTCCTTATAATTATTTAAATCTAATTTACTTTCTACGGTTATAGCTGAGATAATTTTTTTGTTATATTTTTTTTTAATATCTTTAATCTCTTCTGGAGTGCAATTATAAATTTGATAATAATCGAACTTTAAATATTGTATCTTTTCTAATATTTCTTCTTCAGGTTTGACTAATACTGCAACAAATTTAGATTTTTTTTTATCAATATCTATCAAACTTTTAAGCTTATTAATTTCTACAAAACGTTTTGATTTAGTGTAGTTAACAATAAAGCCAATAAATTTCGGTGGATATTGATGATTAATAATAAAATTTAATATTTTAGAATCAGATACACCACATATTTTACACTCTATCGTCATTGACTAAGATGATCACTTAATTTTTTAAAGTTACTTTTAATATTTCCTTTTGTTAAATCCCTGCCTATTACGAGCCAATCACTTCCTTGTTTAAATGCTTCCCTAGGAGTCATTACTCTTTTTTGATCAATTAATTTTGACGAAATTCTTATTCCTGGAGTTATAATCTCTTTGTAGAAATATTTTTCTACAAATTTAACTTCATGGGGGCTACAAACGATTGCATCAAGTTTAGCTTTGCTAGCTAACTTTGCTTGTATCATTACTATTTCTTTTAAAGGCCTTTTATGACCAATACTTTTTAAGTCTTCATTGTCTAAAGAAGTTAAAGTTGTAACTCCAACAATTTTAGTTTTGCCAGAGACTTTTTTGACCTGTTTTAATGCCTCTAATCCAGAGGAAATATGCACAGTAAGGTAATTTATACTTAAATCTTTTAAAGCTATCACAGCTGATGACATTGTATTTGGAATATCGTTAAGTTTAAGATCAATAAATATAATCTTATTTTTTAATGTAGATATAAAATTTCTACCATTTTTTGAATTTAAAAATTCCAACCCAAATTTATAACCTATTTTGAAATTTTTTATATTACTTTGAGAAATTATTGATCTTGCCTTTTTTTTACTATTTGTATCAATTGCGATAAAAATTTTATTTTTCATTAATTATTTTAAATAGTTCCTTGCTCATTCTAAAATTTATATTTTTTTTTTCAGGAGTATAAACGGCTTCTCCTGTTTTAGGATTCCTTGAATTTCGACTGTTTTGAGTTTTTTGATAAAATATACCCCATCTTCTTAATTCAATTCTCTCATCGTTTTTTAAAGCTAGTTTTATTTCATTTATAAATATATCGAAAATTTTCAGTAAATCTTTTTTCAATAAATTTGGATAGATTTTTTTTAACTGTTTTATTAAGTCTGACTTTGATACTGACAATTTGCTTTGTAAATATTATTTTTTAGTTTTTTTATTACTCAGTTTATCAGACAAAGATGAAAAAGGTAAGTTTTTTCCTGATAATGGTGAACTAAATTTAGATACAGCCTCTTTATTTTGTAATTCTTCTAGTAGTTTAATACTCAACGAGACTTTTCTTTTTTCATGATTTAATTCCGAAATTGCGGCATCAATTCTTTCTCCACCAACAAATCTTGAAGGTCGAGCATCTGAAGATGAAACCGCAATCTGTGATTTTTTAATAAGTAGACTTAACTCACAACCTTCAGGCTTAACCGTTAAACCTTTGTTATCTGATGATAGAACTTTAACCGTGACAGTATCGTTTATTTTTTTATCCTTGAAATAATCAAAAGGATCTTTTTGTGTTTGTTTCAAGCCAACACGGAGTTTTTGAAGGTCTTTTTTAATTTCAAGAACTTTTACTTTTAATTTGTCTTTAAGTTTGAAACTTTTTGCAACATCCTCTGGAACACCTGAATAACTTAAATCATTAAAATGTAAAAATGCGTCAATCTCATAATCATCTAATTTAAGATAAATAGCATATTCATTCATACTACTAATTGTTCCGCTAACCTCTGTGCCAACAGGGTTATTTTTTTCAAGTTGGTCAAATGGATTTTGTTTAGTTAATCTATAAGAGATTGCTATTCTCCTTTTATCTTTATCAATTTCGGTAATCACGCAATCAATTTTGTCACCTACCTTAAATGCTTTTTTTGGAGAAACATTTTTTCTAGACCAACTTATTTCACTAGAATGTAATAATGTTGTTAACCCTGGCTCTAATTCTGCAAAAACACCAAAGTCCATTATTTTAATTACTTTAACTTTATATTTTTTATTTAATTGATAATTAGAAATTTTTTCAAAGGGATCAGGAGAAAGTTGTTTTATACTGCAACCTATTTGTAATTTTTCTTTATCAACTGAAATTACTAAAAGATCGTGTTTATCACCGATGTTAAAAACCTCTTCAGGATGATTAACTCTGGAATAACTTATTTCTTGCAAGTGCACTAAACAATCAAGTTCATTATTTACATTAAAAAAACAACCAAATGAACTGTATCCTTTTACAACAGCATTTTTAATAATATCACCCTCTTTATATTTTTCTATTATTTTTGCTTTATCCTCCTTTTTGCCTGAGGATATAATCTGTCTTCTAGATACACATGCATTACCCCTAATTTTATCCATTTTAATTAGTGCAAACTTCTGAGGTTCGTTTATTAAATGTGATATATCTTTAATTGGTATATCTGATATTTGAGATCCTGGACAGAACATTAGAGATCCTGTTTCTATATGTTCAACAATTACTCCACCTTTGCACTTGCTTGTAATTTTACCCATAATTGGTTCGTTATTTTCAAAAGCCTTGACAAGAATATCCCAACCTCTTATCTTTTGTGCTTTACTTGCAGAAACCATTACTTCACCGTTTTTGTCTTCAATTCTTTCAAGCAACACTTGAATTTTTTCACCAATTTTTAATTTACTTTCTAGCCCTAAAGTTTTTATCTCATTTATATCTACCAAAGGTTCTGATTTGAGACCCTCTATAAAAAGAAACACATATTTTTCGCTGATCTTAGTGACAGTTCCTTCAATAATCTTTCCTTCTACAAGATTTTTTGTTTTTGAAATTTGATTATTAAGAAGTTTTTCAAATTCTTCTGATGCTGCGGTTTTTGTATCTTTATAAATTTCCATTTATTATTTAAAAAAAAATCTTTTAGAGAAATTTAGCAAATTAATCAAGAAACAAAAAAAAATTAAATAACTATGAATTTATTCATTATTCTGGGCTTTTTTTGCTATTTGTGAGATTATTTAAATTTATAACCAATTTTTTGTAAGATATTTAGAAATGAGGGGAAAGAGCTTGAATATGACTCCATATCATTAATAGTCCATTTTCCACCCAAACATAACGCAGCTATTACAGAAGTCATGAAAATTCTATGATCTTTATAATAATTATTTATAAATATTTTTTTATTAACTTTCAATTTAGGATTGCCGAAAATTTTAATTGAACCAGAACCCAACTTTACTTTGACTCCAATTTTTTCCAAAATTTTTGATGCTAATTTTAATCTTGGGCTTTCTTTTTTATTTAATTCTTCCAATTTCCTGAACCTAGAAATTCCAGATGCTTTTGATGCTAACAAAAAAATTATTAAGAATTCATCTATTGCATTACTATTAAATTCGATTGGACAATTTATTGATTTAAAATTTTTTTGACTATTTACATAAATATCTGCAAGTTTTTCCCCGTACACATCTCTTTTATTTATAATTTTTACTTTTGCGCCCATTTTATTTATTATTTTTATAAATCCAATCCTAGATGGATTAACATTCACATCCTTTATTGTAAGTTTCGAATCTTTTGCAAGTAAAGTTAGCACAATAAAGAAGGCACATGAGCTTATATCTCCTGGAATTTCATAGTTAAAAGATTTGAATTGGTTTTCACCATTTATTTCAATCATATCGTATTTTTTCTTAGTTTTAATTTTAATTGGTATGTTTAAGTATTTTAAAAATAACTCAGTATGATTTCTTGACTTTTTGGCCTTAACTAAAGTCTTACCAGGTGTATTTAAAGCTGCTAAAATTACAGAGCTTTTACATTGAGCAGATCCTTTTTTTTCGAAATAATTAATTGGTTTTAAAAATTCTGTTCCCAAAATCTTTAGAGGAAGATTTTTTTTATTTTGTGATTTGAAATTTGCACCAAATTCTTTTAGTGGATCAATAATTCTTTGAAAATCTCTTTTAGAAAGACTTGTGTCCCCAACAAGTTTTATTTCATGTGGTGTCTTGATTAGAAGGCCAAGTAATAGTCTAGCAAATGTGCCTGAATTTCCCGCATTTATTAAAATATTTTTTCTATAATTAAAACCATTCAAGCCTTTTCCATAAAGATAACAAATTTCTTTTTTAAAGACTATTTTAATTCCTAATTTTTTTAATCCATTAATGGTACTCAAAATATCACCAGATTTTGATAGATTTTTTATCTTACATAATCCATAGGATTGAGAACCGATCAATAACGATCTTATAGATAAACTTTTATCTCCATCGACCCTTATAGTTTTATTAAATTTTTTAATTTTGTCCTGAATAATTATTTTTGCCATCTAAATTAATTAAACTTAAAAGAGTCCCCAAAATAAGCAGTCTTTGCATTTTGATTTTTTACGAGTTCAGTAGGTGTGCCTTTTGCAATTACTTTACCTTCTGACAAAACCATGGCAACATCAACACAAGTTAATAAGTCTCTTGCTTGATGATCGCAAATACATATCGTTATTTGATTTTCAAATTGTAAGTTTACAATTATTTGTTGAAGCATTTTAATTGTCATAACATCAAGTGCAGCAAAACATTCATCCAATAACAATAGCTCTGGGTCACCTAACAAAGCCATTGCAATAACTAATTTTTTTTTTTGACCACCGGATAAAAATTTTGCTTTAATGTCCCTGATTTGACTTAATTCAAATTTTGATATTAAATAATTTATTTTTTCCGACCTTTTTCTTTGGTCATTTAACAAAATTTCTGCAACGGCCTTTAAGTTTTCATATAAAGTTAAATCGTAGAAATAACCACCATATTGGGGCACATATCCTATTTTAAATTTTGCAGTTCTTAAAAAAATTGGATATTCATTTACAATTTCATCTTTAATAATTATATCGCCCTTATTTGGTTTTATTAATCCTGTCACTAAGTTAAAAATTGTCGATTTACCAACACCATTAGGCCCCAACATTCCAAAGATTTCTCCTTGATTAATCTCAAAACTTATATTTTCTAAAATCGGTCTATTTTGGAAGGAAAGGCTTATATTTTTAAGACTTAAAATGGTTTTCTTTTGTTTAAAACTTTTTATACGAAATTTTTTAATAATTGCCATTACTTAATTACACTTTTAACTAAAATATTATTTTTTTCATCATTCATTTGTATTTTTGTATTCTTATTTAAAAAATCTATAAATATTCTATCTGCATTTAATTTTGATAAGTTGCTTTCGTATTTTACGCTGTCATAAAGAATTGCAATTTGGTCTTTAAACGATAAATCTAAATTTTCAGATTTTATTATATGTTCACCGTAAATCATTTTTACTGAACCGCTAAAAGTTGTGTCATTATTATCATCGTTATAGTTTGCTTTGTTGGAACTTATTAAAACTTTCTCATCATTTGATAAATAAACTATAGCATTAACTTTTTCCATTAAAATTAGATTTGAGCCTTGATTTAAAATTCCGTATTCAGAAAATATCTCATATCGATTACCATTGTTATCTACGGAAAAATATGACATATCTGAAATTAAATCATCGGACCCCTTAAGTAAATTTTTGGAAGAATTATTTTCTGAATTTGTAAATGATTTTTCACTAGAACTTTTAAAATAATCAAAATAAACAAAAGTAATAATAACTAATATTATTATAACTAGTGATATTTGAATATAGCTTTTTTTATCCATTATTGAATATTATTTTCTAAAATATTATGTATATGAATTACACCAACTGTTTTATTTATGCTTTTATTTTTATGAACACACAATGAAGTTATTCTTTTTGAATTCATTAGAGATAAAGCTTTTGCAGCTAAAACTTCTTTATCAACTGATATTGGATTTTTTGTCATTACATTTTTAACTTTGAGATTGTCTAAATTTCCCTTTTTCTCATTTATTCTTCTTATCTGGCCGTCAGTTATAATTCCGCTAGTTTTTTCTGAATTATTTTGAACAATTAAAACACCAAGTTTTTTTTTTGTAATAATTTTTAAAGCTGTACGCATTCTTGTATTTTCATTTATGAATGGAATTTTTTTGCCTTTTAACATTAAATCCTCAACTGTTTTTAGTTTAGCGCCAATACTTCCAGAAGGATGAAATTTTTTGAATTCTTTCTCTCCAAATTTTTTTTGTTTCATTGTGGATATAGCTATTGCATCACCAATTGCTAATTGCATAATTGTTGAAGATGTTGGTACAATATTACCTGGCCCAGCCTCTTTGACCTCTGGTAACAAAATTTTTATATCTGAATTTTTATATAGTAAAGAATTTTTTTTTGACACAATTCCAATTAAAATTATATTTTTATTTCTATTAGCATATTGAATTATATTTTTTAATTCAGAAGACTCTCCGCTATTACTGATTAATATCAACACATCATTCGAGCTAATTTGACCCAAATCCCCATGAGAGCATGAGCTTGCATCAACGAAAAAAGATGGGGTTCCAACAGAGGAAAGTGTGGATGATATTTTTTTTGCAATTATTCCAGATTTTCCAACTCCTGATAATATGACTTTACCTTTTTTACAGTTTATTATAGTTTCAATCACTTTATGAAAACTATTATCAATAGAAGTTTTTAATTTTTTTAAAGATTTTATTTCAGATTCAATAACTTCTTTGGCAAGTTTTTTAAATTTGTTTTTTTTCATTAGTGCGACCAAATATCATCGGGAAAACATTCTAAATCTAAATTTACCCTTGTGTTTAAAAATTTTAAACAATCTTTGTATAGATTTATTCGATTTTCTCTAATAAGCATTTTATTTAATGCCTCATTAATTTTGTGCAGATATATTACATCATTAGCGCAATATTTTATTTGAGCAGTTGATAATTCTCCTCCAAAATCTGACGATTGATGTTGTTTACTTATATCTATACCAATAAACTCTTTCACTAAATCTTTTAAACCATGTTTATCTGTATATTTTCTTATTAATTTAGACTGTAATTTTGTGTCTTCAATATTATTTATATCAACCTGTAAATATTTTTTTATAAAAACTAAATCTGCTCTTGCATAATGAAAAATTTTTATTATGGAATTATTTGACAAGATTTTTTTAAGATTTGGAGCGTTATATTTAGTTCTATCTAACTGAACTATATGTGCATCAGATTTACCAGATGAAATTTGAACAAGACATAATTTATCCCTTAAAAAATTTAATCCCATAAACTCGCAATCTATGGCAATCTTATTGCCAAAATCTAAATCTTTTGGTAAATCATTTTGGTGAAGTATAATATTCATAAATTTTTTAATAGCTTAATATATATATGAAACCAAAAAATTGTCTAATTTTTGGCGCTAGTGGCCAAATTGGCCGAAACTTAATAAGAAAGCTTACTGGAAAAAACTTGAAGGTCACTGCTGTTACACGAAACTTACATCAAAAAGGATATGTATTAAAAACACAGGCAAACCCTGGTTACTTAGACATAGTGGAGTGCAATATATTCGATATTAATAAAATAGAGCAATTAATAAAAAAAGCAGATGTGTGTATAAATTTGGTCGGAATTTTATTTGAGAAGGGTTCTAATAATTTCACCAACATTCACGAAAAATTTCCGAACATGATTTCTAGCCTTTGTAATACACACAAAATAAATAAATTTATACACCTGTCGGCATTAGGAATAGAAAATGCAAAAGACTCAAAATATGCCATTAGTAAATTAAAAGGTGAAATTACAGTAAAACAAAACTTTAAAAGCACTATTATTTTAAAACCATCGATTATTTATTCTGTAGACGATAATTTCACAACAATGTTAATGGGATTGTTAAATCTTGCTCCAATTTTCCCTTTATATTATGGAGGAAAAACTAAATTTATGCCTTTGCACTGTATTGATATATGTAATTTGATATTAGATTTAATTGAAAATGAAACAAATGATAGAATAATAGAATGTGTGGGACCAGAAGAGCTAACATTTAAAGAGATTATTGAAAAATTACTTAAATTGATAGAAAAGAAAAGATTATTTGTGCCAATTCCCATATTTATTGCAAATATAATGGCAACATTTTTTCAGCTTTTACCGAAACCGCTTATTACTAGAGATCAAATAAAGTTACTTTTCTATGATAATATTCCTACAGGAAGATATAAAACAAATTTTGATATTGGTAAAAATTTTGAATTAAAATTTGAAAATGAAGTTGAGAAATATTGTTATATGTGGAAAGAAACTGGAGAATATGCAAAAAAAAAACCTTGAGTTGAAATTATGATTACTTGGATTATTTACATTATCGTTGTATTTATATTATTTTTTGTTCTGTATCTAGCTATACTGGGAATTGATAGAGGAGTTAAAGCAAAAAATGCAAATAAATCAAATATTACAAAAAAAAAGTTAAAATCTCCTAAGGATATTACTGGTGAATTAATAAGATTAAAAAAACTTTATGACAGTGGGACAATTGATAAAAAAGAATTTAATATTGCAAAAAAAAAATTGCTAAGCTGACTTAATTTTCTTTTGTATAAATTTTGGAACTTCACTATCTTTATCAACCACATCCTCTTTTTTATTTTTCGGCTGAAATGCATATAACAGATGTAGTTTACAATAAGAAAAATCTTTTAAGGAAGTCCTACCGCAAAAATAAAAACCGTCTTCATTTGGGTGGCCAATAGGCCATTTACATGTATTATCATCAAGCTCCTCAAGTTGTTTTGGGTTTTCTGGTTCAAAATTCCTTTCAATTATTAAAGACTTAAACCTTCCTTTGCGCGCTTTTCTAATATTTAAATTTTTTGATTTAACTATTTTTTGCTTGTGAGATCCTTTTTTAGCGATAATTTTACCAGACAAATTTAGTCTATGAGCTTTCCCAATTACAGCGTTTCTAGTTACTCCTCCTAATATTTCAGCTATTTGGCTTGCAGTATTGCCTTTACCCCAAAGTTCTTTTAGTTTTGCGACTTTTTCATCTGTCCAACTCATAACTATATTTTGTTATATATCTTTCATAAAATACAATATATAGCATAAATAAATTTAATTTTTAAACAAGCATATTATTTTATTTCCTAACAGTTTTTTTAAATTATTAAGAATTATATTTATGGTTGAATTAAATAATAAATACAGAATTGGAAAAAGAAGATTTGGGTTAATAAATTGGACAGGTTTTTTAACATTATATCAAAAAGAAACCTTAAGATTTTTAATTGTTTCAGGACAAACAATATTAGGTCCAATGTTAACAGGAATTCTATTTTTGATTGTAATATCAATTGCTTTAGGAGAAGTTAGAGGTGAAGTTTTAGGTTTACCTTTTATCGAGTTTTTAGCTCCAGGACTGATCTCTATGCAAGTAATTCAACAGTCTTTTTCCCACTCATCGTCTTCAATATTAGGAGGTAAAATGATGGGAAATATCATTGATTTAATTGGAAGCCCATTGTCTGCAGGAGAAGTTACCTTAGCAATTATTTTTGCTTCAGTTTCAAGAGCTTTTATAATTTGCTTTGTATCAATTGTTTGTTTTAATCTGTTTGTAGATATAACAGTTTTAAATTATTACTTTTTCATAATTTACTTATTATTTTCCTCATTTTTTATGGGATCTTTAGGTTTTATAGCTGGCTTATGGGCTGATAGATACGATAATATGGCCACCGTGACTAATTTTGTGATAGTGCCTTTATCTTTTTTATCGGGAACATTTTATTCAATCGAGAGACTTCCAGATTTACTAAAAGAAATGAGTTTTTTTAATCCCTTTTTTCATATGATAGATGGTTTGAGGTTTTCGATGATTGGTGTAAGTGATGGATCCACAACGTTTGGGTTAATTTACTTGTTAGTTCTAAATTTACTTTTGTGGTGGACTGCTTATTATTTGTATAAAATAGGATATAAAATAAAGACATGAGCTATTTAGCAAAAAACTATAAAAGAAAAAAAATCTCTTTTAAATTTGGAAAGGGGAGTTACTTATTTTCTTATGATAATAAAAAATACCTAGACTTTGTCCAAGGTATTGCTGTAAATTCTTTGGGTCATTCGCATCCAAAACTTGTAAAAACTATAAAAAATCAATCCCAAAAACTATGGCATGTTTCTAATGCATTTCAAATTCCAGAAGGTGAAAAACTTGCAAAAAAGCTATGTAATAAAACTTTTGCTGATTTTGTAATGTTCCAAAATAGCGGAACTGAGGCAACAGAGGCTGCGGTTAAAGTTGCGAGAAGATACTTTTATTCAATTGGAAAACCAAATAAAAACAGAATTTTGTGTGTTAAGAATTCATTTCATGGAAGAACATTGGCTGCAATTTTTGCTAGTGGATCAAAAAAAATGACAGAAGGATTTGGCCCTAAAATACCAGGATTTGACCATTTTAATTTTGGAAATCACACCTCATTAAAAAAAAAAATAAATAAAAATACCGCTGCTATAATGGTTGAAACAATTATGGGGGAAGGAGGTATCAAAGTAATACCTGATTGGTGTTTAAAAGAATTAAGGTATTTGTGCAACAAAAAAAATATATTGTTGATTTTAGACGAAGTACAATGCGGTATTGCAAGATCTGGAGATTTTTTTGCGTTTGAAAAATCCAAAGTAAAACCTGATATTGTCCCAATTGCTAAGGGAATTGGCGGTGGATTTCCTATTGGAGCAGTTTTAATGAATAAAAAAGTTGCCTCTGGAATGGTCGCTGGATCTCATGGATCAACTTTTGGAGGAAACCCTTTGGCTATGTCTGTTGGTAATACAGTTATGGATATTGTAACTAAAAAAAGTTTTTTAAATAACGTTCAAAGCCTATCTAAATATTTTTTAGAAAGTCTAAATAATATCAAATCAAAACATCCAAAAACTATAAAAGAAATAAGAGGCAAGGGTTTATTAATTGGTATTCAACTTTATAAAGATCCAACAAAATTTATACAAAAGTTAATGGATAACAGATTATTAACAATTCGTGCAGCAGAAAATGTCATTCGAGTTTTACCTCCATTAAATGTTAAAAAAAATGAAATAGATGACGCGTTAAAGATTATTTCAAAAGTCTGCAATAATTTTAAATAATATGAAACATTTTATTAATTTAAAAGATATTAAAACTAAAGATTTAAGAAATATTATCTTAGATGCTAAAAAAAGAAAAAATTACAGAGGAAAATTAAATACCCTAGAAGTTGACAAAGGATCTCCTCTAAAAGGTAAATTATTAATACAGATGTTTGAAAAATCAAGCTTGAGGACTCGATTAAGTTTTTATTTAGCAATTAAACAACTGGGAGGTGGCACAATTACTTTAAGATCAAACGAACTTCATCTTGGACAAGGGGGTGAAAGTATAGCAGATACTGCTAAGATTTTGTCAACCTATGGCGATGGATTTATGCTTAGAACTGATGATGAAAACAAATTAGAAAATTTCAAAAAATATCTGTCAATTCCAGTGATTAATGGTTTAAGTCCATCGTCTCATCCAACTCAAGTACTGTCAGATATTTTTACAGTTGAAGAAATTAAAAAAAAATCTATCTCAAGTTTAAATATCTGTTGGATTGGAGATGCTAATAATGTTTTAAACAGTTTAATTGCAGCATCAGTAAAACTTTCATTTAATTTAAGTATAGGTTGTCCCAAAAAGTTTCAACCAAAATTAGATGTTATAAATTGGGTAAAAAAAAATAAAAGAAAAATTTATATTTATAATGATCCTATAAAGGCGGTTCATAACGCTGACGTAATATTTTCTGATAAGGTTATATCTCTTAATGATAAAGTTAATAAAAAAAATAAATTAAAAGAATTTAAAAATTTTAGAATTAACAAGAAATTGTTTAGCTATGCAAAAAAAGATTGTATTTTTTTACATTGTTTACCTCGAGGTAATGAAGTTACGGATGAAATTTTCTTAGGAAAGAGATCGTGTGTTTGGCAACAAGCTTTAAATAGAGTTCACGTTCAAAAAAGCATATTACTATATTGTTTTGGAAAATTAAGGTAAAGGTAGGGGATTATCTGAGTACTTATTTAAATATAAAATAACTGAAGCTCTATCTTTTTCTTTCCTTAATCCAGCGTAAGCCATTTTTGTACCTTTAATCCATTTTTGTGGTTTTATTAAAAAACCGTTTAACTCCTCAAATGTCCAATTTTTTTGGTAATTCGTTAACGCTTTTGAATATTTGTAATCTTGTATTGCCGCAATTTTTCTCCCCACAACATTATATAAAGCTGGACCTATATTATTACCTCCACCAGCCTCTATCGAGTGACATGCCGAACATTTTTTAAAAACCTTTTCTCCATGATTAATATCGGCTAAAGCCATTAGTGCTGAAATATCTACTTTTTCTTCAACCTTCTTAATTTCACCATCGCCTATTTGCTTTGTATCGCTGTCTGGAAGCTCTACTTTGTAAGCTGAATTTTCCAGTTTATCTACTTTAAATATGATGTTTGAAATTTTACTGATACCTATTATTAATAGTGCAACGAGTAGTACTGAAGCAATTATTTTATTTAATTCAAAGGAATCCATTATTCTGTGTATAAATTACGTATAACATGTTAATTGAAAAAAAAACTAATTAAAAAAAAGTTTGCGTCTCATAGACGCACAGATTTTACTATTTATGTCTAAAACTATCATCATAATACCGTCAAGATTGAGCGCAACTCGCCTTCCCAATAAACCTTTGCTAAAAATAGGCAATTTATCAATAATTCAGCATGTTTATAAAAGAGCAATAGACTCTAAAATTGGCAAAGTTTATGTAGCTACAGGAGATAAGGAAATTGCTAATGAAATTTCAAAAATCAAAGGTAAATTTATTTTAACTAAAAAAAAACACAAAACCGGCACAGATAGAATTTTTGAAGCATATGAAAAAATCAGTAAAAAATTCAATTGTGAATATATTATTAACCTTCAAGGAGATGAACCTTTTATTAATCCTAAAGATATTGTTAATTTAAATAATAATATAATTTCAAAAAATTCAGATATTGGCACACTGGGAAATAAAATTACTAAGATCGATTTTTTTGACAATAGTATTGTTAAAGTAATTACCAAAGACAATATAGAAAAAAAAAAAATATCTAGAGCAAAAAAATTTTTAAGAAAATGCAATTATCCCAAAAAAAATGCTTATGGTCACATTGGGATATATCAATTTAGAACATCTATTTTAAAAAAATTTGTGAATTTAAAACAATCCAACAGTGAGATTAAATATAGACTTGAACAGTTAAGAGCTGTTGAAAATGGTATTAATATTGATGTTGTATATAGTAAAAATAAGTCTTTTGGTATTGATACAGTTGAAGATTATGTGGAAATAAAAAAAATTATGGAATATAAAATCAAGAAATTATGAAAATTGTGTACCAAGGATCTCCAGGCGCATATTCCCATTTAGCTGCAAAGAAAATTTATCCAGAATATGAATTCATACCTTATAATACTTTTGAAGATTGTTTTAAGCATTGTAACGAAAATGAAAAACACAAGACAATAATACCAGTAGAAAATTCTATAGCTGGAAGGGTTGCCGACATTCAATATTTGATTAATAAATACAAACTACAAATTTATGCGGAACATTTTCAGGAAATAAAACACAATTTAATGATTTTAAAAGATAACGAACTTAAAAATGTTAAGTCAGTAAGGTCACATTCTCAAGCAATTTCCCAATGTCAACAATTAATCAATTTCAACAAATTTGAACCCATAATTGCTGCTGATACTGCAGGCAGCGCAAAGTATATTAGTGAAAAAAAAATAAACAGTGAAGCCGCTATTGCATCCGAACTTGCTGCCAAAATTTATGACTTAAAAATTGTGAAAAAAAATATTGAGGATAATCGGAGTAATGTGACCAGATTTTTGATAATGGGTAAGAAAAAATCTCATCCAGAATTTGAAAATAAAAACTATATTACAAGTTGTATATTCAAAGTCAAAAACAAACCTGCTGCCCTTTACAAATGCCTAGGTGGTTTTGCAACCAATAATGTTAATTTAAGTAAGTTAGAGAGTTTTTCAGACCAAAATAGTTTTGAGCAATATTTGTTTATCTGTGATATGTACGGCCACATTGAAGATCCAAAAATCCAGAAATCTTTAGAAGAGCTGGGTTTTCATACAGTCAATCTAGATATACTCGGTGTATATGAAGCCAGCGACTATAGAAATATTAAATAATTAAAACTTTTATTGTAGACTAAAAAATATAACTGTTATAATAAAATTGGGGCCATCCAGGTGGTATTACCATAAACTCCCCCAGGCTTGAAAAAGAGCAAGGGTAATGAGTATTTTCCAGGTTGGCTGGTCCCTTAAAATGAGCTCTGATAAAAAAATATTAGCAATTAAATATAGACCCCAAGTTTTTGAGGAGATAGTAGGTCAAGATATAATTGTAGAGGCAATTCAAAAATCAATCTCTTTAGACAAAATTCCAAATGCTTTTTTATTTACTGGTATAAGAGGGGTTGGCAAAACTACAATTGCTAGAATCCTAGCAAAATCGTTAAATTGCTCAAAAACAAAAAAATCTGATTGCTTAAAAAACCAATGTGATAATTGTGTGCAAATTACAGAGTCCAGACATATTGATGTTTTGGAAATGGACGCAGCTAGCAAGACAGGAGTTGACGATGTTAGAGACTTAATAGAGTTTTCAAGGTATGGACCAACATCAACTAAATATAAAATATTTATAATTGATGAAGTTCATATGCTAAGCAAACAGGCATTCAATGCTTTATTAAAAACACTTGAAGAACCTCCAAAATATTTGAAATTTATTTTTGCAACAACTGAAGTTAATAAACTACCTGTAACAGTTCTTTCCAGGTGTCAAAGATTTGATCTAATTAGAATAAATTTTGAAGATATGTTAAATTTTTTAAAGGATGTTACCTCAAAAGAAAAAGAAAGCTTAAGTGAAGATGTACTAAAACTTATAGTCAAAATTTCTGAGGGATCAGTTAGAGACGCGCTATCACTACTTGATAGAATTTTTTTAAGTAATAACCTAAATGGTAAAGAACTAGATTTGAAAGCAGCTCAAGAAATATTTGGGTATTTTGATAAAAGTTATCTTCTGGATCTTGTATCTGAGTTATTAAAAGGTAATGAGGAAAAAGTTATTGAGCTGTATAAAAATATTTACAATCAAGGAATAGAACCAAAACTGTTTATTAATAATTTTTTAGAAATTATTTATTATTTAAAAAACTTTAAAAATTTGAATAGACTAGATAAATTAATTGATTTTTCTGATGCTGACCATAAAAAAATTGGGCAATTGTCAAAACAAATTGATGATAGAACTTTACTTTTATTTTGGGAATTTTCTGTTGAGACAATTAACGAGATTAATTTAGTTTCAAATCAAAATTTAGCTGTTGAAATGTTTTTAATAAGGTTATTATATCTAAAAAAAAAGTTATCAGTTAATGTTGAAAATTTAGCCAATTCTGGTGATAATGTTAGTTTACAGGATAATTTAGAAAATGAAAATTCTTCAAAAAAAATAGAAATTCATAAAAATAATAATACTACTATAAGTCAAATAAAATTTTCATCTCAAGAAAAAGAAAAAGCCTCCATTGAAGATGACAAATTGTTTAATAAAACAAAAATTAATTCTTTTTCTGAACTAATTTATGTTTGTAACAAAAAAAAAGAAATTGGATTAAAATATGAACTAGAAAACAATGTTAATTTAGTAAGCTTTAAAAATAATAAAATTGAAATATCTTTTAATGAGAATCTTGACAAAAATTTTATAAAAAATTTAACTTCAAAATTGTTCGATTGGACAGGTGAAAGATGGATAATTTTATTATCTAAAAAAACTGGATTAAAATCAATTAAAGATATAAAAAAAGAAAACAAGGAAAATGAATTTAAAAATTTAAAAAATTCTGAATTGTATAGAAAAGTGAATAGTTTATTTCCAGATTTAGAAATTGTTAATATCAAATATTTAAAGGATAAAAATAGTGACTGATTTTAATAAGATATTAGAAAAGGCAAAAGAGCTTGAGGCAAAAGTTAAAGAAAGCCAAGAAAAAATTAAAAATATTAAAGTGGAAGGTTCTTCTGGTGGTGGAGATGTAAAATTAGTACTCAACGGAGACGGTGAAATGCAAAGTTTATTTATCTCAGATAGACTTTTTAAAGAAGATAAATCATTAATTGAGGATTTAATAATTGCTGCTCACAACAATGCAAAAAATAATCTTAAATCTAAGACATCAGATGAACTTTCTAAAGTCACAGGTGGATTTGGTATACCTGGCTTTAAATGGCCATTATAGATTATGGTGGAAATTAAAGAAATTGAGGAATTAATAAAAGCTGTGTCTAAATTTCCAGGACTAGGACCCAAGTCTGCAAAAAGAATTATTTTAAAATTAATAAATAATAAAGATGAGATAATGAGACCTACAATCAATGCCTTGGTAAATGTGTATAAAAATATTTCTAGGTGTAACTATTGTGGAGCATTGAAATCCTCAAAGGATGAATGCAGAAATTGTGATGATTCTAAGAAAAACTACTCAAAAATTTGTGTTGTAGAAAATATTGCCGACCAGTGGAGTATAGAAAGTACGAACATTTATAATGGTTATTTTCATATATTAGGTGGGACTATTGCTGGATCAATAGATAAAAGTCAGAGATTAATAGTAGATTCACTTCTTGATAGAGTAAAAAAACAGAGTATCGATGAAGTTATCCTTGCTACAAGTGCCACTGTTGAGGGGCAAACTACTGCTTATTATATTGAGGAGTCACTTAAAAGTACAAACGTAAAAATTTCTAAATTAGCTCAAGGACTACCAGTAGGTGGAGAAATTGAAAATTTAGATGATGGAACACTATTTTCAGCCTTTAAAAATAGAACTCAACTTTAATTTTTTTTAATATACCTATTGGTATGCAATAATGGTTCCGTATAACCAGATGGTTGATCTTTTCCTTTAAAAATTAAATCACAAGCAGTTTTAAAAGCAACAGATTTATCAAAATTTGTTGACATCTTTTCATATTTTGAGTCGTTCTTATTTTGATCATCCACTATTCTTGCCATTTTCTTTAGTGTATCTAAAACTTGTAAAGTTGTACAAATGTTATGATGAAGCCAATTTGCAATGTGTTGAGATGATATTCTTAATGTGGCTCTATCCTCCATTAGCCCAATGTTATTGATATCTGGTACTTTTGAACAACCTACACCACTATTTATCCACCTTACAACATAGCCTAAAATTCCTTGACAGTTATTTTCTAACTCATTTCTTATTTCGTCTACATTCCACTTTGGATTTGAGACTATAGGAATCGATAACAACTTATTCAAATCAAACTTTATTTTTTTTCCAATTTTTTTATGTACATTAAATACATCGATTTTATGGTAATGCATTGCATGTAGGGTTGCCGCAGTTGGTGAAGGCGTCCAAGCGCAATTTGCTCCTGATTTTGGGTGATTAATTTTTTGATTTAACATATCTTGCATTTTGTCGGGAGCTGCCCACATCCCTTTTCCGATTTGAGCTTTTCCTGAAAAACCGCACTCTAATCCGATCTTTACATTATTGTTCTCATATGCTGTTATCCAATTTGAATTTTTCATATCACCTTTTTTCATCATAGGACCAGCCTCCATAGAAGTATGCATTTCATCTCCTGTTCTATCTAAAAATCCTGTATTTATAAAAACTACTCTTTTTTTAACTTTCTTAATACATTGTTTAAGATTTGTACTAGTCCGTCTTTCCTCATCCATTATCCCAATTTTTATAGTATTTTTTTTTAAATTTAAAACTTCCTCAACCTTTGAAAAAATTTCATCAGTGAATGCTACTTCATCTGGACCATGCATTTTAGGCTTAACGATATAAATAGAACCTGTTTTAGAGTTTTTTCTTCTATTTAAATCGTGAATACAAGCCGCTGAAGTCATAAAAGCATCTAAAATTCCTTCAGGTATTTCAGATTTGTCTGAAAAAAGAATTGCAGGCGTTTTCATTAAGTGTCCTACATTTCTATTTAATAGCAAAGCTCTACCTTGTAATTTGAGGCTTTTACCATTTGAAGAAATATAATTTCTGTCAGAATTTAAAAATCTTTCATACTTTTTTCCTAATTTTTCAAATTTTACTTTTAGATCTCCTTTCATCAATCCTAGCCAATTTCTATATCCCAAAACTTTATCTTCAGCATCAACTGCTGCCACACTATCTTCATGATCTATAATTGTTGATACAGCAGATTCTATTACTAAATCACTTAGACCTATAGGATCATTATTAGCGCTGAAAGCATAAGGGTTTATAATTAATTCAACATGAAGACCATTATTTATTAATAGAACACCTTTTAATTTTTTGTTATCTGATCTGTATCCTTTATACTGCTTTGGGTACTTAAGTTTTATTTTTTTATTATCAATTTTTAAAATCAGTTTGTGTCCAATTATTTTTAAAAAATTAATTTTTTTCCAAGAGCCATTTTTTAGTGGAAATATTTCATCAAGAAAATCTCTGCAGTATCTAATTACCTTTCCACCTCTAACAGGATTGTACCTATTATCTAATTTTTCTGAACCAATAGCATCGGTTCCATAAAGTGCATCGTATAAACTTCCCCATCTTGCATTTGCTGCATTCAAAGCATATCTAGCGTTTGATATTGGCACCACTAACTGTGGGCCAGGTATTTTTGATATTTCCTCGTCAACATTATTAGTTTGTATCTTAAAATTTGTAGCTTTTTTTCTTAAATACCCAATTTTGTAAAGAAATTTCTTGTAATTACTTATGCTAAATTTATTATTTTTATTTTTTAGATGCCATTCATCTATAGAGTTTTGTAAATCTTTTCTTATTTCCAATAATTTTTCATTTTTGCCTCTCAGATTATATAATGATTTTTCTAAGCCAGACCAGAAATGTTTTGGTTTAATTTTTGTATCTTTTAAGAGATCCTTATTTACAAAGCTATATAAAATTTTATTTACAAATAATTTTCCAACTGTTTGATATTCATTTTTAATTTTATTCATTAAATTATAATATTTTATATAATTCTATATTTACAAGCATTATTTGTGTTAAAAGTAGCTTAATCATTATATTGCCTTTTTCATAATATAATGAATATTAATAGATATGAAAAACTATTTAAATTTTGAAAATGAAATTAAAAATATAGAATCGGAAATAGATAGATTAAGAGATCCTTATAATAATGAAGGTATATCAACTGTAGATACTGTTAAAATTGACAAATTACAATCAGATCTCGAAAAAAAATTAAAGGAGACTTATTCAAAACTTGATCCATGGCAGACCACTTTGGTTGCTAGACATGAAGATAGACCAAAATCAAAGTTTTTCATTGATAATCTTTTTGATAATTTTTTTCCTCTTTCAGGAGATAGATTGTTTGGAGAAGACAAATCCTCAATAGCTGGTCTTGCAAAATTTGAGAATATTTCAGTTTTAGTTATTGGACAGGAAAAAGGAGATGATCTTGACTCTAGAATTGAAAGAAATTTTGGAATGATGAGGCCAGAAGGATATCGTAAATCAATAAGATTGATGAAAATTGCTGACAAATTCGGTTTACCAGTTATTATATTTATTGATACACCTGGTGCGTATCCGGGAGTTGGCGCTGAGGAGAGAGGGCAGGCAGAAGCAATAGCTAAATCAATTGAATGCTCTTTATCTCTAGGAGTTCCTACAATTTCAGTAATAATAGGCGAAGGAGGATCAGGAGGAGCAATTGCTTTAGCGTCATCAAATAAAATACTTATGTTTGAAAACGCGATATATTCTGTAATCTCACCTGAAGGATGTGCATCTATATTATGGCGTGATCCTAAAAAAACTTTAGAGGCAGCTACTGCAATGAAGCTTACATCTAAAAATTTGCTAGAATTAAAAATAATTGATGAAATAATCTTAGAACCAAATGGTGGGGCTCATAGGGATAGAGACCAAACTCTTATTAAACTTAAAAAATCTATCGCTAGAAATTTGGGTGAACTAACGACTATGTCTCGTCAAGATATTATTGAGCATAGAAAAAATAAGTTTTTAAATATTGGAAGGGATAAAGCTATCTCTAATGATGTTTTATCTTTTGATGATTTATTTTCTCATAGAGTTAGTCAAATATTTAATGTGAGGAAAAAAATTAGAAATAAAAAAACTTATACTTTTACATTAATTTTTGTTGTTGGGATTTTGTCTTTACTTATTTTTCAATTTTTTTTTAGGTAGAGGGTCACAAAAATATTTGTAATTTTTATTTGATCTCAAAAACAAAAATCGTTTTTACCAATTTTTTTTTGATAATATTAATAATATTTTCTATTTTTTTTAGTTTTTACATTATCTTCTGTAATCCTTAAATTTAATAATAACATAAGAGTATCTTGTCTGATTTTTTCTAATAACTTTTCAAATAACTCGAAACACTCTTTTTTGTATTCAACTAAAGGATCTCTTTGTCCATAAGACCTTAAGCCTATCACTTGCCTTAATTGCTCAAGATACTGAATATGATTTTTCCAATTTAGATCTATAATTTGCAAAAATATCTTTCTTTCTAAATCCTTATTTCCAATTTCAGATATTTTAGAAATTCTATACTTTCTTTTTTCAAGAAATTTTTCTTTGATTGCTAATTTTATATTATTTTGATTAGAAGAAAAAATTTTACGTAGGTATTCTTGATCTTTATTTTGCAATAAAATCTCAAATTTACCTCTTAACCCATTATCCTTTTCAAAATTTAAAGACTTATTTTTTTCAATAAGAACATTATTTATTTCATCTTCTAGAAGCTTATCTAAGAATTGATTAATTTCCTCAGTATTCAAAATTTCTTTTCTTTGATTAAAAATAACTTGTCTTTGATCATTTATAACATTATCAAATTTTAGAAGGGTTTTTCTTATGTCAAAATTCCTCGCCTCAACTTTTTGTTGCGCTCTTTCAAGTGCTTTATTTATCCAGGGATGGTCTATGCTTTCACCATCTTTGAGACCTAGCTTTTCTAACATGGTATTTATAGACTCAGATCCAAAGATTCTCATTAAATCATCTTCCAAACTTACAAAAAAAATTGACTTACCTTCATCTCCTTGTCTTCCAGATCTACCCCTAGCCTGATTATCCACTCTTCTAGACTCCATTCTTTCAGTTCCAATTACAAACAAACCTCCTAAAGATTTAATTTTAATTTTTTCATTATTTTCTGTTTCGCCAGAGATCCATTTTTTACCACCAAGTTGAATGTCAACGCCTCTACCTGATATGCTAGTGGTAATTATTACCGAATTTAATTTACCTGCATTGGCAATTATATCTGCCTCTTTTTCATGATTTTTTGCATTCAACACAGTGTGCTCAATTTTTTTTTTTTTCAAGAGTTCCGAATATATTTCAGATTTATCTACACTTGATGTAAAAACAAGTACTGGTTGCCCTCTTTTATTACATTCAGCTATTAAATTGATAATAGCATTTTGCTTTTCTTCCTCTGTTCTAAAAATTTTGTCATTTAAGTCTTTTCTTATCATTTTTTTGTTAGTCGGAATTGAAACTACTTGTAAATTGTAGATTTCAAAAAATTCTTGACTTTCTGTCAATGCTGTCCCCGTGCATCCTGAGAGTTTTTCATATAATTTAAAATAATTTTGATAGGTTATTGAGGCGAGTGTTTGATTTTCTATTTCTATTTTTACATTTTCTTTTGCTTCAATTGCCTGATGAAGCCCATCCGCATATCTTCTGCCTTCTAAAATTCTACCTGTTATTTCATCAACAATTTTTATTTTACTATCCGCTAAAATATAGTCTTTATCTTTTTTAAAAATGAAATTTGCTTTCAAAGCTTGGTTGACATGGTGAACTATATGCAAATTAGCAGGGTCGTAAAAATTATTATTTTTAAGAATACCTGTTCTACCTAAAATTCTTTCTATATTATCTATACCGCTATTAGTTAAAATTATAGATCTATCTTTTTCATCAATTTCATAAGCATCAGATGTTAAATTCTTTACAAATTTATTTATTGATTTATATTGCTTACTAGTATCTTCAGCTTGCCCAGAAATTACTAGTGGTGTTCTAGCCTCATCTATTAAACATGAGTCGATTTCGTCTACTATTGCAAAATTCCTATTTGTTTGAACAATTTGCTTTAATGACATTTTCATATTATCTTTTAAATAATCAAAACCTAGCTCACTGTTTGTAGCATATGTAATATCACAATTATAATTTCTCAATCTCTCCTCATCCTCCTGGTGGTTGTTAATAAATCCACAACTAACTCCTAAAAAATTGTAAATTTTAGACATGTTTTCGCAATCTCTTTTAGCAAGGTAATCATTTACTGTTACAACATGTACACCTTTTCCGTAAAGTGAATTTAAATATGCGGCTAAGGCGATTGTAATAGTTTTACCCTCACCAGTTTTCATTTCAGCAATTTTTCCCTGATGTAAAATTATTCCACCAAGTATCTGTACATCAAAATGTCTTTCTCCTCTTTTCCTTTTAGAAGCTTCTCTAACAAGTGCAAAAGCTTCACAAATTATTTCATCATTAATACCATCAATAGTTAATTTTGATTTCAATTCAGCCGTTTTTTTTGGAAAATCTTTATCCTCTAAATTTGAAATTTCCTTTTCAAGATTATTTACTTTTTTTAGAAGATATTGAATTTTATCAATTTCATTCTGATTGCTGCTCTTAAAAATTTTACTTATAAAACTTAATGGATTTAGCATCTCTTAATTTTTCATATACATTAATATTTAAATAATTATATAGTCATAAATTAATAATTTTAAATATTATGGCTATAAATTTAGGTAATTTTCTTATTTCTAAAGAAGACAAGTCAAAAATGGCAGATTTTCAAGATCTAGATCATTTAGATGGTCTGTCGATATCTGTTACATCAGCTAATTTATACAATAACAATAGAGACGATCTTGTATTATTTTATTTTAGAAATGGAGCTGAGTATGCTTCTGTTTATACAAAATCAAAAGTCATCTCAGAGAATATAAAGTGGAACAAATCTATAAAAAGTAAAAAAATAAAAGCACTATTAGTTAATGCTCGTAATGCAAACTGTTTGACTGGCGCAAAAGGTTTTCATTCATTAAAAGAGATTGCTGACGAAATTGCAAGACTATTAACAGAAAAACAGAAATCAGATGAAGACAATCCAACAAAAGTAAAAAGTGGTGAAGTTATATTTGGATGTACAGGGACAATTGGGGAAACCTTTCCTTTACAAAAAATTAAATCTTCAATTAATAATTTAGTTGAAAAAATAAAATATACCCAAAACAAATACTTGTGGATTAAAGCAGCAATGAGCATTCTAACAACTGATTTAAAACCCAAATTAGCTATGGAGGAATGTAAAATTGGAAAAACAAAAATAAAAATTTATGGAATTGCAAAAGGGTCTGGCATGATTTACCCAAATATGGCAACTACACTAGCATATCTGTTTACTGACGCAAATTTATCGTCAAGCATATTAAAAAAAATTTTGAATAAAAATATTACTAACACATTTAATGCAATAACTTGTGATGGTGACACAAGCACAAATGATATGATTACATTTTTTTCCACGTCGACTGCAAAAAATAAATATATAAAAAATGTAAATGATTTAAATTTAAAAGAATTTGATAAAGCTGTGAATAATATACTACTCAATCTAGCAAAAAGAGTAGTAAGTGATGGAGAGGGTGCTTCAAAATTTGTACAAATAGAAGTTTTGAAATGTAAAACTGAAGAAGACGCAAAAAAAATAGGTTTCTCAATTGCTAATTCTAATTTAGTAAAAACTGCAATTGCAGGAGAAGATCCTAATTGGGGGAGAATAATTATGGCGGTTGGAAAAGCAGAAGTTGATTTAAATATTAATTCTATAAATTTACTAATTGGAAATAATAAGGTACTGGATAAAGGCCAACTTTCAAAAAGTTATTCAGAGCAAAATCTCAAAGAGTATATGAAAAACGATTCACTTAGAATAATTATAGAGATGAATTTAGGTAAAAAAAATTTTACATGTTATACCATGGATTTAACAAAAAAGTACTTAGAAATTAATTCAGATTACAGGTCATAGTTATGATAAAGTATAAATTAAGATGTAAAAATTGTGAAAAGAGTTTTGATAGTTGGTTTTCATCTTCTTTAGAATTCGAAAAACTTAAAATTAAAAAATTTTTAAATTGTCATTTTTGTGGATCAAAAAAAATAGATAAAAACTTGATGGCACCAAATATTCTAAACTCAATTTCAAACATAAAAAAGAAAGATGTAAATAAAAAGAGACGAAATATAAAAAAAAAAATTATGGAATTTCAAAACTTTATTAAAGCAAATTTTGAAAATGTTGGAGATGATTTTGCTTACAAAGCAAGATCACTGCATTACAACTACAAAAAAAAACAAAAAGGGATTTATGGAAGTGCATCAAAAAAACAAATTAAAGAGCTACAAGAAGAAGGCATAGAAACTGAAACATTTCCTTGGATTGAAGACAAAAATAATTAAATTTTTTTAAATCTTACCATATAATTCACATCATTATCTTTAGAAAGTTTCCAATCTCCAGTTAAAACATCATACTTTACCCCTAAAATTTCATCTAAATATAAAGAATTCTTTTTGCAAATTTTTATAAGATCAGTCGGTTTAACAAACATATTCCAATCGTGTGTTCCAATTGGAAGCCATCTTAAAATATATTCTGCGCCTATTATTGCAAAAATATATGATTTTAATGTTTTATTTAAAGTTGCAACAAACATTATCCCATTCTTTTTTAAAAATTTTGAACTTTCTTTTAAAAATAAATTTATATCTTGTACATGTTCTACTATCTCCATATTTAATATTACATCGAATTTATCTTTATGAATGAAATTTTCTGGCGATGCGCAGTAATAATTTATTCTTAAATTATTTTGTCTAGCGTGAGTTTTTGCAATTTTAATATTTTTTTCTGAGGCATCTATACCGACTACCTTTGCCCCAAGTCTTGATAGTGGTTCGCACAGCAAACCTCCTCCACAGCCAATGTCAAGAATTTTTATATTATTTAAAGAGTAGTCAATTTTTTTTTTTTTAAATTTTTTTACAATACTTTCCTTAATATATTTCAGCCTGACTGGATTGAACTTATGTAATGGTTTAAATTTACCATTAGGATTCCACCATTCGGAGGCTAATTTTGAAAATTTATCGATTTCTTTTTTATTAATTGTTATATTTTTCATTGTTTATTGACTTTTAACTTATGATAATATTTATCTGAATATAAAAATTAATTAAAAATATCAATGAAAATAATAGTCCTAAAATTTGGAGGAACATCAGTTGGAAGTTTAGAGAAAATTGTTAAAGTAACTAAAATTATAATTTCATATATTAAAAAAAAATACAAAGTAATTGTTGTTTCCTCTGCAATGAGTGGAGTTACAAATGAATTACTGTCAAAAACTAAAAAAATTGCGCAAAATTTCCCTAATGACGAGAAAGACGTAATATTATCAACAGGCGAACAAATTTCTTGTGCGTTAATAGCTGGGAAATTATGTGACTTTGGTTATAAGTCAAGATCTTGGTTAGGTTGGCAATTACCAATTTTAACTAGTGGAAATCATAGTTCATCGCGAATAGTTAAAATTCAAAAAACTAAAATACTCAACTATTTAAAAAAAGATGGAATACCAATTATAGCTGGATATCAAGGTATTAATAATGACTTTAGAATTACTACACTTGAAAGAGGAGGGTCAGATACCAGCGCAATTTTGTGTGCAAAATTTTTTGATGCTGAAAAATGTATAATTTTTACTGATGTCAAAGGGGTTTATACAACTGATCCTAATCTAATCAAAAACGCAAAAAAAATTGAAAAGATATCTTATGAAGAAATGTTAGAAATGGCATCACTTGGAGCAAAAGTTATGCAGCCTGTATCAATACAGGAAGCAAGACTTAACAGAATAGAAATTGATGTACGATCAACATTTTCAAAAATGTCCGGGACACTAATTACAAAAAAAAAAGATATATTAAGTAAAAATACTATAAGAGGTATATCTTTTACTAAAAATGATGCAAAATTAACTTTAATAGGAGTAAAAGATAAGCCCGGTATTGCTGCATTGATATTTAAACCACTATACGAAAATTCAATTAATGTCGACATGGTTGTTCAAAATGTCTCTGCAGGTGGTAGAGAAACAGACTTAACTTTTACAATTAAATTAGAGGATTTAAAAAAAACTAGAAAATTAGTAGAAAATAATAGATATATCAAATTTAGAAAATTAATTGTCAATAGAAATGTTTCAAAAGTATCGATAGTAGGTGTAGGAATGGTAACTACCCCTGGAGTAACCTTTAGAATGTTCAGAGCACTTGCAAAAAAAAAAATAAATATAGAAGTGATATCTACATCAGAAATTAAGATATCAGTGCTTATTAATAAAAAAAATTTAAAGAAATCTGTTGAAATACTTCACCAAGAATTTAAATTAAACAATAGTTTATGAGTTTAAGACCTTACAGAGACATAAATAAAAAAAAGACAAATGAAATTAAAGTCGGGGATGTTAAAATAGGAGCTAATAATCCCATATCTGTTCAATCGATGACAAATACTCTAACAACTGATGTGAATGCAACAATTAAACAGATAGAAAGCCTTACAAATGAAGGTGCTGATCTTGTTAGAGTTTCATGTCCTGATGAAAATTCTACGAAATCTTTAAAAGAAATTTGCAAACATGCTAAGGTACCAATAATTGCAGATATACACTTTCATTACAAAAGAGCCTTAGAGGCTGCTGATAATGGCGCAAAATGTTTAAGAATTAATCCCGGAAATATTGGATCTAAAGATAAATTAAAAGAAGTAATAAAATCTGCAAAATATAATGATTGTTCTATAAGAATTGGTGTTAATGCAGGTTCGTTAGAGGAAGACATACTTAAAAAATACAAAGAGCCATGCCCAGAAGCTTTAGTTGAAAGTGCTTTGAGAAATATTAAATTGATAGAAGAAAATAATTTTAATCAAATAAAAGTAAGCGTCAAGTCTTCGGATGTATTTTTATCAGTCGCTGCATATAGACAACTATCAAAAAAAACAAATTATCCTTTACACTTAGGCATTACTGAATCTGGAAGTTTTATCCCAGGAAGTGTAAAATCATCTATTGGCCTGGGTGTATTATTACTGGAAGGTATTGGCGATACTATTAGAGTTTCATTATCAGATGATCCTATTAAAGAAATAAAAATAGGAAATGAAATTTTAAAGTCTCTTAACTTAAGATCAAGAGGTGTAAAAATAATATCATGCCCTTCTTGTGCAAGACAGGGATTTGACGTTATAGAAACCGTAAAAAAACTTGAAGAAAAACTATCTCATATTAAAACTCCAATCACTCTCTCAATTATTGGATGTGTAGTGAACGGACCGGGTGAAGCTTCACAAACTGAAATTGGTATAACTGGAGGGGGAAAAAACAGTAATATGCTCTATCTGAATGGAATTCAGAACAAAAAAATAAATAACGATGAAATTATATCTGAAGTAGTTTCACTTGTAGAAAAAAAAGAAGCTGAGATACTAAATAAAAAATAAGCAATGATTCCAGTCGATAAAGTAAGAGAGATTATCTCTAGACATAAGTTATTAGAAAAAGAATTATCATCCGATGTAGTTGATAAAAAGAAATTTGCTAAAATTTCGAAAGAATATTCCGATTTAAATGAAATTTTAGACAATGCTAGAGAATATCTATCTTTTGATGAAACTGAGAGAGATTTAGAAAAAATAATCAATGACAGTAAATCTGATTTAGAAATGAAAGAACTAGCTAAGGTTGAATTAGATGAGCTAAATAAACATAAGAAAACCAATGAAAGAAAATTAAAATTATTTTTATTACCTAAAGATGATGCTGACAAAAAAAATGCGATAATAGAAATACGAGCAGGAACAGGAGGATTGGAGGCAAGTTTATTTGCAAGTGATTTATTTAAAATGTATGAGAAAGTAAGTAATAAAAAAAAATGGATATTAGAATTAATTAGCATCTCTAAAAGTGATGCAGGCGGTTTAAAGGAAGTAATTGCCAGTATCAAAGGTGAAAATATTTATTCCTCTTTAAAATTCGAGAGCGGGGTTCATAGAGTTCAAAGAGTCCCTGAAACTGAGACTCAAGGTAGAGTTCACACATCTGCTGCTACGGTGGCAGTTTTGCCAGAACCTGAGGAAGTCGATGTAAAAATTGATGAAAAAGATTTACGAATTGATGTATTTAGAAGTAGTGGACCTGGAGGCCAAAGTGTTAATACGACGGACTCTGCTGTTAGAATTACTCATATTCCTTCAGGAATAGTTGTTAGTCAACAAGATGAAAAATCTCAGATTAGAAATAAAGAAAAGGGTTTAAAAATTTTAAGATCAAGAATTTATGAATATGAGAGACAAAAGTTAGATGAAGCTAGATCCAAAGATAGAAAAAATAAAATTGGTACAGGAGATAGGTCAGAGAGAATTAGAACTTATAACTTTTCCCAGGGTCGTGTAACAGATCATAGAATTAATTTGACACTACATAAATTAGAGGAATTTATGGAGGGAGAAATTTTTGACGAAATGGTCGACAGCCTCAACTTACATGCTCAAGAAGAGGAACTAAAAAATTTGTAAAAATGAATATTTTAAAAGCTCTCAATAATGGATATAATTTACTGAAATTAAGCAATATAAAGTCTTACAAAATTGATGCTGAACTTTTGCTTTCAGAATGTCTTAATATTTCTAGAGAAAAACTAATAATAAATTTTAAAGACAAAATTAATAGAGAAAATTATAGAAATTTCCTATTTAAACTTAATAGGAGAAAAAAAAAAGAACCAATTGCATACATTATTAAAAAAAAAGAATTTTGGAAAAATAGTTTTTATGTAAATAAAGATGTTCTTATTCCTAGACCGGAGACCGAATTTTTAGTCGAGGAAGCGCTTAATATTATCAATAAAGATCAAAAATGGTTGATTTTAGAAATAGGAATAGGCTCAGGATGTATTATTACTTCAATTTTAAAGGACAGAAAAAATTGTTTCGCTTTAGGCATAGACTCCTGTGAAAAAGCTGTAAAAATAGCTAAAATTAATGCAAAATTACATCACATTGAAAATAGAATCAAAATTTTAAAAACAGATGTTGACAATTTTAATACAGGAAAATATGATTTAATTTTAAGCAATCCACCTTATATTGATAAACATCAACTAAAATATTTGGGCGTATGCGAATATGAGCCACATAAAGCTCTTAATGGTGGTTTTAATGGCGTTGAAATATTGGAGAAAGTAATTTTAAAAGCTTCTAGATTATTAAAAACAAATGGAAAATTAATTGTTGAAATTGGGAGTAATCAAAAATACAAAGTGAAAAGTTTATTAAATAATAATAATTTTTTTATTAACAAAATAACTAAAGACTTATCCGGTCATGACAGATGTGTAGTGTCTACAAAAAAACTTTAAGCATATAATGAGACCATTTAGAAACAACCAAAAAAGAAACAGAAATAGAAATATTCACGACAGATCATTTAAAAGATCAAATGACATAAACAGACTCAACTCTGATTATGGAAATAAAGAAAATGGATTTAGGAGAAAAAATAATAGAAATAACGGTAATGTAGAAAAATTAATAACAAAATATAATGAATTAGCAAGAGAAGCACTTTCAAATGGTGATAAGATTCTTTCAGAAAATTATTATCAATATGCAGACCACTTTTTGAGAATATCTATAGAGCAAAAAGAAAAACAGAAAGATAAATCTTTAACTTCTATTGAGTCTAATTAAATTTTGCAACCAAATCTGATTTCAATACATCAGTTTTTATTCTAACAATTTCAAAATATTTTCTGTTGGCGCCGTCCAGAGATTTTCCGGGGGGAAGTTTTAAAAGTTGTGAATTTATTTTTTTACCATTTTCTATAACCTCATAATGTAAATGAGGTCCAGTGGACATCCCGGTTGAACCTACGTATCCAATTATTTGTCCTTGTTTAATTCTATTACCAGGAATTGCCAAATTAGAAAAATTTTTCATATGTGCGTATACAGTTTGATATGTTTTGTTATGCTTTATTTTTATACAATTGCCTCCACCACCACACCAGCCAGCTTTAATAATTACACCATCTCCCGAGGCCATTATCGGAGTCCCTTCTGGAGCAGCGAAATCTGTACCTCTGTGCATTTTGTTATAGCCAAGAATAGGATGTTTTCTCATTCCAAAAGATGATGATAATCTTGCGCCGTTTATCGGAGTTTTCATTAGTGCTTTTTTAACACTTTTACCATTTTCATCATAATGTCCATCAAAATTTTTTTTTGGAAAGTAATACAGTTGGTTATACTGTCCACGCAACATCAAGTTTGCATAAATAATATTACCGTTCTCGAAAATTTTTCCATTTTCATCAACAAAAATTTCATAAATTATTTGAAAAGAATCGTTTTTTCTTATATCTCTCTGAAAGTCAACTTGAAATCCATATAACCTTGCAAATTCAATTATAATATTAGGACTGATGTCTTCTTTGATTGCACTCTTATATAAGCTCGACTTTATTACACCCTCTTTTAATACAATTTTCTTTTCTAAATTAGTTATAATATCCCTTTTAGCAAATGTATTTTCTTTTATATCTCTAAATATTTCTAATTTTCTTGATTTACTTAGTGGGATTAAAAGGTTACTTACTTTTTTAAGATCATTCGTATTTTCTAATGTTATATTAATTGTTGTATTTTGACTTAAATTTTTAATCTCATTTTTATTTAATAATTTAATTATTTTTTGTATTTCACTTTTGTTTACTGACAAATTATTTAAAACGCTCACTAAAGTATCACCAGTTTTTATTTTATATTCGATTTTTTCATATTTTGGTTTTAAATTTGAAAATATGTAACTTACTGATTTCTTAAAATACGAATTTCTTAGTATTTCCAAATAATCTTTTTGAAGTTTTTTTGTATTCACATTGTATAATTGAGTGATAAATATTGAAATTATTAACAGAGATATCAATAATAAGATTTCAATTTTTTTTCTTAAAAAAGGAACAATTTTAAGTTGTATAAATTTCATTTTTTTTTAATTATTATATTTTTGGTCATTTTGACATCAAAAATCCAATATTTTATAGGTTTTTTAAGCATTTTTTCGATCAAAATTCTTGATTTAGAGCCATTTTGCACTATAAGCATTTTTCCAACAATATTATTATTGTAATTATTAGGCTATGCCTAATCAGCTATTTTAAATGTGAAATTTAAGAAGAGAAGTGTGGACGGTTAAGGTTACCAAAATTTGTCGTACACACTTCAACTACATATAAATTTATTCTTAGATTTATATGGAAGCTAGTGTGCGCCGTTTTTAAACTTGAGAGTTTGATCATGGCTCAGAACGTACGCTGGCGGCACGCCTAATACATGCAAGTCGAACGAAGTAGCAATACTTAGTGGCAGACGGGTGAGTAACATGTAGGTATCTTCCCTTTGGTGAGGAATAACACGAGGAAACTTGTGCTAATACCTCATAAGTCTTTACGGAGAAAGCTTTATGCGCCATTGGATGAGCCTGCACTTGATTAGTTTGTTGGTGGGGTAATGGCTTACCAAGACAATGATCAATAGCTGATTTGAGAGGATGATCAGCCACATTGGGACTGAGACACGGCCCAAACTCCTACGGGAGGCAGCAGTAGGGAATCTTGCACAATGGGGGAAACCCTGATGCAGCGATGCCGCGTGAGTGAAGAAGGCCTTTGGGTTGTAAAGCTCTTTCGTCGGGGAAGAAAATGACTGTACCCGAATAAGAAGGTCCGGCTAACTTCGTGCCAGCAGCCGCGGTAATACGAAGGGACCTAGCGTAGTTCGGAATTACTGGGCTTAAAGAGTTCGTAGGTGGTTAAAAAAGTTGGTGGTGAAATCCCAGAGCTTAACTCTGGAACTGCCATCAAAACTTTTTAGCTAGAGTATGATAGAGGAAAGCAGAATTTCTAGTGTAGAGGTGAAATTCGTAGATATTAGAAAGAATACCAATTGCGAAGGCAGCTTTCTGGATCATTACTGACACTGAGGAACGAAAGCATGGGTAGCGAAGAGGATTAGATACCCTCGTAGTCCATGCCGTAAACGATGTGTGTTAGACGTTGGAAATTTATTTTCAGTGTCGCAGCGAAAGCAATAAACACACCGCCTGGGGAGTACGACCGCAAGGTTAAAACTCAAATGAATTGACGGGGACCCGCACAAGTAGTGGAGCATGTGGTTTAATTCGAAGATACGCGCAGAACCTTACCAACACTTGACATGTTCGTCGCGACTTTAAGAGATTAAAGTTTTCGGTTCGGCCGGACGAAACACAGGTGCTGCATGGCTGTCGTCAGCTCGTGTCGTGAGATGTTGGGTTAAGTCCCGCAACGAGCGCAACCCTCACTTTTAGTTGCCATCATTCAGTTGGGCACTCTGAAAGAACTGCCAGTGATAAGCTGGAGGAAGGTGGGGATGACGTCAAGTCCTCATGGCCCTTACGTGTTGGGCTACACACGTGCTACAATGGCATTTACAATAGGAAGCAAGACGGCGACGTTTAGCAAATCCTAAAAAAATGCCTCAGTTCGGATTGTACTCTGCAACTCGAGTACATGAAGCTGGAATTACTAGTAATCGCGGATCAGCGCGCCGCGGTGAATACGTTCCCGGGTCTTGTACACACCGCCCGTCACACCATGGGAGTTGGTTCTACCTTAAGGCAAAGGTTAAAAACTTTGACCACGGTATAGTCAGCGACTGGGGTGAAGTCGTAACAAGGTAGCCGTAGGGGAACCTGCGGCTGGATTACCTCCTTTCTAAGGATGAATAAAATTTACATTTTATTCTAAATATTTAACAGGTTAATGTTGACCGTCCGCATTTCTCTTCTTAATTTTTTTGTGTTTCTCTAAAATACAATGAGGGCCGGTAGCTCAGTTGGTTAGAGCACACCCTTGATAAGGGTGGGGTCGATAGTTCGAGTCTATCTCGGCCCACCAAAACTTATCCGGGGGATTAGCTCAGCTGGGAGAGCGCCTGATTTGCATTCAGGAGGTCAGCGGTTCGATCCCGCTATCCTCCACCAAGAAACACTCAGTTATTTTAAAAGTGAATTTTTTAATATTATCAATATCTATATCCGATTGTTCGAATAGATGAACAATCAAGAATGTTCGAATAGATGAACATTCCAACAAAATTTGATTCAAACACAGAATTTTTTTCTGTGCATAAATCAAGCGTTTAAGGGCGTGTGGCGGATGCCTTGGCACTAAAAGACGATGAAGGACGTGGTATACTGCGAAAAGTTTCGGGGAACTGTATGCAAGTTTTGATCCGAAAATTTCCGAATGGGGAAACCCTGCACTTTATGTGTAACTTTAAACTAAATACATAGGTTTAAAGAGATAACCTGGAGAACTGAAACATCTAAGTAACCAGAGGAAAAGAAATCAATTGAGATTCCGTTAGTAGTGGCGAGCGAAAGCGGAATAGGCCAGTAGTAAATTTAAGAAAATTTGAATAGTATGGAAATGCTAACCAAAGACGGTGATAGTCCAGTAAAAGTAATGCTTAAATTTACTCTTGAGTAAAGCGGGACACGTGAAATCTTGCTCGAATATAGGGGGACCACCCTCTAAGCCTAAATACTCTTTAGTGACCGATAGTGAACTAGTACCGTGAGGGAAAGGTGAAAAGAACCCCTATTAGGGGAGTGAAATAGAACCTGAAACCGCATGCCTACAATCAGTCGAAGCTCTTTTTAGAGTGACGGCGTACCTTTTGTATAATGGGTCAGTGACTTAATTTATTAAGCAAGCTTAAGCCATCTAGGTGTAGGCGTAGCGAAAGCAAGTCTTAATAGGGCGATTAGTTTAGTGAATTAGACCCGAAAACGAATGAGCTTACCATGAGCAGGTTGAATGCAAGGTAACACTTGCTGGAGGACCGAACCAGTTGACGTTGAAAAGTCTTTGGATGACTTGTGGTAAGGGGTGAAAGGCCAACCAAATTCGTAGATAGCTGGTTTTCCGCGAAAACTATTTAGGTAGTGCGTTGAATAAATAGATGTTTAGAGGTAGAGCACTAAATGGGCTAGGGGGAAGAGATTCTTACCAAACCTAATAAAACTCCGAATGCTAAACATTGTTCTTCAGCAGACAGACTGTGGGTGCTAAGGTCCATGGTCGAGAGGGAAAGAGCCCAGACCACCAGATAAGGTCCCAAAATTATGATTAAGTGTGAAAGGATGTGGAAATTCCTTAACAGCCGGGAGGTTGGCTTAGAAGCAGCCATCCTTTAAAGATAGCGTAACAGCTCACCGGTCTAATAGAGTTTCTGCGCCTAAGATGTAACGGGGCTAAAATCATATACCGAATCTGTGGATTTATAATTTTTTCGAAAATTATATCTGGTAGCGGAACGTTCTGTAAGCCTGTAAAGGAGTACCCGTGAGGGACTCTGGAGGTATCAGAAGTGCGAATGCTGACATAAGTAACGATAAATAAAGTGAAAAACTTTATCGCCGAAAATCCAAGGGTTTCTGCGCAAGGTTAATCCGCGCAGAGTTAGTCGGCCCCTAAGGCGAGGGCGAAAGCCGTAGTCGATGGAAATAAGGTTAATATTCCTTAACCAGATGGTAGTGACGGATTTTGTAAGTTGTGAGTTCTTAATGGATTGAACTTGCTGCGAAAAAGTCCCAGGAAATAGCTCCATCATTAGACCGTACCCTAAACCGACACAGGTGGATTAATAGAGTATATTTAGGCGCTTGAGAGAATGATGTTGAAGGAACTCGGCAAAATGCTTCTGTAACTTCGGAATAAAGAAGACCTTTTTATGGGCAACCATTTAAAGGTGGCACAAGCCAGGGAGAAGCGACTGTTTATCAAAAACACAGGGCTCTGCTAACACGTAAGTGGATGTATAGGGTCTGACGCCTGCCCGGTGCTGGAAGGTTAATGCGATGGGTGCAAGCTCATTTCTGAAGCCCCAGTAAACGGCGGCCGTAACTATAACGGTCCTAAGGTAGCGAAATTCCTTGTCGGGTAAGTTCCGACCTGCATGAATGGCGTAACGATTTCTCCGCTGTCTCCAACATCAACTCAGTGAAATTGAATTCTCCGTGAAGATGCGGAGTTCGCGTAGTTAGACGGAAAGACCCCGTGCACCTTTACTGCAACTTTACATTGGTGTTAGGAAAAACATATTTAGCATAGGAGGGAGACATTGAAGCAAAGGCGTCAGCTTTTGTGGAGTCACCAGTGAAATACCTCTTTTGTTTTTCTTGATATCTAACTGATTGCCGTTATCCGGCATCAAGACATTGTATGGTGGGTAGTTTGACTGGGGCGGTCGCCTCCCAAATAGTAACGGAGGCGTGCGAAGGTAAGCTCAGAACGGTCAGAAATCGTTCGTGGAGTGCAATGGCATAAGCTTGCCTGACTGTGAGACTGACAAGTCGAGCAGAGTCGAAAGACGGTCATAGTGATCCGGTGGTTCTGAGTGGAAGGGCCATCGCTCAACGGATAAAAGGTACGCCGGGGATAACAGGCTGATACTGCCCAAGAGCTCATATCGACGGCAGTGTTTGGCACCTCGATGTCGGCTCATCACATCCTGGGGCTGGAGCAGGTCCCAAGGGTTTGGCTGTTCGCCAATTAAAGTGGTACGTGAGCTGGGTTCAGAACGTCGTGAGACAGTTCGGTCCCTATCTGCTATGCGTGTAGAAGAATTGAGAGGAGCTGTCCCTAGTACGAGAGGACCGGGATGGACGTACCACTGGTGGACCGGTTGTAGCGCCAGCTGCAGTGCCGGGTAGCTAAGTACGGACGAGATAACTGCTGAAAGCATCTAAGCGGGAAACTCACCTCAAAACTAGTTCTTCCCATAGAGCCGTGGTAGACCACCACGTTGATAGGCTGGGTGTGGAAGTGCGGTAACGCATGTAGCTGACCAGTACTAATAGCTCAATTGGCTTGATTTATGCACTGAAAAAAATTTGATTGTTTATAAATTTTTAGACAAATAAAAATAGAATTTGATTAATAAAGATATAAGTTTATTCATAAAAATAGTTTAATCCAAGTTTATGAAAAAATTTTTGGTAGTACCAAGTTCATTATGGCAATGTGAACTTATAAAATTTCTCCATAAAAAAAATTCTTTCGTATATAGCTTAGATGATAATAATTTAGCAGCTGGGCATAAAATTGCCGATAAAAGAATTAATATTAAAATCTCGGATACAAAAAAACTAAAAAAATTTATCAAAAGAAACAAAATCATCCCTATCTCAACATGTTCCGATTTTGGTCAGAAAGTAGTTAACAAACTATCAAATAATAAGAATAATTTATTTAATAAATATCTACAAAGATTAAAGCAACAAAAATTAAAAATAAAAACACCCTTTTTCAAAAAAGATAGAATTAGTAGAAAAGAATTTATTAAATTTAAAAAAATCGTAGCAAAGCCATTATACGGCTCAGGTAGTAAAAATGTTTTTCTTTTAAATAAAAATTTAAAAAACAAATTAATGAAGAACTATCTTTATGAACAATTTATTCAAGGCAAAGAATATAATGTGGATGGTTTTTTTTATAATAAAAAATTCTATCTTTACGCAATCATGGAGAAAAAAAAAGTTCCAAATTCTCTTACTGTCTCCTATGTTATGAAAAGTAGTTATCTAGCTAAAAGTATACAAAATAATATTAAATCTATGCTGCAGAAATTTTTTATAGGCATGGGATATCCAAATGGACCAATTCACGCAGAGGTTATAATTACTAATTCTAAAGAAGTTTACATGGTGGAAAGCCATCCAAGAGAGGCAGGTTTTGATTTGTTCTATAAGTTATGTAAAAAAATTTCTGGTAAAAACTTGTTATTAAATAAGATTAATTCTGTTCAAAATATTACTATTAAAGAAAATCAACTTAGTAGTAATAAGAATTATAGTCATTATCTTCAAAGAATGCTCTATATTAATAAGGAAGGATATATAAAAGATATATATTTCAAAAAATATAAAAAATTTTCAAAAATTAAAATTTTTACAAAAATTTTTAAAAAAAAAGGAGATTATATTAAATATAATAGTGATGACGCATCTAGGGTAGGGTATGTAATGTTATTATCTAAACAACATAAAAATCTAACAGGAATTGCTGAAAAATTTATAAAAAAAAATTTTGTTTTAAAATTAAGTAAAAGATATTATTTATAATGGAATGAAGATTAATTTTAATAAAATATATAAAGAACTAAGTTTAAATGGTTATTACAGTATAGACAACTTTTTGAAACCCAAGGTTTGTGACAAGTACAATAAATTAATAACTAAAATATTAAATCACTCCAAGCTATCTGAAAATAAAACTGGTTTTCATAATAAAGGCTCATACATGGCTTACAACATACAAAATAAAAATGAAATATTCTTTGATTTAATTTTTAACAAAAAAATACTAAAAATTTGTGAATTATTTTTTTCATATGGTTCACACCAAAATGATGAAAATAATTTTCAATTTGATAATATTGCTGCCCGACGTTTAATTGGGAAGTGTAATAATCAGAATTTACACATAGATAGTAGACTATGTGGTGTTGATCCGCCAATTAGTATTCATTTTTTTATTTATCTTACTAATGTTAATGAAAAATCTGGAGCAACTAGAGTGGTTCCAAAGTCACACAAAATTAAGAGATTTCCAATTAAAAAAGATAATAAAAAAGCAATTAAAATTTATGGCGATAAGGGAAAAATGTTAATTTGCAACTCATCAATTTGGCATGGGTCTTCAAAAAAAGTTAATTTTGATGATAGGACAATTATAACATTATCTTATAATAGATGGTTCTTTAGACAAAAATTTGCTGCACCCTATTCTTTAAAGCAAAAAATGAAAAAAAAGATGACCAAAGAGCAAAAATTTGTTTATGGACTTTATAATTATCCGCCAAAAAGTGAAAATTTGAGATTAAGAATGAGGGGAGAACTTCCTAAAAATTAATTTTTTTTAAAAGATACGTGTTATTTCTTCCAATTTCTGAATTGTAAAAATATTTTAGTAAATTATAAAGACCATCAATTTTGTTTTTTCTGTAGAAGTTAATAATATATTCACACCTTTTTTTATGACACTTTTTCCCAACATCTTTGTTTGAGATATAGTTTGTTTTATTTGATAGTAAAAAAATTTCTATTGGAAAATCTGCAATCGAGTCAACTATAGAATATTTACCTTTAATCAATCTTTTAAATTTTTTTTTATTAAAATAAAAAAGATGTTCTGGATACTTAATCCAATATTTTTTTTTCACTATTGCGAATGTTTTTTCTTGCAATCTTGAAAAATCATTTGGAACAGTAACAATTAAATAGCTATTTTTTTTTGTATTTTTATGTAAATTTTTAATTATCACATTGGGTTTTGGTGAATGTTCAAGAACATTGTTTAGAAAAATAAAATCATAATCCAATTTTTCTTGCACATGTTGGTTAGGATTTTGGTCAATAAATTTAATTTTTCTTTTAAAGTTCTTATGAACTTGATTTGTACTAAAATCTACACCTGCTTTGTTCCTAAAATATTTACTTACATATTTTAAAAATAGACCGGTACCACAACCTAAATCTAAGATATTTTTTTTTTTTAAGGAAATCTTATTTAAATATTTTTCGATAAGATGAACTTTTATTTTGGACTCAATATTAAAGTAAAGAAGTTCGTAATTTTTTCTCTTATAATTAAAATTCTTATCATATTTAAAATATTTTTTTTTGTAAAAATTCTCTAAAAATAAATCATTTGGTATTTTATTAAATGTGTATCCAAATTTTTTTTCTACTATTTTCATCTATATTATTTCAATCAAAATATTTTTAATTAAATAATTAAATTGATAACATAATACTTTAATTTGATCTATTTTAGAAATTTTTATAAAATTTGTGACATATTTTTGCTAAAATAATGTTAAAGTTTAATACTTATTAATAAATATATATTATTAAATTTATTATATTATGTTTTTTAAAAAAAAATTTAAATTGGGCAGAAATCACGTCAGCGAAAAAAGGCAATTTATTGTAGCTGAAATATCAGGAAATCATTGTGGTAAATTAGACCTTGCCAAAAAATTAATTTTTAAATCTAAAAAAATTGGTGTAGATGCTGTAAAAATACAAGCTTATACTCCAGAAAAAATAACTTTAGATTTAAATTCTAAAGATTTTAAAGTAAATTCAAAAAATAAGTTATGGAGAAATAATAAAAAGCTTTTCAATCTTTATAAAAAAGCTCATACTCCGATCGAATGGCTTCCCAGTTTATTTGACTATGCAAAAAAAATTAAAATAGACATTTTTGCAAGTGTTTTTGATATTGATACAGTAAAAATCTTAGAAACTTTAAACTGTCCGGCTTATAAAATAGCCTCACCAGAAATCAATCATTATCCTTTAATAGACTTTGTTTCAAAAAAAAATAAACCAGTTATCTTTTCCACTGGTTTAGCATACAAGAGTGAAATAATAGAGGTTATAAAAATTTTAAAAAAAAATAATTGTAGAAAAGTAATAATTCTAAAAAGCAATACTGATTACCCAGCTAATATAAAAGAGTCACATATTAATAATATTGTTTATTTAAAAAAAGAATTCAAAATTCTTGCGGGCTTTTCAGACCACACTAAATCAGATTATTCTAGTTTAGCTGCATCAGCCAAAGGTAGCTCAATGCTTGAAAAGCATTTAAAATTGGATTCAACAAATAAGGGTATTGATAGTTTTTTTTCTTTATCACCTATTGAATTTAAAAAGTTAATTATTTCAGTTAGAAAAGTTGAAGAGTCATTAGGCAAATTCAACTACACATTGCCGATTAATGTGGAAAAAAATCGACACAATATGAGATCTATTTATATTTCCAAAAAAGTTAAAAAAGGAGATAAAATAACAAATGATAATATCAAAATAGTTAGACCAGGATATAGCCTTAATCCAAGATTTTTTTATAAAATTTTAGGAAAAAAATTTAATAAAAATTTCGAAAAAGGTTCCAGATTAAAACTTAAAGATGTTAAATAAAAAAATTTTAATAATTTTTATCCATAATCAAAAATCTGGTTTAGGACATTCCAAAAGAATGAATAGCTTGTATATATCCTTTAAAAAAAAAAAGATTAATTGCACCATAAAAAAAATTAAAAAAAAAATGGATATTAAAAAAATAAAGTTTAACCCTTACAGCACTATCATATTTGATTTAAATTTTAGAATTAAAGATAAAATAAAAGATTTAAAAAAACAAAACAAAACTGTAATAACCTTTGACTACTTCAATTATGATAACCAAGATGCAAATTTTAGTGTTTTTGAACAAAGGAAAAATATAAAAGGTAAAAGGTTTGCAGGATTCAAATATTCATTAATTTCTGAGGAAATTAAAAATATTATTCCAAATAAAAAAGGTGACAAAGATAGCATAGCAATTTTTGGAGGGCAAAAATTTAAGATTAAAAATAAAGTAATTAAGGAATTAATTTCTAAAACTGATTTTAAATTAAACTTTTTTAATAATGAAAAAAAAAAATCAAATTTAAGGATAAATTATTTTAAAAGAGATTGCATGAAGCATCACATTAATAAATTTAAGTTTTGTATTACAAATTGTGGAATATCATTACTTGAAGCTATTTACTTAAAAAAAATTGTATTTGTTTTACCGCAGACTAAAAATGAAAAAAATTTTGCAAATTTTCTAATATCTAATAAGATTGCTCTAGATTGTGTAAAAAACAATAAATTTTCACTTACTTCAATTAAATTAAAATCTATGAGTGATAGAGTTTCAAATTTAATTGATGGAAAGGCAGACCAAAGAATAATAAAAACAATCAAAAATTTATGAAAAAAAAAATTAAATTATTTGACTCTTTAGCACATCCAACAATTTCTGGAAAATGGAAAACATTTTCAAAAAATAAAATAAAAGTTGATTGCAGCTTTAAAAGACTTAATGAGACTATGAAAAAAAATAATATTTATAGAGCGTTAGCTATAGGAATGGAAGGATACGAAGGTTACAATCATAAAAAATTTATTCAAAAATGTAAAATGTTTAAAAACCTAACTCCTATAGCAGGAATAGATCCAAAAAAAAAAATTTCATCGCAATCAAAAGAGATCACGAAAATAAAAGAATTAGGATTCAAGGGTGTTAAAATCCATCCTAGACTTTCAAATTTAGATTTAAGAAATAAAAATTTTTTAAACTTATTAAAGCTATTATCGAAAAATAAATTAGTTGCGATGATATGTACCTTCCCACAAATTAACCTTAAAAATATTATAACACCCAACTTTTTTGAAAATCTAATTATTGCGATAAGCAAAGCTCCAGGTTTAAAAGTAATTCTAGTACATGGAGGATGTACGGATTTGTTAAAATATGCAGAGTTTGCAAGAATAAATAATGAAAGAATATTGTTAGATTTGTCATTAACGTTAACAAGATATTCAGAAAGTTCGATCGATATAGATATAAAATATTTATTTAAAAATTTAGATAGAATTATA
>CABZRN010000004.1 GCA_902528175.1 uncultured Pelagibacteraceae bacterium | reverse complement strand
GTATGATCGTTAAAAAGAAAGGGAAAGAGAAGCCATCAGTTATTGCTTGTACTTTATTGCCTTACGATGAGGCTTTTGATCTTGGCCAAACACTGAAAGAATCAATGCAAAGAATTTATCTTAATCATCCGCATTGTTCAAAGTTTTGTGTTCTTGGAGGGTCAAGCTGCAGTTAAATAAAAAGATCCTTATTTTCATTTTTATTGCCTTAGTCTTTATTGTTGGATTTAACTATGATGAGGTCTTAAGCTTTAATCTGATCAAGCAAAAATATGGCGATATACAATTACTTATTAATGATAGGTATTTATTTTATTACTTGCTTTTCTTTCTTGGTTACATTGTGGTTACGGCACTTGCGCTTCCCATCTCATTATTAAAAACTCTTCTTGCTGGAGCACTTTTTGGATTGTTACCTGGAGTGATTCTAACGTCCTTCGCTAGTACTATAGGCTCAACTTTATGCTTCTTGATATCAAGATATTTATTCAAAGATATATTTCAAGAAAAGTACAAAAAATATTTAGTTAAAGTTAATCTAGGTATTAAGAAAGAAGGATTGTTATATTTGTTATTCTTGAGGCTAAGTCCAATCTTTCCCTTTTTTTTAATCAATTTGACGTTTGGCTTAACGCAAATGAAGTGGACTAATTTTTATTGGATTTCTCAGTTAGGGATGTTGCCTGCAACAGTTTTATTTGTTAATGCTGGAAATCAATTATCACAAATCAACAATTTAGAAGATATCTTAACAATGAAAGTGATTGTTTCATTATCAGCAATAGGACTTTTACCTATAGTAACGAAAAGGATTTATGAAAAATATAAAACCAAAAATTAATAAGTTCATAAAAACAAAGTGTGGCATAGATAAGTATTACCTGTTGAGTAAAAAGAGAGGTTTTTGGAATAAACTGAGACTTTATTGGTTTGTTGCCATTGGCACTGTAAGGGATTTATTTATTAACAAATGATTAATCTTAGCATCATCATTCCCATTGGAAGACATGAGAATGATTTCAAACTTATAAAGCAAATAAAACAAAAGTTTAAAGGGTGCGAGATCATTCTCGTAGTTGATGAGGAAAATAAATTAATCAATCAAAAAAAAATTGAAGTTGATCAATTATATTTATTGAGAAATTCGTCAAGAGCAAGGGCTTTAAACAAAGGTATTAATTTGTCAACTCGTGATATCCTTTGGTTAATGCACCTAGACTCAGATATAAAAAATATAAGTCCATCTGATTTAAGCTCACTAAATAAATTTGCAGTGACTACATTCTTGCTAAAATTTAATGATGCTAATTGCTGGTTGATTGCAGCTGGAGCAAATTTTAGAACTAAAATTTTTTGTATTCCATTTGGTGATCAATCTTTCTTGATTAGTAAAAAATTATTCAACTTTATAGGACCATTTAATGAGAATTTGTTAGAAGGAGAAGATCACGAGTTTATTTGGAAAATGAAATCACTGAACATTAAATTAAATATCATAAATAAAAAAATAATTACATCGGCCAAAAAATATACAAATAATAGAATTTTTCAAAATATGAAGACTTTACTAAAGACTATCACACAAACTATTAAGTTTCGAAAGAAAAAAAAAAGTGTTGTCCTTGCAACTTTTTTAAAAGATCCAAAATCTAATGAAAGTAAATCAAGATTAAGGAAAAAATTAAATAATGAGTTTGTTAACAAATTGAATGAAAAATTCATAAACATAACTAATCAAAATCTTAAAAGGTTAAATAATAAAAACATAATACAATTCATAAAAGTTTGCAAAAATAAAGATGAAGAGAATTTAAAATTACTAAGCAACAATCATCAAGGAAAGTTCCTTAATCAAGATCAAGATCTGAGTGTTGTTATGAGCGAAGTAAGTGAATTAGCGCTGAAGACTGTTGGTAAGGTGGCACTTCTTGGCTCTGATATTCCTACTATGGATTCAAAAGACATAAACGAGGTTTTTTCAAATAAGTTGGAAAAAGATAATCTGTTTTTCCAAACAGATGACGGAGGATTTTGTTTCATGCTAAGTAAAGACCAAAATATTATAAAATGCTTAAATAAAATTAAATCCTCATCAACTTCTGTCATAAAAACACTAAAGGATTGTTTAGATCAAGTAAATATTTCTGAAAAAATATATTCTGATGTTGATGTTACTTCGGATCTTAAGAAGGTATATGAACAATTAAAATTGAATGAAACCAATATAACTAATGAGCAAAAAGATTTACTTAATTTCTTGCGGTCTAATGAAAAAATATTTATTTAGTTTTATCAATGTCGCAAAAACCATTAGGTTTAATGTTGAGAGCACTATTAAACTTACTTGATAAGTTTTGAAAAGCAACGATAGCGGTAAGTTCAATTATATCTTTTTTTTTAAATTGTTGAAGTAATCTTGATTGAAGATCTTCAGTAACGTTTCTACCCGTAATCGTTATTGTCTCTGCATATTCAAGAGCAACCTGCTCCTTTTCGGAATAAATATTATTTGCTTTCCAGGACTTCAATTGATTTATTTTCTTTGACTCTCCCTTAGTTTCAAAAAACAAATAGCTGTTCATATCAACACAAAACTCACAATTATTGATCTGTGAAACCCTAACTGAGATAAGTGTTCTTAAACTTGCATCAATTCTAGATTTTTTACTTGAGATCAATTTAAAGAAAAAATTTATTCCAAACATTAACCTTGGTACGATACCCCAGGCTTTCGTTGGATTTAAATCAAAACCAAATTTCTTTCTTTGAAGGAATAAAATTATTCTGGTAAAGAGCGGTAATTGGTCTTTTTCAAATTTAAGCCACATGAGTTACATTAACATCAAGGATGGAAAAAAGAAAATTCATTAAAGTCATAATCATCGGGCTATTTTCGCCCCTTGTATCTCTCCAAGCCTTTGCTCAGCAAATAAAGAAAGTCATTAAATCAAATACTGAGTGGAAGGAAATACTAACTAATCATCAATTTTACATTTTGAGAGAAGAAGGAACTGAGAGACCCTTTACAAGTTCTTTAAATGATGAAAAAAGAGTAGGTGAGTATTTATGTGTTGGCTGTAAAACACCTTTATTTAGCAGCAAAATGAAATATGATAGTGGTACAGGCTGGCCCTCGTTCTTCGAACATTACCCAAATGTAATCGCTACAAAATTAGATTTCAAATTATTAATACCAAGGACAGAATATCATTGTGCAGTTTGTGGGGGGCACCAGGGTCATGTCTTTGATGATGGTCCGAAACCAACTGGTAAGCGATATTGTAACAATGGAGCAAGCTTAACATTTGCACCAAAAGCATAACTTTTATAACAATCTAAACAATGGGGCTTTCTGTTGCCAGGTGCCCCAAACCCCAAAGAATTTATCCTTTAAACATTTCTAATGCTTTATTAAGAAGATCTACTGATTTTTTGTGTTCACCACTATCGTGAGCCTTCATTCCAGCATCTCTTAATTCTTGAGCTTCTGCAATTTTTGCATCAAGGTTTTTTGCCATCATTGGGCATGAACCTGCAAAAACAGAACTCGATAATAATACAAAAGATAAAATTAACGCTAATTTTTTCATAAATATCCTTCCGTTTATCTCGATATGGTTATTTTTTTATAATTTTTAAGCAACAGAGTGTCACACTGATTAAGCTATAAAACCCTAGGTATTAAATATATATAGTCTGCATGTTTATAGCTATGAATAGATTTAAGATTGTACTTGGTAGGGAACAAGACTTTGAGAGTGTTTGGAGAAATAGAGATACTCATTTAAAAGGCGTACCAGGCTTTAAAGAATTTCATTTAGCTAAGGGAAATACTACCGAAGAATTTACCTTGTATGCATCACATAGTATATGGGATACAAAAGAGGACTTTATTAATTGGACTAAATCAGAAGCCTTCAGGTTAGCTCACAAGAATGCCGGTCAACATCAAGATCTTTATTTGGGTGCGCCTAATTTTGAGGGATTTGAAGTTGTTTTATAATGATTGAACAAAGTATTACATATTTAACCGCAATACTTTTAGGAGTTATGCTTTTTTTTTCATTTGTTGTTGCGCCATCTACATTTAGATTTTTAAATGAAGAATATGCTAGAAAATTTATTAGAGGTATATTCCCTTTATATTACTTGCTAAATCTTAGTATCAGCCTAATTGTTGTTTTATTGATCGCTTATTTAAGTGATTTTGGTCTTAAATTTTATTTAATGCTGTCTATTTGCATTTTGTTTTTTATCTCTAATTTTTTTTTAATGCCGTTAATAAATAAATTTAAAGATAAAGGGAAAGAAAAGAATTTTCAAATATCCCATTTTACATCTGTAGCGATTAATTTTGTACAAATCATATTTTTATTAATAATATTAATTAAATAATTTTTTTTTTTCTTTTAAAACTTCCTTTACCCTTTTTGGGCTTAATTATTCTAGGTTTATATTTTTTTGTAAATAAGTCTCTTTTTAAAGGATTTTTCTTAATCATTAATTATGTATCCATTCTTTTTACTTTGAATAAATGAGTCATCATTAAAAGTATCTTTTATTTTTTTTCTTAATCTATAAATATGTGTCTCAACCGTATGAGTATCTAGGTCCTCCCCATATTTCCAAACTTCTTTTTGGAGAACATCAACGTTTACCGGTTTATTTTGATTTTTAAGAAATAAAATAGTATCAATTTCTCGTTCGGTCAATTTTAGTTTATGTTCAGATTTTTTTAATATTCTTGAATTAATATCCAATGTATATTTATTTATATTGATATTTGATTGAGCTGAGTAATTTTGCTGTATTAATCTTGCGTTTAATTGATCAATTAAACTTGAGATTTTTACTGGAAATTTTGTAATACAATAAATTTGTTTTTCATCGGTTTTATTCTTTAATGAAGAAAGGTCTTTCTTATTAATAAGGATTATAGAATTCACTAAAAATTTTTTATCTACGTCGATTTTTTTTATCAAATCCTTTTTTTCACTAATGTAATGAACATCGAAATTAAAATAATCTTTGATTTCTATAAAAATTTTATCTAATTCTGGTATATTTAAAATATGTAACTTTTGCGAATGCATTAAATTATATTATGTTATTAAAATTAAAAAATAAAGAATACTTAATTGTCGATGAATTTAAGTTCAAATGCTCTATTGGTAAAAAGGGCTTAAAATCAAAAAAAACAGAAGGAGATCATTGTACTCCTATTGGAGTTTTTAAGATTGGTAAAGTTTATTATCGACCAGATAGAGTTGAAAAACCAGACACAAGTTTAAAAATTAAAAAAATTACAAAAAATATGGGTTGGTGCGATGATGCATATAATAAAAACTATAACAAAGAAATTGTTTTAGATAAAAAAAATAAAGGTGAAAAACTTTTTAGAAAAGATAACACTTATGATGTTTTAATTGTTATAGAATATAATACAAATAAAACAAAGCCATTTAAAGGAAGTGCAATTTTTATTCATTTAACAAAAAATTATGGACCTACTAAAGGCTGCATAGCATTAAAAAAAAACGATTTATTAATACTATTAAAAATAATTAATAAAAAATCAAAAATTAAAATTTGTTAACTTCTGGCACCGAATATTTTTGAGCCTACTCTTATAAACGTTGATCCTTGTTTTACAGCCTCCATATAATCATCTGACATGCCCATACTTATATCTTTTAAATTTAAATTTTCGGATAATTCTCTCATTTTTAGAAAATAAGGAGTCGAGTCTTTGTTAAATGGGGGTAGACACATTAGTCCAATTATATTTAATTTAAATTCCTCAACGCATTTTTTATAAAAATTTTCTAAATTGCTTACTTCGACACCACCTTTTTGAGGTTCTTCACCGATATTAACTTGTATAAAAATTTTGGGCTTAAAATTTTTTTTTGTTTGCTCATCTGCTATCTTGCTTGCCAACTTAAGATTATCTAGGGAATGTATATAATCAAATAAAGGTAACACAAACTTAACTTTATTGGTTTGCAATTTGCCTATTAGATGTAGATTGATCTTTGGAAAATCTTGCTTAATACTTGTCCACTTCTCCATTGCCTCTTGTACTTTATTTTCACCAAAATCAGTGTGACCTTCATTAATAACAGGCAATATATGGCTAATTGGGAAAGTTTTGGTGACAGCAACTAGTTTAACTTTCTTTTTATCTGTAATTTCTTGCTTTATTAAATTAAAATTTTTTACTACGTTTTCCATATGTTTAAATCTATTTACTATTATATAGACAAATTTAACAGAGATGAAATCTATAAATTAAATAAGACAATAAACATAATATATAGAAATTACTCTAGTAGGTTTAATAAAAAAGAAATTTTGCAATTAGTGACTTTTTGTAAAAAACAAAGAAGAAAAGTATATATTTCTGACAATTTAAAATTGGCTTTAAGATTTAACTTTGATGGAGTTTATATTCCTGCATTTAATAAAACATTAAATTACAAAAATATTCCAAAAAAAAATTTTGAAATAATAGGATCTGCACATAATATTAATGAAATTATTAACAAAGAATATCAAGGTTGTACTAAGATTTTTTTAAGTCCTATATTTAAAACAAAGAAAAATAGGAGTTATTTAGGTGTTACTAAATTCAATATAATTAAATTAGCCACAAAAAAAGATATCATTTCTTTAGGTGGAATAAACAAGAAAAATATTAAATGTCTAAGAATGTGTAGGGTAAAAGGTTTTGCAGGAATATCTTGGATAAAAAAAAACGGCCCAAGTATAAATACCGGGCCGTTTTAAATTTTAGTAAAAAATTAAATTAGAACGCAAGTCCTAAAGCAATTTCTGTTACTTTTGAATCATCAGCGTCTTCATCAAATGCTGGATTTGTTACATCCATTTGATATGCTTTAACTGACATTCCACCCATTGAGTATGCAAACTGAATTGCATCGATCTCTTGGTCAACGTCAGCAATTGCTGTACTAGCATCATCCTGAGCATCATATGTCTCTTCTGATTCTGTGTAAGAAATCGAGAAGTTTTCGTTTACGTTAAACGCGATACCCATTTGGTGTCCTTCTGTGAAACCATGTGATGTTCTAAGTGTTTTTGGCGCATCAGTTGCTACTGCTGTACCTGTTACACCTGCATCAACATAGAACTCTGAGTAACCAATAGATACTGGACCCATTGAATACTTAGCATACCATACACCGTTGAACTCGTCTTGAGAAGCATCAACTGCTGCACCAGATACGTGTGCTTTGTTTTCTCTCTCAGCACCGTATACACCTAGTTGTAACGCATCATATTTGATTGTTACACCAGCTTCTTGACCAGTACCATATACACCTGCTCCTGCTGGAACTCCACCGTCACCTGTTTCAGTGTCATTTGCGTCAGATGCATAACCTAAATCAAAAGTTATTGCTGCTCCACCGAATTCAAATGTTGGAGATGTGTATGTAATGTGGTTGTTATCCATGAAGTCACCAACTTTGTTTTGCGTAACAGTTGGAGTTATATCCGAAATCTGTTCGTACGCTTGTGGAACTTCTTCATCGTATTTGTAGTGAGCTGCACCACTGTGGTGACCAAACAAGAACGAACCAAATGATGGTGTCGCAATTGAAATAAAACCAGACGTTAAGTTAGTCTGTGAGTCATTTGATGCTGTGAAAACAGTAAATGTTGTACCGTTATCAAGTTCACCTGATCCCGTAAAGGCCACGTCTTTGTCTGTACCGATACCTCTACCAGATGTGTTTGTTGTGCTAGTAGCTGTACCGTGTTTCAAAGTGATGTTAGCACCACCAGTAACAGTAAGTTCACCAGCATGAGCTGATACTGCAACTAACGATCCCGCTAGTGCTGTTAGCCCTACTTTTTTAAAATTATTCATAAAGTACTCCTTTTTGTTTGTATTCATATGAACAAACTTTTTTTATCAAAAAACTCTCTTAAAACCCTTAGAATCATCTAAAAACAAGCATTTTTTGTCAATATGTGATAAATAAGTCACAATAAAAACATTGGATTTTAGCGGATTTTACTATATTTCATGAGTTTTATATCATTAAACCAGTTTTTTGTATGATTAGATTGAAATTTTTGAATGTAATTTTAAGTTTGGCTATCTTAATAAGCTTGAACGCCTGCGGACTCTATAAAAGAGCAGATGTTAAAGATAATCCAATTAACGTTGAAGAAAAAGTTAAAAAAAATATTCAAGAGGGAAGAGGTATAAGATTTGGGAAAGGCGCAACTAGGGGTGGTGACTTTGACTTTGCATCCTCCAATCCTTTATGGAGAGCGTCAATAGAAATATTTGATTTTGTTCCTTTGACAAACGCAAGTTATTCAGGCGGTATACTTATTACAGATTGGTTTTCAACTGAAAATGAAAGCCTTGAGAGTACAAGAGATTTGAAAATCACTGTAAGATTTTTAACTAATGAAATTAGAGCTGATGCAGTAGACGTTACTGTATTTGAAAAAATTTGTAAAAATGAGAACTGCAAAACAAATAAAATCCAATCAAAGCTCGAGAAAGAAATTAAACTTGCGATTTTAAAAAAAGCTACACTTATGGAAAAAGAAGGATTTCAAAAGTATTATGAAAAAGAGGGTAAAAAGAAAGCCGGAATTCTTGAGAAAAAAGAGTAAATATTTTTATTTTTAAAAATTTTTGTGGAAAGATATAATTTTAAAACAGTAGAAGAAAAATGGCAAAATTTTTGGCAAAAAAATAAAAGTTTTAAAACTGGATTAGATAAAAAAAAGAAAAAATTTTATTGTCTTGAAATGTTCCCTTACCCATCTGGTAAAATACACATGGGTCATGTGAGAAATTATACAATTGGCGATGTCCTCGCAAGATTCAAGACGCTACAGAATTACAATGTTCTTCATCCCATGGGTTGGGACTCTTTTGGAATGCCAGCAGAAAATGCGGCAAAAGAAAACAATTTAGATCCTAAAGATTGGACAGAAAAGAATATTTCTGTCATGAAAACTCAATTAAAGAAGTTAGGCCTATCCATAGATTGGGATAGAGAAATTTCAACATGCTCACCAGATTACTATAAACATCAACAAATATTTTTTTTGGAACTTTACAATAAAGGATTGATTTATAAAAAAGAAAACTATGTTAATTGGGACCCGGTTGAACAAACTGTTTTGGCTAATGAGCAAGTCATAGATGGTAAAGGTTGGCGTTCAGGCGAAACCGTTGAAAGAAAAAAATTAAGCCAGTGGTTTTTCAAAATATCAGAATTTTCAGATGAACTCTTAAATGGTTTAGATCAATTAGATAAATGGCCAAATAAAGTTAAGGTCATGCAAAAAAACTGGATCGGTAAATCTTTTGGTTGTGAAATAGATTTCAAGATCAAGGCAAATACCTCTGTAGATAAGATTAAATGTTTTACTACCAGGCCTGATACATTATTTGGTTTTTCATTTTTAGCATTATCAGTTGACCATCCTATTTCGAAGTTTTATGAAAAAGATAAAGAGTATCAAAAATTTAAACAACAATGTTCGAAAACTGGAACTACAGAGGAGTCTATCGCTCAAGCTGAAAAAATAGGTTTTAAGACAGATCTAATCGCTATTAACCCTTTTGACGAAAAGTCTGAAGTTCCCGTGTATTTTGCAAATTTTGTATTGATGGATTATGGATTTGGAGCCGTATTTGGTTGTCCAGGGCACGACCAAAGAGACTTTGAGTTTGCAAAAAAATATAATTTACCAATCAAGACTGTCGTAAAACCAAAGGATTTTAAAGGTGAGTTTAAAGTTAAAGATGAAGCTTATGTTGGAGATGGTATAATAATTAATTCATCTTTTTTAGACAAACTTAGCACTCCAAATGATGCAATATCCAAGGCAATCGAAGAAATTGAAAAAAGGAAAGCAGGTAAAAAGAAAATTAACTTTAGATTAAAGGACTGGGGAATTTCTAGACAAAGATATTGGGGTTGTCCAATTCCAATAGCTTATGATGATAATGGGGATTATATAACTGTGCCTATTAACCAGTTACCAATTAAATTACCTGAAAATATTAATCTAAAAACAAAAGGTAATCCACTAAACCATCAAGAAGAATGGAGAAAAATAAAAATTGATGGAAAAATTTATAAGCTTGAAACCGACACGCTTGATACATTTGTTGACTCCTCTTGGTATTATTTACGTTTTTGTTCACCTAATAATAAAAGTTATGGATATGATTTTGATGAAATTAAATATTGGATGCCAGTTAATCAGTATATTGGAGGTGTAGAACATGCAATATTACACTTGTTATACTCAAGATTTTTTATGCTAGCTCTTAAGCACAAAAATGAAAAATTTGTCTCAAAAGAACCCTTTGATGGTTTATTCACTCAAGGTATGGTTTGTCATGAAACCTACAAAGATAAAAACAATAATTGGTTATATCCAGATGAGGTTTTTTCTGATGATGGAAAAAATTATTTTAAAATTAATGATAAAAGAGAGAGAGTTATTGTTGGACCATCTGAGTCAATGTCCAAATCAAAGAAAAATGTAATTGATCCAGAAAAAATTATTAGGTCTTATGGAGCAGATGCAGTAAGACTGTTTATTTTATCTGATAGTCCACCTGAGAAAGATATTCAGTGGTCAGAACAAGGAATGGTTGCTTCATATAAATTTATTAATAAGTTTTGGTTACTCCATAAAAAAATTATTAAAAAGATAAAAATGAATAATGGAAGTATAGACACTTATGATTTAGATGTATTTACAAATAAACTAATTAAAAAAATATCCACTAACCTTGAGAAATTCAATTATAATGTAATAGTAGCAAATATTTATGAAACATATAATTTTCTTATTAAAGAAATAGAAAAAGATTATAAATCAGTGTTGCTTAAGGAAAATTATTTAAAGATTCTTACGTTAATGATGCCAATTATTCCTCACATAATATCTGAAGCTATTAAGGATTTAGATTATAACAAAAAGCTTGCTTGGCCAATTGCAAACGATAAGTATTTACAAGAAAAATATGTAAATATAGTTGTTCAAATAAATGGTAAGAAAAAATCACTAATTAAAATCGAAAAAAATCTGCCAGATATAGAAGTTATTAACAAAATAAAAGAAGATGAAAAAATATCAAATATTTTAAGTGATAAAAATCTTTTAAAGCATATTATAGTTAAAAATAGATTAGTAAACTTTATAGTAAAATGAAAAAAATATTTTTAATTTCAATTATTTTATTTCTCAATGGCTGTGGTTACACACCATTGTACTCATCTAAGGATAGTAACTATAAAGTTATTGGTTTAAAAAAAAATGTAAATAACAACCTTACGAATTATGTCCAAAACAGTATAGAGGTAATTTCTAATGAAAATGCTGAAAAAAGTTTTAATATAAATTTTGAGTATAACGAAAATATTTCAGTTATATTAAAAAATTCTAAAGGTGACCCTACAAAAAATAGATTAAATGTGGTTATTGATTTATACCTACTTGATAGTAATGACAATTTAATTACTTCTAGACAATTTTCAGAAAGTTTTGAATATAATATTGACGACAATAAATTTAACTTAAAACAGTACGAAAAAAATATTAAATTTAACCTTATAGAGGATATTACCCAGCAAATATTAGTGTTTTTGGCTAGCGTTTAATGATCATAAAATCTTTTGAAATTGATAAAAGTAATATTTCTAAGTTTAAACTATTTGTTGTTTACGGTGAGAATGAAGGCTTAAAGAAAGAAATTATATTTAAGATTAAAAAAAACCACGTTGGAAAAGAAATTAGGTATGAGGAAGAACAAATTTTAAAAAATAAAAATGCTTTTTTTTCTGAAATAAAAAACAAATCATTATTTGAAGAAAAAAAAACTTTAATTGTTGAAAGATGTAGTGAAAAAATATCAGAAACTGTTTTGGAATTAGAGCAAAATTATTTAGATGATTTAATAATTTTAAACTGTGGCAACCTTGAGAAAAAATCAAAACTTAGGAGCTTTATTGAAAAGTCTGATTTTGCAGCAATTATACCGACTTATAAGGATAACTCCCAATCTTTAATTAATATTTCCAAAGATTTTTTTTTAAAAAAAAAAATCAGTATATCTTATGAGACATTAAATCTATTAGTTGCTAGATGTAATGGCGACAGAGGCTATCTAAAAAATGAATTAGAAAAAATTTCAAATTATTTAGTTGATAAAAAAGTTTTATCAATGAAAGAGATTACTATATTAACAAACCTGACTGAAAACTACAGCGCGGCTGAACTAGTAGATGCATCATTAAGTGGGAATTTAAAAAAAACACAAGAAATTCTTGATGAAAATAATTACTCTCAAGAAGATACATATTTTATTTTAAGAGTGTTTCTTCAAAAAGCAAAAAAGCTATCAAATCTTCTAGAAAACATTAAAAATGAAAATGATATAGATAAAGTAATTTCCGAACATAGACCTCCAATATTTTGGAAGGATAAACCAATTATAAAGAAACAGTTAAAAATGTGGTCTTATAAAAAAATTTATGGTGTGATTAACAAAATAAACCATATAGAAGTTAAGATTAAGAGAAATAATACATTAAGCATTATATTGATAAAAAATTTTATTTACGAAATTTTAGATCAGGAGTTTAGTAATTCTTCTTAACGGATTCTATAATTCTATTTAATTGATCTAATTCTTTGTAATTAAAAATGATTGATCCCTTGTTATTTTTTTTATTTTTTATTTCAACATAGATACCTATTTTATCCATAAGATTTTGTTCTAATATTCTTATGTTTGGATCCTTGTTTTTAAGAAGTTTCTTATTAGGAGTTTTGTATGCTCTGACAAGACTTTCTGTCTGTCTCACAGATAATTTTTTAGATATGATTTTTTTTGAAATTAACTGGCAATTTTCCAATCCTACTAAAATTTTAGCATGACCAGGTGTAATTTTATTATCTTTAACAAATTCAATTACTTCTTTAGGTAAACTAAGTAACCTTAATGAGTTTGTAATATGGCTTCTACTTTTGCCTATAAAATTAGCAACTTGCTCTTGATCATAAGAAAATTCATCAATTAATCTTTTATAACCCTCTGCTTCCTCGATAGCATTTAAGTCATGCCTTTGAACATTTTCAACTATTCCAAATTCTAAAGCTTTTTTATCGTCTGCTTCTATAACTACAATGGGTACTTCATGTAATCCAGCTTTCTGGGCAGCTAACCATCTTCTCTCACCAGCGATAATTTCATATTTAGTATCAACATTTGAATTCCTGACAATTATTGGCTGAATAATTCCCCTTGATTTTATAGACTCAGATAATTCATTTAAACTTGTTTCATCAAACTTTTTTCTTGGTTGATATTTATTTCTTATAAGATCGCTTATACTAGCTTTAGTGTTTGATGATACTTTGCCCTCACCAATTAAAGATGATAAACCTCTACCAAGTCCCTTTTTATTTTTAAAGCTGATCATGCTGCTGTTTCAAAACTTTCCTCCTGAGCTAAAAACTCTTCTGTAAAATTAATATATGACTTGCTGCCTGGACAAGTTTTGTCGTAAAATATAACAGGCATGCCGTGCGAAGGTGCTTCTGATAATCTTACATTTCTTGGAACAACATTTTTGTAAACTTTTTCTTTAAAATAATTTCTTGCTTCAATTTCAACCTGGCCAGAAAGCTTGTTTCTCTTATCGTACATTGTTAAAAGTATTCCTCTAATCATTAACTCTGGATTTAATCCAACTTTAATTCTATCGATAGTTTTGATCAGCTGAGTTATACCCTCCAAAGCGAAGAATTCTGTTTGAAGAGGAACTAAAAGAGATTGAGAGGCCACTAGGGCCATGACAGTTAACAAACTAAGGGATGGAGGACAGTCTACAAGCACATAATCATATGAAGCTCTAGAATCATTTAAATATGCGGTCAATTTCTCTTTTAAAATATAAGCTCTACGACCATCATCTGCAGTTTCCACTTCCAATCCGGATAAATCTACATTTGAAGTAATTATATCCAAATTAGAAAAATTAGTTTTAAAAATTGCTTCATCAATTTTTTTTTTCCCAATCAATACTTGATAAATTGAATTATATGTTTGATCTATGTTTGATAATCCTAAACCTGTTGTAGCATTTCCTTGGGGATCTAAATCAATTACCAAAACTTTTTTATTATTCAAAGAAAGTCCTGCTGCTAAGTTTATTACAGTTGTGGTTTTGCCAACCCCGCCCTTTTGGTTTATTATTGAAATAATTTTTTCTTTCATTTTTTTTTTAAATTATTTATTTTTACAATAACTGAATTTACGTCTGTTAAACTTTTTACAATCTCATAATCAAACTTCCATGATTTTAAACATTCATTAATGTTATTTCTTCCACTTTTTCCTAAAAAAAGTATTAAACTCTTATAATGAGAAAAATTTTTGTTTATTAATTCTAATATTGTTTGCAGTGGTTTGAATGCTCGAGCTACTATAATGTCTGCTTCTAATTCCCTCTCTTCAAAAATATTTTTTTGCTTTACTTCAGCATTTAATTCGAAGTGATTGATCACTTTTTTTAAAAAATTGCTTTTCTTTATACTTTTTTCATAAAGTTCGAATTTTATTTTTGATCCCTTTTTTTTTAAGATAATTGCCAGAACTACGCCTGGAAGGCCAGAACCTGACCCTAGATCTAGGCAAGTTTTAGTATTTTTGTCTATAATATCAACTATTTGTGCTGAATCTATTATATGTCTTTTAATTGAATCTTTTTCAGTTGATTTGCTTATTAAGTTTATTTTTTTGTTCATACTTAATAATAATGATCTGAACTCCTCTAAGGCAGGAAATGTTTCACGTGAAACGTTTAATGTTTCTAATTTAGAATATTTTTTAAGATTTGATTCGATCAAGCTATATGCTTAATAGACTTTCTTTTCAGATGTGACAATAGAATAAATACAGCTGCAGGGGTAATTCCATCTATTCTTAAAGCTTGACCCATTGTTTTTGGCCTAATTTGCTTAAATTTAGACTTAACTTCATTTGAAAGCCCTGAAAAACTGTCATAATTAATATCAGATGGTATTTTTAGGCTCTCGTCTCTTTTAAAAGCTAGAATATCAGCCTTTTGTTTCTTCATATAACCTTTGTAGTGAGCGTTAATTTCAACTTGCTCCTCAATTTCATTGCTATAATCCCCTATTTCAGGCCAAATATCCCTAATTTTATCAAATTTTACTCCTTTTTGAGCTAAAACAGTGTTTGCTGACCTATAAACTCCGTCTTTTGCGATTTTAACTCCGTGTTTTTCTGCTTCTGACGGAGATATCATCAATTGATCCATTGTTTTATTTAATTTCTCTAATTTGATTGATTTATCTTCAAATAATTTCTTCCTCTCTGATTTAACTAGACCGAACTTAATTCCAATAGGTGAGAGCCTTAAGTCAGCATTATCGCATCTTAAGGATAATCTGTATTCGGCTCTTGAGGTAAACATCCTGTAAGGTTCAGCAACTCCTTTTGTGACTAAATCATCTATCATCACACCAATATATGCTTGGGACCTATCTAAAATTAGGGGTTCTTTACCTTTAATTGATAAAGCAGCATTTGCTCCAGCTATTAATCCTTGAGCTGCAGCTTCTTCATAACCTGTTGTGCCATTAATTTGTCCGGCGAAGTAAAAGTTTTTTATCTTCTTCGTCTCTAATGTTAAAAAAAGTTCCCTAGGATCAACATAATCATATTCTATTGCGTATCCTGGCCGTAATATTTTTACATGTTCTAAACCGTTGATATTATTGCATATTTCTAGTTGCAGATTGGCTGGGAGTGATGTTGATATTCCGTTTGGGTACACTGTGTTATCTTCAAGCCCTTCGGGTTCCAGAAAGATTTGATGCCTAGTCTTATCCTTAAATTTATAGATTTTATCTTCTATGGAAGGACAGTACCTTGGGCCTACACCCTTAATACTACCCGAATACATTGCGCTTTGTTTAATATTTTTAGAAATCAATTTATGAACCTTCTCATTGGTGTAAGTAATTCCACAACTAATTTGTTTGTTAATATTTTTTTTGGTTAGGAAAGAGAAAAATGATACTTGATCATCTGGATGTTGTACTTCTAAATTTGAATAATTAATTGTCCTACCATCTAACCTTGGCGGGGTCCCTGTTTTTAACCTGCCAATTTTGAAATTATATTTTTGTAACTGTTCACTTAAACCAATAGTGGGCTTTTCATTATATCTACCTGCAGGAGTTCTTTTGTCACCTATATGTATCATTCCATTCAAAAATGTTCCAGTTGTAAGTATTACCTTGTCAGAAAAAATTTCCTTTCCAGAGGATGTTAATATACCATTTATACTATTTTTATTAAATATAAAGCCATTTACAGAGTCAGAAAAAATGCTTAAATTACAGTAGTTTACAAGTTTATCTTGCATATATTTTTTATAAAGTGATCTATCACTTTGCGTTCGGGGTCCTCTTACAGCTGGTCCTCTACTTCTGTTTAATAGCTTAAATTGTATACCAGATTTGTCAGCCACATCTCCCATAACACCATCTAAAGCATCTATTTCTCTAACTAAATGGCCTTTACCCAAACCACCAATTGCTGGGTTACAAGACATCTCACCAATAGACGATTTATCATTAGTAAAAAGAGCTGTATTTACTCCTAATCTTGCAGACGCGGCTGCAGCCTCACAGCCTGCATGACCTCCACCAATTACTATAACGTCATACTGTTTATTCTTTTCCATTATTTGAATTTATATTTGATATCTTTTTTTACAAGACTATCTTAAATTTTATTAATTAATTGTAAAATATGCTAATAATATAGGTAAATAGCGGTTTATTTGCCTATACAGAAGTCATTAAAAATACTAGATAAAATCTCCTCAACATCAATTTTTCCAACAACCTTACCCAAAGTTCTTACAGCAACTCTTAAGTCCTCAGTGGCCTTATCAAAATCTTCGTTTATATTTTTATTTTTGAAATCTTGTAAAGAAATAACACAATTATTTAGATCAATCCTGTGACGTTCTCTAGTAATAAAAACATCTGTATTTGTATATAATGATTTTTTTAAAATAAATTTAATTTCTGATACTACTTTATCAATGTTTGTTTCTTTAAGAACAGAAATAGAAAAGGGATTGTATTTTTTTAATTGCTCAGGAACTTTAAAATCATATAAATCTGTTTTATTAACTAATAATATTGAGCTTTTATCAAATAAATCATTCAAAAAACCAAAAAATTCAACATTTTTTGGCTCTATTATTACTATTCTTAGGTCTGCTTCATCTGCTTTTTTAAACGCTAGTTTTATACCTTCCTTCTCTATTATATCTTTTGATGCCCTAATACCTGCGGTATCTGAAATTATAACTGGATATCCATCAAAGTTTAAATGAGTTTCTAAAACATCCCTAGTTGTACCAGCTATTTCGGAAACGATTGAAACATCTCTTTTCGAAAAGTAATTCATTAAACTTGATTTCCCTGAATTCGGTGGCCCAACAATAGCAATTTTGAAACCAGTCCTAATCTTCTCACCAACTTTGTTGTCATCAAGAATTTTTTTTATTTCTACTTCTATATTTTCGACTTCGTTTTTTATATTTTCAGTCACATTTTTAGGAATATCTTCTTCGGGAAAGTCAATTTTAGCTTCCATAGTCCCTAATATTTTAATAATTTTTTCTCTAATATTTTCAAATTTTAAAAAGCTTTTTCCTCTTATAATACTTTGAGCTTGGTCAATCTGAATTTGTGTTTCTGCGGCTATTAAATCTCCTATCGCTTCTGCTTTTAATAAGTTTATTTTACCGTTGACGAAGGCTATCTTAGTAAACTCTCCTGCTTCTGCCATTCTACATTTTTTTGTTCTCAAAAGGTTGTTTTGTATTTCTATAATTACACCTCTGCTTCCATGGACATGAAGTTCTGCCATATCCTCGCCTGTGTAGCTATTTGGAGCAGGAAACCATAAAATTATGCCCTCATCTATTAAGCTAGAATTGTTGATATTGTTTATTTTTAAGAGCTTTGCTTTTCTGGGAGATGGTAAATCGTTATTTGTAATTAATTTAATAATATTACCTGTTTCTGGACCTGAAATTCTAAATACGGCCACTCCCGATTGTCCTGGTGCTGAGGATAGTGCAAAAATCGTCATCATTTTAGTATATAATGTGAATTACCAAAGAACATAAATAATTTTCAGATTTAATGTTAAGATTTCCAGCTTAAGCTGGCTTATTCATTGAATTAAAAAATTCTGTATTAGATTTTGTGGCCTTTAATTTAGAATTTATAAACTCGATAGCATCCATTGATCCCATTGGAGCAATAATTCTTCTTAGAACATTCATCTTTTGAAGATCATTTTTCTCAAATAATAATTCTTCTCTTCTTGTTCCTGATTTAGTTATATCTATGGCTGGGTAAATCCTTTTTTCTGAAATCTTTCTATCAAGTATTGTTTCGCTATTACCTGTTCCTTTAAATTCTTCAAAAATTACCTCATCCATTCTACTTCCGGTATCAATTAGTGCTGTAGCTATAATTGTTAAAGATCCTCCTTCTTCAATATTTCTTGCGGCACCAAAAAATCTTTTTGGTCTTTGAAGAGCATTAGCGTCAACACCTCCTGTTAAAACTTTCCCCGAGCTTGGCACAACTGCGTTATAAGCTCTACCCAAACGAGTAATGGAATCTAATAATATAATCACATCTTTTTTATGCTCTGTTAGTCTTTTAGCTTTTTCAATTACCATTTCTGCTACAGCAACGTGTCTTTGAGCTGGTTCATCAAAAGTGGAACTAATGACTTCTCCTTTAACTGTTCTTTGCATGTCTGTAACCTCCTCTGGTCTTTCATCAATCAATAATACCATCAACGAACACTCAGGATGATTTGCTGTTATTGAGTTTGCAATACTTTGGAGTATCATGGTTTTCCCAGCCTTAGGTGGAGAGATAATTAATGATCTTTGACCTTTACCTATAGGACTCACTAAATCAATTAATCTTGACGTTAAATCGGGTTTTTTTTCAGTTTTATTACTTTCAATTTCCATAACTAATTGTTTATTAGGGTACAAAGGAGTTAAGTTATCAAAAGCTATTTTATGTCTAGACTTTGAAGGATCTTCATTATTTATTTTGCTAACTTGTAGTAGAGCAAAATACCTTTCACCCTCTTTAGGGGCTCTCACAGGGCCTTCAACAGTATCTCCAGTTCTAAGACCAAATTTTCTTATTTGGCTCGGGCTTACGTAAATATCATCTGCGCCTGGTAAATAATTCGATTCCAGTGCTCTAAGAAAACCAAACCCATCTTGTAATAGTTGTAAAACACCCATACCAGTTATTTCCTCACCTTTTTCGGCAAGTTTTTTAAGTATAGCGAATAAAATTTCTTGTTTTCTTAAAGTACTAGCATTTTCTATTCCAAGCTCTTCCGCTTGCGTAATAAGCTGTGCTGGTGGATTTTTTTTAAGTTCTTCGATTTTCATAATAAAGGATTTTATTAAGATTAGATGAATATAATATATATGTTTATTATGATTTTTCAACCTTTGAAAGAAATAAAAAATTCTGATAAAATCTAATTAATTGTTAATAAATGGAACAACAAACAGAATATACAGTCCTAGGTAAGAATATGGAACACCTGTCCATCTACTATGGTTTCTTTTTATTTCTGTGGGGGGCGGTAATAAGCATATTATCCGGCAGCACATCTTTTACATCTTATATTCCAAGTTATATTGGAAGTGTTGTGGTCTTATTTTCATATCTAGCTATAAAATTTAGCAATAAAAGAAAATTATTTATGCATATAGTTGCTCTGACGGGAGTTTTAATAGTTCTTGGGGGGCTTGATATAATACGAACAGTAACAAATGGCAAATTGTTTGATAATTTTTGGGCGGATATGTCTAAAATGATGATGTTAATAACTGGTATTTTGTTTGTTTATTTTTGTTTTATGTCATTTAGGTATGCACGAAAAATGGCAAACAAAGAAATTAATAGTTAGATAATTCTTTAGAAAATTTTTGAACTTTTTTCCAATCTGTAAATTCATAAGACTGGCTAATATCTGTTGGGCCTTTTGTTATAAACATTATAAATCTAATTACTAATTTATTAAAAAAGTTATAATTTGGATAGTCTACTTTTCCTGCAAAAACTTCTATTTTTTTTGGCCTCCAGTTTGTTTTTTTTAAAAATTTTTTTATGTAAGGATTTGTGCCTGGTGTATTTTTTTCACTTTTGCGAGCTACAACATTTACTGAAAAAAAGGCATTCTTTTTTTTGTCTAAAATCCCAATATTATTTTTTATAAATTTAAATAAATTTGATTTATAGTTTCCATATCTTATACTTGCGCCTAGTATAATTTGATCATAATTATTAATATCAAGATTAAAGGCGTCTTCTATAGGTAATATTTTAATAAATTCTTTATTATTGAAATTTTCTCTAATAACTTCACAAATTTTTTTAGTTTGACCGTCAGTGCTAGAGTATATTATTAAGGACTTCATTATCTATTTATAGTGTATTTGTTCACTAGATGATTAAATAGGTCTATGTGATCAGGCTCATCGTTTAGACAAGGCACAGTATCAAAATTTAATCCTCCTGCATTTAGAAAGCTTTCTTTACCTTGTATTGAAATTTCTTCTAAAGTTTCTACACAATCTGATGAAAATCCAGGGCAAATAACTAATAAATTTTTAACTCCTTGATTGGGTAGACTTTCTAAAGTTTTATCTGTGTATGGCTGTAACCATTCCTGTGGTCCAAATCTCGATTGGAAAGTTGTCATAATTTTAATATCTGTATAACTCTCCGATAAAAGTCTAGAAGTTTTTTGACAATAACACTGATAAGGATCACCTTTATCAAAATATTTTTTTGGAATACCATGATAAGATGCAAGTATTAAATCAGGCTTCCAATTAATTTTGGATAATTTTTTTTGAATACTTTTAGCAAGTGCTTTAATGTAGAGAGGCTCGGACTCATAGTGCGGGATAATTTGTAAACTTGGTTGCCAACGCATTTGCATTAAGGTTTTATAAACTTCGTCACAAACTGTTGCTGTAGTTGCTGACGCATACTGTGGATAAAGAGGTAGAATAATGAGATTCTCACAACCTTTGTCTTTTAACTCACTGATCTTGCTTTTAATGCTCGGTGAACCGTATCTCATTGCATAATCTGTGATTATCTTTTCACTATTTATTTTTTTAGATAATTTTTGAGCCTGCATAATAGTGTAATGCCTGAGTGGTGACATATTTTTGTCTTTCATCCATATTTCTTTATAAGCTTTTGCTGTTTTAGAGGGTCTAAAAGTTAGAATAAAAGAATTTAGTATAATTTGCCAAAGAAAAGGGTTTACTTCTATTACTCTTCTATCTGATAAAAATTCTTTAAGGTATTTTCTTATATCCCACCAACCAGTGCTGTCTGGTGTTCCAAGGTTTACTAACAACACTCCAGTTTTACCATAATTTACTTTTGGATGATTTTCATTCATGAGTAATTTTTTACTAATTTGACCAGGTACTCTACCATATTTGGATCAGTATTTGGCAGAACACCATGTCCTAGATTAAAAATATAAGGTTTATTTTTAAAAACATTTAAGTATTTTTTAACATTTATTTCTAATTCTTCTCTGCTGCCTAATAGAAAATTTGGATTTAATCCTCCTTGTACAGTAATATCTATACTTTCTGAGATGTCTTTTGGATCAACGTTATAATCTATACTTATAACATCTGGATTAACTTTGTTTACAAACTTTTTGTAATTATCAATCCCTCTTGGGAAACATATGGCTGGAATATTTCTTGATTTTATGAAATCAACTAAATCTCTAGAAGGATTATATATATATTTTTCATAGTCTTTCTCATTGAGAAGCCCCGCCCAACTATCAAATAATTGAATAATTGTTGCTCCGTTTTTAATTTGATTATCTATGTGAATTTTAAGAAACTTTATTACTACATTTAGTAAATCATCTAAAAACTTATGGTCTTTCTTTAAATGGCTCATAATATTATTATTTTTAGGTGACCTTTGATTTAACATGTAGACTAGAATTGTCCACGGCGCTCCAACAAATCCTATTAAATCTTTGTTTTTTAACTCCTTTCTCTCTTTTGTGATCTTTATGGCTTTATAAACTGGAGTTAATTTTTTCACGAATTCTGTTTCATTTGTTAAAACTATTTTATTTAAGTCAAGATTACCTAATATCGGTCCAAAATTTTTCCTGAAGCTAACTGTTTGTCCTAAGGCATAGGGAACTAATAAAATATCAGAAAATATTATTGCTGCGTCTATTTCAAATCTTCTTAACGGTTGTACAGTGATCTCGGATGATAAGTTTTCATTAAGACATAATTTTATAAAATCTAAATTTTCTGATCTTATTTTTCTGAATTCTGGTAAATATCTACCAGCTTGCCTCATTAACCATATACAATTGGTATTAGATCTTTTATTTATACAGTCCAACAAAACAGTCATAATAATAGAATAAGTAATATTTATATTATTTGTATTAGGGATGTTAATATTGAATATTACTATTTTCTAACACTTTTATAACATTTTTTTCACAATTAATTTGTTTAATTAATCTTAAAAAATAAGAATGATCACAAATAACATAATTTTATTCAAAAAACGGTATATTGGTTATAAACATGTTTTAAAATGTTATTAAAAAGCTTTTTTTTGATTTTGGACGTTATAATTTGTAAGTTTGTTTATAAGTTAATATTAATACAAAATTCTTTATTAATTATACATGAGTAATACATACGAAATTTATTTAATTTCAGATTCAACTGGCGAGACACTGGAAAGAATATTCTTAGCTATTAAAGCCCAATTCAAAAACTTCAACTATAAAACGCATTATTTCTCTTTCACACGAACCGAAAACCAAATTCTAAAAATCATAGAGAATTCCGTTAAAAATAAGAATTCTATTTTTTTGTATACAATAGTAGATAATAAACTTGCTCAATTTTTATCAACTGAATGTAACAAAAAAAAAATTCCTTGTTTTGGTGTATTAGGAGATCTTATTTTAACATTCTCAAAATTATTAAATCAAGAAGCGAACCATATTCCAAGTGGACAACATGTTATGAACGAAGATTATTATAAGAAAATTGAAGCTATTCAATTTACTATGAACCATGACGATGGAAACTCATTAGATGATATAGGTAAATCTGACATCATTTTATTGGGAGTTAGTAGAACAAGTAAAACACCTACTTCAATTTATTTAGCTAATAAGGGTATGAAAATTTCCAACATACCATTAATTAACGAACAGTCAGTTCCAAAATTTTTAAAAGAAAAGCCAAATTTGACTTGTGTTGTAGGCTTAACAGCAGAACCCGATAGATTGGTAGACTTAAGAAAAAACAGGATGCAATCTATAAAAGAGAATGAAAACAAAAATTACATTGATTTTGAAAAAATTAAAAATGAAATAGAATTATCAAAAAAGCTTTTTCAAAAATACAATTGGCCAACAATAGATGTTACAAGAAAATCAGTAGAAGAAACTGCGGCCTCGATACTAAAAATTCACGACATATTTAATCATAATGAATAAAATAATATTAGCTTCAAAAAGCGAGGTTAGAAAAAAAATCTTATTGGAGAATGGCATTTCTTGTAATGTTGAACCATCCAAAGTTGATGAAGATGTTATTAAGGAGTCACTTTTAAAAGAGGGCGCAACACCAGAAATAGTATCTAAAAACCTTGCAGAATTAAAAGCAAACAAAATAAGCAATAAAAACCCAGATGAACTAGTTTTAGGCGCAGACAGCTTAATAGATTTAGATGGCCAGATTATCTCAAAACCTAAATCACGAGAAGAAGCCTTTAATATTTTGAAAAAAATGAGTGGTAAAAGTCATTTCTTAATTAGTTCAGTTTGTATTTCTAAAAAAGGCAATATGATATGGAATTACACTGATAAAGCGGAATTAATTATGAAAGATTTTAATGACAGTGAGTTAAAAAATTATTTGTCAAAAATATCTGATAAAACTCTTTATGCATACAATGTCTATCAAATAGAAGGTGAGGGAAAAAAATTGTTTAACGAAATAAAGGGAGACAAAAATACCATAATGGGACTACCAATTGCTAAAATCAAAAGCTATTTACAGGAGATTAAATGAAAAAATTTTTTGTAATTGGTAACCCTATAAGCCACTCTCTTTCTCCTGAGTTACATAATTATTGGATTAAAAAGAATAATATTAATGCGGTGTATGATAAAATTAAATTAGAAGAGTTAGAATTGAAAAATTTTATCAACAAATTGAGAAATGAGGAGATACATGGAATAAATGTAACAGTTCCTTTCAAAAATAAGGTTATAAAATATTTAGATAAACTTAGTTTAGAGGTTGAAACAACTGATTCCGTTAATACTATTTATAAAAGTGGAAATGATATAATTGGTCACAATACGGATGTAGCCGGGTTTGAATTAGGACTAAGACACTCCAAAATTAATGTCTTACATAAATCAATTTTAATACTGGGAGCAGGTGGGGTTGTTCCTTCAATTATTTATTCTTTATTAAGCATGGGATGTAAAAAAATATTTTTATCAAACAGAACTATGGAGAAGGCTGAAAATATTAAAAAAAAATTTAATGAAATTGAAGTGATAAAATGGAAAAAAATACCTGATTTTGATATAGCTATAAATGCCACAAGCGTTGGTCTAAAAGGAGAAAGTTTAGATTTAGATTTTAATACAAAAGATAAAGTTTTCTATGATGTAATATATAATCCAAAAGAAACCCAATTTTTAAAAAAAGCTAGAGAAAATGGTAACAAAATTGAAAACGGTAAACTCATGTTTGTTTATCAGGCCAATCAATCATTTTCTATATGGAACAATGTAATACCTAAAATTGACGAAGAAGCCTTAAAGATATTGGAATGATCAAAATAAGTTTAGTAGGAGATATTGGATCGGGCAAAACACACATCTCTAAATTCTTCAAAGCACCTTGTTTCTTTGCAGATACAGAAGTTAAAAAGTTATACAGAAATAATAAACAGTGTTTTATAAAATTGAAAAAAAAATTTCCTCAATTTATAAAAACTTTTCCTATTAAAAAAATTGAGTTATCAAACACAATCAAAAATAAATTTTCTAGTTTAAAAACTATTGGTTTTATAGTTCATCCCTTTATTAGAAAAAAACTCAGAATGTTTCTAAAAAAAAACAGGAAAAAGAAAATTGTTGTTTTAGACATACCGCTATATTTAGAGAATAAAATGTATAAAAAAAATGATGTTATAATATTCCTTAAAACTAAAAAAAAAGACGTCAATTCAAGATTGAAAAAGAGAAAAAATTTCAATAGAAAACTACTAAATATTTTAAGAAAATCACAACTTACATCAAAACAAAAAAAAGATAGATCAAACTATGTTTTGGTGAATAATTTTAATAATGCTATTATGAAAAGAAAAGTTAAAATACTTAAAACAAAAATATTAAATGATAGAAGTAGTACTTGATACAGAGACGACAGGTTTATCAGTCGCTAAAGGTCACCGCATTGTTGAAATTGGCTGCATTGAATTAAGAAATCAAATACCTACTAATAAAACTTTCCATTCTTATTTAAACCCACAAAGAAAAGTATCTGAAGATGCTATAAAAGTTCATGGTTATACTGATGAATTTCTATCTGATAAAAAAAAGTTTTCAGACGTTGCTGATGATTTTCTACAATTTATCCAGAATAAAAAATTAATAATACATAACGCAGAATTTGATATATCACACATTAATAATGAACTTAAATTAATAGGCAAACCAACTATATCTAAAGAAAATGTTATCGATACACTTGATATAGCTAGAGAAAAATACCCTGGATCTTCAATAAGTTTAGATGCTTTATGTAAAAGGTTCAGGATCGATAATTCTAGAAGAAAATTACATACAGCATTAATTGACTGTGAGCTTTTATCTAAAGTTTACATAAATCTGACTGACCAAAAGGAACCTAAATTAAATTTTCAGTCAGAAGAGCACCTTAATATAAATAATTCTAAAAAAATAGATTATTGTAAAAAAATAGTTGAACCATCACAAAACGAAATAGAAAATTATAAAAGTTTTATGAAAAAATCTTTCAAAAAAAATGTTTAATTTTCTCTTTTCTTATATAGCTCGTTGAAGTCTACTTTGCTCTCAAATTTAACGTTTGGATAACCTGAATGGTTGAGTAAGTCTAAAAAAATTTTTTCAATTTTAGGATAAACTTCTGTAGGTATTCTTTTTAAAAATATAGGCTCTAGAACTTCTTTGGTGTTTACGTCTTCATCAATTTTTACAATTACCGCATATATCATTTCAAAATAACTATTTTTCTGATTATCGTCAGCTTCTTTAAATTTTGTTGTTATTGAAACTTCAGCCATCTTATTTTTAAGAGGCTTAGTACTGATATCAATAAATAATTTAAATTTTGAGATATTTTCTTTAGTGTATATATAAGTTTCAACATCTTTTGTTTTAGCCGAAATATCTTTAATAAATTCTCCAAGAATTCTATAATTTTTTTCCATTATTTATCCTTATCCTCATATTCGCCTTCTATCAAATCATCTTTAACTCTTCCTTTTGTATATTTTTTACCTAAATATTTAAAAATTAAATTTCTGGTAAATGGAAGAATTAATAGAAAACCAAGAACGTCTGTTGCAAATCCAGGTATAATTAAGAGTAAGGCTGCCACAGCTAAAGCAGCTCCAGACATCATTTCATAAATAGGTATTCGGTTTCTATAAAATTGGGTAACACCTGATCTCAAAGTGTTTAAACCTTGTAATCTTACAAAATATATACCAATTACTGCAGTTAGAAGAATTATAAGAATTGTGTTAAAAGCTCCTATTTGGCCACCAATTTGTATAAAAAGGTATATTTCAATAAGAGGAACTAATAAAATAATTAATAAAAGTGTGTTCATTTGTCATTAATCTAATTTGCTAGTTGAAATTAAGCAATAGAGTAAATATTATATTAATATGAGTAATAGCTTTGAATACATAGATATTATACTTTTGGCCATGATTGCAGGTTTTATCTTTTTGAGACTAAGAGGTATATTGGGCAAGAAATCTGGTTTTGAGGAGGATATAACACAAAGCTTCCCTCACGAATTCCCTAATGTTAATACAGTCAAAAAAACAAATTTTGATGTCTTTGATGATAAAGCTAAAACGGAATTTTTATCAGGTGCAAAAATTGCGTATGAGAATATTATAACTGATTTTTCAAAGGGCAACTTAAAGAGTATTAAAAATCTTCTAGAAAAAAATGTTTTCAATCAATTTGAGACAGCAGTTAAAGAAAGAGAAAAACAAGGTAATATTTCTGAAACAACTTTTATAGGAATAAATTCAGCTGAGATTAAAAATCACGAAAGGAACGGAAATTTCCTTGAAGTTACTGTAGACTTTGTGAGTGAAATCATTTCATGTGTTAAAGATAAAAATTCTAAAATAATAGCCGGTGATCCAGAAAAAGTTAAAAAAGTTTACGATACTTGGAAATTTTCTAAAAATGTGAAATCAAATGATCCAAATTGGGCATTGATTGAAACAAATATTTAATTGAATAAAAAGTTATCTAAAAAAGATTTAAAAACTTGGAAAGACTTTGTTGAAGGGAAAGATAAGCTTTACAATAAAGATACAATTTATAAAGAGCCCAAGTATAAAAAAAAAGAGTCGACGATAGATCTTCATGGTTTTTCTCTAGACCAAGCAAATAGAAGAATTGAAAAATTCATAATAAATTGCTACGAAAAAAAAATTGAAAAACTAAACATAATTACTGGAAAGGGACTAAGATCTAGAGTTGAACAAAATCCTTATCAATCAAAAGATTTGAGTATTCTAAAATATTCGGTTCCTGAGTTTATTAAATTTAATTCTGAGTTAATGAGGTTTATCAAAAAAATTGAGGATAACGTAGATAATAAAAATTTAGGATACTTTACTCTATTTCTTAAAGTTAAAGAATAAATTTAGACAAATCGTTATCTTTTACCAACTGTCCAAGATTTTCATTAACGTATTTAGAGTCTATTATAATTTTTTCTCCAGATCTGTCTGTTGCTGTGAAACTAATTTCGTCAAGTATTCTCTCGATTATTGTATGAAGTCTTCTTGCGCCAATATTTTCTACAGATGAATTAACCTCAGTTGCAAGATTAGCAATGGTTTCGATGCCGTCTTCAGAAAATTCTAGGTCGACATTTTCAGTTTTAAGCAATGCTTTGTATTGTTTGATTAAACTATTATCTGGTTCTTTCAAAATTCTTTTGAAATCTTCACTTGTTAGCGCATCTAATTCTACTCTAATTGGCAACCTACCTTGAAGTTCAGGTAATAAGTCTGATGGTTTAGCCAATTGAAATGCTCCAGATGCAACGAACAAAATATGATCAGTTTTAACAGGTCCGTATTTTGTGCTAACTGTAGTACCCTCGATTAATGGAAGTAGGTCTCTTTGAACACCTTCTCTTGAAACATCTCCGCCAACTCTGTCGGTTCTACCTGAAATTTTGTCTATTTCATCTAAGAAAACTATACCATTGTTTTCGGTAACATTTTTTGCAGATTTTATTATTTTATCTTGCTCAATTAATTTGTCTGCTTCTTCATTAAGTAAAATATCGTGAGATTCTTTAACTGTCATTTTTTTCTTTTTTGTTTTACCGCCCATTGATTTACCTAGCATGTCACCAATATTTATCATTCCAATATTGGCACCTGGCATCCCCGGTATTTCAAAACTGGGCATGTTGCTAGACTCGTTAGTTGCAATTTCTATTTCGTTATCGTCTAGGTCTCCGTTTCTTAATCTTTTTCTAAAGCTCTCTCTAGTAGCTACAGATGCTTTATTTCCGACTAAAGCATCCAATACTCTCTCCTCAGCTAATTTTTGAGCCTTCGCGTGCACTTCTTTTCTTTTTTTAACCTTTTCCATTGCAATAGCTATTTCAAGTAAGTCTCTGATAATTTGTTCAACGTCTCGTCCAACGTATCCAACTTCAGTAAATCTTGTAGCTTCAACTTTTACAAAAGGTGCCTCAGCTAATTTTGATAGTCTTCTAGATATTTCCGTCTTACCAACTCCTGTTGGTCCAATCATTAATATATTTTTAGGGAGCACTTCATCTCTCATATCTCCCGTTAAAGCTTGTCTTCTCCATCTATTTCTTAATGCAATAGCAACAGCTCTTTTAGCTTTATTTTGACCAACAACGTATCTATCTAACTCAGAAACAATTTCTCTTGGTGATAACGAGTCAATATGGTTTTCATTTTTTTTCTCTGTTTTTTTTGGGAATGTTTTTATGTTAGACTTTTCCATTAAATTTTTTCAACTTTTATATTGTGATTTGTAAACACACAGATATCAGCTGCAACCTGTATCGCCTTTTTCGCAACTTCTTCAGCTTTCAATTCTGTATCCATTAATACTTTTGCCGCAGCTAATGCATAATTCCCACCTGAACCAATTCCTATAACATCCCCTTCAGGCTCTAGTACGTCACCTGTGCCTGAAATAATAAAACTTTTTTCTTTATCACCAATCGCCATAAGCGCTTCCAATCTTCTTAAGTATTTGTCTGTTCTCCAATCCTTAGCTAATTCAACAGCAGCTCTTGTTAAATTTCCTGCGTGTTTTTCAAGTTTAGCTTCTAATCTTTCAAATAAAGTTAATGCATCAGCTGTTGACCCAGCAAAACCAGCGATCACATTTCTTTTCTCAATCTTACGAACTTTATTAGCATTACTTTTGATCACTGTATTTCCCATACTTACTTGACCATCACTTGCCACAACTACGTCATTATGTTTTCTTATTAGTACTATTGTTGTCATTTCAGTTAAATGGATATTAATTTTAAATGTTCAAGTGTTAAATTAACTGTTATTGATATCGGCAGATAATGCATATATATCTTTCTAAATATGAAGCGAAAAGCAGAGATAAGTAGAAAAACCAAAGAAACCAAGATCGATGTAGCTATAAACATCGATGGTAAGGGGAAGTTCAAAATAGAAACAGGCATTGGTTTTTTAGACCACATGTTAGAACAGTTATCTAAGCACTCCTCAATTGATTTAAAAGTAAAAGCAAAAGGAGACACACATATTGATCTTCATCACACAACAGAAGATACAGGTATTGCAATTGGTGAATGTTTAAAAAAAGCATCAAAAAAATTTGTAGGCATTAAGAGGTACGCACATGCAATGATACCAATGGATGAAACCCTTACAAGAGTTGCTTTAGATGTTTCTAATAGACCTTACTTAATTTGGAAAGTAGATTTAAAGGTAGAAAAGCTTGGTGAAATGGATACTGAATTATTTAAAGAGTGGTTTCAAGCATTTTCACAAGCAGCAGGTATAACATTACACATAGAAAATTTATACGGTGACAATAGTCACCACAAAGTGGAGTCTTGTTTTAAAGGCTTAGCAAGATCTTTAAGAAGTGCGCTTGAAATTGACCCACGAAACAAGAACGTAATACCATCGACTAAAGGTTCTTTATAAGAATTAATGAACGTAGCAATTGTTGATTACAAATCTGGGAACATAAGTTCTGTCATAAACTCATTTAAAGAAGTAGCTAAGGATAAAGTAAAAATTGAGATCACATCAGACATTAATAAAATAAAATCAAGTGATAAAGTTGTATTACCAGGCCAGGGTTCATTCAAAAGCTGCACTGATGCTTTAAAAGGTATTAATGGTCTAGTTGAAACTTTAAATGAATTTGCGATCAACAACAAAAAACCATTATTAGGAATTTGTGTTGGTTTACAAATGTTTGCTGATACTGGATATGAGGAAGTCGAAACAAAAGGACTTGGTTGGATTTCTGGAAAGGTTACAAAAATAGATAATCAAAATGGAAAATACAAATTACCCCATATAGGTTGGAATGAAATTAATATTTTGAAGGACAGTAGAATTTTTAAAGATATAAAAGATAAATCACATATGTATTTTGTGCATAGTTACGAATTTGTGCCCAACGATAAAAATATTGTTTCAGCAACAACTAACTATTCGTCAAATCATGTTTGCGCTGTAGAGAAAGATAATATTTTCGGAACACAATTTCACCCAGAAAAGAGTGATAAGATTGGATTAAAAATTATCGACAATTTTATAAACTTGTAAATGAAATTTAGAAGCATAAAATATTTTATCTGGTCTCTTAAAAATAGAAAATCTTTTAAAAACTGGAGAGCCAGAAATTTCTCACCACCTTCGCCTGATGCTATAAAGCATCAAATTTTAATGAATAATAATTTGAAGGACAGTTTATGGATTGAGACTGGTACTTATTATGGAGAAACTACCAAATTATTGTCAAAAATATCAAAAAAAACAATTTCTATTGAGGCAGATAAAAATTTGTTTGAAACCTCAAATAATATACTTAAAAACTTTAAAAATGTTGAGATCTTAAATGGTAAAAGTGAAGATCTTCTTGATAAAGTAATTTCAAAAAATTTAAATTTTAAAAATGTTTGTATTTATTTAGATGCACACTTATGTCAGGATCACTTAAAAAATACAGAAACTTTTGGTAACGAAAATACAGCAACACCAATTCTAAATGAGTTAGAAATAATTAAAAAGTATTTAGCAAATTTTGAAAAAATAGTGGTTTTAATAGACGATATAAGACTTTTTCAAGGTAATTTTCAAAATTATCCTAATAAAAATACTTTAGTTGATTGGTGTAAAGAAAATAATTTTTTATGGGAAATTGAACAAGACATCTTTATTTGTAAAAAAACATGAAAATTTTTCCAGCCATAGATATTAAAGATAAAAAATGTGTGCGCTTAGTTAAAGGTGATTTTGACAATAAAACAGTATACGAGAACTCTCCAGTAGATCAGGCTAGCAGCTACAAAGATCATGGATTTAAAAACTTACATATTGTTGATTTGGATGGGGCTTTAACAGGTAGGACGGTCAATATTGACATTATTCAAGAGATTGTGAAAAAGTCTAATCTCAAAGTAGAGATAGGTGGAGGTATTAGAAATTTCGAAAGTGTTCAAAAATATCTAGATGTAGGTGTGGAAAAAATTATTCTTGGAAGTGCCGCTATTAAAGACAAAAATTTTTTAAAGGATGCCTGCTTAAAATTTCCTGGAAAGATTGCTCTTGGTTTAGACGCAAAGGATGGGAAACTCTCAGTATCTGGATGGAAAGAAAGCTCAAATATGTCAACATTAGAATTTTTAAAAGAGATAAATAATTATGGTGTCAGTAGACTAATTTTTACAGACATAAATAGAGATGGAACCAAAGAAAGCCCAAATTTTGATGAAACATCAAAAGTTGCAAATATTTCAAATAGTCCGGTGATAATCTCTGGTGGTGTTTCATCAATTAACGATGTTAAAAAAGCGAAGAGTTTGAAAAATATTGAAGGTATAATAGTTGGTAAAGCTATTTATGATGGTGATATTAAACTGGAGGAGTTAGTTAAAGAAGATGCTTAAAAATCGAATTATACCTTGTTTAGATGTAAAGAATGGACGTGTTGTAAAAGGTATTAATTTTGTCAATTTAAAGGATGCAGGTGATCCAGTCGAACAAGCAAAAATCTATAGTGATGGTGGAGCAGATGAAATTTGCTTTCTTGATATTACTGCTTCAAACGAAAATAGAGACACAATATATGAAGTAGTGGAAAAAACCTCCAAGAAATGTTTTGTTCCTTTAACTGTTGGTGGTGGAATAAGAAGTATAGAAGATATTAATAAACTACTTAATTGTGGTGCTGATAAAGTTTCAATAAATACTGCGGCTGTTCAGGACGCTAAATTAGTTATGAAAAGTTCAAAAAAATTTGGTTCACAATGCATTGTAGTTGCAATAGATGCAAAACAGAATGGAAAAAAATGGGAAATATTCACACATGGTGGAAGAAATAGCACTGGCATAGATGCCATAGAATATGCAAAAAAAATGGAAGAGTGTGGTGCTGGAGAATTACTAGTCACCTCTATGGACAGAGATGGGACCCAAGTTGGTTATGATATTGAATTAATGTCTAAAATATCATCCAAGGTAAATATACCAGTGATTGCCTCTGGAGGAGTTGGCAATCTTAATCATTTGTTAGAGGGAATTAAATCAGGAAGAGCAAGCGCTGTTCTCGCAGCCTCAATATTTCATTATGGAAAACACTCTATAAAAGAAGCAAAGGAATATTTGGATTCAAAAGGGATTCCTGTTAGAATTTAAAATGCTTAATGTCTTAGAGGACCTAATTAATCTCGCAAGAATAAGAAAAAAAAATCCAATTCAAGATTCATATACAAATAAATTATTAAAAGACAAAAATTTAAGTAAAGAAAAAGTTTTAGAAGAGATCAATGAACTTGTTGAAGCTGTAGCTAAAAATAGCAATAAAATTCACGAGGCCGCAGATGTTTTATACCATTTAATTATATATTTAGAGTCTAATGACATCAAAATTGAAGACGTAATGTCCGAACTAAAAAGTAGAAAGAAATAGCAACTATGAGAATAGCAAAAATTATATTTTTTACTATTTTAGGGTTTGTTATTTATAAAGGATATGTTGCATTCACAGAATTTGAAATTGGTGTAGGAGATAGGGTAGCTATACTTGAGGAAAGCGCAGGAGTTGAGAGAGAAGGAGAGGTTATAGGATTAATGATGTATCTAGGAGACCCACCTGAATTAAAAGAACATTTGTACACTAAAAACAAATCTAAATGTTTAGAAATGAAGCAAATTGCAGAGGAAACTTCGTTTGCTTACTATGAGTGCGCCAGGGTAGATGCAGTATTAGTTGGTAAGAAAATTGTAAGTATTATTAACGAACTTGAAATAATAGAATGATTTACGATGATAATAATATATTTGCAAAAATTTTAAGAGGTGAAATACCCTGTAAAAAAATTTATGAAGATGAACATGTCTTATCTTTTTATGATATTAATCCTCAAAAAAAAATTCATGCGTTGGTAATACCAAAAGGTAAATATATTGATCTAGATGATTTTGCATCTAAAGCCTCTGAAAAAGAGATTTCAGGGTTGATAAAAGGGATAAATTTAGTTGCAAAAAAATTGCAAATTTCATCCGATACGGGAAAAGGCTATCGAGCTTTGGCAAATATAAGTGAAAACGGTGGACAAGAAGTACCTCACTTACATTTTCATCTTTTTGGTGGTGAAAAAGTTGGTAAAATGGTGGAATGATGATTCCTGTGCAAAGAAATTTTCTAGAATTAAAAGACTTAAAAAATCTTAAAACTAATCCAACAAATAAAAGCAAATATTTAGTAAAAAAAATTAGACCTGATTTTCAATTGAACAAATTTTTTTATAAACAAGTTGGAAAAAAACATAGATGGATAGACAGACTTAGTTGGTCAGATGAAAAATGGATAAATTACATTTCAAATAAAAACTTGGAGACTTATATTATCTGTGAGACTGAAGAATTAGCAGGCTTTTTTGAATTATTATATAACCCTGAATTGCAAGAAACCGAAATTTCTTATTTTGGATTGTTAGAGGAATATATTGGAAAAGGAATTGGTGGTTACGCTTTAAGCGTGGCAATAAAAAAGTCTTTTGAGAAAAACATCAGAAGAGTTTGGCTACACACATGCACTTTAGATCATCCTAATGCTTTAAAAAATTATATAGCGAGAGGAATGACTGTGTTTAAAAAGGAGAATATCAATATACTAGAAAGTTAATTGTATTCATTAATATTAAACAAATTTTCGTCAATAACTTTATTTATCTCTTGAATGTATATTTTGGTATATACAGAATTATTATAAATATCCGTAGTTTGCCAACCTTTTAGGTATAATTTTTCTTTATCAAAAAAAACTTTTATATCGATATTTTGATAGTTTAGATTAATAAACAAACTATCATTTTCCTTCTTAATATTTTTGATTTTAAGTTGTTCAATCAAAAAATTTTTATCTAAGACTTTATAAAATGATGTATTTTCTAATTTGTAAAAATTTAAATTTTCCGAGTTATTATTTTTGATAATTAAATTTTTACCATCAGAAACAATAATTTTGTTAGAATTGTCATATCTACAATTTATCTTTCTATTAAATTTCAAAACACAATTTCCTGTTTCTAGTTTTCCGTTAATATTTTGAGTAAATTTAAAATTGTAATTATTTGATTTTTCTAATGTGCTTACCACTCTTTCTGTTACATCAGAATTAGCCTTCGAGATTATTATAGAAAAAAGAAAAAAAAATAATATGAAAAGTTTCATTAAAGAACTTCTCTTTTGCCAACATGATTTGCTTTGCTTACTATTCCTTTTTCCTCCATCATATCGATAATTCTAGCCGCTCTGTTGTAACCAATTTGAAGTTTACGTTGAAGAAATGATGTTGACGCTTTTCCTTCTGATTTTACAATATCTATAGCGGTTGCATATAACTCGTCTAATTGTTCACTACTTTCACTTTCAGTTGAACTTTTGTCGTCTTTATCTGATAGTTTCAATATTTCATCAACGTATTCTGGTTCACCTTGAGATCTTAAAAAATTATTTATCTTTTCAATTTCATTTTCAGAAACAAATGGTGCGTGAATTCTAGTTATTCTGTTTGCTGAAGACATGTATAACATATCACCCTTTCCTAAAAGTTGTTCAGCACCTTGTTCTCCCAGTATTGTTCTACTATCTATTTTTGAGGAGACTTGAAATGAAACTCTTGTTGGAAAATTTGCTTTGATAGTACCAGTTATGACGTCAACACTAGGTCTCTGAGTAGCCATAATTATATGTATTCCTGCCGCTCTAGCCATTTGAGATAACTTTTGAATGTAGTTTTCAATCTCTTTACCTGCGACTAACATTAAATCTGACATTTCATCAACGATGACAACAATATATGGCATAGGAAGTTTGTGTTTAGAATTATATCCTCCAATATTTCTAACTCCAACTTTTGTCATTAATTTATACCTATTTTCCATTTCTTTAACCACCCAACCCAAAACAGTTGCAGCCTTTTTTGCTTTAGTGATCACTGGACACAAAAGATGTGGTATCCCTTCATAAGTGGAAAGTTCAAGCATTTTAGGATCGATTAATATAAATTTACATAAATTTGGTTTGTGTCTGTATAAAAGGGATAGAAGTATAGTGTTTATACAAACAGACTTACCAGAACCTGTTGTGCCTGCAATTAATAAGTGAGGCATTGTTGATAAGTCACCAATTATGGGTTGGCCAGAAATACTCTTTCCAAGTGCTATTGGTAAAATCAAATCATTGTTATTAAACTTTGAGCTACTTAATATTTCTCTTAACAAAACGTTATCCCTTTCTAGATTTGGTAATTCAATACCAATCGAACTAGAACCTGGAATAACCGAAATTCTAGCAGACTCTGAACTTGTGTTTCTTGCTATATCATCAGATAAATTTACAATCTTTGAAACTTTTACACCTGCTGCGGGCTCAAACTCATTTAAAGTAACAACTGGTCCTGGACTAATTTTTTTAATTTTACCTTCTACTCCGAAGTCTAGAAGAATCTTCTCAAGAAACTCCTCATTTATGTCACTTCTCAAATTACCTTTTTTACTTTTTACTTTTGTTTGCGTTAGTAAGTCAAGTTTTGGTAAATTAAAAAATTTTTTATAATTATCTTTTTTTTCACCTTTCTTATCAAAAGAAAATGTCTCTTGAATGTTGTCTATTTCTACAGGAATTTTTTCCTCGAATTTTGCATTTTCAATTGGAACAATTATTTTTTTTTTTTTAAAAATTTTTTTGAAAGATAACAACCAAATTAATCTAAAATTAATGCTCATTAGAAAGGATATTGTAAATAGTGATAGTTGGGTATAATATGATATTTTGACATTTATATTAGCAATATTAATAAATATTTTTTCATAAAAATAGCTTCCTATAAAACCTCCATTTCCATTTATTATTAAAAAAAATGCTTCCTTATAAAACTGCGTCAGGAAAATAGATCCAACAATTGAATAACAGACTATGTAAAATAAACTATTAAGGATTTTTATTAAGTTTTTATTATAAAATATTGTTATTGATAAAAAAATAAAAGTTATAGGTAAAAAATATGATGTTAGACCAATTGATTGTAATAAAAAGTCTGCACCAATACTTCCATTTATACCTAAAATATTATTTATTTCTTGATTTTCTGAATAAATAAAATTTGGATCATCCGGACTATAACTAATTAAAGCTGTTAATATAAGCAATGAAAGTAATAGAATTAGGAAACTTATTAATTCAATTAACCTCTTTAGAGCAAAATCTCTAGCTTTTTCAATACTTTTTTTTATATCCATAAAGAATCAAATTTACCACTTTGTATCATTTAATATTTATTGTTAAAATTAAAAAAAATTATGACTATCTGTTTAATAGGAAAAAATTTAACAACATTAGTATTATCAAAAATTTTTATTAACAAAGGTATTAACGTAGATTTGTACGAATACGATAATAAAAAATCAAAGAATTTGTCCAACACTAACTCTAGGACAATTGGATTGTCTAATGATAGCATTGAATTTTTGCACAGTCAAAAAATATTAAATAAAAAGGATTGTTGGGAAATAAAGAAGATTAATCTGTACAATGGGGAAAGTTTTAAAAATTTTTTAAATTTTAATTCTAAAAAAGGTAGTTTTTTCATGACGTCTTATAACAATTTTTATAAGTCATTAGAGGCCTCACTAAGGAAAAATAAACTCATTAGAATTAAAAAAAAAAGTGGCCAAAAGCCTTTTTTAGATCTGATCAAAAAAAAATATGAGTTAATTATTATTGCTGATACAAACAATTCTGTATTTAAAAAATATTTTACTAAGAATATTAAAAAAAGTTACGATAGTATAGCTTTCACCTCAATTATAGATCATGATAGTGTAAAAAATAAGGTTGCCATACAGCACTTTACAAAGTTTGGGCCGTTAGCTTTTTTGCCTATTTCAAAATCACAAACTTCAATTGTTTTTTCTGTATTTAGTAAAGATCTTATAAAAAATAAAGATAAAGTAGTAAAATTAATTGAACACTATAACAATTATTACAAAATAAAAAACATTAGTAAGTTTCAGCAATTCCCAATTAATTTGTCTCTTTCGCGAAATTATTTTCATAAAAACATATTATCATTTGGAGATGCACTACATAAGATTCATCCTCTAGCAGGACAAGGATTTAATATGACTTTGAGGGATGCTAAAATTTTAAGTAAATTAATCAAAGAGAACTTAGATCTTGGATTAAATCTAGAAACTGTTTTAGAAAAGTTCGAACATAAAAGAAAAAATTCAAATTTTGTTTTTGCATTAGGAGTAGACTTTATACACGAATTTTTTAAAGTAATTAACAAATATAATATGAAATCCGTTGATAATGTTTTTAAATTTATTAATAGAAATATACTAATTAAAAAAAAAATACAAAGTTTTGCTGACAAAGGGTTTACGTTTTAGTTATTGCAATGTCTTATTGCTAAAGTTATCTGAAGCGTAAAGCTTGATTATTTGCTCTAGTTTCTTTTTTCTAAAATCTAAATCTTTAGCCTCTAATAGCATTTGTTTTTCCTCTTTTGAAAATGGGGAAGCCATTGAAAGTGTATTTATAGTTTGATCTAAACTTTGTTTTTCAAGTTCATTCCAATTAATTAAGTAACCCTGTTTTTCAAAAATACTCTTAAGATTATTAAAAATAATATTTAGGTCAGAAAAATTTATATCTTGTTCTTTGTTGATAATGTCATTTTCAAATCCTTTATAGTTTATCTTAAATTCTCTAAAAAGTTTTCCGTTATCTATTTCTTCAAGTTTATTAAATCTAGTTATACCTTTTAAAACTATAACGTATCTACCATCTTCAGTTTCATTAAAACTAGATATTTTACCTAAGCAACCAACTTTAAAAAGCTCAGGCTTTTGTGAATTTGATTTTCCCTTTGGTTGAATCATACCAATCATTCTGTTTGATTTTACACTTTCATCAATCATTTGAATATATCTTGGCTCAAAAATATTTAGTGGGGCAGAGGTATTTGGAAAAAATATAAAATTTGAAAGTGGAAATACTGAGAGTGTATCAGGCAAATCATTAACTTTGTTCATTTTCTAAAAAATTAACAAATATTTCTAAAAATATCTATGTTCATATTGTTGCATTATTGTAATTATATTAAAAAAGTGTGTTAATTATTAAATACTATCTTAATTTATGACTAATTATAGTGATGAAATTTTATATTCTAAAGGTTTAAAGCAATTTAGGAAAAATCAATTAGATAATTCTTTAGACTTTCTGCTTTGTATAAAAAGAAAAAATTTAAACACCTTTAAACTAATATCTCAAATTCATATTAAAAAAAATGATTATAAAAATGCAAAGTTATTTTTGAGTAAAATTCTAAATTTAGATAAAGCAAATTTATTTGCTCTAAATTCTTTAGGAGAACTAAATAGGTCAGAAAAAAATTATGAAGAAGCTGAAAAATTTTATATTAAATCGATTTCTTGTGATGAAAACTTTGCTCCAGCTTATTTTAATTTAGCATCACTTTATGAAGATAAAGGTGAATTAGAACTTGCTAGAAAGCACTATCATAAAGTTATCAAAATTGATAATAAAAATTATGCAGCTTATTTTAATCTACAAAGACTCGATAAAAACTTTATTAATGATGAGATAATTAAAAAAATTGCTAACGAATTAAAAAACAGTCAAAATTTAAAAAATAAAAATACAGCTTACGGCCATTTTATTCTAGCTAATTATTATAGAAAAAAAAAGGAAATAAGCTTAGAAATAAAAGAATTATCCAAAGGTCACGAAATATTTTTTAATTCAGATAGAATTAATAAAGATGCTGTTAACTATTGGTTAGAAACAGTTCCAAAAATGACAAACAAAAGTTTTTTGTTTAGTGATAACAACAATAATAAAATTGAATTAACTGATATTGAGCCAATCTTTATTTTTGGAATTCCAAGATCAGGAACAACTCTCGTAGAAACAATAATTACATCTGGTAAGGAAAAAATTTGTAATGCAGGTGAAAATTTTATTTTGCAAAAGACTTTACAAAAATCGCAATTAAAGAAAAAAATACTCGAGAGTGAAGACTCTATCACTTTAGATATTAGTTTTTTGAGAAAAGAAATAATCGAAAGTTATAAAAAACAGTTATCTATCCAATCTAATAAATTTAAATTTATTGATAGGACTATGACAAATTTCTTTTTTGCTGAGATTTTATTAGAAATTTTTCCTCAAGCAAAAATTATTAATTGCAAAAGAGATAGCTTTCACAATCTTGTTGCTATTTACCAACAGTGTTTAAATAATTTACCCTGGTCTCACAAAGTTGAAGATATTAAAAAATATATCTCTATTTATAATTATAAACTGAATAATCTAGAGAAAAATTATAGTAAAAACATATTAAATGTTGAATTAAAAAGGCTTACAGAATTTCCAAAGGATATTTCAAAAGAAATAATGTCTTTTTGTAAATTAAATTGGTCAGAAAAAGTTTTAAAATACTATGAAAGAAAAGACCTAATATGTACTACAGCAAGCAATATACAAATAAGAGAAAAAATTTTTAAATATGAAAGTGCCAAGTTTTTACCTTACAAAGAATATTTTGATAATTTTTAATAAAAAAGTCTATTGCTTAATTTATGAAAAGCCTTTATTTTTAAAAATAAATTTATAAGCGGGCGTAGCTCAGTGGTAGAGCGTCTCGTTGCCAACGAGAAGGTCGTGGGTTCAAGTCCCATTGCCCGCTCCAAAAATATATGGAAGATTTATCAAAAAAAAAATGTGTACCGTGTGAGGGGGGAATCCCATCTTTTAATTTAAGTGAAATTCATAAATATTTAAAAAGAGTTGATGGATGGGAGGTAAAAAAAAATGAAAATGAAAATTTTTATTTATTAAAAGAATTCAATTTTGAAAATTTTGTAAATGCTCAAAATTTTGTAAATAAAGTTGGCGAGATTGCCGAAAGAGAGGGACATCATCCGGATATATGGTTTGGTTGGGGATATGCAAGAATAAAAATATTTACTCATGCCATAAACGGCCTTGCAGAGAGTGATTTTATTCTAGCTGCTAAAATTGATAAAATTATTTAATGTCTAAAGTGTCTGGTTTTTGAAAAAACTAACACAGTATTTGTATTGTTAGCAAACTTTATAACTTCTTTATCTCTTATAGATCCATAAGGTTGAATAATTGCCTTCACTCCAGACTGAACAAGTAATTCTATTCCATCAACAAAAGGAAAAAAAGCGTCTGAGGCTGCTACAAGATTTTCTGATTTATGATTAAACTTGCGAAATTTGTCCACCGCAATTTCACAACTATCTAATCTGCTAGGTTGACCTGAACCAATACCTACTGTCGAACAATCATTTGTTAACACAATAGCATTTGATTTTACAAATCTACATATATTAAAAGCAAAAATAAGATCATGTAACATTTTTTTATTAGGTTTCTTTTTTGATACTACTTTAAAGTTTTTTTTATTTAAATTTTCATTATCAGAATTTTGTAAAATTAAGTTTTTAGAAAGTGAGTTAACAATAATTTCGTTAGTGTCATATTTTTGATTATTCCTAATAATTCTTAAGTTTTTTTTTTTCTTCAAAATTGACAAAGCTTTATGATTAAAATCTTTTGCAACTATAACCTCAAAAAATTTTTTATTTATTTCTTTAGCAGTTTCACAATTAATTTTATAATTACAAATTATAACCCCACCAAAAGCACTAATAGGATCACAATTAAATGCTTGTTTAAAGCTCAATAATTGTTTTTTATTAATTGATACACCAGATGGATTAGCGTGCTTAATTATAATAGTACCAATATCTTTTGGTAGGCTATTTATAATGTCAAGTCCATAATAAATATCGTTATAATTATTGTAACTTAATTTTTTACCATTTAATTTTTCTAACTCATTAAAATTATCTCTAGAATAAAATGCTCCTAATTGATGTGGATTTTCTCCATATCTTAATTTGCTAACTAATGTTCCATTGATAGTTATTTTTTTTGGGAATTTGTTATCGACAATCTTATTAAAATATTTTGAAATATTAGACTCGTAATAAGCAGTTTCATTAAAAGCCTCTTGTGATAATTTCTTTCTGAATTTTAAGGATGTAGCACCTTTATTGATATTCATCTCGTGAATTAAATTTTCAAATTGACAATTTGATGTTATTACAACTACATCACCGAAGTTTTTTGCTGCTGATCTAACAAGTGCTGGACCACCTATATCAATATTTTCAATAATTTTATTTTCATTTTTATTTTCAAGAACTGCTTTTTCAAAAGGGTAAAAATTAACTATCACAAGATCTATATTTTTAAATTTTCGAACTTTCATTTGGTTTAGATGTTTTTTATTATCTCTTTTAAATAGTATTCCAGAATGAATTTTTGGATGAAGAGTTTTTACTCTTCCATCTAGAATTTCCTTAGAGTTTGTAAAATCACTTACTTCAATGCATTGAAATCCACATCTTTTAATATATTTGTAAGTACCTCCAGAACTTAAAATTTCAATTTTCAATTTTTTTAAAGTCGGCAAGATCTTAATAAGTTGAGTCTTATCAGAAACTGATATAAGAGCTCTTTTAATTTTTCTGTTCATATTCTCTTAATTTCCCATTTGATTATTTCTTCTTCTTTTGTAATATCTCCATTTACATAAATATTTTTATTTTCACTATAAGAATCTTTTTTCCCAAAATATAATCCTGTTTCGATACCAAAATTTTTGTGATTACAAATGAATTTCCAACCAGTTTTTTTAAGTTGTAATAAAATAGACCGTTTATCCTGTGTCTTTATTGCGTTAGTTTCTGGCTCTAAGTGAAACCTTATATCGAAACCAACTCTACGAAAATTTTTTTTACAAGTAATTATATCTTCACCAACATACTTAAATTCTTTAGGAAAAAATTTAATATTTCTTTTATGTAAAATACCGTATTCTTTTAAATAACCATCGTGGACCCCTTGTATTTCCCACATTTCATCATCTTGATAAACTTTTTTGTTTGATACTTTCATAGTGTTTTCTACAGCAAAGTAACCTAATTTGTCTTTTTTAAATTTACACGAGGATCTATCATCAATTGAAAGTGTAGAATGTGCAGCTGTTGATTTAGACAAAATATTTAATTTATGATTATAATTTTGAAAATAACCACAATTAGTAATCAATTTTTCTTTTTCATGAAAAATTTCAAAGGATAAGGCACCAGATTGGTAGTCAGCAGAATATCTCTTTTCTGGTGTTGGTCCAAAATCTACTATAATTTTATCCTTTTTATTGCTAATTATTGAATAACCACCCAAACTATTTAATTTATTTTTAAATTTATAACCGTGATCTTTAAGATATTTTTTTAAATCATTAATATCTAAATTATGGTTGCCATTAAATAAAAATACACAATCGCCCTCTTCAAAATAAAAATTGAAGGATTGGCCAAGATAAAATATAATTTCATTTAAATATTCTGGTATTTCAGTATTAGAGTCTTTCAATAGTTCTCTTATAAAAACAAAATGCTTTAAATAAAAAATTAACTGCCTCGGATTTCTGGATTTTGGGAAACCATCATTGTCAAAAATCGTACTAATTATCTTTTTTAATAATTGAAATCCAATATTTAAATAATACAATTGATGTTTAAAACATAAACCCCCCATAATAATTGCAGAACAGCCAATCATTTTGTCGTTAACAAATTCTGTATTTTCTATTTCATTTGTTAAATGATTTAATTGTTTCTTCAAGATTTTCGTAAAATTTATTTTAAAATTTTCATCACCTTCGTGATAGAAACTGTTGCTATTTGCTATCCAAGAAATAATTCTTTTTGAAAGCGTGTCTAGCTCCCAACTTTTAAAACTGTAGTTTTGATTAAAATTTGTCCAACTAGAGATTACAGATCTGGTAATCTTTTTGGATGATTTTAAATCAATAGTAAATAGCCAAAAAAAACTATGAAGTTTTTTAAAATCTTTTTCTGAAAAATTCTGGTTTTCCCAAATATTTTCTATATTGTAATCTTCAATTTTATTTCTTCTATCTTTAACTTTTACAATACAATCAAATATTTTAAGGTGTGGAACATATTCGAAACCACCATCAAAAACCTTTGAAATTCTTTTATTATAAATACCTGAGTTTAAATAAAATTTTTTTATTTGTTTTGTAACATATAAAAAAGGATTAGTTATAGAATTTTCTTTGTATCCCATACAATGTCTAAATAGTTTTTAAAAAATTTATATTTTTTTTTATATCTCCATTATTTTCTTTAAAAATTGTTGTACCCGAGACCAAAACATTTGCCCCAGCCTCAAGAACTTCTCTAAAATTTGAGAAATTTATTCCACCATCAACTTCAATATCAAATTTAAAACTATTCATATCTTTAATTTCACTTAATCTTTCAATTTTTTTTAGAACATCTTTTATAAATTTTTGACCTCCAAATCCTGGAAAAACACTCATTACTAAAACTAAATCAATTTGATCTAGAAACTTTTCTATTACTTCAATTTTTGTGTCTGGATTTAAAGATAAGCCTACTTTTTTTTTATATTTTTTTATCTCTTCAATAGACTCTTGCAATGAAGTGGTTGCCTCTGGATGTATTGTAATTATATCGGCACCACTTTCTGCATAATCTTTTATATACTTGTGCACAGGATTGATCATCAGATGAACATCAAATGGAATATTGGTATATTTCCTTAAAGCTTTTATAACAGGAGGACCTATAGTTAGATTTGGTACAAAGTGACCATCCATAACATCTACGTGAATCATATCGGCCCCGCTATTCTCTAAATTTTTAATTTCCTGTCCAAGCTGACTAAAATCTGCAGATAAAATTGATGGTGATATTTTTATTTTTTTCATTGATACTTATTTACTAGTATCAATTTTTGTTTTTTTTTTGAATTATTTTTTACCAAATATTTGATAAATTTGAGACGCAATTTCACTTTCCAATGGAAAAGAAAGCATACCCATTACCGAATAACCCATTAAGTAAGGCATTAGATAAAATCTGAACATATAGAAAAACCAGGCAACATATAAAGGAACCAAAGGTTTTATGATGAAGGATGGGGTTATAAATCTAAACATTGTTATAAAAGGATCAGTTAATTTAACAAAAACTTTCATAAAGAAGAAACTAGAGTCTTCCCTTTGAAATATGTTCATTGCAACTCTACCAATTAAGGTCCACATGATCATACCCATGACGTAGTCAATTAGGTAAATCATTGGGTGAAAATTTGCGTACATGTCTGAGAAAAAAAGTTAAGGGGCGATAAATTCTCGCCCCTTAAAAATTAAGTAATTAGTGTTGTCTTCCTAGTATCGCTTTACCACTTGGTACACGAACTTCGTCTACCATTTTTTGAGTAGCTGCGTCTGGCGCTTTAGTTGCCAAGCTGACTACGACCATAAGTACTAAGCTTACTACTGATCCAACTATACCAAATGTTAACTGAGTAATATCTAAGAAACCAGGGTAACCACTTCTTACAGCAATTAAGTATGCTGTACCAGCGGCTAATCCTCCTAGCATTCCCGCTACCGCTCCCTGAGCATTTGCTCTCTTCCACCATACTCCTAGTACAAGTGGGAAGAATAATCCTGACATCGCAAAGTCAAAAGCCCAGATAACCGAACCTAAGATACCTTGAATTTCAAGAGCTGCAATTGTTGCTCCAGCGAAACCAATTAATACAAGTAATACCCTTGCGATTAACAATCTTTTAGCTGTTTCCGCTTTGGGGTTAATCATCTTGTAGTAAATGTCGTGAGATAATGCATTAGATATCGCTAACACTAATCCGTCAGCTGTTGACATGGCAGCAGCCATACCTCCAGCAGCAACTAGACCAGAAATTACATATGGTAATCCTGCTATCTCTGGAGTTGCCAATACAACGGCTTTACCACCCATGAAGAACTCGTTTAATTCGAGCGTTCCATTTCCGTTAAAGTCGCTTACAAACATTAAGTTTGCTTGGTTCCAGTTTTGATACCAGTCAATTGCTTGAACTTCAGAAATTGACTTACCAATAATTCCTGTTGCTAAGTTTGGATCCATTAACGATAGTTTAGATAATGTAGCTAACATTGGAGCTGATGAATAAAGTAGGAATATAAAGAATAGTGACCAACCTACTGATCTTCTAGCAGCTTTTACACTTGGAGTAGTAAAATATCTCATCATAACGTGTGGTAATGAAGCTGTTCCAGCCATCATACAAACCGCTAATGAAATAAATTTCCAAGGTGTAGTGTTAACTTCAGAGTGCGCTTTAGTTATACCTGCTAAGCCTTTAGGAACCTGTTTTAAATCAGCTGCAGAATTTTTGATTTCGCCAAGACCAAACTGAGCTTCTAACTCAGCAATTCTTGCGACTTCATCTGCTAACATTAAGTGTGGAAATACTCCAGCACCCATTTTGTTACTGATCCAGAATACAGGTATCAAGTAAGCTATAATCAATACAATGTATTGTGCTACTTGTGTCCATGTAACCGCTCTCATTCCACCAAGCATTGAACACATCAATATACTTGCTAATCCTACGTAAACAGCAATGTTAAAAGGAATATCAAGTGCAACTGATGCAATTGTTCCTGTAGCATTAATCTGCGCTGTCACATAAGTGAATGATGCAACTGTTAAGACTATTACCGCAGATAGTCTAGCTAAGTTTCCGCCATATCTAGTTCCGATGAAATCTGGAACTGTGTAGCAACCAAATTTTCTTAAATATGGTGCAAGTAGCGAAGCAACTAGTACGTATCCACCCGTCCAACCAACAAGTAGCGCCATATAACCATAGCCTTTGAAGTAAATTCCTCCAGCCATCGCAACGAATGAAGCACCAGACATCCAGTCTGCTGCTGTAGCCATACCGTTGAACACTGTTGGAACTTGTCTTCCAGCTAGATAGTATGCATCAACTTGAATTGTACGAGATAGGTAACCAATTAGTGCATAAATTAAAACTGTAAATGCTACAAAGCAAATACCAATTACTTTTGCAGACATTCCAGCTTGTTCTCCAATCGCCATCAAGATTATGAAAACTATGAAACCACCGGTGTATGTTCCATAAATCTTGGGGAGATTGTTTATAAAATTACCCTTAAACATTAGTCATCCTCTCTTTCAGAAAAGCCGAACTCTTCATCAATCTTTTCTTGTCTTCCCGCAAACCAAAAAATTAGTATTACGAAAATTCCAAGAGAACCTTGACATGTCATATAATATGACAATGGATATCCAAAAGGTCTTATAGATGATGCTTCCATTTCGGCACCGAAGAGGAAGATGCCAATAGAGAAAACGAACCAGATAGCTAGCGTTACAAAAAGCAGGCCTCTAGTCTTTTCCCAATGTTGTGCTTGTTTTGACATTTTTTTCCCTCCCTATAGGTTAAAAAACGAAAGATTACTCATTATGAAAAATATTGGAACCCCTAAAATTCTCGTATTTTTTGTTATTTTATAATATATTACAACTTTTAGTATACATATGGCTCTAAAATATAGATTCAATCTCAAAGATATAAAATTAGAGGATTTCAAGGTCTATCTATTGGCAATGTTCAAGGGAATTTTGCCTAAAAAAAAAATTAAAAATTTTTTGGATCTCGAACAATTTATCCAAAAAAAATCTGCTTGGGTTACCCAAGTAACTTTGTACAATTATTTAAAAACAAGAATGGGCACCAAATATGTTTTACATTTTGATAATGATGTTTTTATTGATTCAATTAATTTAGCAAAATGGAACATCTATATAATCTCTTTACAAGATTTAACTTTCTTCACATTTTCATATATTCATAACAATTTTAATCTTAATGATTTTGAAAAATCCAAAAGAATTTACGAAACAATTATTGATGAAGAAATTAAGAATGGTATGCCAGAAGACATAGCAACCCACGGAAAAAAAACTTTTTTTGAAAGATATGAAAAAATTGATTGGAAAAAGTATTATAACTCACTTCCGTTTAATCCTAGTGCACTAGCTCTTTATAAATGGGCTCCCATAGCAGAGGAATTAAAGACTTTAGACAGAAAAATTGTTTTGAACTCTATGATACTTAAGTGGGATAATATTAAAGATGAATTTATAAAACTTATAAAGTTTTAAACATTTTTTCTCTCATCAACTAAACTTTGTACAACACTTGGGTCAGCTAAAGTTGTTGTATCACCAAGTTGATCATGTTCGTTTGCCGCAATCTTCCTTAAAATTCTTCTCATTATTTTTCCAGATCTGGTTTTTGGTAATCCAGGAGAAAAATGTATTAAATCAGGTGTTGCAATTGGACCGATTTGTTTTCTAACCCATAACTTTAATTCTCTCTCTAAATCACCATCCGCTTTTTCACCTACATTAAGAGTTACGTAGCAATAAAGACCGTTACCTTTTATATCATGAGGATACCCAACTACTGCAGCCTCAGCTACTTTTGGATGTGCAACGAATGCACTTTCAATTTCAGCTGTGCCTAGATTATGACCAGATACAATTATTACATCATCAACTCTACCTGTTATCCAATAATATCCATCTTTATCTCTTCTGCATCCATCTCCAGTAAAATACTTTCCATCAAATTGTGAAAAATATGTCTCGATAAATCTATTATGATCTCCGTAAACTGTCCTCATCTGCCCAGGCCATGATTGAGCGATACACAATCTTCCTTGAGCTTCTCCTTTTAATACTTTTCCGTTTTTATCGACTATTACAGGTTTAATTCCATAGAAAGGTTTTGTAGCAGACCCTGGTTTAAGATCTATTGCACCAGTTTGTGGACTTATTAAAATTCCTCCAGTTTCTGTTTGCCACCATGTGTCAACTATAGGGCATCTAGAGTCACCAACAGTTTTATAATACCATTCCCATGCCTCTGGATTTATCGGTTCACCAACCGTACCAAGTAATTTAAGTGTTTTTCTTGAAGTTTTTTTGACAGGTTTATCCCCTTCTCTCATCAAGGCTCTTATAGCGGTTGGCGCTGTGTAAAATATATTAACCTTATATTTATCAACAATCTGCCACCATCTTGAAGAGTCAGGATAAGTTGGTATACCCTCAAACATTAATGTTGTAGCACCATTAGCGAGTGGTCCATATATTATGTAACTATGACCTGTTACCCAGCCAATATCCGCTGTGCACCAATAAATATCTTTTGGCTTATAATTAAAAATGTATTGATGTGTCATCGATGCATAAACTAGATAACCCCCTGTTGTATGTAGAACTCCCTTTGGTTTTCCTGTAGATCCAGACGTATATAAAATGAAAAGAGGATCTTCAGCATTCATTTCCTCTGGCTCGCAGTACGTGGAAACATTTTTAGTAATATCATGATACCAAACATCTCGACTACTGTCCCAACTCACATCATTACCTGTTCGTTTAATCACAACACATTTTTTTACATTGGGACAACTCATCAAAGCTTCATCCGTAATTGATTTTAAAGGTATTGTTTTTCCACCCCTAATTCCTTCGTCAGCTGTAACCACGTAATCAGACTCACAATCATTTATACGCCCAGCAATGCTGTCAGGTGAGAATCCACCAAAAATTATTGAATGGATTGCACCAATTCTAGCACAAGCTAACATGGTATAAGCTAGCTCTGGTATCATCGTTAAATAAATAGTAACTCTATCGCCCTTTTGAACTCCAATTTCTTTTAAGCCATTTGCAATTTTACACACTTCGTTATGTAATTGTTTATATGAAATTTTCTTTTGTGCTTTTGGATCATCTCCAACCCACATAATTGCAGTTTTATCTTTGTTATTTTTTAAATGTCTATCTATGCAATTAGCTGATGCATTTAGAGTGCCATCGTAAAACCATTTGATGTTTACATCCGAACTACTGTATTTTACATCTTTAATTTTGGTGTATGGCTTAATCCATGTAACTCTTTTTCCTTCTTTTCTCCAAAATCCGTCGTTATCTTTAATAGAATGACTATACTTTTTTTCGTAGGCAGTTTTACTAACTAAAGCCTTGTTTAACCATTCAGACTTAACTTTATAAATTTTTTCTGATGATTTGTTATCTTTCGTTTTTAATTTCTTTACTTTTTTTTTATATCCTTTAATTTTTCTAGATATAGATTTAGATCTATATTTTTTCTTTGCTTTTCGCTTAGTTTTTCTTTTTTTTGATTTTTTTGTCATAGTTTGTTTTTATATTACTCATATTATTTAAAATCTTCCAGCTTTTAGAGTCAATAGGCATTACTGATAATCTGCTTTGTTTTACAAGGGGTAATTGATTTAGATGATCAATTTTCTTTATATTTTCTAAACTCACTGGATTTTTAAATTTTTTTTCGATCTCAACTCTCACTGCAACAAATTTTTTCATTTTATCCGTTGGATCGATAAAGGCTTCCTTTACAACTTTTACAATACCGACAATTTCTTTGCCTATGTTAGAATGATAAAAAAAACAAAGATCACCAGTTTTCATATTTCTTAAATTTTTAGCTGCTTGATGATTTCTTACTCCATCCCAAATCGCACCTTTAGCTCCAGCTTTAATTTGTTGATCAATAGACCATACGTCAGGTTCTGATTTGATTAACCAGTAATTCATTTTGAATAGTTTTTTTTTATTCAAATTTACCTTAAAATGAAAAAATATGAGAGATAAAATTACTGAAATATTAAACTTAATAAAAGTTAGCAAATTCAAAGAGGCCAAAATAAAATGCGATGACATAAAAAAACATTTCGATAAGAATGTGGAGTTTTTACACATTTACGGCTTTGTATTTTTTAATCTAAATAATTATGAAAAAGCCATAGATCAATGGGAGAAGGCAATAATAATTGAACCAAAATTTGTTGATGGTCTAAATAATCTTGGTAATGCACTATCAAAAATTAAAAAATTTGATGAAGCCATAAAATATCTAAATAAGGCATTAAAACTAAAACCTAACTTTTTTGAAACCTACTATACGCTCAGCGAAATTTTTTTTGAAAAAGGTATGTATGAAGAGTCATTAGTAAAGTTGAATAAAGCTCTTGATTTAAAACCTGGTCATTTACCAACTATAAAAAATAAACTTAAAATTTTATCAAAAATGAATGCGAAAGAAGAATATTTAATTTTTTTGGAAAAAGTAATTCCTTATCATCCTAAGGAAACTGATCTTTATTATAAAAAAGCACAAATCCTTTCAGAGTTAGGAATGAATTATCAGTCGATAAATACTTATAAAACTATATTAATGATTGATCCAGAATTTCCATTTGTTTTAGGGAATGTTGTTAACGATAAATTAAAAAATTGTAGTTGGGATGGATTAGAAAGAGACCTTGATGATTTAAAAAATAAAATTAATGAGGAAAAAGAAATAGCTGATCCTCTGTTAGTTTCAACGTTATTTGACTCTTCTGAACTTCTTAATAAAGCCACCAAAATATGGAACAAACAATATGATGTAAATGTTAATCAATGTAAGCCACAAAGTTTTGAAAAAAATTCAAAAATAAATATTGGATATTTTTCTGCTGATTTCAGAGACCATCCAATCGGTCATTTAATAGCTGAAATGTTAGAGACTCACGACAAATCTAAATATGAAATATATGGTTTTTACTTAAGTAATAAACATAAAGAAAATGATAAGTTTTATTTAAGGATAAAGAAAACTTTTACCAAATTTTATGATGTATCAAAGTTATCAGATAAAGAAATATTATCGCTATCTAAAAAACTCAAAATCCATATTGCGATAGACCTAATGGCTCATACAGGTGGACATGAAAGCAGATTTGGAATTTTTCTTAACAAATTAGCACCAATTCAAATAAACTTTTTAGGGTATCCTGGAACCACAGCGTCAAACAAAATAGATTATATAATAGCTGATAAAATTGTAATACCTGAAAAAAATAAAAAGTTCTTTTCCGAAAAAATTATTTATCTCCCAAATTCTTACCAGCCTAGTGAAAAAAATAGAATTCTTTCAGAAAAAATTTTTACAAAACAAAATTTAAATTTACCAGTGGAAGATTTTATATTTTGTTGCTTCAACACGAATAAAAAAATTTTGCCTAATATTGTTAAATTATGGTCAGAAATATTAAATCAGATACCAAAAAGTGTTATGTGGTTGATGTCTAGTAATAACTATGCAGAAAAAAATTTAAAAAAGGAGTTCGAAAATAAAAATATAGATCCTGAAAGAATAATTTTTTGTAATAAAGTTCCAATAAGTGAGCATCTTCAGAGAATAAAATATGCAGACTTATTTCTTGATACCTTTCCTTATAATGCTCATACATCCTGCAGTGACTGTATTTGGGCAGGGTTACCAATATTAACTTTGGAAGGAGACTCTTTCCAAAGTAGAGTTGCCTCTAGTCTTTTAAAAACAACTGGTTTAAATGAACTTATTGCCAAAAACGAAAAAGAATATGTTGATAAAGCTATTTATATTGCAAAAAATAAAGAATATCTCAATGAATTAAAAAATAAGCTAATTGCTTCTAAAGATAACAATCCCTTATTTGATAATAAATCTTTCACTCATAACCTTGAAAAGGCATACCGTATTGTATTTGAAAAATATATTAATGAAAAAGATCCAGAAGATATTTACTTATAATTGAACACCCGCTCCCTTGAGAAATTTAGCATTTTTATCTAATTGCCATCTAGGATTTACAGAAAAATCTAGTTTGTTAAATTCTTTTTTTTTAAATTTTTTTAACCCAACAATTGCAATCATAGCAGCATTATCGCTACATAGATTTATTTCTGGGAAAATAGCTGTAAATTTTTCTTCTAAACAAATTCCACTTATCGTCTTTCTTATTTCTTTATTTGCAGCTACTCCTCCTGCAACTATTAATTTATTTCCCTTAAAACTTTTTTTAAACTCATTAATGGCTACTTTTGTTTTTTTGTAAATAATATCTGAAATTGTTTTTTGAAACGATGCCGCTAAATCATATTTATCTTGTTTATTTTTAATTATTTTGGATGATCTAAAAACTGCAGTTTTAAGCCCTGCGAAAGAAAGATTACAACCCCCTCTATTGATAATTGGTTTTGGGAGAACATACCTTCTTTGATTTCCTTTTTTTGCATACTGTTCGATTTTTGGTCCACCGGGAAATCCAAATCCTAATATCTTCGCAGTCTTGTCAAATGCTTCACCTAAAGCATCATCAATTGTAGTACCTATTCTCTTATATCTCCCTAAACCTTTCACAACTAGATACTGAGTATGTCCGCCTGAAATAAGCAAAAGTAAATAAGGAAATTTTATATTACTCCTAAACATAGGACTTAATGCATGACCTTCTAAATGATTTACAGCGATTAATGGTTTTTTTAAAGCTAATGACAATGATTTTGCAAAATTAAAACCGACAGACAAACATACTATTAAACCAGGGCCTGCTGTAGCCGATATTGCGTCTATATTATTTAATTTTACTCTGCTTTTTTTTAGAGCCTTTTTTGTAATCATTTCGATTTTTTCTAAATGACTTCTTGCTGCCAACTCGGGCACTACACCACCAAATTTCTTATGAACCTCTTCCTGGCTTGATACAATATTAGCCAAAATTTTTGGTGGTTTTGTTCCATTATCCTGGATTATTGAAACAGCTGTCTCATCACAGCTTGTTTCTATGCCCATTATAAGTATTTTTTTTTTCATAAATAATCTAATTAATATAGGTAAAATTAAATATTATGAATAAAAAAAAAATTATTATAGGAGCTAGAAGAAGTAAATTAGCTGTCAAATACGCAGAACTTGCTATTAGAAAAATTAAAAAATTTTATAATGGAAAAATTGAGTTAAAAAAAATTGTTACAAAGGGAGATAAAATTTTAAACTGCAGGACTTCCGATATTGGTGGCAAAGGAGAATTTGTGAAGAATATTGAAAAAGAATTGATTACAAAAAAAATTGATATAGCTGTTCACTCATTAAAAGATATTCCATATAAAGAAACACCAGGCTTAATCATAAAAACATTTCTTAAAAGAAATTCTCCAAGAGAAGTACTTATAAGTAAAAACAATTTATCTTTCGAAAAGTTAAAAAAAAATTCCATCATTGGCACGTCTTCTTTTAGAAGAGAATATCAATTAAAAATGATGAGGCCTGATTTAAAGTTTAAACTTATAAGAGGAAATATTGATAGTAGAATAAAAAAAATTTACGAAAAGAAATATGATGCAATTGTTTTAGCCAAGGCAGGTTTAAATACCTTGAAGATGACTAGTTTAATTACACAAGAATTTGATTGCAACAAGATCATCCCAGCAGCAGGACAGGGTATAATTTCTCTACAATCTAGAAAAAATGATAATAAAATTAATAAACTTTTGGGAAAAATTAATCACAAAAATACTGCAATAAGAGCAAAGACAGAGAGAAAAGTTTTAAAAATTTTAAAAGGAGACTGTAGTACAGCAGTTGGTATTTATTCATATATTAAGAAAAAAAAATTATTTTTAATATCTGAGCTATTTTCTGTTGATGGAAAATTTAGATATTTTTATGAACATTCTGATAAAGTTGGAAAATCTTTAGAAATTGGTTCGATTGTCGGAAATTATTTAAAAAAAACATCTAAGGGCAAATATAAAAATTGAAATGCATATTTTATTAACTCGTCAATTAGAAGATTCAAAAGATTTAATACAAAAATTTAAATCTAACGGGTTTAAAGTTTCAAACTTACCTTTATTAGAAATTAATAAATTAGATTATAATGACATAAAAATTTATAATTATAATGCAATTATTTTCACCAGTTCTAACGCAATTAAATTTTTAAATTTAAAAAATATTAATAAAAATATTTTATGTTTTTGTGTTGGGTCATATACAGAAAAAACTGCAAGGTCTAATGGTTTCCAAAATATATTTGCAGCTGATGGTAATGTTAGAAATTTGAAAGAACTTATACAACAAAATTTATCAAAAAAAGATAACAAGATACTTTATGTAAGTGGTGATATTGTATCATTTCCTTTAGACAAAGAGCTAATTTTTGAAGGATACATTGTTGAGAGATTGATAAACTATACTGTCAAACATAACAAAAATTTAGATATATCATTTTTAGACTCTTTAAAGAAAGATATGCCAAATTTAGTGTATGTTTATTCTGAAAATAGCGCAAAAAGCTTTCTAAACTTAATTAAAAAATATGAATTGGTTGACTACTGGATGAATACTAACTTAATGTGTATTGGTGAAAAAACTTCATCAGTCTTAAATGTGATAAAATGGAAAAAAATATTTTTATTTAATCCTGGCGAAGAGGAATTTTTATTATATAAAATTTAAAATATGGAAGTTTTTATTAATTTAAAAAATTTATTTCTTTCCGTTTGGGATAAAGGAATTTTAGGAATCGATATTGGTCAGATACTAATTGGATTAGGAATTTTTTTAATATTTTTAATTTTCAGAGGATTGATTAGTAAATTAATAATAAAAAAATTAGAGCTCATCTCAAAAAGAACAACCAACAAATTAGATGATACTTTTGTAAAATCTATGGTAGGACCAGCACGTTTTTTACCTATAGTTTTGGGTTTTTTCTTCGCAAGTTATTATATGACGTTTGCTGAGGATACCAGGTCTTTTGTAGACACTATTAACAGAACTTTAATAACGATTTTATTATTTTGGATTATTCATCAAATAATTGAGCCAATTTCGTATATTTTAAGTGGATTAGATAAAATTCTTACACGGGAATTAATAGGATGGATAATTAAATCATTAAAAATTTTAATTTTTATATTAGGTGCTGCCGCTGTTCTTGAATTATGGGGAATAAAGATTGGACCAATTATTGCTGGATTAGGTCTTTTTGGAGTAGCTGTTGCACTTGGAGCCCAAGACTTATTTAAAAATTTAATATCCGGGATTTTAGTCCTTGTGGAAAAAAGATTTAAAATGGGTGATTGGATATTAGTAGAGGGCACAATTGAAGGAATTGTTGAAAAAATAGGATTTAGATCAACAACTATAAGAAAATTTGATAAATCATTAGCTATAATTCCTAATTTTCAGTTTGCAGAAAATGCTGTTATTAATGTAAGTCAAACAACTAATTGGCTCATAAGTTGGATTATTACCTTACAATATGACACAACGGTTGATCAGTTAAAAAATATAAGAGATCAAATCGAAAAACATATTACGGGAAACGATGACTACGATAAAAAAGTAGGGCTAGCAGTTAGAGTAGATAAATTTTCAGATAGCTCGATAGATATGTATGTAAGATGCTTCACCAAAACTAATAGTTGGAATGAATGGCTAAAAGTTAAAGAAAAATTAGCCATTGAAATAAAGCAGATAGTTGAAAATAACAAAGCTTCCTTTGCTTTTCCAAGTCAATCTATCTATGTCGAAAAAAAATGATAGCTCTATTTTACTTGTCATTACAAATTTTAAAATTATATTCTTATATTGTTATAGCTAACGTTATCATTAGCTGGTTAGTTGCTTTTAATGTTTTAAATACTACAAATCGATTTGTTTATTTAGTTTTGGATTTTACATACAGACTAACAGAGCCTTTTTTGAGAAAGATTAGAGGTTTTTTACCTAATCTAGGTGCTATCGATATATCCCCGGTAATCCTTCTTTTATTGATATGGTTTATAGAAATGTGTATGAAACTTTATATAGCACCATTAATTTTTTAATTTACAATGATTATAATAGACGGAAAAAAAACTGCTGCAGATCTAAGATTGAGTTTAAAGAAAGAAGTAGACAATCTAAAAAAAAAATTTAATAGAGTTCCAGGCTTAACTGTAATACTTATAGGTGAATATGCTCCAAGCAAAATTTATGTGCATAATAAAGAAAAATCGGCAGTAGAAATAGGTCTTAAATCAGAAATTGTTAAGTATCCTGATACAGTAGATGAAAAAACTGTTTTAGAAAAGATTATTGAACTTAATAAGGACGAAAATGTTTCTGGTATTTTGGTTCAGTTACCACTTCCAAAACACATTAATAACAAAAAAATTATCGACGCAATCGATCCAAACAAAGATGTAGACGGTTTTCATCCTAACAATGTAGGAAATTTATCGTCTGGTTATGAAAGCTCAGTTCCTTGTACTCCACTAGGATGTCATTTGTTGATTAAAGAAATAGAGCCAAATTTAAATGGAAAAAAAGCAGTTGTTTTAGGTAGATCTAATTTAAATGGAAAACCAATGACTCAACTTTTACTAAAGGAAAATTGTACAGTGACGATTGCTCATTCAAAAACAAAAAATTTAAAAGAAGAATGTCTAAAAGCAGATATTTTAGTAGTTGCAGTTGGAATTCCAAAACTTGTGAAAGGTGACTGGGTTAAAAAAGGGTCTATAGTAATTGATGTTGGTATTAATAAAACTGAAGAGGGAATTGTTGGTGATGTTGATTTTGAAGAGGTTTCAAAACATGTTAAAGCAATTACGCCAGTTCCAGGTGGAGTTGGACCAATGACTATCGCCTGTTTACTAAAAAATACAATAGAATGTTTTAAAAGATCATTACTCTAAACCAAGAAGTATTTGATTAAATTCCACACCTGCTCTCGTAGTATTGAATAGTTTTTCCATAGCTTTCTTTTGATAGTATTTTTTTATTTCTGATAAATTCCCACTATTTGCAATATCGATAGCTAATTCTATATACTCATTTTTATCTTTAACTATCGGTGGTTTCTCAATTTCCATCTGTATATAAGCAGCACTAACGATTCTAGATTTTATATAGTTAGTTGGCATTGTAACTGTTGGTGTTCCATATACCATGGATTCGTGAAATGAGTTACCTGCACCAAAATATAGCGGATCTAATAATACAGAGGATGTTCCTAAGTGATTTATGTAATCATCTCTACTAAGTGGTTCAAGAAAAATAACTCTTGATAGATCAAAGTATTTAATTTTTTTAAAACGATCAATTAATTTGTTAAAATAAATTTTGTTGTTATCTTTGATTAGATACAAAATACCTTTTTTGTCTTTTTTAAGTATTTCAGCTAAAATATTGTCAAAGTCAGGATGAAACTTAAACATTGTTTGTGGACAGGAGTAAATATTATTTTTAGATAATTCATTATCATTTATCTTACGTTTAATTTTTGGTGCTTCATAAATCATTGGCAGGTGATCCATCAATAATAGTTTTTCAGAGTAGCTTTTTGAAGTTTCATCCGTAATTAAACTTTTAGAACATAAAAAAAAATCTATACTTTCACTACCTGTTGTTTCAGGATGACCCCATGACATTATTTGATGTTTGGCAAGTCTGATTAGAGATAAATAATACATCTCAACTGACATACCAATATCCGGATAAAATAGAATATTAAATTTTTCCTTTTTAAAAAAATTAATTTTCTCACCTAATTTTTCTGGAAGTCTAATATTTTTCAGAAAACCGTTTTTTTCTTTTTCAATAAATTCATTAAATAGTTTGCTGATCTTTGTTTTTTTAGAATGAAGTATAAAAATATTAAACTTTGACTGGTCTAGACTAAAAATAATATTCTTAAATAATTTACCAATTGTATGATCAGTAAAAAATTCTGATATAAAACCTATTTTTATTTTTTCATTTTCTTTTTTTTCAACAACACAATTTTCATTTAATTCTTTATAAATTTTTCTTAAAGCCTTTACGCTTTTGATATTAAGTTTAAGATTATCATGTTGATTATAAGATGATTCATAGTGAGGGGTTTGAATAATCTGATCATTATCATAATCTAGTTGTTCGCTATTTTGTAAAATTTGATCATAACAGTTGTTTATTTTTAATCTAAATTTATCAATTTCATCGTTGTCTTTTACAACTATAGGAAACAATAATTCTTTTTGATATTTCCATTTGGAATTCATTAAATTTTTATTTAAACCTTCCTCAATTATATTAATCATCTCATCAATTTTGTCCTGGTTTTTCAAAATTGACGCGTAAAATTGATAAATATAAGGCTCTTTCTCATTTAATTTTAAAACTTTTTTGATCGTATTTTCTGCGTTGTGAAGGTCTCCAGAAAAAGCATACGCGTGCAATAAATTTCTTAAAACAGATAAATTTTCTGGAAAATGAGCTAGGATCTTATTAAATAGTTCAATCGATTTAGAGTAATTTTTATTTTGCAAATGATCATAAGCAATTTTAAATAATTCTTCTGTAGAAATTTTATTCACGACCAAGTTTGTTAATGAATAACATTACACTAATAAGAAAAAATTAAAATATATTATGATAACTTAGACCTTCCACCGTCTACACCTATTATCTGACCAGTTATCCACGAGCTATCCTCAGATAATAAAAATTGCGCCATTGCAGCAGCATCTTTCCCTTCACCTACTCTTTTCATTGGGTGAGCTTTAGCTACGCCCTCTGCAATTAATTTATTTTTTAATATTGGATCAGCTATTTTCGATTTTGTTAAACTGGGAGCAATACAATTAACTCTAATATTAGGCGCAAACTCAGCTGCTAAAGATACTGTTAGTCCTTCGATAGCACCTTTCACTGATGCAATTATACTATGATTCGTAAATCCTCTTTGAACAGCGACTGTTGAAAACATAACTATAGAGCCCTTATTTTTTTTTAAATTGTCCTGAAAGTTTTTAATAGTCTCAACTATTGGAAAAAAATTTAAATCAAAACATTTCATAAAATCATCTTTTTTAACTGCTCGAACAGGTTTAAGATCAATAGAGCCAACACAATATGCAATACCAGCAATTTCCTGTCCCTCAAATTCATTTTTTAAATTTTTAACAGATTGTTCGTCTAAAACATCAACGATACTGTATTTACAGTTGAGCTCAGATGATAATGCATTTAGACTGTTTTCATCCCGACCTATGAGTTGAACATCATGATTTTTGCCAACCATTAATTTGGCTAAGTTTGAACCGATAGAACCTGTCGCACCAAAAATTAAATATTTTCCTGACATATCGTATAATAGTATTTATAAATAAATTATGAAATTGTTTATTATACTTGGAAATCAATTATTTCCATTAAAATACCTAAACCGCTTCAAAAAAGACCATCTTTTTTTTATGGCAGAAGATAACGGTTTATGCACCTATGAAAAACATCACAAACTTAAAATCCTTTTATTTCTTTCATCAATGAGATCATTTTATGAAAATTTAAAAAAAAATAGCTTTAAAATTACTTATTCTAAAATTGAGGACTCAGTTTTTAAAGATGATTATCTTTTAAAAATAAAAAAAATTTTAAAAAAAAATAAAATCAATGAAATTTCGTCTTTTGAAATTGAAGACAAACCATTTGAAAAAAAAATTATAGATTTTTCAAAGAAAAATAAAATAAAGCTCAATATAATTACATCTCCGATGTTTCTTAATACTAGAGATGATTTTAAAAAATATTTATCTAAATCAAAAAAACCATTCATGGCAGTTTTTTATAAAGAAACGAGAAGAAAAATGAACATCTTAATGAATGGCGAAGATCCTGTTGGTGGTAAATGGAGCTTTGATGAAGATAATAGAAAGAAACTGCCAAAAGGAACTAAAGTTCCCTCATTTCCTAAAATCAATCAAACAGTTCACACAAAAAAACTGAAAAGCATTATAGAAAAAAAATTTGCAACACACCCTGGTTCAACAGAAAATTTTTGGTTTGCGACTGAATATAAAGAAGTTCTAAAATTACTAGATTTTTTTATAAAAGAAAAATCTAATTTATTTGGAGATTATGAGGACGCTGTTGATCAAAATAATAATATATTATTCCATAGTGCTCTTAGTCCATACATAAATTTGGGTTTAATAACTCCAGAAATAATTATAGAGAAAATTTTAGATAGTCATAAAAGGAAAAAGATTAGAATAAATTCTTTAGAGGGTTATATAAGGCAAGTAATTGGCTGGCGAGAATTTATGAGAGGAATTTATCAAAATTTTTATAACAGATTAGAAACTGGTAATTTTTTTAAACATAATCGTAAAATGAAACCTACTTGGTACCAAGGGAACACAGGACTTCCACCTTTAGACTACGCGATAAAAAATGCCAATGATCATGGTTGGTCACATCACATAGAGAGATTAATGATTTTATCAAACATTATGAATCTCTGTGAAATTAAACCGATATATGTTTACAAATGGTTTATGGAAATGTTCGTTGATTCATCTGATTGGGTAATGTCTCCAAACGTTTATGGAATGGGATTATTTAGTGATGGAGGAATTTTTGCTACCAAACCTTACATTTGTGGATCAAGTTATTTTCTTAAAATGATGGATTTTAAAAAAGGTGAATGGTGCAATATTATGGATGGTCTTTACTGGAGATTTATAAATAAGAATAGATCCTTTTTTTTAAAAAATCCAAGATTATCAATGATGGTAAGAATATATGACAAGATGAATGCGCAAAGAAAAAAAGTTATACTAGCTGCAGCAGATAAATTTATAAAGGAAAATACTAATGCCAGTTAAAGTTTTTTTTAATAACTCTTGTAATATTTGTAAACTAGAAATTGATCACTACAAAAAAAATTCTGATGAGAGTTTAGAATGGGTTGATATTACTAACAATCAACAGGCAGTTGACTTAACATCAAAATCTAAGGAAGAACTTCTAAGGAGATTGCATGTGATTGACAATGGACAAGTTGTTGGAGGAGCTAAAGCATTTATAATTATCTGGTCAAAAATACCAAAATATAATTTTTTAGCAAAAATTTTGAGTTTTAAACCTTTGTTTATCTTATTTCATTACGCTTATGAATTTGTAGCTTATTTTTTATTTTTAAAAAACAAACACCAACTTAATGAAAAAACAAAACCTACCAACTAAGTTATGCCCAGTTTGTGAAAGACCCTTTAAATGGAGAAAAAAATGGAAGCTGAACTGGGAAAAAGTTAAATATTGCTCTAAAAGATGTTCATCAAAAAGGTAAATTATTTATATAAATTTTTAATTATTTTTTCTTTAATATTACCAATTAACAGTTCTAGTGCAGAATTTTTTAAAGATATTTCAAATATTATAACGATTAATGAAAGCAGGCTTAGTTATGGGGTTTCGGTTACGGATATTAATGCAGATGGAAATAATGAGTTTATAGTCACAGGTTTTGGTTATCCAAACTTAGCTTTAGGTTACATTGATGGAAAATTAAAAAACATAATCCAAGAAGACGTTTTTTTAGATCGAGATAGAAAAACTATTGGTGTTGCAGCTTGTGATATAGATAAAGATGGTTTTGAGGAAATTTATTTTTTAAATACAGATACCTATAGTGGAACAAAAAAATACTCTGATAGACTAATCGATAAAAGTAACAATAATTATTTTGACTTATTTGAGTTAAAAAAAAATATAGAAAATTTAAACTTAACAGCAGGTAGATCTGTAGTTTGCGTTGATAGAAAGGGCGATGGTGAATACGGTATTTATGTAGCTAATTATGGAGGACCAACTAGATTCTATGAAATTGAAAATAACACAATAACAGATAAAGCAAAAACCTTAAATTTGGATAAAGTTACTGGTGGAAGAGCAGTAGTATCAGGACATATATTAACAGATAGAGCTGACATATTTGCAGCAAATGAAAGAGGCGCTAACTTTCTTTTAAAAAATAATGACGGTAAATTTGAGGATGTTGCTTTTGATTACAGAGTTGATGATGTAATACAGAATGGAAGGGGAACTGCATTATCTGATATCTATTATAGAGGAAGATTAGATATTTTGAATGGTAATTGGAATGGATATCATAGAGCATACGTTTTAGAAAACAACGAATTCAAGGACATAGGAAACAAAGCTTTTGATAGACCATCTAGAATAAGAACAATTATCTCCGCTGATTTTGACAACGACGGTTTTGATGAAGTTTTTATGAACAATATCGCAGAACCAAACAAATTATTTAAAATAAATGAAAATGGAAAATTTGAGGAAATAAAATTAAAAACTGCGCTTGAGACTCAAGGATTTGGCACTGGAGCAGCTGTAGCTGATATTGATAATGATGGTATTTTAGAATTATTAGTCTCTCACGGCGAAAGTAAAGCACAACCTTTGACATTGTATAAAGCAAAAGTAGAAGAAAATAATAAATATTTAAGGATCAAGCCCATCAATAAATTTGGAGCTCCTGCTAGGGGAGCTACTGTAACTTTAATATCTAATCAAAGAAAGCATTCAAAAACAATAGATGCCGGATCCGGTTATTTATGCCAAATGGAACCTGTGGCACATTATGGAATTAGAAAAAATGAAAAGGATTTTAGAATAGAAGTTAAATGGACAAATGGTAAAAAAGATTTTATGGATAAAATAAAAATTAATCAAACAATTACTATAAAACAAAAATGAAAAAAATTTTAGTTAAATGCTTACTATTATTGACAATTTTATTTCAAATTGAGGTAAATGCTGAAGAAAAAAATTATCACAAAGAGCTAATAACTGATTGGTCTAGAATATTTCCAGATAAAAATAGAAATGCTGCTGGACCTAAATTTTTTAAATATATCATAGACAAAGAAAATACATATAAGGATTTCCTCGAGTATAATAAGTTATTTTGCGCTGTATCTGGATCATTAATTGATCCTGATAGTGACTCGGAGTTTTTATTTGTTAAAGAGAGTAAATCAAATAATAAAATCTGTGGTAATTATTATAGATGCTGCGTTCCATGTTCTTGTGATGTAATGAAGTATTCAGAAGTTCAAAAAATGAAATATAAATTTATAGATGGCTTGAGAGAATTCTACGTTATAACAATTAAAAACCCTTGCAACAAAAATGATTTTCCAAATAGAGTAAATAAAGAATATTTTTGTGATGGTAAAAAAATCAATATCGATCAAGTGTTTAATCTAAATAATAGAATAGTTATAGGATTATTACATAACGGAAGAACATGTAAAAATGATGATATTGATTTAGTCAAAAATCATCAAATTACTGGTCGGTACTGTGAATTAAGAAATAATACACCTCTAGAGGAACTAGATGCTGGTATGGGTGACATCTTTATAAAACTTGCAAGATAAAACTTAACAACATTAAGTAAAGTTTGAAATAATTTTGGGAATATATTTTTTAAAATTAAAAAAACCTTTATTACAGTATTGCCAAGAATATTGATCAAGTTTTCTATATAAAAAATTTATTTTTAAATTATTTAAATTTAGATAATCTAGGTTTTCTCCAACATTTGGATACAATCCGATGTTTTTTTCGTCAATTTTTTTAATTTGGCTTATATCAATTATTTCGCAATCAATAGATTGCTCTTTTAATCTTTTTTCTTGATCTTCAAATAGAAGGTACTTAAATTTTGATACTTTTTCATTGAGGCTGATTGATCTGTTTTCATTTTTGTTAGAGACTAAATATATTTTTTTAAATTTACTATTTTTAAAGTCTGTGAATTCGAAAGAAAGATTATTATCAAAAATTAATAAATTAACTGGTTCAATATTTTCAGAATTTTTAAAATCTTGTTTTATTATTGAATAAGTTCTTTCAGAAATTTTTGGAGGAGCATTTTCATTTAATTTAATATTTTTAAATCTATTATTTGTGAATTTTTTAATATTCCATTCACTTGCTAGATAATGTTTTCCTTGTGTTTGAACACCTGCAACCCATCTCCATCCAAGAGTATTTGATGCAGCATCCCCATCAAAAAGGTGTTGCATAAAAAATTCAGCACCCAGTTGCCAAGGTAAATCAAGTGTAAAAATCCATATACTGGCAAACCACATTCTAGTGTGATTGTGAAGATAGTTATTATTTTTTAACTCATTAACCCATTCATTAAAACAATCAATATTTGTTTTACCCTCTAATGCATTTTGATAATCTTGGTCATCTTTATATTTTTCTTTAATATTTCTTAAATCAATTAAATAGTCATTCCAGACATTAGGTCTTAACTCTAACCATCCTTTCCAGTACGTTCTCCAAAGTACTTCCTGTATAAACTTTTCATTTTTTGAAAATGAAAACTTTTCTAGTGATTTTTTTATAATTTCAATTTCATTAAGAACACCATGTGTAACATAAGGTGATAAACACGAAACATTATCTCGTTTATCAGGACCAAAATCAATATTTCTCAGCTTTGAATAATCAGAAAGATTTTTTTCAACAAATTGATTTAATTTATCTACAGCTTTCGCTCTTGAGGCTTCAAAATTCATAATTCTTTATTTTAATCTTTTTTTGTGGAAATTAATAAATCTTTCAACATTGGATTTATTAAAAGTTTTATTTTCTTCAAAAGAAACTTTTTTCATTGAATAAGCACTACTTTTTGTCAATCTCGATTGAATTGTAACATTTCCTTTGTAAAGTTTAAGCTTAATACTTCCATTTACCTTGTTTCTTTTTAAATCCACAATTTTTTGTAATTTGTATCTTTCTTTTGAAAACCAATAACCATTATAAATTAATTCTGCATATCTTGGCATTATCGAGTCTTTTTTATGCATAGTTTCTTTATCTAGTGTTACAGACTCCATTGCTCTATGAGCGATTAAAAGTAATGTTCCTCCAGGAGTTTCATAAACTCCTCTTGATTTAATTCCGATAAATCTATTTTCAACTAGATCAACTCTTCCAATTCCATTTTTTCCTCCGAGTTGGTTTAATTTTTCTAACAGTTTTTCTGGAGTTAATTTCTTACCATTAACAATAATTGGATCACCGTTTTTAAATCCAATTGTAACGTAAGTAGGTTTATTAGGTGCTTTTTCAGGCGAAGTTGTTCTTTGAAATATAAATTCAGGAGCCAAATTTTTTGGATTTTCTAAAACTTTACCTTCAGTTGATGTATGAAATAGGTTGTCATCTATTGAAAAAGGTGGTGCTCCTTTTTTGTCCTTTGGTATTGAAATTTTATGTTTTTTTGCATATTTCATTAAATCAGTTCTTGATTTTAACTTCCAAACTCTCCATGGAGCTATAACTTTTATTTTTGGACCAAAATAATGATATCCTAATTCAAATCTTACTTGATCATTTCCTTTTCCCGTCGCACCATGTGAAACAGCAAATGCTTTGAATTTCTTTGCAACTTGAATTTGATCTTTTGCAATTAATGGTCTGGCAATAGATGTACCAAGCAAATAAACTCCCTCGTAAATCGCATGACCTCTAATCATTGGAAATACGTAATCTTTTACAAAAATATTTTTAAGATTTTTAATTATTATTTTTTTAACACCTAATTTTTTTGCGTTTTTAATAATCTTTTTTTTATCCATTTCTTGGCCAATATCAGCTGTATAAGCAATCACCTCAGCTTTATAGTTTTCTTGTAACCATTTAAGAATAATAGATGTATCTAAACCACCAGAGTAAGCTAAGACTATCTTTTTCATTAGGTTGTTATTTGGTATTCATTAGCTACAATTTTTTTTTGCGCTATTGTATGCTTTTGTAAAACCCATTAGAGAGTAGTGATCAATTGTTTGAGAACCAGATTTGTTGTAACCTGTGATCATAATTCGTGATCCTTTTTTCATTACACTTATCATTTTTTTTTCAATTTTATTGTTAGTAATCCAAGCAAAATTATCTTTGGATATATCGAACTTGATTTTATTTTTTCCTGATTTAGCTAGTATTGCATTTTGCACATTGTACTCGTACCCTGAAGTAATACTTACCTCGTCAGAAATTTTTTCAGAAGGTCTAAAACTTATAAAAAGTCTTGCTTCTCTTACATTATTTTTCGGGGACTGCAAAACTGGCTTGGACTGAGCAAAACATAATTTTGAAGTTTCATCTGTCACAACTATTGTTTCCCAATCCTTAAATTTACCAATTTTTTTTATTTCTTGTGCATTCAATGAAGTAAAACTAAGAATAAGAATTAATATAAAAATTGTTTTTTTAATTATGGACATGGATTTGGATGCAGTTTTTGTACTTCATTAATTTCATCAATTATCTCGTTGTTAAGATTTATATTTACACTTTCTATATCAGTTTTCAACTGCTCCATTGTTGTTGCGCCGATTATTACACTTGTTATGAACGGCTGAAGTTCGCAGAATTTTAAACTCATTTGAGATAAATCCAAATTGTACTTTTTTGAAATATGAAAGTATTTTTCAATGGCTAATTGGCCATTTTCAGTTTTATACCTTGAAAACTTGTCTCCAAACAAATGCATCCTAGAATTTTTTGGCAATTCTCCATTTCTATATTTTCCAGTTAAATAACCAAACGCAAGGGGTGAATAAGCTAAAAGACCACTTCTTTCCCTTACTGAAATTTCTGCTAATCCTACTTCATAAGATCTATTCAATAGACTATAAGGATTTTGAACAGACATCATTCGAGGAAGTTTATTTAACTTTGAAATTTCCAAAAATTTTGACAATCCCCAAGCTGTTTCATTTGAAAGGCCTATATATCTAATTTTACCAGTTTTAATTATTTTATCTAAAGCGTTGAGAATATCTTCAAATTTATTCCAGTTATTATCATCTTTATGTTCATAACCTAGTCTTCCAAAAAAATTTGTTTTTCTTTCAGGCCAATGTAATTGATATAAGTCGATATAATCAGTTTTTAGTCTTTTAAGACTATTATCAACAGCTTCATTTAAATTTTTTTCGTCATATTGGTTTCCACCACCTCTAATCCAACCTGGTCCAGGACCAGATACTTTAGTTGCAAGCACTACCTTGTTTCTTTTTTTTGTTTTTGTAAACCAATTACCGATTATTTCCTCTGTTTTCCCGTAGGTACTTTCTTTAGGCGGTATCGCGTATATTTCAGCAGTGTCCCAAAAATTTACACTCTTTTCAAAAGCGTAATCCATCTGTTCGAATGCATCTTTTTCCGAATTTTGCTCCCCCCATGTCATAGTACCGAGACAAATTGTACTAACATCTATATCTGTATTACCTAGTTTTTTAAAATTCATAAATTTTTCTTATAATCCCAGCCAGTTTTGACCATTGAATATAAGTTTAAAATAATTATATTATAACAATGGATTTTAACAGACAAAACATATTTGAAGCAACAAGTGTCAAAAAAAACGTAGTTTGGAACGCAGGTTTAAGATCTTACATGTTGAAGGTCTATAACTACATGGCAACTGGAGTTCTTTTGACTGGCATAATCTCACTTTTATCATTTAAGATGTCTGTAGTTACAGACAGTGCTGGTATGATCACAGGTCTTACAAGTTTTGGAAATGCTATATTTAATTCAGGTTTGAAATGGTTAATTATGTTAGCTCCATTAGGTATTGTTTTTTATATGAGCTTTGGAATTAACAAAATGAGTTCAGCTAAGGCACAAACCGTATTTTGGATATTTGCTTCATTAATGGGACTATCTTTGTCTTGGATACTTTTAGTTTATACTGGAGTAAGTGTTGCAAGAGTATTTTTCATCACCTCAGCAACATTTGGTGCAATGAGTATTTACGGATATACAACTAAAAGGGATTTAACAAAATTAGGTTCTTTTTTAATGATGGGTCTAATTGGAATAATTATCGCTTCGTTAGTTAATATATTTTTAAAATCTGCGATGATGTATTTTGTTGTATCAATATTAGGTGTTTTAATATTTGTAGGTTTGACCGCTTATGACACTCAGAAAATTAAGAATATGTATTCGGCAAGTGATACAATTGAAATTTCTGGCAAAAAAGCAATAATGGGAGCTTTAACGCTCTATCTTGATTTCATTAATCTGTTTATAATGTTATTAAGACTTTTTGGTCAAAGAAGATAAACTAAATTTTTTTCCAATCTATATCTTTTAATAATTTTTCCAGGTTATCAGAATTTTTTATTATTCGGTTTCTATTATCTGTAATTAAATATTTAAGATTTTTATTAGAAGGCCTGAAGTTTTTGCTAATATTGTAAACAGCATTTTCAGCAGCATTCTTAAACACGCTAAAACTTACTCTCTTAGAGGAAATGTGAAGACCATAATCTTTCCAAGATCCCTTAGAAACCATTTTAGCGTATAAATCCAAAATATTTTTTAACTCTTTTTTTTCAAAAAAAAGTTTATTTTCTTTTTTTTTGAAAGAATTATTGATTACAAGTTTTAAATCTTTATTCATTTAATTTATATTTATTTATTAAAGGTATTTGAAATGCTGTAAATGTTATTGTAATTGGTAACATGCCCCATACTTTAAAGTTTACCCAAAATTCTTCTGATTGTGTTCTCCAGACAACCTCATTTAATATTGCTAAAAAAATGAAAAAAAACATCCACCTACTATTAAGTTTTTCCCATCCCTCATCGTTTAACGGCATGGTTTTACCTAAAATTTTTTTTAAAATAGGTTCTTTAGTAAAATATTTTCCAAAGTACAGAGCAAGAGCAAATATTATATTTATTATTGTAGGCTTCATATATATAAAGATGGGGTTTTTGAAATAAATTGTGAGACCACCAAAAAATGTTATTAACGTACCACCTAAAAGAGGGACAAAAGGTATCTTTTTTTCTAATATCCAAACTATAAACACAGAGATTATTGTCGCAATAATCAAAGGTGGTATAGCTACTTGCAGATTTTTTCCACTATTATAATAAAAACTAAAAAATATTACTAAGGGCCCGAAATCAGTAATGAATTTTATTAAAGACTTATTCACAGGCACATCTTACCAGATATGTACAAATTTAATATTTTTTTTATTGATTTTTTTTTAAGAATACACATATTTAAATAGTGACTATTCAAAAAGCGAAATTCTCAATAGGCGACGTTGTCAAACATAAACATTTTGATTTCAGAGGCGTTATTTATGACGTCGATTTTGAATTTAATAATTCTGAGGAATGGTACGAGTCTATACCAAAAAATGTAAGACCTAGAAAAGATCAACCTTTTTACCATTTACTTGCTGAAAATGATGATATTACTTATGAGGCCTATGTATCAGAACAGAACCTCATTAAAGACGAATCAGGTGAGCCAATTAAACATCCTTTAATCAATGAGATCTTCTCAGGAAAAAAAGGCTCAACTTACTTTAAGCCCTCAAATTAATAGTCATTTTTTCAACACATTTCTCTCAAAACTTAGACAAATGATTATTCTATAAGTAATTAAACTGATCAAGGGTGTTAACGTTTCCCTTCAATTATCTCCCTCAACATTCTTGATCAGTTTATTTTCACGTTATATAAATAAAAAAATGTTATCTATAATTACCGAGAAAACTAAAAAAATATTAATTTCATCTAAATTTAGAAATTTAATATTTATATTATTTATAATTTTTCTGTCAGTAGGTCTATTTGAGGCGTTAATATTGTCTCCTCAAGATTATCTACAAAGTGACTCTGTACGAATTATGTATGTGCATGTTCCGTCAGCTTGGATTTCCCTTGGGATTTTTTCTATGATAGCTTTTTTATCTCTTGGAGTTATAATTTTTAAAAATAAAAACTTTGTACTAATATCAAAAAGTTTAGCTCCATCAGGATTTATTTTTAACTTAATAGCCTTGGTTACAGGCTCAATTTGGGGCAAGCCAACATGGGGTACTTGGTGGGCTTGGGATCCTAGAATAACTTCTATGTTGGTATTATTTTTATTTTATTTTTTATACTTATTATCGTGGAAACTTTTTGAAAAGAACAAAGCAGTTAAAATCTCATCATATATTTCAATTATAGGTGCGATTAACGTTCCAATTATCAAATATTCTGTAGATTGGTGGGCAACTTTACATCAACCTTCATCGATAAATGTTTTATCAGAAAGCACAATACATTCATCTATGTTAATACCTTTATTTTTGATGACTGCGGCATTTGCACTATTTTCTGTGTTAATTTTTTTGATGAAATATAATGTAGAGTTGATAAAAGTTAAGAATAAAGGTTTAAACAGAATATGAATTTAGATTTATTTATTATGAATGGATACGGACTTTATGTTTGGTCAGCATTCGCGTTCACACTATTCAATTTCCTGATTTTATATATAGTAACATGTAAGCAATTTATTAAAGAAAAAGCTAAATTTGCAAGAAAGTATGAATCCTTAAATTCAGACCAAGTTATTTTAGCTCACAAACAATCAACAAATAGAACATTTGTAAGATCAGTTGCTCACAAAATCTAATTTAGATTAATGTATGGTAAAAAAGTTAGATTAAGAATTATATTTATAATATCTGTTCTAACCACAATTATTTTAAGTATTTATATTATTCTAAAACTATTAGAGGATGATGTTGTATATTTTAAATCACCAACTGAAATCAAGCAATCCTCGGAGAATATAATTAAAAAAATTAGAGTAGGAGGGATGGTTAAAAAAAATTCTATAACACTAGATAATGAAAAAATTTTATTTGTAATCACGGATTTTAAAAGTGAAATTAATGTTATTTATGCAGGAACTGTACCAAATTTATTTCAAGAAGAAAAGGGAGTAGTAGCAGAGGGATTTTTAGAAGATAAAAACTTATTTATTGCTGATAAAATTTTAGCAAAACATGATGAAAATTATATGCCCCCTGAGGTTAAAGAAAGTCTGGAACAAAAATGATATTATCTAATGCAGGTTTTCTCTCTTTATTACTAGGACTTATATTTTCTTTTGCTGTTTTCTTATGTACAGTTCTTAATATTAAAAAAAATTTATTAAATTTAGAAAAAAAAATTTATAAGTTTCTAACCCTTCAATTTTTTTTTGTTGTGATAGGTTTTTTTATTTTGTTATACACTTTTATAATATCCGATTTTAGTAATGAAACTGTTTATAATAATTCTCATTCAACAAAACCTTTATTTTATAAAATAACAGGTTTATGGGGCAATCATGAAGGAAGCTTATTACTATGGTTATTAGTGCTGACAAGTTTTATATTATTTTTTTTCTTCAGCTCTAAAGATGAGCCAAAAAATTTTAGACTTTATACCGTAATATTTCATCAAATAATTGTTATTGGTTTTTTTATATTTGTTCTAAAAACTTCTAACCCATTTGATATTCTTTTTCCTGTACCATCCGAAGGACTTGGATTAAATCCAATACTTCAAGATCCTGCGCTAGCAATACATCCACCAATTTTATATGTTGGATATGTTGGTACATCAATAATATTTGCCTCTGCTTTAGCCGCAATGGTAACTGGGTATGTAAATAACCTTTGGGCAAAAAATTTAAAAAAATGGGTTTTAATATCTTGGACATTTTTAACAGGGGGTATCCTTTTAGGTTCGATCTGGGCGTATTATGAATTAGGATGGGGAGGTTTTTGGTTTTGGGATCCAGTTGAAAATATTTCTTTGATGCCATGGTTGAGTTTAACTGCCCTTTTACATTGTATTTCAACTCTTGAAAAAAGAGACATTTTTAAAAATTGGTCAATTATATTAAGTATAGTGACCTTTATGTTAAGTGTTACTGGAACATTTTTAGTTAGATCTGGAATTCTCAACTCAGTTCACACTTTTGCGAATGATCCATCTAGAGGAATTTATATCCTAATTTTTTTGTTTGTTTTAATTCTCATATCTTTTGTAATTTTTTTAGTCTTTGAAAACAAAAATTTAGAAAATAAAAAAGAAATTTTTTTTCTAAGTAAAGAAACCTCAGTCTTAGTTAATAACTGGTTTATGATTTATTTTTTAAGCGTAGTTTTAATAGGAACTGTATATCCAATATTTTTAGATGTAATTACATCAGAAAAAATTTCAGTTGGACCCCCATTTTATACTAAACTTTTAATACCTTTCCTAATTCCATTTTTTTTGTTTATGGCTGTCGGACCAAGTATGAGTTGGATTAAAACAAACTTAAAGTTTAAAATTAGTCATATTTACCATTTTTTATTTACCTCAGCTGCAACAATCATAACTATATATTTTTTATCTCAAAAAGATTTTTTAATTATAATCTTAATTTTTTCATTATTCTTTTTAACTATTAAAACGATTACTAACTTTTTAAAGAATAATACTAATCATGCCCAAAACTTATCACATTTGGGTTTTGCTATGTTAATGTTATCAATATTATTTAATAGTATTAGCTCTACAGAAATTATTAAGAATATTAAGGTAGGAGAAAGTTTTGTCTCAAAAAACGAAAAAATAACTTTTGAAGAGGTTAAAACTAATGAAAAAAAAAACTATTCTTCAATAGTTGGCACTTTTGAGGTAAAAAATCAAAATAATAAAATAATTAAACTATATCCAGAGATCAGAGTTTATAACCAGCCAGTTATTGCAACAAGTGAAGCAGCGATTAAAACAACTTTATTCAAAGATAGATTTATAACAATAAATCTAATAAAGGATGAGCAACTATTTAATGTTAGATATCAGAATAAACCATTCATGATCTGGATCTGGATATCTACATTAATAATAATTTTTGGAGGTACATTTGCGGTTTTTAGTAAAAAAAAAAATTACTTATAGTTTTTTAATATTAGTTTTTTTTGTTTTTTCCTTTTTAGTTTTTAATAAAGCTTTGATTAAGGATAAAACATATTCTCCTGATTTTAAAAATAAGAAAACAAGTTACCTAATAGATTTTAGTTTACCTGAATTATATTCATCTGATAAAATACGATTAAGTGAGGTTATTGATAATAAGGAATTTTCCTTAGTTAACGTTTGGGCTTCGTGGTGTGTACCATGTAGAGAGGAAAATGATCTTCTTAAGAGTTTAAGCAGTATAAGTTCACTGCAAATTATTGGTGTAAATTATAAAGATAGAAAAAAAAATTCTATAAAATTTTTAAATGATTATGGAAACCCATTTAAATATAATTTAGTAGATAAAGATGGAACAGAGTCAATAAATCTAGGTGCTTATGGTGTTCCAGAAACTTTCCTGGTTAACAAAAATAGAAAAATTTTAATAAAGATTATAGGACCAATAAATGACGATGATGTTAAACAGATTAGGGAGATTATTAATGGTTAAAAAAAGATTTATGGTCTTTTTATTTTTATTTTTTAACTTTTTCGGAAACTGTTATTCCGAGACAGAACCTTATTCTAAACTTGAAAATGACATAGCAAAAAATTTAAGATGTCTGATTTGTCAAGGTCAGTCTATATACGATTCTAATTCTGAATTTGCATTAAGTATGAGAATCTATATTAAAGATCAAATAGACAGTGGTCACTCAGAAGACCAAATTTATAATATGTTAGTCAAAAAATATGGTCAATGGATTGTTTATGATCCTGGATATTCAAAAAAAACCTTTTTATTGTGGTTTATACCAATATTGTTTTTTTTATTAGGTGGTGCAATAATATATTTAAGAATATATAAGAGTAAAAAATATGAAAAATTTTTTTAAAATTTTATTACTAATCTTTTGCACTTTTATAACTACTGGAAAGTTATACGCTGAAGAACAACAAAAAATGGATACTGGTCATAAATATAATATTTATACCGGAATGTTTGATTTCAGTGACGATGGAAAAAAATCTCAGATTGTTGGAATTCAACACTTAAATGATAATCTTTTCAGAGATAGTTTAATTGGCACAATTAAACCTGTTACCGGTTTTATGTTAACTGCTGACTCAGCCTCATATCTTTATACAGGAATTCAAGCTGAGTATAATATTGGAAGATTAAATTTAACACCGAGTTTTACACCAGGTTTATATCATGAGGGAGATGGAAAAGATCTTGGCCATTTGGTAGAATTTAAAAGCGAGCTTCAATTATCCCTTGATTTATCACCGAGTACAGAATTTGGATTTTCATATAATCATATATCTAATGCTAGTTTAGGAGAAAAAAATCCTGGGGCAAATAGTTATATGTTTAATTTCTTTAAAAGCTTCTAAATTAATATAATGAATTTGAAAAATTGCCATAATTTTAGTGACTTTAGAATTTTAGCCAAAAAAAAATTGCCGTCACCAATTTTTCATTACATTGATGGTGCTGCGGATGATGAAGTCACATATAATCGAAATACAACTGCATTTAATGAGGTAGATCTTGTACCCAATGTATTGAGAGGTGTTGAAAGTGTAGATTTATCTACAACAATTTTTGGGAAAAAAATTGATTTACCTTTTTACTGTTCCCCAACTGCTTTACAAAGATTGTTTCATTATGATGGGGAAAGAGCAGTAGGAAAAGCAGCTAAAAAATTTAATACAATGTTTGGTGTTTCAGCTTTAGCTACTGTAAGTGTAGAGGAAATATCTTCTTTAATTGACACACCAAAAATGTTTCAATTCTATTTTCACAAAGACAGAGGATTAAATGACTCTTGTTTGGAAAGAGCAAAAGCAGCTAATTTTGATGTAATGGCTTTAACTGTTGATACTATAACAGGTGGAAATCGTGAAAGAGATTTAAGAACAGGTTTTACATCACCACCTAAGCTTACTCTATCAAGTTTATTTAGTTTTGCGACTAAACCGATGTGGGGGATTAATTATCTTACAAAAGGAAAATTTGAATTACCGCATTTACAAGATTTTGTAAAAGAAGGTACGAGCACCAACTCTTCAATTGGTAATTATTTTTCTACAATGTTGGATCAATCAATGAATTGGAATGATGCTGAAAAGTTATGTTCTAAGTGGGGGGGTCATTTCGCCCTTAAAGGAATTATGAGTGTTGAAGATGCAAAAAAAGCAGTTGATATTGGATGCACTGGAATAATGGTTTCTAATCATGGAGGTAGACAGCTTGATGGATCAAGGTCACCTTTTGACCAACTAGCAGAAATTGTTGATGCTGTAGGAGACAAAATTGATGTTATTTGTGAAGGTGGGTTTCAGAGAGGAACACATATGCTCAAAGCTTTATCTCTAGGCGCAAAGGCTTGCGCTGGTGGAAGATTGTATCTCTATGCTTTAGCTGCAGCTGGACAGGCAGGGGTAGAGAGAGCATTGGGGCAATACAAAGCTGAATTAGAAAGAGATATGAAATTAATGGGATGTACTAAGATTAGCGACTTAAATAGAAATAATTTAAGATTTAGATATACTTAAAAAAATTCTATGAGTCTTAAAGACTGTTATAATTTTGATGATTTCAAGAAATTAGCAAAAAAAAAATTACCTTCTCCAATTTTCCATTATATTGATGGTGGCTCAGATGATGAAACGACTCTTAAAAGAAATACAGAGGCCTTTAACGATTGTGATCTAATACCAAATGTTTTGGCTAGTGTAGGTAAACCAGACTTATCTACAAATATCTTTGGAAGAAAAATTGATATGCCAATTTTTTTATCCCCATGTGCTATGCAAAGATTATATCACCATGATGGTGATAAAGCCTCCGCAAAAGCTGCTAATAAATTTGGAACATTTTATAGTATGTCTACAATGGCAAACAATACAATTGAGGAAATTTCTAACTTATCCAGTGGTCCTAAATTATTTCAGCTTTATGTTCATAAAGATCAATCGATAACAAATGATTTGATTGATCGTTGTAGAAGGTCAAGATTTGATGGAATGTGTCTAACTGTAGATACTCTTGTTGCGGGGAACAGAGAAAGAGATCACAGAACAGGTTTTACTACACCACCAAAATTAACTTTAAAAAGCCTTTTAAGTTTTGCTATGCACCCTGTTTGGGTATTTAATTATTTAACTCATGAAAAATTTAAATTAGCAAATGTTGCAACAAAAACTGACAAAGGAACTAATATTGCTAAATCAGTTATAGACTACATTAATGAGCAGTATGATCCTGCTATGAGTTGGAAAGACGCAGAGTATTGTGTAAAAAAATGGAACGGTCCTTTTGCTCTAAAAGGAGTTATGTCAGTTGAGGATGCAAAAAGAGCGATTGATATTGGGTGCTCAGCTATAATGATATCTAATCATGGTGGTCGACAACTAGATGGCTCAAGATCACCATTTGATCAAATAAAAGCGATATCCGATGCTGTTGGGGATAAACTTGAAATTATTTTGGATGGCGGGGTTAGAAGAGGTTCTCATGTTTTGAAAGCAATAGCCGCTGGAGCTAAAGCTTGTAGTTTTGGTAAAATGTTTTTGTTTTCTTTAGCCGCAGGTGGTCAGCAAGGAGTTGAGCATTTGTTGAAGACAATACATGACGAAATTAATAGAAATATGGTTTTAATGGGTTGCAAAAATTTAAAAGAGTTGAATAGTTCAAAATTAATTTATAGAAATAACAATAATTATAAAATGTTATGAAACTAGCAAAAAGTTTAGATAGATTAGGAACTGAGACTGCATTCTCAGTTTTAGCGGAGGCAAAAAAATTAGAGGCATCAGGAAAACCAATGATACATCTTGGATTAGGTCAACCTGATTTTAAAACTCCAAAACATGTAGTTGACGCTGCAAAAAAAGCTTTAGACGATGGTCATCACGGTTATGTTTTATCAAATGGAATTCTAGAATGCAGACAAGCAGTTTCAAGAAAAATAAAAACTCTTTACAATCAAGATGTGGATCCTGAAAGAATTATCATAATGCCAGGTGGTAAACCAACAATGCATTATGCGATCCAATGCTTTGGAGAACCTGGTGTAGAAATAATCCATCCAACACCAGCTTTTCCTATCTATGAATCTATGATTAATTATACAGGATCTACTCCTGTGCCGTACGACCTTACTAAAGATAAAGACTTAAAGTTTAATGCAGAGGAAATATTGTCTTTAATTACAGATAAAACTAGATTACTAATCTTGATCAATCCAAATAACCCAACTGGAAGTTTTGTTGAAAAATCTGAAATTGATAAACTTGCTAAAGGTTTGGAGCAACACCCACATGTTACAATTTTGAGTGACGAGATTTATAGTAGACAAATTTTTGATGGCAAAGAGATGCCAACTTTTTTTAATTACCCTAAATTAAGAGAGAGACTAATTGTGTTAGAGGGATGGAGCAAAGCCTATTCTATGACTGGATGGAGATTAGGTTGGAGTTTTTGGCCAGAGAATTTAGTTGAACATGTTAATAAACTATTAATAAATAGCGTTTCTTGTGTAAATGCTGCTGCTCAGTTTGCTGGTATTGCTGCATTAGATGGACCAGACGACTCAATACATGAAATGATGGAAAAATTTACAGCAAGAAGAGATCTCATTCACAAAGGTCTAAATGATCTGCCAGGTGTTGAATGTAGTTTACCTGGCGGCGCATTTTATGCCTTTCCAAAAGTTAAAGAGACTGGAATGAATGGAAGAGAATTTTGCAAAAAAGCTATGCACGAAGCAGGCGTCGCAATCGTGCCAGGAACAGCATTTGGCCAAACTTGTCAAGATTACGTAAGATTTAGTTTTGCCGCATCGAGAGATAATATTTCTCAGGCATTAGAAAATATAAAAAAAATGCTTAAATAATTTAAGTATTTTTTTTGTAAAATTTATATAGTATCATAAATATATGAATAGCGAACTTCAGTCCGAATTAAAAAAAATACTAAATTCTAGATTCTCTGAGTCAGAATCCACAAGATTAAATTATGCGAGAGGTGAAGACACTTATGATCCAATTTTATCTAAAGCCGTGGTATTTCCAGAGACTAATGAAGAAGTTTCCAAGATATTAAAATTATGTAATCAACACAAGATACCTGTTGTTCCATTTGGAACAGGAACCTCTTTAGAGGGCAATGTTGTTGGCAATGATCAAGGGATTACTATATCTCTTGAAAAGATGAACAAAGTGTTAAGTGTTAATGTCGAAGACTTTGATTGCAAAGTTCAGGCATGTGTGACTAGAGAACAACTAAATGATTATTTACGAGAAGATGGAGTATTTTTTCCAATTGATCCCGGAGCAAATGCCGCAATAGGTGGAATGGCATCTACCTCTGCGTCCGGAACAATGGCAGTAAAATATGGAACTATGAAAACAGTTATAACTGGATTAACAGTTGTTCTTCCAAATGGAGATATAATAAAAACCGGTAGTAGAACGAAAAAAACTTCAGCTGGATATAATTTAACAAATTTGTTCATTGGTTCTGAAGGTACTCTGGGAGTTATAACAGAAATACAACTTAGGTTGTCGCCAATTCCAGAAAGCATTATGAGCGCAGTATGTCATTTTAAAACTTTAGAGGATGCAGTTAAAACCGCACAGGAGGTAATTCAGTATGGTATTCCAATTGCTAGAATTGAAATGCTTAACAAAGATCAAATGGAAATCAGTATAGAATACTCTAAGTTAAAAGATGTAGAGGCTACACCGACATTGTTTTTTGAATTCCACGGATCAGAAATATCGAACAAAGAGTCAATAGATACTGTTGAAGAAATATCCAAAAATAATAATGGAAGCTCTTTTAAATGGGCAAAAGATCTAACAGATAGAAATAAACTATGGAAGGCAAGACACGATGTTTATTATTCTGTTAAAGCGCAAATTAATAATGGCAGAGTGTATTCGACTGATGTTTGTTTACCAATTTCTAAAATAACTGAGTGTGTTAACTTTGCTGATGCAGAAGCTAAAAAATTTGGTTTAAGAGCCCCTATGGTTGGCCATTTAGGCGATGGTAATTTCCATGTTTTACTGCCTTACGACCCAGAAAAAAAAGAGACCTATCAAAAAATACGAAAATTTAGTGATATTCTTATAGAGAAAACATTAGAATTAGAGGGCACAATTACTGGAGAACATGGAGTTGGGCTTCATAAAAAAGATTACCTACTTAAAGAACATGGCGATAACTTACCTGTTATGAAGTCTATCAAAAGGACTATTGATCCAAACAATATAATGAATCCCGGTAAGATTTTTGACTTAAATTAATAAGTTGAATGAAAAAAATTTTAATAACCAGAAAACTTCTAAGATCAAACGAGGAAAAAGCTACAAAGTTGTGGGAGGCTAAACTTAACTTAAATGATGAACTTTATTCTCAATCTAAATTGGTGGAACTAAGCCAAGGTTGTGATGGAATATTAACATCACTAACTGATAAAATGGATGAGGCAACTATCAATAAATTACCAGAGAGTATAACAATTTTATCAAATTTTGCTGTAGGATTTGGTAATATTGATTTAGTAGCTGCTAAAAAAAGAAATATAGCAGTGACAAACACACCAGATGTCTTAACAGATGCAACAGCGGAAATAGGAATATTGTTAATTCTCGGTGCTTGTAGAAGGGCAAGTGAAGGCATTCAAGCAGCAAAAGATTCTAATTGGAAATGGTCAGCTGACTATTTGATTGGTAAACAATTAACTGGCTCAAGGTTAGGTATTTTAGGGATGGGACGTATCGGTCAAAAAATTGCTAAGATAGCAAAGTCGCTTGGTATGATAATACATTATCACAATAGATCTAAATTGAGCTCTGATAAAGAACAAGGAGCTACTTATCATGATAATCTAAAAAGTTTAATGGAAGTTTCAGATGTATTATCTGTCTGTTGCCCAGCCTCAAAAGAAACAATTAATCTTATAAATAAAGAAACTTTGGAGTATTTACCAAAAGGTGCAGTAGTAACAAATGTAGCTAGAGGAGATATAGTAGATGATGAAGCTTTATTGGATGCATTAGATAGAAGAAAAGTTTATGCAGCAGGTTTAGACGTTTATAAAAATGAACCCAATTTAAACCCAGGATATCTTAAACATAAAAGTGTTTTCATACTGCCTCATCTTGGAAGTGCCACTAAAGAAACTAGAACAGCCATGGCTAATCTTGCTATTGATAACATTGAGGAATATTTCAAAACGGGTAACTGCAAAAATAAAGTAAATTGATAAATTTATACTACCAATAGTTGTAAATAATTAAGTTTAGAACAATTTTAACCTAAGACTCCAAGTTCATTTTGTGCTTTAATAATGTCAAGTTAATTAACTAATAGAGGAGAAATAAATGATTAAAGAAAAAAAATCGTTGAAGGGGAAAATTCCTTCAAGACGTAAGTTCTTTAAGGCAGCGGCAGCAACTGGTGCAGCAGCAACAGCGGCAGTAGCAATGCCAAACATTGCATTCGGAGCTCCACAAACTCTAAAAATGCAAGCTGCATGGCCAAGTGGTGCTAACATCTTTTTTGAAATGGCAGGAGACTATTGCAAAATGGTTAGCGACATGTCTGGCGGTTCTTTAAAAATCGATCTTCAACCAGTCGGAGCAGTTGTGAAGACTAGTGAGATCGGTCAAGCGGTAAGTTCAGGTGCTGTAGATATGGGACACTGGGTAACTGCTTATTGGTATGGTAAAAATCCAGCAGCATCATTATTTGGTACTGGACCATCATACGGTATGTCATCTCAAGAAGTAATGGGATGGATGGAGTACGGTGGCGGAAGAAAACTGTATGAAGAAACACTTGCAAAAGTTGGTTTCGATTACACAGGTGTATTCCATATGCCTATGCCAGCACAACCTTTTGGATGGTTTAAAAAGAACGTAACAAAAGTATCTGACGTTAAAGGTATGAAGTACAGAACAGTTGGTCTAGCTACTAACGTTCTTACTGCAATGGGAATGGTTGTAAGACAGTTACCTGGTGGTGAAATTCAACCAGCTATGAAAACTGGTTTGATTGAAGCAGCTGAGTTTAACAACCCGACTTCGGACTCTCAGTTTGGTATGCAAGATGTTTCTAAGCATTATCACTTAGGAAGTTTCCACCAATCTCAAGAGATGTTTGAGATACCAATAAATAATAAAACATTTAATGGTCTGTCACCTGCAAATAAAGCAATATTGAAAAATGCTGCTTTTGCTGCAAATACAGATAATTACTTTAAAGCATTAGTTAGATACTCAGCCGATTTATCTAAATTAATGAATCAACATAAAGTGAATGTTTACCAAACTTCAGATGAAATTTTAGCTCAACAATTAAAAGGTTGGGATAAAGTTATCGGTGATTTCAACAAGAAAGATGCATTCTTTAAGAAAGTTGTCGATTCTCAAAAAGCATACGCTAAGAGAGTAATGAAATACTTGCTGATGAATCAGCCGAATTACAAGTTAGCTTATGAAAATGAGTTTGGACCAATTGGTAAAGTAAAAATATAATCAATATATAATCTTTATTAAGGGGGCCAATGGCCCCCTTTTTTTTTGTTTGATTAATAGATAGAATTTAACGTAAAGTGATATTATGAAATCTTTCATAAAATTTGCAGACACATTAAGCGCATCAATGGGTAAAGCCTTCTCATGGTGCATAGTTATACTTATGGGTGGAACTTGCTATGAAGTAATAATGGCTTACGCTTTTAATAGCCCTACACTTTGGAATTTTGACTTTAGTTTACAAATGTATGGTGCAATTTTTATGATGGCAGGTGCATATTGTTTGTCAACAGAGGCACATGTTAGAGGAGATGTTATTTATAGGTTATTTCCAACAAGAGTTCAGGGCTGGATTGATTTAATTTTATATTTTATTTTTTTCTTTCCTGGAATTTTAGCTCTAGTATTTTATGGATACGAATATGCAGCGTTAGCATGGAAAATTAAAGAAACTAGTTGGAACAGTCCGGCGCAAATACAAATTTATATGGCAAAATCTATAATACCTTTGTCAGGACTTTTATTAACGATCCAAGGAATTAGTGAAGTTTGCAGAGCAATCATTTGTATCAAAACAGGTCATTGGCCAGAGAGAATGTCAGCAGGTGCTGAAGAAACTGAAAAAATATTAATGAGAACATCTCAGAAGGACGAAAAAGCCGATGTTATTTGAATTAACAAATCCAGAAATTGCAATATTAATGATGAGCTTATTTTTATTTGCAGTTCTTTTGGGTTTCCCAATTGCATTCACTCTATTAGCTATGGGTGTTGGGTTTGGATATTACGCATATTTTGACCCAACTAGGATGGATCATCTGCTTGATAATCGGATATTTTCTTTATTGGTCCAAAATACTTATACCATTATGGATAATACAGTTTTAACCGCAGTCCCCTTATTTTTATTTATGGGATACTTAGTTGAAAGAGCTGGGATAGTTGCAAAATTGTTTTTTGCTATTAGACTTGCTTCCCATAGACTACCAGCCTCAATGGCTGTTGCAGCACTTGTAACATGTGCATTATTTTCTACGGCAACAGGAATAATTGGTGCAGTTGTAACTTTAATGGGCCTTTTAGCTTGGCCAGCAATGATAAGGGCAGGATATGATAAAAAATTTGCATCAGGAGTTATATGTTCAGGAGGATGTTTAGGAATTTTAATACCTCCAAGTATTATGTTAATTGTCTATGCAGTAATAGCACAATTATCTCCACTAAGACTTTTTGCTGCTGCCATATTTCCAGGTCTGATGTTAGCAGGTCTTTATATTTTATATGTAATTATAAGAGCATATTTTAATCCATCTTTAGCACCTAAGCCTGCAGCTGAAGAAATTCCACCAAGATCTGTTATTTTAAAAGAAGTTCTAGTTTCTTTTGTTCCATTGTTCTCATTAATAATTTTAGTTTTAGGGACAATTTTAGGTGGACTGGCTACTCCAGCAGAGGCGGCTGCAGTAGGAGCTTTTGGAGCTCTAGTTTTATCTTTTTTTTATAAGTCATTAAAATGGAAAAATTTTAAAGAATCTGTATTCCTAACAGCTAAAACAAGCGCAATGATTATGTGGTTGTTTGTTGGATCTTGGACATTTGCCTCAGTATTCTCTTATTTAGGTGGCCACGAAGTTTTTGAAGAATTTTTTAAATCAATGGATATTCAACCTTGGCAATTTTTAGTAATCACACAAATCATAATATTTTTACTTGGCTGGCCATTAGAGTGGACTGAAATTTTAATCATATTTGTCCCAATATTTTTACCGTTAGTAGAATTTTTTGGTGTAAACCCTTATTTTTTTGCAATGTTAATAGCTTTAAATTTACAAACGTCTTTTCTAACTCCACCGATGGCAATGTCAGCTTATTATTTAAAAGGTGTACAAAGTAGAAATGTTGAATTAATGCAAATCTTCAGAGGGATAATGCCTTTTCTTGGAATAGTAATATTTGCAATGGTTTTAATGTATATGTTCCCTGGCATCGCATTATGGTTGCCAGATGCTTTATTCGCAGAATAAATTTTAATGTCCAATATATTTCGATTATCTGTCTCAGAAATAGCAGAAAAAATAAAAAAATCTGATCTAAACTCTGTTGATTTGTGCAAATCATACATTGAGCAAATCGATAAATTTGAAAAAGATGTAAAAGCTTGGGCCCATTTTGATAAAAAACTACTTCTTGAAAAAGCAGAAGAGGCAGACAGTCACAGAAGATCGGGTAAGCCCGTAGGGCCTCTTCACGGAATTCCGGTAGCACTAAAAGATATAATTGGAACTTATGATATGCCCACAGAGTGTGGAACTGTTTTAAGAAAAGGCAAAACAGAATCACAAAATGCAGAGATAGTAGATTTACTTAAATCAGCAGGAGCATTAATCATGGGAAAAACAAATACTTCTGAATTAGCTTACCTTGCTCCACCCAAAACAACAAATCCCCACGATTATTCAAGAACTCCAGGCGGATCTTCTAGTGGGTCGGCAGCTGTTATAGCTTCACATATGGCGCCTTTATCAATTGGTTCTCAAACAGGTGGGTCAGTGATTAGGCCAGCTTCTTATTGCGGTGTCGTTGGTTACAAACCGAGTTATGGATTAATTTCACGTAATGGAGTTTTAAGAACTTCGTATAATCTTGACCATATAGGAGTTTTTGGAAGAACTGTAGAAGATGTTGCTTTACTTGCAAAAGTGTTAATTAAAAAAGATTCTTACGATAAAGCGACCATACATTACTCCTCAGAATTTATGTTAGACGAATGTAAAAAAGGACCAATGTTTGATCCAAAGTTTATTTTTTATAAGACAGATAGCTGGAAGAAAGTTGATAAAAAATCCAGAGAGGCATTTGAATATTTTATAAAATCTTTTAAAAAAAATATTGAAGTATTTGATACTCCTTCATACTTTAAGGATATAGACAAATACCACAGATTAATACATGAAACTGATTTAGCTAATAATTTTCAAGTTTATTACAAAAAATCAAAATCAAAACTTTCAAAGGAAATGCAATCAGCTATTTCAAAAGGTATGAAGCATTCTGCTAAAGAATATTTAGATGCTGTTGACTTTATGGAAAGAAGTTATGAGTCTTATAAAGAGGTATTTGAAGATTATCATGGAGTATTAAGTCCATGTAGCACTGGTGTGGCTGATAAAGGTTTAAAGAGTACAGGTAGCGCAGATTTTAATAGGGTATGGTCGTATATGCATACACCAGCAATTTCTCTACCTTTACTTCAGGGAGAAAATAATTTACCATTAGGTGTTCAATTAGTTGGCGACAGAAATGACGATAACAGATTTTTAGGTGTAGCTAACTGGTTGGAAAAGGAGAGCAAAAAATTTAATGAATAAAATCACAGTTATTATTGGTCTGAGTTTTGCAATATTTTTTTTAATTGGTCTCGCAACAACACTAACAAGATCTATGATGATTGGGTTTTTGGATGTTTTGCCAGTGTACATCTTAATGGGTATAGCGATAGTGATGATGATATACGAATCTTTTTTCGATAAATCATAATACCTTTCGTGAATAAAAAAGAGCTTCTAGCTTATTCTTTATTAGTAATTCAACCAATATTTATGGCAAGCAATCTTGTAGTTGCAAGAGGTGGAGTTGAATTCATACCGCCAATATCCCTTGCTTTTTGGAGATGGCTAACAGTTTTTTTAATTCTTTTAATTTTTAATTACACAATTTTTTCTAAAAAAAAAATTATACTTAAAGAATATAAGAAATTATTTTTTTTAGGTTTCATGGGATGTGGAGTTTGTGGAGCTTTCCCATTTATTGCAGGTCAAACTACGACAATTATAAATATGGGTATAATTTATACTTCTTCTCCAATT
>CABZRN010000003.1 GCA_902528175.1 uncultured Pelagibacteraceae bacterium | reverse complement strand
TAAAAATGCTTTTACTGGTCATGAAAATTGGCAAAGAGCATGGAGAGATCCTGTACCTAAGAAAGAATACGATGCAATAATAATAGGCGGTGGAGGCCATGGTTTAGCTACAGCATACTATTTGGCTAAAAAGCATAAAATTAATAACATTGCTGTTGTAGAAAAAGGATGGATTGGGGGTGGTAACACTGGAAGAAATACTACTATAATTAGATCGAATTATTTATGGGATGCTAGTGCAGGACTTTATGATCATGCACTTAAAATTTGGGAAGGTTTATCTCAGGAATTAAATTACAATGTTATGTTTAGTCAAAGAGGTGTTATGAACCTTGCTCACAATCTTCAAGACGTTAGAGATTTAAAAAGAAGAACTCATGCCAATAGATTAAATGGAATTGATGCTGTTTGGTTAAATACGGAAGAAGTAAAAAAGTTTTGCCCAATTATTAATACATCTCCAAACATTAGATACCCTGTTTTAGGAGGCACTTTGCAAAAAAGAGCTGGAACTGCAAGACATGATGCTGTTGCATGGGGTTATGCTAGAGGTGCAGATGAAATGGGAGTAGATATAATACAAAATTGTGAAGTAAAGGGTATAAAAAGAAATGGCGAAAGAATTGAAGGTTTAGAAACAACAAAAGGTTTTATAAAGTCAAAAAAAATTGGTGTTGCTGCTGCGGGACACTCTAGTGTTATAGCGAATATGGCGGGTATAAGATTACCATTGGAAAGTAAACCTCTTCAAGCTTTAGTATCTGAGCCAGTTAAACCAATAATTAATACAGTTGTAATGTCAAATGCCGTGCATGCTTATGTAAGTCAATCAGACAAAGGTGAACTTGTAATTGGAGCAGGCACAGATTCTTACGTTTCCTATACTCAAAAAGGAAGTTATAATATTGTTGAAGAAACTTTAAGAGCAATACTAGAATTATACCCAATTTTTAGTCGAATGAAAATGTTAAGACAATGGGGAGGTATTGTAGATATCTGTCCAGATGCAAGTCCAATAATTAGTAAAACTCAAGTTAAAGGTTTATATTTTAATTGTGGTTGGGGTACTGGTGGATTTAAAGCTACACCTGGTTCTGGTGATCTATTCGCACACACTATTGCTAATGATGAACCACATAAATTAAATGCTGCTTTTAACTTAAATAGATTTGTTAGCGGTGATCTAGTTGATGAACACGGTGCTGCAGCAGTAGCACACTAATGTTTATAATTAATTGTCCATACTGTGGTGAGAGAGATCAAACAGAATTTTCTTGTGGAGGCGAAGCTCACATTGAAAGACCAAAACAACCAACAGAATTAAGCGACGATCAATGGGCTGAATATCTTTTTATGCGAAAAAACATAAAAGGTATTCAATTTGAGAGATGGAATCACATTCATGGATGTAGAAAATGGTTTAATGTTGTTAGAGATACCTCTAACGATAAAATACATGCAGTTTATAAAATGGGAGAAAGACCGCCCATAAAATAATTATGAGTAACAACTTAAGAATTAATAAAAACAACTTTATAGACCAGACTGTTAGAATTTCTTTTAAATTTAATGGTAAAAAACTTTTTGGTTATAAAGGTGATACATTAGCCTCTGCTTTATTAGCAAATAATATTCATTTAGTTGGAAGAAGTTTTAAATATCATAGACCTAGAGGTATAATGACATGTGGTTCAGAGGAACCTAATGCAATTGTTCAGGTTGGGAAAGATCCTGCATTAACTGATCCAAATGTAAGAGCTACTGAAATTGAATTATATGAAGGTTTAGAAGCATTTAGCCAAAACTGTTGGCCAAGTGTAAATTTTGATATTGGAGGTATAAATAATTTTCTATCCCCTCTTCTACCTGCAGGATTTTATTATAAAACTTTTATGTGGCCTGCAAGTTTTTGGGAAAAATATGAATTTTTTATCAGACATTCAGCTGGATTAGGTAAATCTCCAACTAAACCAGATCGAGATTTATATGATCATCAATATGTACATTGTGATGTTTTAGTAATTGGTGGTGGTATCTCTGGTATATTATCAGCTAAATTATCGGCAGAAAAAGGTCTTAATACAATGCTTATAAATGATAAAAGTTATCTTGGGGGATCAACAATATATCAGGATGATGATATTTTTAAAATAAATAATGAAACTTCAAATGTATGGTTAAAAAATCAAATAGAGGAACTAAAAAAAATACCAAACTTAACAATTAAAAATAGGACAAGTGTTGCTGCTTTTCACGGTTATAATTATCTTTTAGCAAGAGAAAATTTAACTGATCATTTAAGTGCACATGAAAGAAAAGAAAAAATTAGACAAAGGTTGTTAAAAATAAGAACTAAAAAAGTTGTGATAGCAACTGGCGCTATTGAACGACCACTAATTTTTAATAACAATGATAGACCGGGGATAATTTTATCATCATCTATAAAAAAATATATTGATTATTATGGGGTAAAAACTGGAAAAAATATTTCATTGTTTACCAACAATGATAGTGCTTATGAAACAGCAATTTCATTAAATAAAAGCGGAGTTAAAGTTAAAGTAATTATAGATATTAGAGAAAATTCTAACTCAATACTTTCAGAAAAAATAGAAAAAACAGGAATAAAAATATTACGAGGATATACAATAACTAATACTAATGGATACAAGAGAGTTAATTCTATCGAAGTTATGAAGTTATCAAAAGATGGTGGGAGCATCGTTGGTAACAAAATTACTTATAAATGTGATTGTTTAGGAATTTCAGGTGGTTGGACACCAATGGTGCATTTGTTTACCCAATCAGGTGGAAAATTAAAATTTAGGAATAATGATAATGTTTTTATACCTGATGAAAATAAAACGCCATCAGAACAAATTAGTGTGGGTTCGTCAAATGGAGACTTTGAATTAGATGATGTTATAAATAATACTGTCAAAAATATTAAAATTTTTCTTGGCTTAGATAAAAATAATTATGAAAATTTAGATATTAAATGTTCAAAAGAAAAACAAAAAAGAAATATATGGTTGTTACCTTCAAATAAGCCTATATCTAAGACGAAGCCATTCTTAGATTTCCAGAATGACTCGACTGCTAAAGATGTAAAACTAGCTCTGAGAGAAGGCTTTAAATCAATAGAACATGTAAAAAGATATACCACAACAGGAATGGGAACTGATCAGGGTAAACTATCAAATATGCATGCACTAGGTATAGTCGCTGATACAACTGGTACAAATATGGGAGAACTAGGCACAACTACCTTTAGACCTCCTTATACACCGTTAACATTTGGAACAATAGTAGGAAGAAACGTTGGCGAGTTTTTTGATCATACAAGAAGAACAGCTATTCATGATTGGCATGTGGAAAATAAAGCAGAATTTGAAAATGTTGGACAGTGGAAAAGACCTTGGTATTTTCCTAGGAATGGAGAAACTATGTACCAAGCTGTTCAAAGAGAGAGTAAAGCTGCAAGAGAAAGTGCTGGAATACTTGATGCTTCTACTTTAGGAAAAATTGACTTACAAGGTGAGGATGTGTCTGAATTTTTGAATAGAATTTATACCAATGCATGGTCAAAACTTGCCATTGGTAAATGTAGATATGGTTTAATGCTAAATGAAGATGGCATGGTTTATGATGATGGTGTTACAACAAGACTTGGGGAAAATCATTATATAATGACTACAACGACTGGTGGTGCAGCAAATGTTTTATCAAAACTAGAAGATTATTTACAAACAGAATGGCCAGAATTAAATGTGTATTTAACTACTGTTACAGATCAATATTCAACAATGAGCATTTGTGGACCAAATTCTAAAAAAATTGTTAAGAAAATAATACCAAGTTTAGATCTATCAGATGAAGGTTTCCCACACATGTCTTTTAAAAATTCAAAAATAAATAATGTTAATTGTCGTATTATGAGAATTAGTTTTACCGGAGAGCATAGTTACGAAATTAACGTTCAGTCTAATTACGCGAAAGATGTTTGGGAGAAATGTATAGAAGCAGGTAAAGAATTTAATATTACACCATATGGAACTGAAACTATGCATTTACTAAGAGCTGAAAAAGGTTTCATAATTACTGGTCAAGATACTGATGGAACATTAACACCTTCAGATCTTCAAATGGACTGGATTATTGGAAAAAAAAAATATGATTTTATAGGTAAAAGATCATTATACAGAAGTGATACGATAAGAGAGGATAGAAAACAATTAGTTGGTTTATTAACAGATGATCCAAAGGAAGTTTTAGAAGAGGGAGCGCAACTTGTTGAAAGTTTAGAGAAACCAATTGATATGTTGGGTCATGTAACCTCTAGTTATTTTAGTCCAAATCTTAACAAATCTATTGCTTTAGCTGTAGTAAGGAGTGGAAAAAAATTAAATGGTAAAAAATTAATAGTTCCTATGGAAAATAGAAATATCATTGTAACTATTACTGATGCTGTTTTTTATGATAAGGAAAATAAAAGATTAAATGCTTAATTTTAATTCACCAATTAAGGAACAAAAAAAATACAATGATTTAAATATTATTGAAGTTGAGCCTATAATTAAAATTAATCTTAGAAGTAATAAAAGAGAATTCTCTACAAAAATTGGAAAAATATTATCGATTTTACCACCAAATGAAGCAAATACTTCGTCTGGTAACGAAAAATTTAATTTATTATGGTTAAGTCCAGATGAATGGTTAATTTACTCTAATGATAAAAAAATGACTTTAGATGACCAAATAAATTTAGAAGACAAATTATTTAATGAAATTTCAAAATTCAATCAAGGAGCTGTAACAAATGTTTCTGATCATTGGATAATGATTAATCTAAAAGGAAATAAAGTGTACGATTTATTATCTAAAAGTTGCCCTTATAATTTTAATAAATATAAAAAGAAAAAAGGTTCAGTTGCTCAAACAATTGTTAATCACATTGATGTAATCCTTCACAATAAAGAGGATAACAACCTTAATCTATTTGTCAGAAGGTCATTTTCAGAAGATTTATGGTTATGGTTGAATGATAGCGCAAGATTCATCTAGTCATTTATGTGCGTCAAGGTAAACATGGAAATCGTAAGTTATTTTGAGTAGAAAACTTAGTATGAAGAAAATTCTCGTATTTATATTAAGTTTATTCTTTGCATTACCCTCTTATTCATCGAGTCTTGATAAAATTTTGTCCTCTGGTGAACTAAGAGTTGGAACCACTGGCGATTGGGATCCTATGACAATTAAAGATCCTGCAACTAATAAATATAGAGGTTTTGATATAGATGTCATGAATGAATTAGCAAAAGATATGGGAGTAAAAATTAAATTTGTGCCTGCAGAGTGGAAAACTATAGTATCTGGAATTACTTCCGGAAGATATGATATTTCAACTAGTGTTACTAAAACACCAAAAAGAGCACAGGTAGCAGGCTTTACAGACACTTACTATAAATATGGAACAGTCCCACTTGTTCTTAAAAAAAATTTAAAAAAATTCTCAACTTGGGACTCATTAAATAATAGTAAAGTAACGATTGCAACAACACTTGGTACTTCACAAGAAGAAAAAGCAAAAGAATTTTTTCCAAAATCAAAACTAAATTCAGTTGAAGCTCCTGCAAGAGATTTTCAAGAAGTTTTAGCTGGTAGAGCAGATGGAAATATAACAAGTTCAACAGAGGCCAATAAATTAGTCATTAAATATCCTCAATTGGCAATAGTTCCGGATGGAGAAAAAAATCCTGCATTTTTAGCAATGATGGTTGGTAAAGGTGATGATAAATGGAAAAATTACGTTAATGAATGGATAAGTAATAAAAAATCATCTGGTTTTTTTACAGAACTTTTAGCAAAATATAATCTGAAGAGCTTATAATAAATTAGATATTAATATTTAATTCTTTATAAATATATGTGTGAAAAATACTATTTTTCTAACTTTTATATTATTATTTCTTAACTCTTGTTCAAAACAGGGGTTAGACTGGTTAATTTTATCTCCAAATAATGTGGATGGATTAACAAACCTTAAATTTCTAATAAGTGGATTTACAACAACAATATACATATCCTTAGTTTCAATATTTATCTCAATAATTCTAGGTCTGATAATTACAATTCCATCATTGGCAAAAAATAAATTTCTTAAATATATAAATATTGGCTATGTAGAAATTGTTAGAGCAATACCATTATTAGTTTTAATTTTATGGATTTATTATGGTTTACCAATAATGACAGGCATAAGTTTTAGTCCATTTGTGTCTGGTATTATAGCTTTATCAATAAGTGAAAGTGCTTTTCAAGCTGAAATATTTAGAGCTGGAATAAATTCAATTAAAAAATCTCAATGGGAAGCTGGCAGCTCGCTTGGGTTCTCTTTTTTTAAAAAATTAAGACTCATAATATTACCACAAGCTATTAAAAATATACTTCCTGCTATTGGTAATCAATTTGTATATGTCTTAAAAATGTCTTCACTCGTTTCAATTATAGGAATTGGTGATTTAACAAGAAAAGCAAATGAGCTTGTTGTTACTACCTATAGACCATTAGAAATTTATACTTTTTTAATATTTGAATATCTAATTTTAATTTTAGTTGTTTCTTATTTTGTAAGAAAATTTGAAAAAAAGTTAGCAAAGTCTAACTAGTTTTTTTAAATACTGAATTAAAAAAAGATCCAATAAAGATTAATATACAAAATCCTATAAACCAATTAGTGAATAATAAAGTATAGAAAATATCTTCATATGATCCATCTTTAATGTTTATTACATACCATAAACATAAAAATGGTAGAGCTGTTAATCTTAAAATACCAAGGTATAAACTATATATTGGCCTTTTTACTGATTGAAATAAGGCTGTTGTTATAAAGAAAGTAGGATAAATGGGACCTATTAAGGCTGCAATTTTCAAATAAATTGTACCATAACTAATTGTATTCAAATCTTCTGTAAATAAACTTATTAGGAATGATGCATTAAAATAAATTATGACACCTGCTAATGTCATAAAAGAACAACCAAATTTGAGAGCTTTTAAATATAATTCTCTAATTCGCTCATAATTTTTAGCTCCAAAATTTTGACTTGAGATAGAAATTACAGCTGTATTTAATCCAATAACCGGTAATAAAAAAACTTGTTCAATTCTTAAAGCAGTACCGTAACCAGCTGCAGCCAAATCACCAAATTTTCCTACAAAATACAAAACATTAAACAAACCAACACCAATTAAAAGCATACTAAACATTACTGGAACAGATTGAAATATTAGGTTTTTAAAGTAAAAAATTTTTGGTTTAAAGCATTCAAAAAATAGATACTTTTTTAATTTACAACTATAAACTTTGTAAATTAAATACGTAGCAGCTAAAAATTGACATATAACGGTTGCTACAGCAATTCCAGAAATACCAAAGGCAGGTATAAAACCATATCCAAATATGAATACGGGATTTAAGATTATGTTTAAAAAAAAGGTAAAAACCAAAACATTTCTGAAACTCTTAGTATCTCCTTGAGCATTTAGGGTGCCATTTAATGATGTCTGTATTAAAACTAAAACAGTACAGTAAAATATTATATCCAGATATTCTCTTGTTAATAAAATATTTTCTAAACTAGATCCCATTAGTCCCAATAAAAAATTTGATATATTTAAACCAACAAAAGTAACTAAAAATGATACAAAAACAGCATATAGAAAAGATTGTCCAACATACATTGATGCTCTTTTTTCATTCTTTTCACCAATTGAATTTCCAATTAAAGTATTTGTAGCAGCACCTACCCCAACACCAATTGCAATTATAATAAAATATATTGGAAAAGATTTAGCCAAAGCACTAAGAGCCTCAGGTGATATTTTTCCAGCAAAATAAGTATCAACTAAATTATAAAAAGTTTGAAATAATGATCCAATACTAGCAGGAATTGTTACTTTTCTCAATAATGACCAAATGGGATCTCTTAATAAATTAATTTTTTTGTACATATTATTTTATTTTTCAATTTGGTAAAAATATTTTTGACCTTCCTGTTTAGATAAATTGATTTGTTTTTGTCTTATACGAAAACTTTGTTTTTGTTTATCAGTTAATTTATAAAAACAATTAGAACAGCTAACTCCTTCCTCATATTCCTTATTTTTTTTTTCTAATTTTGTAATAGGCTCTCTACAACCTGCACAAATTTTTAAATTGCCTGGTTTTAGGCCGTGTTTTACCGATACTCTATTGTCAAAGACAAAACAATCACCTTTCCATAAACTTTTTTTTTTATCAATTTTATTTAAATAATTGATTATACCTCCATTTAATTGATAAACGTTTTTAAAACCTTTATTTCTCAAATATAAACTTGCTTTTTCACATCTAATACCACCTGTGCAAAACATACCTATGTTATTATCTTTTTGTAATGATTTAAAATATTTTGGAAAGTCTCTAAAATTGTTCAGTTTTGGATTTATTGATCCTTTAAAAGTACCAACTCTAAATTCAAAACTTTTTCTTGTATCAATAATAACAGTATTTTTTTTTTTAATAAAGTTATTCCAATTTTCAGGATCAATTTGATTATTAATAATTCTTTTTTTTAGTTTAATCCCAATGGGGACAAGTTCTTTTTTAATTTTAATTTTACCTTTATGAAAAGCTTGATATTTATAATGTGATAAATTTTCGCTATCAAAGTTCTTTAAATTTAAAATTATTTTTAAATTTTTTCTTATTGAAATATATCTCTCTATTTTAAAACTTATTGTTCCATTTACACCTTCGGGGGATAATATTATAGTCCCTCTAAAATTTTCTTGTTTTAAGTAATTATCAAGTAATTCTTTTTTCTTTTTAAGATTTGTAATCTTTTTAAATTTGTAAAAACCAAAAATATTATACATTATAATTTTCTACAAATTGATAAACCATCACCAATTGGTAAAATGATATTTTCTACTCTATTGTCTTTATCGATATGTGAATTAAATTCTCGAATTTTAATCGTAAGTTTGTCATTTTTATTTTTATCTACCACATCACCGTACCATAAAACATTATCTGTTATGATTATTCCTGATTTTTTTAACATTTTTAAAGATTTTTCGAAATAATTTATATAATTTTCCTTATCAGCATCAATAAATACTAAGTCAAAAACATCTTTGTTTTTAAGAAGTTCCTCAAGTGCATGACTGGCATTTTTAACTAAAAGATTTATTTTGTTTTCAAGATTAGCTTTATCAAAAAAATTTTTAGCTATTTCAGAAGTTTGTTTGTTTTTGTCTATAGCTATTAAAATTGAGTCGTTATTCATAGCTAATCCCATTGTTAAGGTACTTAAACCTGTAAATGTTCCAATTTCTAAAATTTTTTTTGGATCATATAATTTTATTATTAGGTGTAATAGATAACATTGACTTAAAGAAATTTGCATTTTTTTCTTTTCACCCAAAGTTTCGTTATATTTAATAATCTCTCTTTGAATCGGATTTAGTTTATAAGAATGATTGTTTATATATTCTTCGAGCTCGTTTGTTATCTTAATGTTTGAACCCATCTTAATTCAATTTTTTTTTCAAAATTTCATTAACAAGTTTTGGATTTGCTTTACCATTTGAATTTTTCATTACTTGACCAACAAAAAAACCAAATAATTTGTCTTTTCCTGATTTATAAGCTTCAACATTTTTTGGGTTTTCAGTAATTACTTTATTAATTAAATTTTCTAATTCCTTAGGATCGCTTTGTTGTTTTAAACCTTTTTCTTCTACAATATTTATTGGATCTTTATCTCCATCTTTCATTATTTCAAAAACAGATTTAGCAATCTTACCTGAAATGGTTCCGTCTTTGATTAAATTAATTAATTTTGATAAATTTTTAGAAGAAATTGGACTTTCTGTTATTTCAATATTTTTTTCGTTTAATAATGCAAATAACTCACCTGTTATCCAGTTTGTAGCTAATTTTACATCAGAGTTTTTTGAAACTTCCTCGAAATATTTTGAAATTTCAATATCTGAAACTAGTATATTTGCCTCATAAGATGATAGTTTAAATTTTTCAATAAATCTTTTCTTTTTTTCATCTGGAAGCTCAGGAATATTTTTTTTTATTTGATCTATATAATTATCATTTAAATCAAGCGGTAAAAGATCCGGATCTGGAAAATATCTATAATCATGCGCATCCTCTTTAGATCTCATTGATCTTGTTTCATTTTTTTTGGTATCAAATAATCTTGTTTCTTGATCAATAGAACCGCCTTCTTCAATTAAATCTACTTGACGATTAGCTTCGAAATCTATTGCCATTTGCATAAATTTTATAGAATTAACATTTTTAATTTCACATCTTGTGCCTAATTTTTTAACTCCCTTTTTTCGAACAGAAACGTTCACATCAGCTCTTAATGAGCCTTCTTGCATGTTACCATCGCAAGTTCCTAAATATCTCATTATCGATCTTAATTTTTTAATATATGCATTTACTTCATCTAAAGATCTTAAATCAGGTTTGCTAACTATTTCCATTAAAGCTACTCCTGATCTATTTAAGTCAACTAATGTGTTTTGAGGATCTATATCATGGATACTTTTTCCTGCATCTTGTTCTAAATGAAGTCTTTCAATTCCAATATTTTTTTCCCCATTTGGCATATCTAATGTAACAGATCCCTCACCCACAATTGGATTTTTATATTGAGAAATTTGATAACCTTGAGGCAAATCAGCATAAAAATAATTTTTTCGATCAAATATTGATCTTTTGTTAATCTTAGCTTTTAATCCAATACCTGTCTTAACAGCTTGTTTGATACAATGTTCGTTAATTACTGGCAACATTCCTGGAAATGCTGCGTCGACTAAGCTAACTTGAGTGTTAGGTTCTGATCCAAATTTTGTTGATGAAGTTGAAAATAATTTAGATTCAGATAAGACCTGAGCATGAACTTCTAGACCAATAATAACTTCATATTTGTTATCATTTCTTATTATTAGATATTCACCATTATTTTTACTCATTTAATCCACCAATCAGTTATATTATTTTTAAAGCTTATATTTTTTTCTAAAGCAAAAGCGATGTTTAAAATACTTTGCTCATCAAATGCTTTTCCTATAACCTGTAAACCTAGTGGGTAGCCTTTTTTATCATGACCCGCTGGAATTGATATAGCAGGTAAGCCAGCAAGATTAATTGGAACTGTGAAAATATCATTTAAATACATTGAGACTGGATCGTTTAATTTCTCTCCAATTTTAAAAGCAGAGCTTGGCGTAGATGGAGTTAATATAGCGTCTACTTTCTTATAAGCTTCATCAAAATCATTTTTGATTAGTCTTCTTACTTTTTGTGCTTTTAAATAATATGCATCGTAATAACCTGATGATAAAACATATGTTCCAATCATAATTCTTCGCTTTACTTCATCACCAAAACCTTCTGATCTTGTTTTTTCGTACATGTCGATAAGATTTTCACCTTTAGATCTAAAACCATATTTTACACCATCGTATCGAGCAAGATTTGATGAGGCTTCTGCAGGAGCTACAATGTAATATGTTGGTAAAGCATAATTAGTATTAGGTAAACTTATCTCAACAATTTCACCACCATTTTTTTTAATAATTTCTATTCCTTTTTCCCATAGCTCATCAATTTCTTTTGGCATTCCATCAACTCTATATTCTTTTGGTATGCCTATTTTTTTTCCTTTAATATTCTCATTTAAATTATCTAAATAGTTTTCTCTTTTGAATTCAACAGAGGTTGAGTCTTTTGTATCGTAATTACTCATAATTTCTAACATCAAAGAACAATCTTTGACATCATGAGTCATGGGTCCTGCTTGATCCAAAGATGATGCAAATGCTACTATACCATACCTGGAGCAACTACCGTATGTTGGCTTTAAACCAACTGTGCCAGTAAAGGACGCTGGTTGTCTAATAGATCCACCTGTATCTGTACCTATTGTTGCTGGAGTTAATTTTGCAGCCAGTGCTGATGATGATCCACCAGAAGATCCACCAGGTACTAAATTCTCAGATATTGGATTTTGAACATTTCCAAAATAACTTGTTTCATTTGAAGAACCCATTGCAAATTCATCACAGTTTAACTTCCCAATTATAATACCTCCTTCATCTAGAATATTTTGAGTTACTGTTGACTCATAAGTTGGAACAAAATTTTCAAGAATTTTACTTCCCGCTGTAGTTCTAATATTTTTTGTACAAAACAAGTCTTTTACAGCAATAGGTATACCAGGTAATTTTTTTTTAAAGTCTGGTTTTTGATCAAATATTTTTGCTTTTTTAATTGCATTTTCATAATTTTCAGAAATATAAGCATTAAGTTTTTTTGATTTTTTTGATCTTTCAATAAAATCAATAGTTACTTCAGTTGATGATAATTCTTTTTTTTTTATCTTGTCTACAAGTTCAACTAATTTTAAATCTATTATATTGCTCATTATTCAACTACCTTAGGTACAACAAAAAAATCTTTATTTTTGTCTGGTGAATTTTTTAAAATATCCTCGCGAATATTTTCAGATTTTATCTCGTCTTTACGTAGTTTTAATGTAGTTTCAGCTATTGAGGTTAATGGTTCAGTATTTTTTGTATCTAATTCATTTAATTTTTCAATAAAAGAAAATATTGAATTCAAATCTTTACCTAATTTTTTAGCTTTATTGTCATCTATTGAAATCCTAGATAATTTCGAAATGTGCTTTACTGTTTTAAGATCAATTGTCATATGATATGAATATCAAAAACTATCATTAAATCTAAAAAATACAATATGATCACTATTGAGCGTCTTAAGAAAAAAATTGACAGTAATGCGAGATTAATTGGTTTGGATTTGGGGTCAAAACGTATAGGTGTAGCAATTTGTGATGATAAAAGAAAAATATCTACTCCTTTTAAAACAATAGATTATAAGAATATGAAATATCTTTTGGATCAATTAACAAACATTATTTATGAAAATAACGTGACTGGAATAATAATTGGATTCCCAATTAATATGGATGGCAGTTTAGGGAGAGCAGCTCAATCTGTTACCGATAAAGCAAATATGATATCAAAAAACTTAAAAATTGATGTTGTACTTTGGGATGAGAGAATGTCAACCAAAGGTGCTTTTAATATCTCTAAAGAATTAGACGTTAATGTAACAAAAAGAGAGAAAAAAATTGATGAAAATGCTGCATCATTCATTTTACAAGGCGCAATCGATTATCTTAATAATTAAGCTTGCATTAAATATACTTTGAAGTTATAGAGTTAGTTTTAATGGCCAATTCAAAAAACGCTGTTAAAATTTCTAAAAAACATCTTCTAGGTATACAAGATCTGTCAATCTCTGATGTAAAGACTATTCTTTCAGAATCAAAAAACTTTATAGCTTTGAACAAAAGTAAAAATAAAAAAATAGATATCTTGAGAGGCAAAACACAAATAAATTTATTTTTTGAACCATCTACTAGAACTCAAAGTTCGTTTGAGCTTGCTGGAAAGAGATTAGGCGCTGATGTTATGTCTATGAATATAACTAATTCAGCAATTAAAAAAGGAGAAACTTTAATAGACACTGCAATGACTTTAAATGCGATGCACCCTGATATCATTGTTGTAAGGCATCAAGACTCAGGTGCCTCAAATTTATTATCACAAAAAGTTAACTGTGCGGTATTAAATGCAGGCGATGGCAGAAGAGAGCATCCAACACAAGCTTTACTTGATGCTTTAACAATTATGGAAAAGAAAAATAAAATAGAAGGTCTTAAAATTGCAATTTGCGGGGATATCCTTCATTCAAGAGTTGCCAGATCAAATATTTATTTATTAAATATGTTGGGCGCAGATATAAATATAGTTGCACCATCTAATTTGATGCCAAAAGATTTAGAAAAATTTGGTGTCAACACTTTTACAAATATGAAAGAAGGAGTAAAAGATTGTGACATCGTGATGATGTTAAGATTACAAAATGAAAGAATGACAAGTTCATTTCTCTCATCAAATAGAGAGTATTATGAATATTATGGACTTACACCAGATAAATTAGAGAAAGCAAAAAGTGATGCAATTATTATGCACCCTGGTCCTATGAATAGGGGAATAGAAATAGATACAAAACTAGCAGATGACATTAATAAAAGTGTAATTAAAGAACAGGTTGAATTAGGTGTTGCTGTAAGAATGGCCTGTCTAAAGTTATTTTGTGAATAATGAAAAAACAATATTTTTTAAATGCAAAAATAATAGATCCTAAAAACTCTATAGATGAAAAAGGCGGTTTGATTATTGGTGAAAATGGAAAAATTGAAGCAATAGGTAAAAAAGTAAACCAAAATAATATTCCTTCAAGAGAAAAATATATAGATCTAAAAGAAAAATTTATATTTCCTGGTCTTGTTGATATGAGGGTATTCGTAGGTGAGCCAGGCTACGAATATAAAGAAAATTTTAGAACATTAAGTAATGCAGCGCTAGCTGGAGGTGTTACATCTGTTGTTACAATGCCTAATACTTCCCCTGTTATAGATAATGTTTCTATGGTTGACTTTCTTAAAAGAAGAGGGAGAGATAAATCAAAAATTAATATATTTCCAACCGCAAGTTTAACAAAAGGTCTGGAAGGAACTAATATGAATGAATTTGGGCTTTTAAATAAAAAAGGAATAATTGGTTATACAGATGGCACGCAAACTATTCAAAATACAAGATTAATGTCCAGAATTATGAGATCTGCTTTTGACTTAGATGCATTAGTAATACAACATGCAGAAGATAATGAATTATCAAAAGATGGACAAGTAAATGATGGGATAATTGCAACTAAACTTGGTCTTCAAGGCATACCTGACTACGCAGAAAAAATTATTATCGAAAGAGATTTAACTTTGCTAGAGGATTTCAATTGTAGATATCATATTGCTCAAATATCATCAGAAAAATCTGTTGAAATAATTAAAAATAAAAAAGAAATTATAAAATTTACAACTGGTGTTTCAATTAATAATTTATCATTAAACCAAAATGATATAGGAGACTTTCGTACCTTCCTTAAATTATCCCCTCCTCTAAGGACTGAGGAGGACAGATTGTCTCTAATAAAAGGTATAAACCATAATTTGATAGATGTTATTGTCTCAGATCATAAACCTGAAGATGAAGAGTCAAAAAGATTAACATTTTCTCAAGCTGCTACAGGTGCCTCTGGTATAGAAACTCTTTTACCGCTTGCATTAGAATTATTTCACAACGGATCAATAAAATTAAATAAGATAATTGAGTGTCTGACATGCAACCCTGCTAAAATTTTAAGAATAAACAAAGGAAGTCTTTCTGTGGGAAGTGAAGCGGACTTATGTATTGTTGATATATACAAGCCATGGGTAGTTAAAAAAGAAAAAATGATATCAAAATCTAAGAATACTTGTATAGAGGACAAAAAACTACAAGGCAAAGTATTAAGCACTTTTATTAATGGAGTTGAGTTATTTAAATGCTAAATTTAGAAATTACTTTAATTATTATAATCTCTTATTTGTTTGGTTCTATTCCATTTGGACTTATATTAACTAAAATTTTTATCGGCAAAGATATAAGAAAAATAGGTTCTGGAAATATTGGAGCAACAAATGTTTTAAGATCAGGCAATAAGTTTATAGGATATCTAACATTGACTCTTGATATTTTAAAAGCAGTTATTCCAATTTTGTTTATTAAGTTTTATTATAATGATCAGCTTTATTTAGCTTCATTGTCGGTTTTTATAGGTCATGTTTTCCCAATTTGGCTTAAATTTAAAGGCGGCAAAGGTGTTGCAACTTATGTTGGTATTTTATTTTGTTTAAATTATTTTTCAGGAATAGTGTTTTTTATAATCTGGTTGTTGATTTTTTTTATATTTAAATATTCTTCTTTAAGCTCAATTGTCTCTAGTGTTTGTATACCTGTATTTCATTTTTTTTTTATTTCTGATCCCTTTTATTATTTCTACTTTATCATGTTCATAATGATTTTCTATACGCACAGAGAAAATATAAAACGCCTAATAAATAAGACAGAATCTAAGACAAAAATTTATTAATTTGACTATCTAGGTCTTTAATGTACTTTTGTCTTAATGAATTTAGTCATTGTAGAAAGTCCAGCTAAAGCAAAAACAATAAACAAATATTTAGGAAAAGATTATACAGTTCTTGCCAGTTATGGTCATATAAGAGATTTACCATCTAAAAATGGATCTGTAGATCCAGAAAATGAATTTAAAATGATATGGGAAGTAGATAGTTTTTCGAAAAAATATTTAAAAGAAATTACTGATGCAGCTAAAGATTCTGAAAAAATTATTCTAGCTACTGACCCTGATCGTGAAGGTGAAGCGATAGCATGGCATGTTAAAGAATTTTTAGATGAAAAAAATATTCTTAAAGACAAAAAAATTGAAAGAGTAGTGTTTAATGAAATCACAAAAAAAGCAGTCATAAGTGGTATAGAGAACCCTAGATCGCTTGAAAGTCAACTTGTAGATGCTTATATGGCTAGAAGAGCTTTAGATTATTTAGTAGGTTTTAACATTTCGCCAATACTATGGACTAAATTACCAGGCTCTAAGTCAGCTGGTAGGGTTCAATCTGTAGCTTTAAGATTGTTAACTGAAAGAGAACATGAAATTGAAGTATTTAATCCGGAAGAATTTTGGTCGTTAAATGTAAATTTCGTTAATTCATCACATAATTTTCTTTCGTCATCAATATCTGAGTTAAACGGAGAAAAAATTGTAAAATTTAGTTTTAGAAATAAAGAAGATATAAATAATGCAATATCAAAAATTAAAGATAAAAAATACTTAATCAAAGATATAAGCTCAAAAGTTTATACAAGAAATCCATCAGGGCCTTTCACAACTTCAACTCTTCAGCAATCTGCATCAAGTAAATTAGGTTTCGGTGCATCAAGAACAATGCAAATTGCACAAAGACTCTATCAAGGTATCGAAATAGATGGGGATACGAGAGGTTTAATAACTTATATAAGGACTGATGGTACCAATATATCTAAAGAGGCAATTCCATTATTTAGAAAATATATAGAGGAAAATTATGGTAGCGATTATCTTCCCGAGCAAGCTAATAATTATTCAGGTAAAAAAGCAAAAAATGCACAAGAAGCACATGAAGCAATCAGACCAACAGAAATAAAAAATTCACCTCAAAGTATAAAAAAATATTTAAGTACAGATCAGTATAAATTATATGATCTTATTTGGTCTAGAGCTATATCATCTCAGATGCAGCCAGCTAAATTTGATAGAAAAACTATATTAATTACCTCAGAAGATGGAAAGAATATATTAAAATCTAGTGGCTCAACTATAAAATTTGATGGGTTTTTAAAACTTCAGAAAATTGATGAAAATGAAGATGAAAAAATATTACCTGAAGTATCTAAAGGACCAATCGAAATTAAAGAATTTAATGATGAGCAACATTTTACACAACCACCTCCACGCTTTTCAGAATCAAGTTTAGTTAAAAAATTAGAAGAATTAGGAATTGGTCGTCCCTCAACATATGCAAGTATAATCTCTGTTATATCTAATAGAGGATATGCTGATATAGTAAATAAGAGATTTTTTCCAACCGATAGAGGAAAATTACTATCTGCCTTTTTGGAAAAACTTTTTTCAAGATATGTTGACTATGATTTTACTGCTAAACTTGAAGATCAATTGGATGATATTACATCAGGAAAAGAAAACTGGATTAAAGTTTTGGATCAGTTTTGGATAGATTTTAATAAAAATGTTTCGAATGTAAAAGAAAAGAGAACACGTGAAGTGCTTGATTTATTAAATGAAAGTTTGGGAAAGTTAATATTTGATACAGATGAAAATGGTAAAATTGATAGAAAATGTAAGCTTTGTCATACAGGAGAATTAAGTCTAAAGAATAGCTTTAGAGGGGGTGCATTTATTGGGTGTTCTGGTTATCCAGAATGTAAATTCACAAGACCTCTTTCTAAAATTAAAGCATCGCAACAAGTGAATTTGGCAGAACCTAAATTAATAGGAAAAAATGATATCGGTAAGGATATTTATTTAAAAAATGGAAGATTTGGACCTTATTTGCAATACGAACTAAGCGATGAAGAAATAGAAAATATTAAAAAACCGAAAATTAAAACCAAAAAGAAAAAGAAAGAAGAAAGTAACTTTAAAAATGTATCAATACCAAAAGGTTTAGATATAGAAAATGTTGATCTTGATAAGGCAAAATATTTATGCTCACTTCCTAAAATAATTGGTAAACATCCAGATTTTGAGAAAGATATTACAATAAATGTTGGTCGATTTGGTCCATATTTAAAATGCAATAATAAATCCGCAAGATTAGAAAATATTGATGAATTATTTAATATTGGATTAAACAGAGCAATAACTTTAATATCAGAAGCTAAGCCAGGTAGAATTTCGTCTTCTATTATAAAAGATTTAGGTGAACATCCAGAAGACAAAAAACCTGTTAGAATTATGAAGGGTCAGTACGGACCTTACATTAAATATAAATCATTAAATGCTACAATTCCTGAAGAGAAAGATCCAGCTGAACTAACAATGGAGGAGGGATTGATTTTGATTGAGAAAAGAAAAGAATACGATAGAGGTAAAAAGAAAAAAAATAAATGAGTGCTGATAAAAGATTAAAAGAAAATAACATCGTTTTACCTGAAGCGCCAGCGCCAGTAGGATCATACCTAGCAAGTAAAATTGTTGGAAAATTATTATATATTTCAGGACAAATTTCTATGAACTCAAACGGTGAGTTAATAAAAGGTAAGTTAGGTAAAGATTTAAATACAGAAGAAGGATATAAAGCAGCAGAAAGATGTGCGCTAAGTATTTTAGCTCAAGCAAAGAAAATATTATCTGGAGATCTAGATAAAATAAAATCTTGTGTAAAAATAGTTGGTTTTGTTAATTCAACAAATGATTTTATAGAACAACCAAAAGTAATTAATGGCGCTTCTGATATGTTGGTGAAAATTCTCGAAGATAAAGGAATGCATACTAGAGCGGCAGTTAGTGTTAATAACTTACCGTTAGGTGTTGCAGTCGAGATTGATGCAATATTTGAAATATAATAACTATCTTCCTATACCAAAATAGTTAATACCTTTTTTTTTCATTGATTTTGGAGAATATAGATTACGCATATCAAATACCTTAAAATTGCTCTTTTTAATTAATTTTTTGAAATTTAAAGTCTTAAATTCATTCCATTCAGTGTGAAGTATTATTAAATCTGATCTAAAGCATGCTTGAGATATATTTTTACAATATTTAACTCTTTTAAATTTCTTAAATTCTTTTTTTTTACCTGACGGATCAAAATAATTGATAATAGCTCCCTTTTTTAATAATTTTGGTAAGATATATAAACTTGATGCTTCTCTCATATCGTCAGTGTTAGGCTTAAAAGTAACTCCTAAAAAAGTTATTAATTTATTTTTTAGATTATTATTTAAAATTTTGTAAACTTTTTCTGTTAATAATTTTTTTCTATCTTCATTTGATTTAATTACAGCTTTTATAATTGATAAATTTGATTTAAACTTATTTGAGGTATCTATTATTGCTCTAGTATCCTTTGGAAAACATGAACCTCCGTATGCGGGGCCAGCTCTTAAAAATCTATCCCCTATTCGTTGATCTAAGCCCATACCTTGGGAAATTTCTTTAATATCAACATTTGTTTTTTCACAAAGATTTGCTAATTCATTGATATAGGATATCTTTGTAGCTAGAAAAGCATTTGATGCATATTTAATTAGTTCAGCTCCACGTCTTGAAGTTCTAAAATATCTGCTTGTCTTTTTAACTATGGGTAAATAAAGGTTCTTTAGATATTTATTTGCCTTATTACTATCAGTTCCGACTACAACTCTATCAGGGCTCAAAAAATCTCTTATTGCTTCACCTTCTCTTAAAAATTCAGGATTAGAAACAACATCTACCAATTTTTTTCTTTTTTGTTTTATCAAAATTTTTTCAATTTTATCACCAGTAGTGACAGGTACTGTAGATTTTGTGATAACAACTTTGTATTTTTTTATGAATTTTTTTAAATTATTGGCAACATTAAAAACATATTTTAAATCAGCCGAGTTACTATTTTTTTTAGTGGGAGTACCAACACAGATAAATATAATATCAGAGTTTTCTACTGCCTTTTTTAAATTATTTGTAAAAATTAATCTTTTTTGTTTATAATTACGCTTTAAAATTTCCTCTAAACCAGGTTCATATATAGGCACTATCCCTTTATTAAGGGCATTAATTTTTTCAATATCATTATCTACACAATAAACAGTATTTCCAAGGTCTGAAAAACAAACCCCGCTAACCAAGCCAACATAGCCTGTTCCTATCATACACAGTTTCATAACTTTGATATTTCTATTCCTGATTTGATGTATCCAGACATACTTCCGCAATCTAAATATTTACCACGGAATTTATGTCCAATAAATTTATCACCTTCGTTTATCAATTTTTTAATTGCATCTGTAATATGAATTTCACCACCTTTACCTGGTTTAAGATTTTTTAATTTAGAAAATATTTTTTTTGGAAGAATATATCTACCTATCACTGCATTTGTAGAAGGTGCTTTTTTAATAGTTGGTTTTTCAATCACATCTTTAATAAAAAAATTACCCTTATTAAGTTTTTTGGATACCGAATATATGCCCCATCTACTTACATTATTTTTTTTTACTTTCATACTCGCCATAACGGAACATTTATTTTTCATGCTAATACTAATCATGTCTTTTGAACAATTTTTTTTTACGATTAAATCATCTGGTAATAACATTAAAAAATATTTATCTTTTATAAATTTTTTTGTTTTAAGTACGGCATCACCAGTACCTAAAGGCTTATTTTGATATACAAATTTTATCATCTTTTTATATTTTAGGATTTTTCTATACTCATTAGTTATTCTTTTATCACTTTTTTTTTTAATGATTTTTTTATAAAAAATATCCTTATAAAAATAATCTTTTATCATCATTTTGTTTTTGGAAATTATAAATACAACTTCTTTAATTCCAGCATCAATACATTCATCTAATATATATTCAATACCAGCTCTACCATTCATTGGTAATAATTCTTTGGCAAAAACGCTTGTTAATGGCAGAAGTCTTGTACCAAGACCAGCCAAAGGTATTATTGCTTGTCTAATCATAAATAACTATTATTAGTGGAGTACCATAAATGATTATTTTTAAAAGCATTAATAAACTTAATAAAGAAGTTAATTTTAAGGCAGATATAGGTTTTGTACCAACTATGGGAGCCTTGCATGAAGGACACGTGAGTTTGATAAAAAAATCACAAAAAAAATGCAAAAAAACATTGGTGAGTATATTTATTAACCCCGCTCAATTTAATAATAAAAAAGATTATAATAAATATCCAAAAAATATTCAAAATGATCTTAAATTGTTAAATAATCTCAAAGTAGACTATGTTTTAATACCTCGCGTTAAAGATGTTTACGGAAATAAAATAAAAAGGAAGTTTAAAATTAGCAAATCGAATAAAATATTATGTGCAAAATATAGACCAGGTCATTTTGAGGGAGTTTTAAGTGTAATTAATCAATTCATCAAAAAATTGAAAATAAATAAAATATTTTTAGGTGAAAAAGATTATCAGCAATACATACTAATTAGAGAATTTTTAAAAAAAAATACGAATGTAAAAACCATATTATGCAAAACTATTAGAATGAAGAACGGTCTTGCTTATTCATCAAGAAATGGATTGCTAAATCAAAAATCTATAAAAGCGTCTGCATTACTTGTTTCAAACGTAAAAAAATTATTTAATCTTTTAAGAAAAAATTTAAATAATAAAATTTTAATAAATAATTTTATAAATAGAAATAAATTATTTAACATCGAATATTTAGAGTTGAGAAACAAAAATAATCTTAGTAAAAAAGTAAATAAAAAAGATGTGAAAATTTTTATTGCTTTCTATATTCAAGGAGTAAGATTAATTGATAATTTTTAATTGTAAAAAAAATAAGCGCCTATTCCTAAAAATGAGAGGAAACCAATAACATCAGTAATTGTTGTTACAAAAACACTTGATGCAATTGCGGGGTCTATATTAAATTTTTTAAGTGTAACTGGTATCAAAATTCCGAACAAACCAGCAACAATCATATTTAAGATCATAGATACCGAAATAATTATAGATAATACATAGTCTTTAAACCATAGCTGTACAATTAACGCACTGATAATTGCAAAAATTACTCCATTAAGAACTCCAATATTAAATTCTTTTAAAACAATCTTTAAAAAATTACTCTCTGTTAAGTCGTTCGTAGCAATTCCTCTTATTGTTACAGCTAAGGTTTGCATGCCTGCATTACCTCCCATTGAAGCAACTATTGGCATCAAAAATGCTAAGGCAACCATTTGTTCTATAGTTGCACCAAATTTACTAATTACCCATGTTGCAAGAAAAGCAGTAAATAAATTTAATAACAGCCAATTAAAACGTCTTTGAGTTTTTTTAATAACTCCATCTGTAATCTCTTCATCACCTACCCCTGCCAATCTTAAAGTATCTTCTTCTGCTTCCTCTTTTAAAACAGTTAATATATCATCACTTGTAATCATGCCGACTAATTTACCACTTTTATCTATAACAGCTGCTGAATTTAAGTTATAATTTTCAAATAACCTTCCAACTTCTTCTTTGTCCATTTCTACTGGTATTGTTACTTGTGACTCTAGCATTATATCAATCATTTTTGTTTCTCTTGATGTTCTCAAAACTTTAGATGAAGGAACAGTTCCAAGTGGTTTAAATTCACTGTCTATTATATAGATTTCTAAAAATTGATCTGGTAAATCTTTGTTCTCTCTAAGGTAATCAATTGTTTGACCAACAGACCAATTACTAGGAATAGCTGTGAATTCTCTTTGCATAATTCTAGCAGCAGTATCTTCGGGATAACTTAAACTTTCTAAAAGTACAAATCGGTCTTTAGGAGGTAGAGAAGATAGAATTTGGTTTTTATTTTCTTCTTCTATATTTTCTAATATTTTTATAGCGTCATCTGACTCTAAATTTTTTAGTATAAAAACAACCGACTCAGAAGACAGCATTTTTACTATCTCGGATTGAATATTTTCGTTTAATTCAACGAATATCTCAGGATTGATATCAAAATTATTTAACTTAATCAAATTTTCACGATCACTCTGATTTAAATGTTCGATAATGTCAGCGGCGTCAGCAGGGTGCATTTCCTTAAAGGAATTTGAAAGGAAATCGACATCATTATTTTGAATTTTTTCTACGATAACTTTTATATATTCTTTATTAAATTCAAAATTTACCTTTTGATCTTTATTTTTTTTCATAGTGGACATTTTCTTACTTTTTAAAAATTTATTAGAACTATTAATGCAAAATACATATAATACAATTTTTAAATGGATATAGAGATCAAAAAATCAGTAAAACCAGTAAATTATAAAACGGCGATTAATATATTAGAAAAAAGAGTTCATAATTTAGCACTAAAAAATGGAAGAGAACTCATATGGTTTTTAGAACATAAATCAATTTTTACAGCAGGAACAAGTTACAAAGAGAATGATATTATTGAAAAATCAATAAAAATTTTTAAAACAAATAGAGGTGGAAAAATTACATGGCATGGCCCAGGTCAAATAATTTGTTATTTGGTTATTGATTTAAATAAAAGAAAAAAAGATATTAGAAAATTTATATCAGCAATAGAAGAAAGTATTATCAATACATTAGAGGAAATAGATATGAAATCTTTTAATGATAGAAAAAATGTTGGAATATGGATAAATCATAATAATCAAATTAAAAAGATTGCAGCAATAGGAATTAGAGTAAAAAAATGGATCGCTTTTCACGGATTTTCTATAAATTATTCGAACAGTTTAGAAGAATATAAAAAAATTGTTCCGTGCGGAATAAGAGATAAAGGTATTATAAATATAATTAATATCAAAAAAGTAGATAAAGAAAAAATTTTGAAGAAATTAAAAAAGAATCTATTAATTAATTTAAATTATTAATCTTTTTTTATTTAAATAATTGTTAAAATAATCAGGAAGTTTGGCTTGAAAATTAAATTTCTTGTTATTTATTAAAAATTTTATCTTGTAAGAATGAAGCATTAATTTTTTTTGATCTTTATTTTTTGATTTAATATTATTATATTTTACATCTCCAACTATAGGATTACCCATAAACGAAAGTTGTTTTCTTAGTTGATGTTTTCTGCCAGTAACTGGTTTTAGTTCAAGGAAACTAAAAAAATTGTTATAACTAATTACATTATAATTAGTAATTGCTAGTTCTGAAATTTTTTTTTCTTTTTCATATTTAACTAAATTACCTCTTATTTCACCTTTTTTATTTTTAAATATTCCATGGCAAATAGCTAAATATGTTTTGTGAACTTTTCTTAATCTAAATAATGAAGTTAATAATTTTGCACTATTATAATTTTTAGCTATAATCATAACACCTGATGTTTCCTTGTCTAACCGATGAACTGAATAAGGTTTAGTATCTTTAAATAAATTGCTATTAGAAAAAATGTCTATCAAATTATTTCTTGATTTAGTGCCACCTTGTACAGAAACACCACCCTTTTTATTTATTACTATAAATTCATCATTATCCTCAATTAATGACTTTTCATTTTCATCTAAATTTTTTTTGGAAGGTGTATATTTGATATTTTTTACTTTTTTGAATTCATAATTGAAATTATAAAAACTTACTTCATCTCCTATTTTTAGTTTATACGAAGAGTTTGTTTTTTTTTTATTTAATTTAATTTTCCCTTTTCTAATTGATTTTTCTAACAATGATTGAGGGTATTTACCTATATTATTTTTAATCCATCTATCTAATCGCATAGCGGCATGAATTGGTTTTATTTTATAAGACCTATTCATTTATCTTAAATTGATTATGCAGGTATTTGTTTTTTGTTTTTATCTTCTGTGTTGGGGTCTTGTTTTTTTTTCTTTTTAAATTTTCTTTTAGCCTCAACATCTCTATCTACAAATTCAATAACTGCCATAGGTGAATTATCTCCGTATCTATAACCTGATTTAATTATTCTAGTATAACCACCAGCTCTTTTCTCGTATCTTTTTGATAAGGTATTTAAGATTTTATTAGCGTTTGTTTTATCTTGTAATTTAGAAATTAAAACTCTGGTGTTTGTTAAATTTTTTTTTTTTCCTAAAGTTATTAGTTTTTCAGCTTGAGGCTTTATCAGTTTAGCTTTCGGTAAAGTTGTTATAATTTGCTCATATTTAATAAGCGAATTAAGCATATTTTTAATTAAAGCTTTTCTGTGTTCTGATGTTCTATTAAGTTTTTTGTAACCTAACTTATGTCTCATTTTATATGCTTTCCTCTAACTTTTTAGACAATTCAGCTATATTTTCAGGGGGCCAATTTGGTATTTCCATTCCAAGATATAAAGACATTCCATTTAAGATTTCTTTAATTTCATTTAAAGACTTCCTTCCAAAATTAGGAGTTCTCAACATCTCACCTTCTGATTTTTGTACCAAATCTCCAATGTAAATAATATTATCATTTTTCAAACAATTCATTGATCTTACTGATAGTTCCAATTCATCTACTTTTCTTAAAAGATTTCTATTAAATTCTGGTTCTTTTGGCGATTCAGAAATTGTGACTTCTTGTGGTTCATCAAAATTAACAAACATTGCTAGTTGATCCTGAAAAATTCTTGCAGAATAGGCCAGTGCATCCTCAGCAGATATTGAACCATTAGTTTCAACCTCCATAATGAGTTTATCATAATCTAATGCTTTACCTTCTCTTGCTGTACTCACAGTGTATGATACTTTTTTTACAGGGCTAAATAAAGAGTCAATTGGAATTAAACCTAATGGTGGTTCCTCTGGTTTGTTTAAATCTGCTGAAACATAACCTTTACCATTTCCAACTGTCATCTCCATATGAAAGTTTGTATTTTCATCTAAATTACAAATTACTAAATCCGGGTTTAATATTTCTATTTCGTTAATAGGAGTTATATTTGATGCTTTTATTACACCAGGTCCTTTGGCATCTAAAATTAATTTTTTAGTTCCTTCCGAATTACACTTTAAGGCTAGTGATTTTACGTTCAATACTATATCTGTAACATCCTCCCTAACACCTTTTATTGATGTAAACTCGTGAAGAACACCATCAATTTGAATAGCCGTCACAGCTGTACCTCTTATAGAAGAAAGCAATATTCTTCTTAATGAGTTTCCTAAAGTTAAGCCATATCCCTTTTCAAGTGGTTCAGCAACTATTTTTGCATATGATTTATCTTCACTAAGGTTTACATCTAATTTACCAGGTTTAATTAGTGTCTTCCAATTTTTTATATTTACTTCTGTATTCTCCATTAAACTCTCCTTTTTTTTGGTGGTCTAGTTCCATTATGTGGCATTGGTGTAGTATCTTTTATTGACAAAATTTTAAAACCCCTTGCTTGCAAAGCCCTAAGTGCCGTTTCTCTACCAGAACCAGGTCCCTTTATCTCAACTATTAAAGTCTTCATTCCGTATTCTAATGCTTTAGTTGCTGCAGAATCTGCAGCTATTTGGGCTGCGTATGGCGTTGATTTTCTTGATCCCTTAAAACCTTTTTGTCCAGCGGATGACCATGAAATTACATTACCTTGAGTATCAGCAATTGACACAATCGTATTATTAAAACTAGACTGCACATATGCTATACCGTTAGTTATATTTTTTTTTATTTTTTTCTTTTTTGAATAAGAACTTTTTTTAACTTCTTTTTGTTCTTTATTTTCAATCTTTTTTTCATTTTCTTTATTTTTTGACATAAACTATTTTTTAAGTGGCGTTAATTTTTTACCTGCTATTGCTATTGCTTTACCTTTTCTAGTTCTAGCGTTACATCTAGTCCTTTGACCACGAACTGGAAGTTTTTTCTTATGTCTAGAACCTCTATAACAAGCTAAATCAATTAATCTTTTAATACTCATAGAGTTATCTCTTCTTAAATCTCCCTCAACAGAATAATGCTTATCAATATATTCTCTTATTTTTAAAATTTGATCATCTGTTAATTGATTAACTCTTGTTGGTTTAGATATATCAAGATCTTTGCAGATTTGTTTAGAAAATTTATCGCCTATACCATATATATAGGTAAGTCCAACTTGGACAATTTTATTTTGTGGAATATTTACACCAGCGATACGAGCCATAATTTAGAGATAAAATCTAGCCTTTTATATAAGAAGTTAATTTAATGTCAACTTTTAAACCTTCAAAATACTATTGATTTTACTAGTAATTTCAGCGATTTTTAACCCACCATCAATTTCGTTAAAATTTGGTTTATTTGAGTAATAATTTAAAACAGGTTTTGTTGTCTCCATATAAGTATCATATCTCTTTAAGATAGTAGTCAGATCATCATCTGATCTTTTTTCAATTTTTTTTCTTTTTTCAATTCTTTGCACTATTGTACTTTTATTGACATTTAAGAAAAAAATAAAATCTATTTTTTGATTAGACTCTTTTAACAGTAATTCTAAATTTTTTGATTGCTTCAATGTTCTCGGATATCCATCAAAAATGAGTTTGCCTTTTTTTTTAGGGTCAAATATAACATTTTTCATAAGTTTATTTACAATTTCATCATCAACAAACTTACCTTCATTCATATAATTGATTATTTTCTTTCCAATTTCACTTTCTTTTTTAATTTCCTCCCTTAGCATGTCGCCTGTAGAAACTTGAAAGTTATTTAATTTTTTTTCTAAATATTTAGCTTGAGTACCTTTACCTGCGCCAGGAGGGCCAAATATTATAATATTCACTTTTATCTGCCAAACTTAGTTTTTTTGATTAACTGTTCATACTGAGCGCTCATTAATCTTGTTTGTATTTGTGTCACAGTATCAATAGCTACTACAACAACGATCAAAATTGAAGCACCTCCCAAATAGAAAGGTATAGGATATCTTGAGATTAAAAACTCAGGCATTAGACAAACTAATGTTAAATATAAAGCACCAATAGTAGTTAACCTTGTTAGTATTTGCTCTATATATATAGCTGTGCTTTCGCCTGGCCTGATACCTGGGACAAATCCACCATATTTTCTTAAATTTTCTGCAGTTTCAACTGGATTAAATGTAATCGAAGTATAAAAAAAAGTAAAAAAGATAATTCCAGCTGCATAAAGCAACATATACAAAGGTTGCCCTTGTGTAAAATATGATGCGAATGAAGTTACAGTGTCATTAGAGGAAAAATTAAAATTTGACATTGTAACTGGTAAAAGTAACAACGCAGAAGCAAAAATTGCTGGTATAACACCAGCTGTATTGATTTTTAGAGGTAAATGAGAAGACTCACCACCATACATCTTATTTCCCATTTGTCTTTTGGGGTAGTTAATTAATATTTTTCTAAGAGCTCTTTCCATAAAAACTACGAACATAATTGTGGCAATTAATAATATGAAAATAAAAATTATCATTACAGTTGAAATTGCACCAGTTCTTCCTAGTTCAAATGTTGTTACTAATGCACGTGGAATCTCTGCAACTATACCGGAGAATATAATTAAAGAAATTCCGTTGCCTATACCTCTTTGTGTAATTTGTTCACCTAACCACATAAGAAAGACTGTTCCAGCAACAATTGTAGTAACTGTTGAGATCTTAAAAAACACTCCTGGATTAATAACTAAACCAGACGAAGCTTCTAGACCTATTGATAAACCGTATCCCTGAATAGTAGAAAGTAAAACAGTTCCATATCTAGTAATTTGAGTAATTTTTTTTCTTCCAATTTCTCCTTGGCTTTTTAAATTTTTAAAATAATCAGAAACACCTGTTAATAATTGAACAATAATAGCTGAAGATATATATGGCATAATCCCTAGAGCAAATATTGCCATCCGACTTACTGCACCACCAGCGAAAACATTAAACATTCCTAATAGTCCTTTTTGATTACCTTCCATCATTATCTTTAACTGATCTGGATCTATTCCTGGCAAAGGTACAAAAGTACCAAATCTATATATAGCTAAAATTAAAATTGTAAAAATTATACGATTTTTTAAATCTCCGGATTGGGCAATTGAACTCATTTTAAATTACTTATTAATAATTTTGACATTTGAGCCTGATTTTTCTAATTTAGCTTTTGCTGAGTTAGATAGATAATCAACTTCTAGATTTAATTTTTCTTTTATCTCTCCCTTGCCAAGGACTTTTAATCTTTTAAATTTTTTTTTAACTATTTTAAGTTTTTTTAAAAATGCCAAATCAATCTTGTCGGTAGTTTTAATTTTTTTAGATTGTATAAACGACTGGATTTTGGCAAGATTTAATGCACCAGTCTCTTTTTTGCCAATTATATTAAAACCTCTTTTTGGTAGTCTTCTATACAAGGGCATTTGTCCTCCCTCAAAACTTTTTATAGCAACACCAGACCTTGATTTTTGACCTTTGACGCCTCTGCCAGAAGTTTTACCTTTACCAGAGCCGATTCCTCTGCCTACTCTTAATTTCTTTTGTTTAATTTTTTTTAGGTTGTTTAACATCTATCCTCTTTTTTCTATTATTTCTGAAATTTTTTTATTTCTAATAATAGAAATTTGTTTTGGTGAATTTTGTTTTTTTAAAGCCTTTAAACAAGCTCTTATAACATTATGCGGATTAGCCGTTCCTAATGATTTTGCTACTACATCTCGGATACCTAATACTTCACAAACAGATCTTACAGGACCTCCAGCTATAATTCCAGTACCTTTAGGTGCAGCTCTCATTTTTATTTTTCCAGCTCCATCTTTACCATATATATCATGATGTATAGTTCTGCCCTCCCTCAAAGGTATATGAACTAAATTTCGTCTAGCTAATTCATTAGCTTTTTTAATAGCATCAGGAACTTGTTTTGCTTTAGCATGCGCTATTCCGATTTTACCATTTTGATTTCCAACTACTACTAAAGCCGAAAATCCAAATCTTCTTCCACCTTTAACAACTTTAGTTATTCTATTTACGTGAACTAATTTTTCTATAAAATCATCTTTTTGCATTTAAAATTCCATTCCATTTTTTCTTAAAGTTTCTGCAAACTCTTTAACTCTACCATGATATTTAAATTTACCTCTGTCGAAATAAATTTTTTTTATATTCTTATCTATGGCTTTTTTTGCTAATTTTTCTGCAACAATTTTACAGACTGATGTTTTGTTTGTTTTAGGTCGACTTTTAATGTCTTTTTCTATTGAAGACGCTGACAATAATGTCTTGCTGTTCACATCATCTATAATTTGTGCTGAGAAATTTTTTAAACTCCTTGAAACACTTAATCTATATCTATCGCTTCTTGCATTCTTTTTAAGTTTATTTCTAATTCTAAATTTTTTTCTTTGAATAGTATTTAATTTCATTATTTCTTCTTTCCTTCTTTTTTTAATACATATTGACCTTTTTCTCTTATTCCTTTTCCTTTGTAAGGCTCCGGTGGTCTAAAAGATTTTATTTGTGATGCAGTCATTCCTACTTTTTGTTTATTCATACCCGTTATTTTTATTGTGGTTTGTTTTTCAACTGCAATTTTAATATCACTAGGTATGTCAAAATTTATATCGTGACTAAAACCTAACTGAAGATTTAATTGATTTCCTTTTAATGCTGCTCTATATCCTACACCGTTTAGTTCAAGAATTTTTTCAAATCCAACGCTTGATCCTATAATAGCATTATTTATTAAACTTCTATTCATGCCCCAAAGTCTTTTAGTTGTGTCATCTAATTTTTTAGGTTTAATCGTAATGTCTTTTCCCTCATTTACTTTTAAATCAAAAACATCTAAATTGATTTTTATTGATTGTTTTCCTATAGGACCCTCAATATTTATATCAGATCCTGAAAGTATGACTTTTACTTTTTCTGGAATTGTAATATTTATTTTACCTATTTTAGACATTAAAAAACCTTACAAATTACCTCTCCACCAATTTTTTGTTTTCTTGCTTCAATATCAGTCATAACGCCTTTTGGTGTTGATACAATTGCAATTCCTAGACCATTATTGATTTTTGGTAGGCTCTCTGCGCTAGAAAATATTCTTCTACCTGGTCTTGAAACTCTTTCAATAACAGTAATAACTGGAGAGCCAGAATTATATTTTAAATCTATTATTAAAGTATTTTTATTATCATTATTTTCTACATTAAAATTATTTATATAGCCCTCATTCTTTAAAACATCAGCAATTTTAGCTTTAAAATTAGACGATGGTATTTCCACTCTTTTATGATTTCTCATCTGAGAATTTTTTATTCTCGCTAACATGTCTCCTATTGGATCACTTAAACTCATAAAATTTCCTTTCTACCAACTTGATTTCACCATTCCTGGTATTTTGCCCTGTAGACCTAGTTGTCTTAGAGCAATTCTAGAAATTTTTAATTTTCTATACACGCCATGGGGCCTACCAGTAATTTGACATCTGTTTCTAACTCTTGTTTTTGCAGAGTTCCTTGGTAATTTTGATAATTTTTGCTGTGCTTTAAATCTCTCTTCTAATGATAATTTTTTGTTCATTATTATTTTTTTTAATTTTTCTCTTTTTTTAAAAAATTTATCTGAAAGTTTGATTCTTCTGTTATTTTTATTTATAGAACTAAGCTTTGCCATTAGTTACTCCTATCTGTTTTAAATGGGAAATTGAATTTTTTTAATAGTTCTAAACTGTGCTCATTTGAAATTGATTTTATAACTATTGAGATATCCAAACCTCTAATTTTGTCTACTTTATCAAAATTAACCTCAGGAAAAATTATATGTTCTTTTACACCAAAAGTATAATTCCCAAATCTATCAAATCCTTTTGCTGACAAACCTCTAAAATCTTTAATACGTGGTAAAGCAATATTTACAAGTCTATCAATAAATTCATACATTTTATTTTTTCTTAAAGTCACTTTTAAACCTGCTTTAGTATCTTTTCTTGTCTTAAAATTTGAGATAGATTTTTTGAATTTAGTTACAACAGGTTTCTGACCAGTAATTTTGGATAAATCTTCCTCACAAGATTTAATAATTTTATTGTCATTACCGTCTATACCAAGACCCATATTTATTACAATTTTTTCTAATTCTGGAGACATATTAAGATTTTTAAAACCATACTTTTCTTTTAAAGAATTTTTGATTTCATTTTTGTAAAGTTCTTTTAATCTTGGTATCATTTTTATTTACTAGTTTCCTTTTTTTTTTCTTTATTTAAAATAATTACATTTGAAATGTGTATAAAATTTTCTTTTTCAAATATTCCACCTTTTTTGTCTTTTGTCGTTTTGACGTGTTTCTTTATCATATTTGTGCCTTTAACTTTAATTCTGTCATTATTTCTATCTACTTCAATTACTTCACCACTTTTATTTTTATCTTTACCTGTTAAAATTTTTACATCTGAACCTTTTTTAATCATTTATATTACCTCCGGAGCAAGTGATATTATTTTCATTTGTCCTCTACCTCTTAATTCTCTTGTAACAGGTCCAAAAATTCTTGTACCTATTGGTTCTCCCTTATCATCAGTTAATACGGCAGCATTATTATCAAATCTAACTTTTGATCCGTCATCTCTATGGATACCTTTTTTGACTCTAACTACTACAGCCTTATGCACAGAGCCTTTTTTTACTTTACCTTTTGGAATTGCCTCTTTAACAGCCACTACAATTGTATCACCAATACTTGCATATCTCCTTTTTGAGCCTCCTAAAACCTTAATGCATTCTATTCTTTTTGCACCAGTGTTGTCTGCCACATTAAGCTCTGTTTGTACCTGTATCACTTGTTTTGCTCCATAACTTGAAATTTTTTTGTTTTTGAATAAGGTCTACATTCTATTATCTTTACTTTATCTCCATTTTTAAATTTATTGTTTTCATCATGAGCACTAAATTTTTTCTTAACTTTAATAACTTTTTTAAATAAAGGATGCTGATATTTTCGTTCAACTAATACAGTAATTGTTTTATTTGGTTTATCGCTCACAACTATTCCACTAAGAATTTTTTTAGGCACTTTTTTTCCTCTCTATAAATGTTAATAATTTTGCTATAGTTTTTTTAGTTAGGTTAAATTTTGATGTATTAGTGAGTTGGCCATTCACTTGTTGAAATCTTAAGTTAAACAAATCTTTCTTATGTTTCTCAAGATCTTTTTTAGCTTTATCTAAAGTTAGTTTTTTAAATTCACTTTTTTTCATCAGGAAAATCTCCTTATAAATTTAGTTTTAATAGGCAACTTAGCTGAGGCTTTGTATAATGCTTCTTTAGCAATCTGCTCTGAAACACCATCTACTTCAAACAAAATTCTTCCTGGTTTTACCCTGCACGCCCAAAACTCAGGTGATCCTTTTCCTTTACCCATTCTTACCTCTGTAGGTTTTTTTGATACTGGTATATTTGGAAAAACTCTTGTCCAAACTCTTCCCTGTCTTTTCATATGTCTTGTTAATGCTACTCTAGCGGCCTCTATTTGTTTTGATATTACTCTATCCGGTTCTAAAGCTTTTAAACCGAATGAACCATAATTCATCGAATTACATCTTGATGCATTTCCATGTATTCTTCCCTTGTGCGCTTTTCTAAATTTTGTTCTAGTTGGCTGTAACATAATTATTTTTTATTTGTCTCCTGACTAAATTCTTTCGAGAAAATTTCTCCTTTGTAAATCCATACTTTTATACCTATAATACCATATGTTGTTAATGCTTCAGATTCAGCATAATCAATATCAGCTCTAAGTGTATGTGATGGTATACTTCCCTCTCTTAACCATTCTGTTCTTGCAATTTCATTTCCACCTAATCTACCGCTGACCGAAACTTTTATGCCTTTAGCACCAAGTCTTAAAGCAGACTGCATAGCTCTTTTCATAGCTCGTCTATAAGAAACTCTTTTAACTAATTGTTGTGCAATATTTTCTGCAACTAAAAAACTATTAGTTTCAGGCTTCTTTACTTCTTTAATATTTAAGTTAACCTCATTGGTAGTTAAAGCCGATAGTTTATTTTTAATTTTTTCTATATCACTACCTTTTTTACCTATAACAAAACCTGGCCTGGATGTGTAAATTGTGACGAAACACTTTTTAGATGTTCTTTCAATCATTACTTTAGATACACCAGAGTTAATTACGTTTTTTTTTATATATTCTCTTATTTTAAAATCCTCAATTAAGTATTTTCCAAAATCTTTTTTCTTAGCATACCAAACAGAGTCCCATCCTCTATTAACACCAAGTCTATAACCTACCGGATTAACTTTTTGTCCCATGTTTCTCCTTTTGATTTTGTTTTTGTTCAGATAATATAATAGTTAAATTTGAATAGGGTTTAATTATTGGAGCTGCTCTACCTTTTGCTCTTGGTCTAAATCTCTTCATTATAACTTGTTTCCCACAGTAAGCCTCTTTTATTACAAGTTTATCTATATCGTATTGATAATTGTTTTCGGCATTGGCAATTGCAGAGGCAAGAGTTTTTTTTACATCCCCGCAAATTCTCTTATTTGAAAATTCTAGGTCTCTTAATGCAAAATCAACTTTTTTGCCAACAAGTGCTTTTAAAATAGGTTTTAATTTCCTTGTGCTCGATCTAATATTTTTATTGACTGATCTTACTAAATTTAGTTCGTTATTTTTTTTTGTTTTGCTCATATATTACTTTTTATCTTTTGTATCTTCCTCTTTAGCTTTTTTGTCAGCTGGTGTGTGTCCAAAAAATTGTCTTGTTGGTGCAAATTCTCCAAATTTATGGCCTACCATATCCTCTGATATTGTTAGTGGGATAAATTTTTTCCCGTTATATATAAGAAAACTTAGTCCTATAAAATCTGGTATTATAGTCGATTTTCTCGACCATGTTTTTATTGGTTTTTTGTTTGTATCATTTTTTTGTTGTTCAACTTTTTTTATTAAGCTTTCCTCAACAAATGGACCTTTCCAAACTGACCTTGCCATAAATTATCCCTTCTTCTTCTTTCTTCTTCTAATTATATATTTATCTGTTCTTTTATTATCTCTTGTTTTTAATCCTTTAGCAGATTGCCCAGTTCTTGATACTGGATGTCTTCCGCCAGCACTTTTTCCTTCACCACCACCGTGAGGATGATCAACGGGGTTCATCACAACACCTCTTGTATGAGGTCTTCTACCCAACCATCTTGATCTACCAGCTTTACCTATTTTAATGTTTTTTTGATCAGGGTTTGAAAGAATTCCTATTGTAGCTAATGATCTTGAATCAATTTTTCTGACTTCTCCTGAAGTCATCTTAATTATTGAATAATTTCCATCTGTACCAGAGATTGATACTGATGTACCTGCTGATCTTGCTATTTTTCCTCCGCCACCAGGATTTATTTCTACATTATGAATATTAATACCAACTGGTATTTCAGATAATGGTAAACAATTACCAATTTTAATTTCTGAGTCTTCTCCGTTTGATATTTTATCTCCAATATTTATTCCCTGTGGAGCTAAATAATAATATTTTTCACCATCATCAAATTTTACTAACATTATATGACAAGATCTATTTGGATCATATTCTATTCTTTCAACTTCACCATTTGATCCTTTTTTTTTTCTATAAAAATCTATCATTCTATACTTTTGTTTATGGCCACCACCTAAATTTCTAGCAGTAATTCTACCCTGATTATTTCTTCCACTTGAAGAGTATTTTACGGCAGTAAGAGGTTTGTAAGGTTTACCTTTCCAAACTTTGCTTCTATCAACTAGAATTGTTCCTCTAGTAGATTTTGTATAAGGTTTAAATGTTTTTAAACTCATTATATTCCTGTTGTTAAATCAATACTCTGTCCCTTTTTAAGAGTAACGATTGCTTTTTTATAGCCTTTGACTTTTACTGTCCTTCCTCTTGTAAACTTAGTTCTATTTTTTTTATTAATAATATTTATTTTTGTAACATTAACCTTAAATATTTTTTCTATATTTTTTTTAAGGCTCTTTTTATTTGCAGTGTCAATAACTTTAAAAACAACTTTGTTAAATGATGATAGGTTAGTAGATTTTTCAGTTATTACTGGACCTACAATTGTATCATATAAATTTATTTTACTCATTTAATTATACCTTTTTTCTAATTCTTTTAATGAACTCTCAGTAAATATTATTTTTTTATATTTAATTATATCAAATGCACTAAAATGATTTACATCGGTACATTTTATATTTGGAATATTCCTAACAGCTTTATTAATATTATTTTTTGAAGTCTTATCAAGAATAAGAATACTGTTTATAGCATGAAATTTTTTTAAAATTAAATTCATTTCTTTAGTTTTTTTGATCTCTTTCGAAAAATCGTTAAATATTATTAAATCATTTAACTTATATTTTTTTGTTAATATTGAAGCAATGCCTAATCTTTTTTCATTTTTATTTAATTTTCTTTTTTTGTACTTAGTTTCTCCTTTAGGGCCATGAGCAACACCACCGCCAACAAATATTGGGGCCTTTCTGCTAGCGTGTCTTGCATTACCTGTTCCTTTTTGAGCATAAATTTTAGAAGTTGATCCAATAATCTCGTTCTTTTGTTTAGTTTTGGATTTTCTACCTTTGTAATTTGCGTTTGTTTTATATATAACTTCGCTAATTAAAGTTTCATTAATCTTTGAGGAAAAAATATTATCTTTGACTTCAATTGAAGTTTTTTTTCCATCTATACTTAATTTATCTATCTTCATTTATTTCTTCTTTTTCTCAGGTATCTTTTTTAATTTTTCAATCTTCTCGATTTTTTCATTCATCGTAAGTTTTCTTACATTTTTAACTGACTTTTTGACTACTACTTGCGTATTTTTAGAACCTGGTATGGATCCTTTTAAATACAGTAAATTATTATCAGGATCAGATTTAATTATTTCAATATTTTGCATTGTTCTTATTTTGTCACCCATATGTCCTGCCATTTTTTTATTTTTGAATACTTTACCAGGATCTTGATTTTGACCTGTAGATCCATGTGCTCTGTGTGATATTGAAACACCGTGGGATGCTCTCAAACCAGCAAAGTTGTGTCTTTTCATGGCTCCAGCAAAACCTTTTCCGATTGTTTTTGATTTAATATCAACGAATTTTGTATCCTTGAATATTTCTATACCTACTTCGTTCCCCTCTTTAAAATTTTCTAAGTTTTTGACTCTAAACTCTTTAAGCACTTTTTTAGGTTCTGTATTTTTTTTTGCAAAGTATCCTTTCATTTGTTTTGATAACTTTGAGTTTTTTATTTTTCCAAAACCTATCTGAACTGCGTTATATCCATTTTTTTCCTTTGATAATAATTGTATAACTCTACCTCTATCAAATTTAATAACAGTTACTGGAACAGATTGTCCTGATTTATAGAATTCTCTAGTCATACCAATTTTTTTACCAATTAAGCCAATTTCAATCATTAAATTTTAATCTCCACATCCACACCTGAGGCAAGATCTAATTTCATTAATGCCTCTACAGTTTGTGGTGTTGGTTCAATAATGTCTATTAATCTTTTATGAGTTCTTGTTTCAAATTGTTCTCTACTTTTTTTGTCAATATGAGGGGATCTTAATACGGTATATCTTTCAATTTTGGTTGGTAAAGGTATTGGACCTTTAATATTAGCGCCAGTTCTTTTAACTGTATTAACTATCTCTTCAGTTGATTGATCTAGGACTTTATTATCGTATGCTCTTAATTTAATTCTTATATTTTGTTTATCCATTTTTAAGATCCTGTTTTTTTTGTCACTTCATCTTGAACATTTTGAGGTACCTTATCGTAATGATCAAAAAACATTGAATATTGTGCTCTACCCTGAGACATAGATCTTAAAGCATTAATATAGCCAAACATGTTTGCCAAGGGTACCATTGCAGTTATTACTGTAGCATTACCTCTTTGTTCCTGAGTATTTATCTGACCTCTTCTACTATTTAAATCACCAATTACATCTCCCATGTAATCTTCCGGAGTAACGACCTCAACTCTCATAATAGGTTCTAATAATTTTAATGTTGCTCTATTACATGCTTCTTTAAAACATTGTCTTGAAGCTAATTCAAAAGCTAGAACACTTGAGTCAACATCATGATGTAATCCATCTAAAATTGTAACTTTGTAATCTATTATTGGAAAACCAGCTAAAATTCCTGAGTCAGAAACGCTTTCAATACCCTTTTCAACACCGGGAATAAATTCTTTTGGTATTGCACCGCCTTTAATTTTGCTTTCTACCTCTCTTCCTTTGCCAGGTTCTAATGGCTCGACTGATAATTTAACTTTTGCAAACTGACCAGCTCCACCACTTTGTTTTTTATGAGTGTAATCAAATTCAGAATTTTTTAAAATTGTTTCTCTATATGCTACTTGCGGAGCGCCAATGTTAGCTTCAACTTTGAATTCCCTTTTCATTCTGTCTACTATAATGTCTAAATGAAGTTCTCCCATACCCTTAATTATTGTTTGGCCGGACTCCTCATCAGAAGTAACTCTAAATGAAGGGTCTTCTTTTGCTAGTCTACCTAAAGCTTCACCCATTTTTTCTTGATCACCTTTAGTCTTTGGTTCTACGGCAATTTCGATTACAGGATCTGGGAATTCCATAGGTTCAAGTAATACTGGCATATTTTCATTTGCAAGGGTATGTCCAGTAATTGTGTACTTTAATCCAGCTAAAGCAACTATATCTCCTGCATTAGCCTCTTTAATGTCTTCCCTTGAATTAGCATGCATTAACAACATTCTGCCAACTCTTTCCTCTTTGTCTTTTGAGGTATTATAAATTCCAGTGCCAGATTTAACAGTTCCTGAATAAATTCTTATGAAAGTAAGTGACCCTACAAATGGGTCGTTAGCAACTTTAAAAGCTAGAGCAGAAAAAGGAGCATTATCTTCAAATTTCATTTCAATTTCTTCATCTGAACCTGGTTTTGCACCTTTAATTGAACCTATGTCTAGCGGACTAGGTAAATAATCTACCACAGCATCTAGTAACGGCTGCACTCCTTTATTTTTAAAAGCTGATCCAGTTAGAACTGGAACAAAATTAAAGCTTAAACATCCTTTTCTTATACATTTTTTTAAATCTTCAATCTTTATTTCTTCCCCATTTAAGTAACTTTCCATAAGTTTTTCATCTTGTTCAACAGCTGTTTCAACTAATTCTTGTCTATATTTATCTGTAATTTCTTTCAGATCAGCAGGAATATCTTTTTCTTCCCAGGCAGCACCAAGATCCTCATTTTTCCATACAATAGCTTTCATCTTTACAAGATCAACAACACCTTGAAGTGAAGCCTCAATACCAATTGGAATTTGCATAACTAAAGGTTTAGCCCCTAATCTGTCTTTAATCATGTCAACACATCTGAAAAAATCTGCTCCAGTTCTGTCAAGTTTATTTACAAAACATATTCTTGGTACTTTATATTTATCTGCTTGTCTCCATACTGTCTCTGATTGAGGTTCAACACCTGCTACTCCATCAAAAACTGCAACTGCACCATCAAGTACTTTTAGAGATCTTTCAACTTCAATTGTAAAATCTACGTGACCGGGAGTGTCAATAATGTTTATTCTATGATCATTCCAAAAACAAGTGGTAGCGGCAGATGTGATTGTGATGCCTCTTTCTTGTTCTTGTTCCATCCAATCCATAGTCGCTGCACCATCATGCACTTCTCCAATTTTATGACTTTTTCCAGTATAATATAAGATTCTTTCTGTTGTTGTTGTTTTGCCAGCATCAATGTGGGCCATGATGCCAATATTTCTATATTTATCTAATTTATGTGTTCTTGCCATTTAATATTACCATCTAAAATGTGCAAAAGCTTTATTTGACTCTGCCATTTTATGAGTGTCCTCTTTTTTTTTAATTGCTGATCCTCTATTTTGATATGCATCGTAAATCTCATTAAAAATTTTATCAGACATTTTTTTATCTTTTCTTTTTCTTGATGCATCTATAAGCCATCTGATCGCTAAGGCTTGTGATCTCTTAGATTTTACCTCTACAGGTACTTGGTAAGTTGCGCCGCCTACTCGTCTTGATCTAACCTCAACGGTTGGTTTAATATTTGTAATTGCTTGATTGAATATTGTTATTGGTTCATCTTTAGATTTAGATTTTATCTTATCTATAGCATCATATACAATCTTTTCAGCGATGGTTTTTTTACCATCATACATAAGTGAATTTATTAATTTGGGTATTATCGGAGATTTATATTTTGTATCTAATGAGATATTTTTTTTTGAGGAACTTTTTTTACGGGACATTTTTATTTACCTTTTTTTGCTCCGTATTTAGATCTTTGCTGTTTTCTTGCAGTTACACCCTGTGTATCTAAATTACCTCTTAAGATATGGTATCTTACCCCTGGTAAATCTTTAACTCTACCACCTCTAATTAGAACAACCGAGTGTTCTTGTAAATTATGACCTTCACCAGGTATATAAGATGTTACTTCGTGTCCATTAGACAATCTTACTCTTGCAACTTTTCTTAGTGCAGAATTTGGTTTCTTAGGTGTAGTTGTGTAAACTTTTAGACATACACCTCTTTTCTGTGGAGATTTTTCAAGCGCAGGAACTCTGTCCCTAGCCTTTGGTCTAGTCCTTCTTTTTTTCAACAATTGATTTATTGTAGGCATAATATATTAGTGATTAAGGAAGAAATTAAAGTAGTCTAATGTCTGTGGTCGCGTTTAGTACCTAAATAGCACTACTATCCAACCAAAATCTTGGTGAAAATACTATAGTTTTTAAAATTGTCAAATTAAAACAATAAAAAAAAGGCTCTATTATTATGGATTTGCAGGCGTTTCAGCTTGTTCTACTTTTTCTTGTTCAGATAAAAATTTTTGATCGTCTTCTAACGCTTTTTTATTCCATTTGTTTTTGATTGAGCCGGTTCCAGCAGGTACTAATCTTCCAACAATTACGTTTTCTTTTAGTCCAACTAAAGTATCAACTTTTCCTTTAATAGCAGCATCTGTAAGAACTCTTGTTGTTTCTTGGAAAGAAGCAGCTGATATAAAAGACTCTGTTTGTAAGGAAGCTTTTGTAATTCCCATTAATACTCTCTCTCCAACAGCTGGTTTTTTTCCATTTTTAATTAATTCTTCATTCACATTTTCCATTTTGAACCTGTCTATTATTTCACCTGGCAGATAATCTGAATCTCCAGAGTTTTTTATTTCAACTTTTTTGAGCATTTGTCTTAAAATGGTTTCGATATGTTTATCATTAATTATAACACCTTGGAGTCTATAAACTTCTTGAACTTGATTTACAAAATACTCTGTTAGTTCTTTAATACCAAGAATTCTTAATATATCATGAGGTAATGGTTGACCATCTAGAAGATATTCTCCCTTTTTGATCTCTTCACCAGGATTAAAATTGATGTGTTTACCTTTTGGTATTAGATAATTTGAGGTTTCACCAGAGTCTGAAACTATTGAAACTTTTTGTTTTCCTCTTACTTCTTTTCCAAACATAACCTTACCATCATTTTCTGCAATGATAGCGCTATCTTTAGCTTTCCTTGCTTCAAATAATTCAGCTACTCTTGGTAATCCTCCAGTGATATCTTTTGTCTTTGAGGTTTCTTTTGGTAATCTTGCAATTACATCGCCAGCACTAATTTTTTGTCCATCTTTTACTGATAAAATAGAGTCAGGAACTAAATAATATCTGGCTTCATTATCGTCTGCCTTCTTAACAACATTACCTTTTTCATCTCTTAAAGTAATTCGTGGTTTAAGCTCTGTATTTTTAGATTGTGATCTCCAATCAATGACTGATTTGGATGATATACCTGTTGTATCATCTTGAGTTTCCGAAAGAGAAACACCATCAATTAAATCTACGAAATTAACTATGCCACTCTTTTCGGCTATGACTGGTGTTGTGTAAGGATCCCATTCACAAACTTTCGAATTTTTTTTAACTTTATCACCATTTTTAAAGAAAAGTTTTGATCCATAAGGAACTTTATATATCGCAATTTGCATTCCTTTTTCATCTTCTAAAGAAATTTGTGTATTTCTTCCCATTACTATTTGGTTTTTTTTAGAGTCCTCTAATAAGTTTGTATTAATTATCTTTAAAACACCGTCTTTTTTAACAACAATTTGTGAGTCTTGTTTAATTTGAGCAGTACCACCAACGTGAAAAGTTCTCATTGTTAATTGTGTACCTGGTTCACCAATTGATTGTGCTGAAATCATTCCTATGGCTTCACCGACGTTAACCATTTGACCTCTTGAAAGGTCTCTTCCATAACACATCGCACAAACACCTTCTTTAGATCCACAAGTTATAACGGAGTATACATTTATAGCTTTAACACCAGCTGCATCAATTTTTTCACAACCAGCTTCATCTATCATGTCACCTTTTTTAATTATAACTTCGCCAGATATTGGGTTTTTAACATTATCGGCTACTACTCTTCCAAGTGCTCTTTCTGATAAACTGACAATAATATTTCCACCTTCAATTATTTCAGATAAAGTAATGCTTCCTTTACTTTTACAATCACAATCTTTTTTTGTAATTGTTAAATCCTGAGCAACATCGCACAATCTTCTTGTTAAATAACCTGAATTAGCAGTTTTTAATGCTGTATCTGCAAGACCTTTTCTAGCACCGTGGGTTGAATTGAAATATTCAAGTGCTGTTAGACCTTCTTTAAAGTTAGATGTAATTGGTGACTCGATAATTTCACCAGATGGTTTTGCTATTAAACCTCTCATCCCTGCTAATTGTTTCATTTGCGCTGCAGAGCCTCTAGCGCCTGAGTCCGCCATCATAAATACTGAGTTTATATTAAGTCCCTCATCGGTTTTTTCTGTAGCAGATATGCCCTTCATCATTTCTGATGCGACTTTGTCTGTACATTTTGACCAAGCATCAACAACTTTATTATATTTTTCACCTCTTGTAATTAAACCCTCTGAATATTGATTCTCGTAGTCTTTAATTAATTTTTTTGTTTCCTCTATTAATGACTCTTTGCTATTTGGAATAATTAAATCATCTTTACCAAAAGATATTCCAGCTTTAAAGGCGTGCTTAAACCCTAAGTCTTTAAGTTTATCACAAAATATAACCGTACTTTTTTGTCCAGTAAATCTGAAAACAATATCTATTATTTCTGATACAACTTTTTTAGGAAGTATTCTGTCAATTAGGCTGAAAGTTATATCTCTATCTTTAGGCAAGAGATTTGCTAATAAAAATCTTCCAGCTGTACTTGTATGTTTTTCAAACTTTACTTTTCCGTTTTCGTCGACAGTTTCAAATCTAGATATAATCCGTGAATGGATTTTTATACTCCCAGATTCTAAAGCTTGTTCAATTTCAGAATTATTTACAAAATAACCCTCAACTTTTTTTTCTTGATATGGAGGTAAAGACAAATAATAAATTCCTAATATCATATCTTGACTTGGGACAATTATGGGTTTTCCATTAGACGGACTTAATATATTGTTTGTAGACATCATTAAAACTCTTGCTTCAAGTTGCGCCTCTAAACTTAAAGGTATATGTACAGCCATCTGATCACCGTCAAAATCTGCATTAAAAGCAGCACAGGTTAATGGATGCAACTCAATAGCATCTCCTTCTATTAATTTAGGCTCAAAAGCTTGAACACCAAGTCTGTGTAATGTTGGAGCTCTATTAAGTATAACAGGATGTTCTCTAACAATAAGTTCTAATGCATCCCAAACGGAGTTAGTTTCTCTCTCCACTAATTTTTTTGCTTGTTTAATTGTTGAAGCTAAACCTAATTTATTCAATCTTGCGTATAAAAAGGGTTTAAATAATTCTAATGCCATTTTTTTTGGTAAACCACACTCATGTAATTTTAGATCAGGACCAACTACGATTACTGACCTACCAGAGTAATCGACTCTTTTTCCAAGTAGATTTTGTCTAAATCTGCCTTGTTTACCTTTTAACATTTCAGCTAAAGATTTTAATGGTCTTTTACCAGTACCAGTTATTACTCTACCTCTTCTTCCATTATCAAAAAGAGCATCAACAGATTCTTGAAGCATTCTTTTTTCATTTCTAACTATTATATCTGGAGCCTTTAGATCCATTAATCTTTTTAAACGATTATTCCTATTTATAACTCTTCTGTATAGATCGTTTAAATCAGATGTAGCAAATCTACCTCCATCTAGAGGTACTAAGGGTCTCAATTCAGGTGGTATAACTGGAATTACAGTTAAAATCATCCACTCCGGCTTATTACCAGTTTTAATAAATGAGTCTATTAGCTTTAGACGTTTAATTGATCTTTCTTCAGAGACTTTTGATTTTGTTTCATTAATAGTTTTAACTAATAACTCTTTTTCCTTTTGAAGATCGATTGATTTTAAAATTTCTAAAATTGCTTCAGCACCAATACCTGCTGTAAATGCTTCGTCGCCAAATTCATCTTGGTATTTAATTAATTCCTCTTCAGATAATAATTGATTTTTTTTAAGACCAGTTAATCCAGGTTCTATAACTATAAAGTTTTCAAAATATAAAACTCTTTCAACTTCCTTTAGTTTCATGTCTATAGCTAGTGATATTCTGCTTGGTAGAGACTTCAAAAACCATATATGTGCAACTGGTGTTGCTAGATTAATATGACCCATTCTCTCACGTCTGACATTTGATTTCGTCACTTCAACACCACATTTTTCACAAATTATGCCTCTAAATTTCATTCTTTTGTATTTACCACACAGGCACTCGTAATCTTTTATTGGACCAAAAATTCTTGCACAAAATAAACCATCTTTTTCAGGTCTGAAAGTTCTATAGTTTATAGTTTCAGGTTTTTTAATTTCACCGTAAGTCCAAGATTTAATCTTTTCAGGACTTGCTAGAGAAATTTTTATGCTATTAAAATTTTGTGCATCAGAAATTTCACTAGCTTTAAATATGCTACTTAAATCTTTTTTCATAATCATTGTACAAATGAGCTTAGTTTATTTTTCCAATTTTCGCCTTCTGTTGAAACAAATATAGCTACAGCCTCTATTTCTTTTTCTGTCAATTTATCTTTATATGCTGGCATAACACCGTAACCATTTGTTACTATATTTATAACATGCTTTTTAGATAGTTGGTTGTGTCCACCATCTGCTGCATTTAATATGTGACAGTTTACACAAGCTTCTCTGTTATAAAAAATATTCTCACCTATATTTATTAAATCCTCTGCATGAGAAAGATTTGTCAAAAACAAAAATACTAAAAAAATTAATTTTTTCATAATTAGTTAAGCTCCACGTTTAATGCAAGAGATTTTATTTCTTTAACTAGAACGTTAAAGGATTCTGGTATACCAGACTCAAAATTTTCCTCACCTTTAACTATAGTCTCATAAACTTTGACCCTACCAGCAACGTCATCTGATTTCACGGTTAAAATTTCTTGTAGAGTATAAGAAGCACCATAAGCTTCTAGTGCCCACACTTCCATTTCGCCAAATCTCTGACCTCCAAGTTGTGCTTTTCCCCCTAAGGGTTGTTGTGTGACTAAACTGTAAGGGCCTGTTGATCTGGCATGTATTTTATCTTCAACTAGGTGATGGAGTTTTAACATATAAATAGTGCCAACAGTTACAGGTCTATCAAATTTCTCACCGGTTCTTCCATCCCAAAGTTCTGTTTGGCCTGATCTAGGTAACTTTGCTAAATCTAACATTTCAGTGACATCCTTTTCCTTTGCACCATCAAATACTGGGGTAGATATTGGAACACCATTCATTAAATTTTCACAAAGATCTGAAAATTCATTTTTAGATAATTTTTCTATAGAATCTCCTAGTATTTCTTGACCATAAACAGATTTCAAGAATTCCTTGATTTTTGAGGTTAGCTCTAATTTTTTTTGATTTTCATAAATTAAGGATTTTAGTTTGTCACCTAACTCTGTACATGCCCAGCCTAGATGTGTTTCTAAAATTTGACCAACATTCATCCTGCTTGGAACACCTAATGGATTTAAAACAATATCAACAGGCTTACCATTTTGTCTATATGGCATATCCTCAACTGGAACAATTTTACTGACTACACCTTTATTTCCATGTCTTCCAGACATTTTGTCTCCAGGTCTCAATCTTCTCTTAATCGCAACAAATACTTTTACCATCTTCATCACACTTGGTAAAAGATCATCACCTTGTCTAATCTTTAAAACTTTATCTTCAAATCTTTCTTTAATATCCAAACCAGCATTATCGAATTGTTCTTTAAGTTTATTTAAAATTTCATTTTTCTTTGTATCATTTAAATCAATTTTAAAAATATCAACACTAGATAACTCAGATATATTTGCTTGATTAATTTCAGTACCTTGATTTAAGTTTTTAATTTTTTTAGGTAGCTTATAGCCACTTAAAATTTGTAGTGCTCTTTGTTTTATACTTCTATTTAAAATTTCTTCTTCTACTATTCTATCTTGTTGAACTAAATCTATTTCCGCTCTTTCGATAGTAATCGATCTTTCGTCCTTTTCGATTCCATGCCTGTTAAATACTCTTACATCAATTACTGTGCCACCACTACCGCTAGGCATCTTTAAAGACGTATCTGTTACATCAATAGCTTTTTCACCAAAAATCGATCTTAACAATTTTTCTTCAGGACCTGAAGCAGTATCACCTTTTGGAGTGACTTTACCAACTAATATATCTCCTGGTTTTACTTCTGCACCTATATAAACTATCCCTGACTCGTCTAAATTTTTTAGTGCTTCCTCATTAACATTGGGTATATCTCTTGTTATATCTTCTTCACCAAGTTTTGTGTCCCTAGCCATTACCTCATACTCTTCAATATGAACTGAAGTAAATACATCGTCTGTTACACATCTCTCAGAAATTAATATTGAATCTTCAAAATTATAACCTTGCCAAGGCATGAATGCTACTGTTACATTTTTACCGAGTGCTAGTTCACCAATTTTAGTAGAGGGTCCATCTGCAATTATATCTCCGCTCTTAACTTTGTCACCAACTCTAACTAATGGTTTTTGGTTGATACAGGTGTTTTGATTTGATCTTTTAAATTTTTGTAGATTGTAAATATCAACACCGGATTTTGAATAATCTGTTTCACTAGTTGCTTTTATGACTATTCTTTTTCCATCAATTTTATCAACTACACCATCTCTTTTTGCAACAATAGTTACTCCAGAGTCTAATGCAACATCACTTTCTATTCCAGTTCCAACCAAAGGAGACTCTGGTTTAAGTAAAGGAACAGCTTGTCTCATCATATTAGATCCCATTAAGGCTCTGTTTGCATCATCGTTTTCTAAAAATGGTATCAAAGATGCAGCTACAGAAACAAGTTGTTTAGGTGAAACGTCAATATAATCTATATTTTCAGATTTTGATAAAATGAAATTGAGATTTTGTCTACTAGATACTAAATCCTCTGTTAATTTTCCGTTTTTATCTATTTTTGAATTAGCCTGAGCAATAGTATATTTTGTTTCCTCCATTGCAGATAAATATTCTATTTTTTCTTGCACAACACCATCGATTACTTTTCTGTAAGGTGATTCTATAAAACCATATTTGTTTATTTTTGAATAAGTTGATAAACTATTTATTAAACCAATATTAGGACCTTCTGGTGTTTCTATAGGGCATATTCTGCCATAGTGTGTTGGGTGAACATCTCTAACCTCGAAACCAGCTCTCTCTCTTGTTAAACCACCTGGTCCTAATGCAGAAACCCTTCTTTTATGAGTTATTTCAGACAGTGGATTTGTTTGGTCCATGAATTGGGAAAGTTGAGAAGTTGCAAAAAAATCTTTTAATGAAATCGTTAAAGGTTTCGCGTTAATCAAATCTTGGGGCATAGCAGATTCTACATCTAGAGTTGTCATTTTCTCTTTAATTGCTCTCTCCATTCTGTAAACACCTATTCTTGCTTGGTTTTCTACAAGCTCACCTACTGATCTAACTCTTCTATTTCCCAAATGATCTATGTCGTCGACCTCATCTTTACCATCTCTAAGATCTAACATTTTTTTAATTATTGAAATGATGTCATCATTCCTTAAAATTGTAATTTTATCAGAGCAATTTAGATTTAATCTAGAATTTAGTTTTACTCTTCCAACATCCGACAAATCATATCTATCAGAACTAAAAAACAAATTATTAAAAATCTGGGATGCGATATCAATGGTTGGAGGTTCCCCGGGCCTAAGAACTTTATAAATTTCATTTATTGCATCATTTTTTGTCTCATTCTTATCATTAAATATAGTTTGTAATAAATATGGGCCTTTATTAATAGAACTTGTGTAAGCAGTTTCAATAGTTGCGATATTTTGTTCATTAATTTTATCTATTATAGTCTCATTTAATTCCGTGCCAATTTTAAATGTATCATCACCTATAACAAGTTGCTTAAACAAATATTTTCCTTGTAAAAATTGATCAGATACCAATATTTCTTTCAATCCATCAGAATGAAGTTTTTTAGCTTTTAAATAATTAATTTTTTCACCTTTTTTAATAATTACTTTGTTTGTTTTAGCATCAATTATTTCTTCGGAGAAATTTTTAGATTTATAATTTTCTGAATTAAATTTCGTTTTCCATTTTTTAGATTTATTATCATAATTATAAATTTCTTTTTCGTAAAATTCATTCACTATACCAGATTTATTAAACCCTAACGCCAGTAATAAAGTTGATACTAAAATTTTCTTTTTTCTGTCTACTCTAAAGTACAATAAATCTTTGACATCAAATTCAAAATCAAGCCAAGAGCCTCTATTTGGAATAACTCTACAATTAAATAATAACTTGCCACTTGCATGGGATTTACCTTTATCATGGTCAAAAAATACACCTGGGCTTCTATGCATTTGATTAACAACAACTCTTTGAACTCCGTTAGTTATAAAAGTTCCACTATGTGTCATCATTGGAACTTCGCCCATATAAACTTCTTGTTCTTTAGCAGATAAAATATCTTTAGTATTATTTTCCTGGTTTATTTCATAAACCACGAGCCTTAGATTGCACTTAAGAGCTGATGAATAAGTTAAACCTCTTTGAATACATTCTTCTACATCAAATTTTGGTTTTTCTAATTTGTAACTTACGTATTCAAGTGTAGCTTTGTCATTTAGGTCTTCTATTGGAAAAATACTTTTAAAAACTCTATCAAAACCTTTTATAAATTGCCGATCTATATCTGCTTTAAACTCTGTAAGTTCTTTGTAGGAGTTTTTTTGAACTTCTATAAGATTTGGTATAGATAAACCTTCTTTTAATTTTCCAAAATTTTTTCTTATATTTTTCTTTTTAGTAAAAGATAATTGCATCAAGTCCCAACTGTTAAAAAATAAATTAACAGCCTATTTTAAATTTTGTTTACTTAAGTTCTACTTTTGCGCCAGCTGCCTCGAGTTTTTTCTTCATCTCTTCAGCATCCTTTTTATTTACGCTAGATTTAATTTCTTTAGGTGCTCCCTCAACCAAATCTTTCGCTTCTTTTAAGCCCAATGTTGTAATTGCTCTAACTTCTTTAATTACATTAATCTTTTTGTCTCCTGCTGCAGCTAATACAACTGTAAATTCGTCTTTTTCCTCAGCGGGTGCTCCACCAGCTACTGCTCCTGGTGCAGGTGCTGCTACTGCTGCTGCAGCTGTAACACCCCACTTTTCCTCTAATTGTTTTGATAATTCTGCTGCTTCGACAACAGTAAGTTTTGATAGTTCGTCAATGATTTTATTTAGATCTGCCATATTCTTTCAAGGTTATTTTTTTGATTTTTTGAGCGCTAAAATAGCGATTTTTGAGGCTGGCGCAAGTAAAATACTTGCGATTTTTTGTGCTGGGGACCTCAATATTCCCACAATTTTCGCTCTTGCTTCCTCTAGTGAAGGCAAAGTAGCAACATTTTTTACTCCAGTATCATCTAAAATATCCTCATCCATGATTCCACCAAGGATTTTTAAATTAGAATTCTCTTTTGAAAAATTAGTTAGTATTTTAGCTGAGGTAATTGCATCAGATGATAAAGCAACTGCTGTTGGACCTTTAAAAAGTTTTGATAATTCTTTACATCTAGTTTTTTCTAAAGCCAATTTGGTAATTCTATTTTTAGTAATTTTGAATTGAATACCATGTTTTCGCATTTTTTTTCTCAACTCGTCTAATTGTTTTACAGTTAAACCTTGATAATGAGCAACTATTACAGCCTCAGATTTATCAAACTGGGTGGTCATCTCTTGTATATATGTTTGTTTTTTTTCTTTACTTATCATATTAAATATTCTTTCCTAATTTAACTTTGTATGAAACGCCCATTGTAGAGGTAACAAAAATACTTTTAATTAAATCACCTTTTATTGTTAAATTTGATTTTTCTTTTTCAAGGGTTTCAAAAACAGTATTAAAATTTTTTATTAAGTTATCATCAGAAAAGGATTTTTTTCCAAAACTCAATCCTATGTTTCCATCTTTATCGTTTTTTAACTCTATTTGTCCTGCTTTAGCATTTTTTACTGCTAATTTAATATCATCAGTAACTGTGCCTAATTTAGGATTTGGCATCAATCCTTTGGGTCCTAAAATTTTACCAAGTTTTGAAAGTTTAAGCATCATAGATGTTGAACAAATTAATTTTTCAAAATTTAACTCACCATTTTTTATTTTTTCAATTAGGTCATCCCCACCAACTATATCAGCACCAGAATCTTTAGCATCTTTTTGTTTATCGTCTTCCGCAACAACTGCTACTTTGGTTTTCTTCCCAGTTCCACTTGGCAGATTAACAGCTGTCCTAATATTAATTTCGTTTTTTTTCTGCTTATTGTTTATTAAAATACTTAAATCAATAGATTCATCAAATTTAGTAGTACAATTTTTTTTTACAATTGAAATTAGATTATTAATAGTATTTGATTCTTTTTTATTAGTATTTTCAGGTAGCTTTTTAAATCTTTTTGAACTCATTAGTCTTTTACCTCTATGCCCATAGATCTTGCTGAACCAGCTATAATTTTAACAGCTTCATCAATGTCATGAGCGTTAAGATCTTCCATTTTTTTTTTTGCAATTTCCTCAGCTTGCTTTTTAGTAATTGAAGCAACTATATTTCTTCCTGGCTCTTGAGATCCACTCTTAAGTTTAGCTGCTTCCTTAATAAAATGTGAAGCAGGTGGTGATTTTATAACAAAATCAAATTTTTTATCTTTATAAACAGTAATGATTACTGGAACGGGTTTACCCATAAAATTTTTAGTTTTATCGTTAAAAGCTTTACAAAATTCCATAATATTAATTCCTCTTTGTCCTAATGCTGGTCCAACTGGTGGTGCTGGGTTAGCTTGTCCACCTTTAATTTGCAATTTTACATATCCACTTATTTCTTTTTTTGCCATTAGCTTGCCTTTTCAATTTGGTTAAATTCTAAATCAACTGGTGTTGGTCTTCCAAAGATTGATACTGACACTTTAACTCTAAGTTTATCCTCGTCTATGTCCTCAATTAGACCAGAGAAAGAGGCGAAAGGACCATCAACAACTTGGACTTTTTCACCAATAGAATAATCTATTGTAGACTTGGGTTGAGCTATTCCATCTTTCATTTGACCAAGAATCTTCTCTATTTCTTTATCTGATACAGGCACTGGTATACCTTTAGATCCTAGAAACCCACTTACCTTTTTAATCCCTTTTATCATGTGATAAATATTATCATCCATTTCACTTTTAATTAACACATATCCAGGAAAATACTTTTTTTTTCTTTGTACCCTTTTCCCTCTTTTAACTTCAGTTACATCATGAGTAGGTACAACTATTTCCTCTATTTTCTCAGATATTTTTGCTTTATTAGCTTCTTCTTTAATTAGCTGAGCTACTTTATTCTCAAAACTTGAATGGGACTGAACAATATACCAATTTTTCATTAAATACCTATTTTTAAAATTATCCCTAAAATAAATTGAAATAGCTGATCAAGAAGTAAAAAAAAAATTGATGCAATTATTGCCATTGCTGCAACCATTAAAGTTCCTTGCAATGTTTCTTTTCCTGTAGGCCAAGTAACTTTGAAAGCTTCTTGTTTAACTTCTTGTAAAAACTTAATTGGGTTCCTCATATTCTCCTTTTTTTTGGCAGGAGCGGAGGGACTTGAACCCCCAACCTCCGGTTTTGGAGACCGGCGCTCTACCAATTGAGCCACACTCCTATGGGGTAGCTTACTTAATTATTTTTGTTACTACTCCTGCACCTACTGTTTTTCCACCTTCTCTAATCGCAAAATTTAATTTTTCACTCATTGCAATTGGTGTAATTAATTTTACAGTAAATTTTGCATCATCACCTGGCATTACCATTTCTGTGCCTGAAGGTAATTCTACTTCACCAGTAACGTCTGTTGTTCTAAAATAAAATTGAGGTCTATATTTGGTGAAGAAAGGAGTATGTCTTCCACCCTCTTCTTTTTTTAAAACGTATGCTTGAGCCTCAAATTCTGTGTGCGGAGTAACAGATCCAGGTTTTGCTAAAACTTGTCCTCTTTCCACATCTGTTCTTTCAACACCTCTTAAAAGAGCACCAATATTATCACCGGCCTCACCAGTGTCCAAAATTTTTCTAAACATTTCAACACCAGTACAAACTGTTTTTTTTGTATCCCTAATTCCAACAATTTCTATTTCTTCACCTGTTTTAACAACACCTTGTTCAACTCTACCAGTTACAACTGTACCTCTTCCTGAAATTGAAAATACATCTTCAACCGGCATCAAGAAAGGTTTGTCCTTGGGTCTGTCAGGTTGTGGAATATGTTCATCAACAGCTTTCATCAAATCCATTATAGCTTTTTTTCCTATTTCTTCATCTTTACCTTCAACTGCTGATAAAGCTGAACCTTTAATAATTGGTGTTTTGTCACCTGGAAATTTGTAAGATGTTAGCAGTTCTTTTATTTCCTCTTCTACAAGTTCAATCAGCTCTTTATCTTTAACTTGATCAACTTTATTTAAGAATACAACTATTGCAGGAACCCCAACTTGTCTTGCTAAAAGAATATGTTCTCTTGTTTGAGGCATTGGACCATCAGCAGCATTAACAACTAATATAGCACCATCCATTTGTGCAGCACCAGTGATCATATTTTTAACGTAGTCAGCATGACCTGGACAATCTACGTGAGCGTAATGTCTTTTTTCTGTTTCATATTCAACATGCGCAGTTGAAATTGTAATTCCTCTTTCTTTTTCCTCTGGCGCTTTATCAATTTGATCATATGCTGTAAACTGAGCCCCACCAGTTTCTGACAATACTTTAGTTATTGCAGCGGTTAATGTTGTTTTACCGTGGTCCACATGCCCTATTGTACCTATGTTACAATGTGGCTTGGACCTATTAAATTTTTCCTTCGACATTACTATTTTACCTCACATTAATTTTTTAATATTTTGGAGCGGGTAAAGGGAATCGAACCCTTACATCCAGCTTGGAAGGCTAGCGTTCTACCATTGAACTACACCCGCATAACCAAGTTACTACTCCAAGTTATTTAAAATTTTATTGAATGGTGGAGGGGGAAGGATTCGAACCTTCGAAGACCGAAGTCAACGGGTTTACAGCCCGCCCCATTTGACCGCTTTGGTACCCCTCCTAATAAAAAGGGTAGCGACCACCCCTTGTTCAATAAAAGCTTTAAACAACAGGGGTTTTATATATTTTTATTGAACAAATGCAATAATAGAAATAACAAGAAAATATTAAAAATTTAAGTAAAATCACCATAAATAATGGCTAATTTAAATTATTTTATAGTTGGAAAACATCCTGTGACGGAAGCTTTAAAAAATCCAAAAAGAAAAGTAATTAGGATTTTTTTGACAGAGGAAAGTAAAAAAACAATTAATCGCGATAACCAAAATTTAAATCTACTTAAAAATGTTAAAGTTTATTTTAAAACAAAAAAAGAGTTAGATAATTATTGTAAAAATGAGCAAATTATGCACCAAGGTTTTGTAGCAGAAGTTGAGAAGTTAGAGTATCCCAATTTAAAAGATTTTGTAAAAGAAAGAAAAAATATTAATTTAGTATGTTTGCAAGGTGTAACTGACCCAAGAAATATAGGTTCAGTAATTAGAAGCGCTGTATCATTCAATATTGATGGTTTAATTGTCAAAGAAAGAAATTTTCCAGAATTCAGTAAATCTATGTATAAATCTAGTAGTGGCAGTATTGAATATTTAAATATTTTTAAAGTATCGAATATTAATACCACATTAAAATTTTTAAGAGAAAAAAACTTTTGGGTGTATGGATTTAACTCTAATGCAAAAGCAGATTTCACCAATATAAGTTGGAAAGGAAATAACATTTTATTATTTGGCTCTGAAGGTTCAGGGTTAAAAACAAAAACAAATAAGTATGTTGATTTTGATGTTAATATAAAAATTAACGGTCAAATAGAGAGTCTTAATGTCTCAAATAGTGCTGCAATAGCATTTCATTATATAGATAAAAATAAAGTTATTTCAAATTGAATAATTTAGCTTCTACTAGATATTTTGTTTTCACTTCTTGTAAATTCCAGTTTATAGAGTCTTGTATATCACAATAAATACTCTTATCAGGTTTATAACACAATAACCAAAAATTATTTAAATTTTTTGGTATATTTTTATCAAATTTAATTAAGTTTAAATTTTTTGTTAAATTTGAACCAATATTATTTAAATAATTAAAAACTTGACTAGAATTTGGATACAGATCGTAAACAATAATATCTCTCTCTGAACTATTATATTTTATATACTCTAACATTTTCACAAATTCTGGTTTTTTATTTTCTCTTTTAAATATTTCTAAATAGTGATTAAAAAGTGTAGATATAATTAAAAAATAAATAATAAAATATTTAATTTTTTTTGACTTAACTTCATTTGATAAACATGAAATTAATAATATTATAGGCACCAGTACAAATATAATATACCTATCAAGAAATACGGGCGTTCTAACTATACCGTATATAAATGGAATTAAATATGAAAAAAATAATATTATAACTAAAAATAAGTAGTTGTTATTAATCAATATAATTTTTCTCATATAAAAAAGTAAAAAAAGTAAACTAATTAAATATATATATCCCATTATTTTGGAACCAAAAAATCTTGGAAAATATAAACCATCCATAACATTTGATATATCTGAAGATAACATAAAACTAGAAAAGGAAATTTGATGATTTATGTAATTAAAATTCAGTAATAAGTACAAAGACACAATAATCGATAAAGAAAAATTAATAAAATTATTTTTTTTTTTTAAATAAAAAAATATAAAAATTAAATGAGTAATTTGTGAAAAAAGAATTATTAATGAAAATGGATTTGTACTGTAATTCAGTAAAGATACTATTATAAATATAAGTATTTGTGAATAAGAATATAATTTATTTAAGTTTATTTTTTTTAAAATTTGACAATATAAAAAAATATTAATTATACTTAACATTAAAAGAAGCGAATAAGGTCTAACTTCTTGCGAGTACTTAATAATGTATATACTTACACTTGCCAAAAAAGTTGTAAGTAAAAATGAGTTATCCTTTTTTATCTGATATGAGAGAATTCCAAAGAAAAATAAACAAATAATACCAAAAAAAAATGGGAGTAATCTCGCAGTGTTAGGTTCATATTTAGTAAAGTATAAAAATTTTTTTAAAATTAGGTTAAACAAAATAGGATTATGAAAATCTGATTTTTTCTGACGAAAAAATGTTTCCTCCAATGAAATTGTTGGGTCTGCAACCCAAAAACTAGTCATTTCATCAAGCCAAAAATTTTCAAAGTGTAGTTGATATCTTATAGTAAGAATGCCGCAAAAAACTATTATAATATAAATGACTATTGTTTTTTTTTTTAAAATTTCATTCATAATTAATTTAAATTATAAAATAGAGTAAAAATTAAAAACAAAAATATATTATTTTTTAGTATAAGACAATTTTTTATATTTGGTCTTGTAGCTCAGCTGGTAGAGCAATTGATATGTAATTAATAGACTAATAAATTATAAAATCTAAACCGTAATTTAGCTAGTAGATACAAAAATCATTTAAGTAAAAAAAAATTAATTAATTTTAATATGCTCATAACGATAAGAACTGACAACCAACAGACAGCATAAAATTTATTCTTCTAATTTAAAATATTAATAATACTTTTTTTAATAGTTTCGCTTATTTTAATGGTCCCTTCTTTATTTGGATGAATTCCGTCTTTTTGATTTAAGCTTGGATTAAGTGCTACTCCTTCAAGAAGAAATGGTATTAAGGGTAAATTATATTTTTTTGATAATTTTGGATAAATATCATCAAAATCATTTTTATATTTTTTTTCATAAGTATTTGGTGCAATCATACCAGCTAAAATAATTTTAATATTTTTACTGTTAACAATATTTATTATTTCTTCTAAATTTTTTTTTGTTTCATCTGGCTGTATTCCTCTGAGCATATCATTAGCTCCTAGTCCTAAAATGATTAAATCTATTCCTGGTTCTGATAAACTCCAATTAGCTCTATTCAATCCACCTGATGACGTGCTTCCAGAAACGCTTCCATTAATAACCTTAATGTTAAAACCAGCTTCCTTAAGATTATTTTCTAAAACTATTGATAAATGGTGTTCTTTTGGTAATCCATATCCAGCCATCAAACTATCACCGAATAAAACCACCTTTTCGATTGCACTTGCGTTTATGTGCACTAGAAAGATTAACAAAATTTTTATAAATATAGTTTTATTCATGAGTGCTCTTCTTAAATTAAAAAAAATAAATCTCAAATACCAAACTAGTAAAGATAGTATCAGTGTTTTAAGGGATATTGATTTAAATATTAAGAAAAAAGAAACCCTTTCTGTTGTTGGGGAAAGTGGCTCAGGGAAAACAAGTTTAATCATGCTAATTGGGGGGTTGGAGAAACCTAGCTCTGGTAAAATAATTTTCCAAAATCAAGAAATTACAGGGATTAGTGAAGATGAGGTATCTGAGATAAGAAAGAAAAATATTGGAATAGTTTTTCAATCTTTTTATTTAATTCCTAATTACACTGCAGTTGAAAATGTTGCACTTACGCTTGAGCTCAATAATTTTAAAAATCCAGAAAAAGAGGCAAAAATTTTATTGGATCGTTTTGGTTTAAAACATCGTTTAAATAATCTACCTAGCCAATTATCAGGTGGTGAGCAACAAAGAGTTGCTATTGCTAGAGCAATTGCAATGAAACCAGAATTAATTTTAGCTGATGAGCCAACTGGAAACTTAGATACTGAAAATTCTATTATGATTGCAAATATTCTATTTAAATATGTAAAAGAAGAAGGCTCTTCTTTAATTATGGTAACCCATGACACTAAACTTGCTAACAAAGCTAAAAGAAAAATAAAAATTAAAGATGGAAAAATTAAATAATTCTTCAGAATTTAGTTTGATTTTAAAATATGCTTTAAAAGACTTAAGCAGAAATTATCACAAAATATCTAGTATCATCGTTACACTTTTTATAAGTCTTTTTATCTTAAGTGCTATTTTCACAATTGAAGATAGTCTTAAAAAAGAACTAAATGAAAATGCCAAAGCACTTTTAGGTGGAGATTTAGAGATTGATTACAATCGTAATGCAGGAAATTTAGATTTAGTTAATCAAGTAAAAGAGTTTGCAACTGTTTCTCAAATGATTGAGTTTAGTACTATGCTTTCAACAACAGGAAGGGATAAAAATAAGTCATTATTTACTAGAATTAAAACTGTGGATGAAAACTATCCTTTATATGGAAATGTTGTGTATGAGCCAATTGGTGCTTATGAAAGAATGCAAAAAGAAACTTATTCTATCCTTATCAATGAAAGTTTATCAAAAACCCTTAATATAAAAATTAATGAAAAGGTAAAAGTTCAAGATCAAAACTTTACAGTAATTGGAATTATTAAATCAGTACCAGATGTAAGTGGATTTGTTGCATTTGGAGATTGGGCTTTAGCGGGAAAACAAACTTTAGAAATTTTAAAACTAAATGGAATTGGAAGTTTTTTAAACTATGAATACAAAGTAAAATTTAATGAAAAAGATAAACCAGAAGAAATCGAACAACAAATTGAAGAAATTTTTAAAGATGATCAAAAAGTAAAGCTTAGATATCCTGAAAATTCTGCTAGTGGAATAAAGAGAATTATTAATAATTTTTCTCAATTTTTATCTCTTGTATCAATCAGTGCAATGTTAATTGCAGGCATTGGAGTCGCAAATACTCTACTTTCTTTTATAAATCAAAACAATATGTCTATTGCTGTAAGAAAGGCAGTTGGCTTTTATTCAGGCAATATTAAAACATTATATTACCTTCAGTTATTTATACTTTTATTCATCATCACTGTGGTTGCTTATGGATCAAGTTTTTTAATTGTACCAATAGTAGATAAATATCTATCTGATGGATTGGGATTAAACGTTTATCCAGTGTTTTCATTACTTAATTTTTTCAAAATATTTTTAGCAGGTTTGTTAGTTCTTGTAATTTTTACTATTCCAACAATCAGTTCTATAGATCAAGTAAAAGCCTCTAATTTATTTAGAAACGTATTTCAAAACCTTCGTTTTTTTTATTCTAAGAGATCAGTTGTTCTAAGCTTAGTCTTATTATCTATCTTAATTTTTTTATTCACGATTGGATCTGAACAACCTTCTTATAGCTTAGGTTACTTTGCAGCTTTTTTTGTTTGTTTAATTGTATTTTTCTTACTTTCAAAATTAATCATTTTTTTTCTTAAAAGATTCAAATCAAGTGCAATAATACCTTTTAAAATTTCAATTAAAAATATTACTCAGACAAAAAGTATAACTCCTATTACAGTTATGTCTCTTGGCTTAGGGGTTACTTTGTTATTAACTTTAGCTTTAGTTGGTACAAATTTTCAAAGAGAAATTGCTAAGTCTATTCCGGAAATTGCACCTGATTATTTCTTTGTCGGTATCCAAAAAGGAGAAAGAGAGAAATTTGAACAAGGTATTTTAAATATGGATCCAAATGCAACTATTGAAATTGTACCAATGGTTTCGTCTGGTATAGTAAAAATTAATGGTATTGATCCTAATACTTATATTAAACCAGATAATGACAGTTATTGGGTTATTGGTAGTGAACGAAGATCTTCGTGGGTAGAAAATGTGCCTGAAGATAACTCAATTTTAACAGGTGAATGGTGGGATTTATCAAAGCCAAACCAGCTTCAAATATCTTTAGATGCAAAAGTTGCTGAGGATTTTAACATCTTGTTAGGTGATATCTTTACTTTAAATGTTTATGGACGTGAAATTGAAGGGAAAGTAGTAAATTTCAGAGAAGTTGATTATCGAGATTTAAGTATCAACTTTGCAATGTTATTTAACCCTCAATTTGCAAAAAATATTCCATATGAGTATTTGGCTACTACAAAATTTAGTTCAAATAAATTTGATGAAACTGAAATGCTTGAAATCATGCCAAGTTTATCAATGATTAAAATTGCAGATTATTTATCAAAAGTTACAGCTGTTTTAAATAAGGTATTTATTGCTGTTACATTAATTTCGGCAATTACCATTGTTATAGGATTAATCGTAATTTCAAGTGCAATTATGGTTCAAGGAAAAGTAAAAGAATATCAAAATTTAGTTTTCAAAATTTTAGGTTTTTCAAAAAAACAAATTATTTTTTCATCTTTAATTGAGTTCGTAATTATCTTTAAATCTGTAATTTTGATTGCAGTTTTCTTTGCTGTAATTGGTTCAAAATTTATTATGGAAAATATTTTTGAATTAGTTTGGATGTTTGACTTTAAGATTTTAATTTATTTAGGACTTTCAATTGGTTTTATTACCTTATTTTTGATATTATTAACTAACTTAAAATATCTAAATCCTAAAGTTTATCCTCTAATAAGAAATCAATAATTAAAATTTTTGAATTTATAGATCAAGCTCCTGAACCAACAGCCGAACCGATAGATTTAGCACAAATGGTTTACAACAAGATACAAAATTACCAATTAGAGAGTTTCTTTTTAACAACCAAATCTTTTTAGTATTGATTTTATTGACTTTTAAGATTAAAAACTTGGTTGACAGGAATGCCCTTGTAGCTCAGCTGGTAGAGCAATTGATTTGTAATCAATAGGTCCGCGGTTCGAGTCCGTGCGGGGGCACCATTCATGTCGATATTATTTTTTTGCTAAACCCCAAACCTGTAGAGGAAACATTTTATTGTTGTTCATGTTTCTAAAAAAACCAATTCTTGTCCAAGTAGGATCTTCTCTAAGATCTAGTTTAGCGCATTTTTTATTCCCCCAGGAATTAGTAATTATATTTTCTAAATTAAATCCTGCTTCGTTTAAAAAATATCTCATCCCATCTTCAGTCCATCTACTACAATCTATAGGGACGTTATGAATTTTAATAAGGAAAGGTGTTATGACTAAAAAATAACCATTAGGTTTCAACATTTTAAAAACATTTCTTGTAGCCCTATAAGGATATTTCAAATGTTCCCAAACATTATCGGCTATAATCAAATCATATTTAGATTCGTTAATAACATCATTGCAGATATCATATTTTGGAAAATTCATTTCTGTAAAAGATTTAAATTTAAAATTTTCCCTCCAATATTCACCAGCCGATATTTCCAAAACATCAAGATCTTCTAAATTCAAAAAACTTATATCCTTTTTAATTAATCTATAAGATGCGTACCGATGCCAATATTCCAAATTAAAACCAAGATTTCTTGCAATTTTTTTAATCTTTTTTACGATTTTTCTATTGGACTTTAATTTATTTTCTATAAAGCTTTGTATTGACATAAAAATAACTTTATTATTCTTTATTAAAAAAGTCCATTGAAAATGAAAAATTTAATAATCTTTATTCCATCTATAACGAACGGCGGAATGGAAAAAAATTTTTTTTCAACAACAAAAAATTTGAAAAAGAGAAAAATTAATATCCTTGGTATTTCTTGCTCAAAAAGAAAATTCAAAAATCAAATCAAGTTAAAAAAAAATTTTGGACTTTTAGAACTGGATAATTTAAATCTAAAATTAAAACTTTTTTTATCTTTTTTTATATTAATTATTAAAAATTTTAGACAAAAAAATCCAGTTCTATCTTTCCATGGAAATATCTTTGCAATTATTGCCAGTAAAATAATAGGATGCAAAGTATACATAAGACTAAATTCACATCCAAATTATTATATTGATAACAAATTTAAAAAAAAATTTTTCAATTTTTTTTATAAATTAGCAGATAAAATTATTGTTAATTCAAAAGAAGTGAAAAGTGTGCTTAAAAGAAATTTTAAGTTAAACTCGACTATAATTTATAATGAACTAAATCAGAATGATATAGTGCGTAAGTCAAAAAAAAAAATAAACATAAAATTTTCAAATAATCATCCTATATTAATATCCGTAGGTAGATTAGATAAAAATAAAAACCATATTTTTCTTATTGATGCACTCAAAATTTTAAAAAAAAAGATAAAGTATAATTTAATAATTTTGGGATCTGGAATAGAAAATAGATATTTATTGAATAAAATATATGAATATAAACTTAATAATTATATTAAAATTATCAATTACAAGGAAAATCCTTACCCATATATGAAAATATCAAATTTCTTTATTCTTCCATCAAAAATAGAAGGATATCCAAATGTTTTATTAGAGGCAGGGGTTTTAGGAAAGGTTATTATATCAAATAAAATTAGTGGTCCTAGAGAAATAATTGGAAAAGATAAAAGGGGATATTTATTTAATACAAATAATTTTTCAAAATTTTTTAATATTCTTAATAAAACTAAAAATAAAAACATTAATAAAAACAAAGTTAATAATCTTAAAAAATATATTAGAAATTATCATAAAGCAGATCACTCACAAAACTATATAAATTTAATATTTAACAAAAATGAGTAAGGAAAATTTTCAAAAAATTAAAGATATATTGAATGTTCAAAAATCTTTTATTAAGGAAAAGAATATATATAGAAGCAAAAATATTAAAGATTATTGTTCTAATTTTGGTTTACAGTGGAACAAATTTTCTAAAACACAATATGACTCTCATACAGGTTATCCACTCACCAAAAAAAGATTAATAAAGGCTAGTGAATGGAAACTTGAGAGTTTAAAAGATAAGTTAGTTTTAGAAATAGGTAGTGGTGCTGGTAGATTTACTGAAATACTTTTGGAAACGGGTGCATATGTAGTTTCAAATGAAATATCTGATGCAATCCACTCTAATGTAAGTAATAACGACTCAAATAAAATAATTTTTATAAAGTCTTCTCTTTATGATTTAGAAATTCTTAATGGAATTTTTGATTATGTTTTGTGTTATGGGGTAGCTCAACACACACCGGATGTTATTAGAACTTATAATTCATGTTGTAACTTTGCTAAACAAGGAGGCAACATTTCAATAGATCATTATATTAAAATATATCATCCCTCACCATTTTATACTCCAAAACATATTTGGAGACCAATTACAAAAAGAATGAATCCTGAATTACTGCTAAAAATTATAAGTTTTTATATCCCTTACTACTTTCCTTTTGACACATTTTTAAAAACGAAGTTACCAATTATATTAGGAAAATTAATTCGAGGATGCATTCCTATCCCATGTTGGAATTACAGTGGTGAAAATAATTTTCCAAAAGATAAAGAAAAACTTATAGAGATGGCAATACTAGATACATTTGATGCACTAGGTGCAAAATTTGACAAACCTCTAAGACCAAAAAAATTAGAAAAAATTGCTTCTAAAATAAAGTTAAAAAAATTTATAGTTAAAAAAGGTGGAACCGGTCTTGTTCTAAACGCTGTTAAGTAAGAATTCTAGATGCTATTAGCATAATAAACTTTAAGTATAAATCAATTTTTAGGTATTCTTAAATAAAACTTTTTAATTAAATTTTTAAAAGTTTGTTTTTGAAAATTAATTTTTTTCTCATTAATTAAATTAGAATCTTTTTTTTTAAAAATTCGTGTTTGTTATTTGTAACATTAGGATGTTTCATTTTTAAGTTGTTCAAGTTTTATTTTTTTTTGAAGACTTCTATTAGATTCATATAATAAATTAAACTTTATTTCTTTATTAATCTTAATAATAATTTTTTTTGCATTTCGTACTTCATAATTATCAGCTACAGCGCTGACTGGTCTTTTGATTGGATTTAAATTTTTAATATTAATAATTGATTTATCGCTAACAACTTTACCCTTCCATCTTCTTGGTCTAAAAGCACTAATTGGAGCAATTGAAAGTTTTTTTGAATTTAAACTTAAAATTGGACCATAAACAGACATATTATAAGCTGTACTTCCAGCCGGAGTGGATACTAAAATTCCATCAGAAATCAAATTTTTGATAATCTTTTGTTTGCCAGAATAAACACTTAAATTTGCAGCTTGTCTACTTTGTCTTAAAATAGATATTTCATTAATTGCAATTGATTTTTTAATTTTTCCTTGATTATTTGTTACTTTCATTTCTAAAGGAAAAATTGAAATCAGTTTTGTCTTAGATATATTTTTTAAAATATTTTGTGAAGAAAATTTATTCATTAAGAAACCATAATTTCCTGAATTTACACCATAAAAATATTTGGGTGAATTTTTGTTTTTTTTTAGAGTTTGTAACATAAAACCATCACCCCCTATTACTATAACTATTTTTGAATTTTTAATTTTTTTTTTTAATTTTTTTTCAAGTATAGATTTAATTTGTTTAGATTTTTTATTTTTGTCAGATATAATTTTTATCATTAGTGGTGCCCTCGGCCAGACTCGAACTGGCACTCCCAAAAGGGCAAGGATTTTAAGTCCTTTGTGTCTACCAATTTCACCACGAGGGCATGAGTTATTTTCATGAGTATTTATGCTAATATTTATAATTGAACAAGGTTAATAAGTAAATTTTTTTTATTTTATATTCCCATGTGCTGGTCTTGTGCTGGTTGTCCTATAAAATCCTATTAAATATTAATATCTTTCTTCAGCTGTATTCATTTGGTTAGAGAAATAATTAATTCGAAAATTATTTTAGTAAATTCCAGATAGATTTATTATCGTAATCGCCAGATATTGAGTGATATGTTAAAACTCGATTTTTTTCTAGATCAACATAGATTCTTTGACCGCCATGACCACGCATCTCAGCATGTCTTGTTTTGTTTTTACTGGAATACCAAAAATATCCTGAATATTCAGAATTTTTATTGTCTGATTTTCCTCTCATAGACTCAATATTTTTTAAGTAGTCACCAATACAAGTATTAGAATTCCAGTCTTTAGCAATTTGAATACCAAGTTTTAAAAAGTCTTCTCTTGTAGCATAAAACCAAGCGTGCAAAATAGGCCAACCATTGTCATCTGTTAGAAAGAACATTTCAGAGCTAGTCCCTGCTTTATTCGCAAAACTTTCATAAGATTTTTTTAGACCACCTGAAACTTTAACATCAATTGCTCTAGCAACAAGGTCAGTTAAGAAATTATTATAATTGAATACTTTTTTTGTTGTTTTTAAATTACTTGATGTAATTAAGTAATCTTTAATTGTCTTTTTTTTTCCTGCAATATCACCAGCATATATGAACGTAGCGCTACCAGCTTTTCTACTAGCAAAATTAGTATCTCCCGCTGCCATATTAATTAATTCTTTGAAAGTAGAATTTTCATATAAGGTTCCTTTGGTTTCCGGGACATAATCAGAAATCTTGTCATCTAAACTTTTAATATCTCCATTACAAATAGTATTACCTAGAATGTAGCTTACAAAACTTTTTGAAATAGAAAAACTATATAACTTTGTATTATCTTTTATTTTTTCAGATATTTTATCTACTACTATTTTTTGACCATCAAAATATAAAACACTTAACAAACTTTTATTTTTGATATTTTTATCTATTTTTTTTGTATTTTTATTTTCAATCAATTCTTTGTTTAAAGTTTTAACTGTGCCTGCAGGTGAAATTTGTACTTTTTTGAATGCAGCAGGTAAATCTATTATTCTAATTTTTAAGTATCCATCTTTTTCAGCTTTGGACTTTCCTTTTAAATGTTCTGCTAGTACCAATGAATTAAAAAAAACACTTACTACTAAAATAAAAAGAAAAGATTTAAAATTGTTTATATTGTTCAATTAAGTGATATTTTTACTAATAATAATTCAGAAGTAAATTCTTTTTTATTTTATCTCTCTATGTGCTGGTCTTGTGCTGGTTTTGAAATATTTAATAAGCTTAATTTCCTTATATTAATTTAAAGCTAAATTGAAAAATGGGATTTTATAGGATGTTTTAGACTAACTTGGACTACTATGGACTGACTTTAACTTCTATCCCACGGCTTTTAAGTCCTTTGTGTCTACCAATTTCACCACGAGGGCATGAGTTATTTTCATGAGTATTTATGCTAATATTTATAATTGAACAAGATGAATAAGTAAATTTTTTTTATTTGTCTCTCAGTTTTCAATTTTATAGCGAGTTATAATCTAAAACAATATATTTGATCTTTTATTTAAGACATCTTTTTCTAAAATATGTTAATTATCTTTAAATGTTTATTAGATACTATCAAAAAATTGATGATGCATTGGGTTATTTGATGGCATCAAGCTTAAATGAAAAAAAGTTATTAAAGAGTTTTTTTTCCAAAAAAAAAATTTCTCTTATCGATATAGGATCGAATGAAGGATCTTATATTGATTTAATTAATAGTATTTTTTTTCTAAACGAAATTCATTGTGTTGAACCACTAAAAAAATTAACTGATAAGATTAAATCAAGATATAATAATGCTAATATATATAATATAGCCTTATCTAACAGGTTTTCTAAAAGAAGTTTTTATGAATATTCTATTTCATCTACCTCAAGCCTATATAGACAAAATAATCTTTATAAATCCTTCAAAAACCTTAAATCAAAAAAAATAGTAATAACGAATACTTTCGACAAAGTTTTTGGGGACAAAAAAAAATTTGATATTTGTAAAATAGATGTTCAAGGAGAGGATTTTAAAGTAATTATGGGCATGAAGAATAATTTAAGAAAGGGCAATATTAAACTTTTAAAAGTAGAGCTATCTTTGGAAAAATTTTATGAAAATACAAATGAAACATTTTATGATATATTGTTTTATTTAAAAAAATATAATTATAAATTAATATCTATAAGTAAAATTAAACACCTAAATAATAAAATTACATTTATGGATGGATACTTTTCTATGTATAAATAATTTATAAGTGAATAGTAAAATAAGTTAAATTGATTTGTTAACCAGTATTTTTAATTGCTGCAGATATACCTGCTATACTAGTCATTAAAGCGTCGTTTAGATAATCGTTATTAATTTTATTGTTATTTTTTTTGGTTAATTTCATCATTACTGTTGCTTGTAAGATGTTTAAAACTTCAGAATATACATTTCTTATTATTGCAGGACTTCTGAATGCTTTCCTTTGTTTTAAAATTTCAGGCGGTGTTATGCTGTTATTAAGTTTTTTTAAAGCGTCAAATTGAAATCTGAGTTTTTTGCCCACTCTTTTTAAATCAATATCTGCTAAATTTTCCTCATAAATTTTTGAAATCTCTGGATCAACTTTTGAAATAACCATGTCGAGTAAATCCATAGTTGAATTAAAAAACGGCCAATTTTTTTCCATATCAATTAGAGTTTTTTTAAACTTTTTTATTGATGAGTATCTTAATGCCTCGGCAGTCCCTAGCCATGCTGGTAGCATTAATCTTATTTGTGTCCAAGCGAATACCCAAGGTATTGCTCTAAGACCCTTAATACTATCTAAATTTTTTCTTTTTGATGGACGAGATCCAATAGATAATTTTCCTAATGCTAAATGAGGGGTAACTGTTTTAAAGTATCTCATAAATTCAGTGCTTGATGTCAAATTTTTTCTATAAGAACTTTTAGATATATCAGACATACTCTCTATTAAATTTCTCCAGTTTTCCTTTGGTTGCGGGGGAGGAATTAAAGTAGCCAGCATCACAGAACTTATGTAACTACATAAATTATATTTAGCTATGGGTTCGTAACCATACTTTTGTTGTATTACTTCACCCTGATCAGTAATCCTAATTTTTCCGTTAACTGAACCAGGCGGTTGAGATCTAAGAGTAGCTTGTATTGGTCCTCCCCCTCTTCCTGCTGAACCACCTCTTCCGTGAAAAAAAGATAATTTTAATTTAAATTTATTTGATAAATCTAAAATTTCTTCCTGTAATTTATATTGGTGCCAACTTGCACATAATTTACCTGCGTCTTTACTTGAATCTGAATAACCAATCATAATTTCTTGTTGATAACTAATTATATTTCGGTACCACTTTAATTTGAACAAAGATAACATTATTTTGCTTCCATTTATTAAGTCATCTAATGTTTCAAATAAAGGCACCACTCTTAATTTGTATTTTATATTTGCCTCTTTCTGTAAAAGGATGACTGAGAGTATATCAGAGGCTGAGGATGTCATAGATATAATATAAGCTCCTAAACATTCTTTTGGTTGGGTTGATAAAGCTTTAAAAGTAGACCAAACCTCTAAATTCTCTTTATCTTTAAATTTAAAACTATTAATAAAATTTTTTTCTTTTATTTTTTTAGTCAAAAAATTTATTTTTTCTTGCTCTGTCCAAGAATAATAGTCTTTCTTAAATTTTCTTTTTATTATCTCTGCGATAAGTTTTGTATGCCTATACGACTCTTGTCTTATATCTAATCTAGCAAGATTAATTCCAAAACATTTTGCTCTTCTCATCAAATCTAATAATTCTCCGCTTGCAATGTTTTCATTTTGTGACTGTTCTAAAGAATCTCTAACCACTCTTAATGGTTTTAAAATATCTTCCTTTGAAGAAATAAGTTCTTTTTGGTTTAGAGGTTTTTTTTGAACTAAATGGCGCTCTATCATCCTATGTGTTCTTCTCATTTTATCTCTCAGAGGTCTAAGGTAAACTCTATATGGTTCATATGAGTGACCTGTATATTTTAATATTTTTTTGGAGCATTTTTGCATAGAGAAAGATCTTATTAATTTTGTTAAAGCTTTTTCATAAAGTTTTGCAGCTTCCCATCTTGATAGAAGTAAGACTTCCTCAGTTACTTTGGATGTAACGAAAGGATTTCCATCTCTGTCACCACCCATCCATGATCCAAATTCAATAGGATTAAAATTTTTCGGTAAATTTTTTTTCATATTTTTTACAAATATTTCATTAAGTCTTCTGTAAACTTTAGGAATAGTATCCCATAGACTATCTTCTATAATTGCTAATCCCCATCTTGCTTCATCAAAAGGAGATGGTTTGTATCTTTTAAGTTCATCTGTGTTCCAAATAATTGTTATTTCATTAAACATTTTTTTGTCTAATACTCTTATTTTAGAGGGATAGTTTTTTAGCAAATTTCTTTGTTCCAATATTTCTGTCAATGTATGGTATTTTTGAATTAAGGTCCTTCTTTTTACTTCAGTAGGATGAGCAGTTAATACTATACCAATATTAAGTCTTTTTGCTAAATCATAAATTTCTTTATTAGAAATATTTTTATTTTTAAAAAAACTTTCAAATATTTCCTCAATAAATATATTTTTATTTTTTTTAATCTTAAAGGAATTGTCAAATTTATCCAACATTCGAGAGGCATCTACTGACTCAGCTAAATTATATAGGTTCATAAAATGATTATATGCTCTAGTTAATTTCAGTAGTTCTTTAGGATTTTGTTTTTTAATTTCTTTAGATAGGTTTTTGAAAGGATCCTTCTTATTTTTATTTGCAATATTTGCCTTTGATAAAAGTCTTGTTTTTTCAACTAATTTAAAAAACTTATTTCCTTCTTGTTCTCTTATTACTTTACCAAGAATATTTCCTAGGTATCTAACATCGTTTCTTAAACTTTTGGTAGGAATTCTCTCGTAATAAAGATCTCTTTTTATCATTAAAAATATTATTTCTTAAAAGTAATTATTTTTCCCAGTCAAATCTAGGAAAAGAATTAAATATTTTCAAAATGCCTTCTGACCATTCACCAGAAACCTTTGAAAATTCTTTGTCATTTAAATTTAAGCATTTTTGTGATGTAATTTTTAATTTATCTTTTTTATAAACAACAAAATCTATTGGAGGACCAACAGTTAAATCACTTTTTAATGTTGAATCCATTGATATTAAGGCACATCTTGAGGCATCACCAATAGAGACATCTGGGGTAATGACTCTGTCTAAAATTGGTTTACCATATTTAACTTCTCCAATTACTAAATATGGTTTACTATCTGCAGGTTTAATATAATTGCCTTGAGGATAAACTAAAAATAATTCCATTGGTTGTCCTTTAATTTGACCACCTACTATGAAAGTAGATCCAAGTAATACAGTATCAGTATTAATTCCTTTTGGTGATGAGTGTCTGATATTTAAACCTCCAACATATTTTGCTACTTGATCAAAATCTTCACACGTATTTAAATTTTCTATCCTATTTTTATCATTTAAATCCTTTTCAATAGATTTATAGACCGCCTGAGATGTTCCAAGATTTCCTGAAGTAACTATTATAATAGTTCTATCACCAACGTCATAAGTAAACATTTTAGAATAAATATTTACGTTATCAAAACCTGCATTAGTTCTAGAGTCTGATGCTACTATTATGCCCTCTTTAGTTTTAATTCCAATACAGTATGTCATAATTTAATGTATTATTTAATTAAACAGTGTATTTATAATCGATTTATATCATATCTGATATATCTAAAATGCATTTGCATAATACGATTAACTAATAAAAGCTATTAAAATGGTCACTAAGTTATGGAAAAACTATAATGCAAAGTACGCATATGATGGGTACTTTACAGAAGACAACAAGTTACGAAAACATGCAATGATAATTTCTAATATCCTTGAAAGATACGGAAAAAAAAAATTGCAAGAAATTGAAAAAAACTGTCAAAGTACTATCAGCGCTAGAGGTATAAATTTTAGAGTATATGCAGCGAATAATAGAGCTGAAGAAAAAAAATGGCCACTTGATATTATACCTAGAATAATTCCAAGATCTCAATGGAATAAAGTTTCTAAAGGATTACAACAAAGGGTAAAGGCTTTAAATTTATTTATTGATGACGTCTATAATCAAAAGAAAATATTTAAAGATAAAGTCGTTCCAAAAGAAATAATATTTAAGTCACCATATTATGTAAAAGAATGCGAGGGTTTTTCTCCAAAATATAAGGCTTGGTCAAATATTTCTGGAGTTGACTTAATAAGGAATAAAGCTGGAGATTATTTAGTTTTAGAAGATAATTTAAGAGTTCCTTCTGGTGTTTCTTATATGCTTGAAAACCGTATGGTTATGAGAGATGTATTTCCTGAATTATTTACCAGATATAAAGTTGCATCAATTAATCATTACACAAATAAACTTTTCAATTGCATGCTAGAGTGTATTCCTAAAAAAACTAAAGATCCGCATATGGTGGTTTTAACTCCTGGAATTTATAATTCTGCATATTTTGAACACTCATATTTAGCTGAACAAATGGGAATTGCATTAGTTGAGGGCAAAGATCTATTTGTGGAGAATGACATTGTATATATGAAAACAGTTAAAGGACCACTAAAAGTTGATTGTATATATAGACGATTAGATGATAGTTTTTTAGATCCAAAAGCATTTAATAAAGAGTCTGTGATTGGAGTTCCTGGTCTATTTAAATGTTGGAGAAAAGGTAATGTAGGGATACTAAACGCAATTGGAACAGGTATAGCAGATGACAAGGTAGTTTATTCTTACGTAAATAAAATGATAGTTTACTATTTAGGCGAACAGCCTATTCTAAATCAGGTAGAAACTTATTTATGCCATGAAAAGATTCAAAGAGATTATGTGATAGATAATATCTCAAAATTAGTAGTCAAACCTGCAAATGCTTCGGGTGGTTATGGAATTATGATTGGCCCAAAAGCTCCGATTAAAGAAAGACAGGAAGTGATTAATAAGATAAAAAAAAATCCTAGAGAATTTATTGCTCAGCCACTAGAAATTTTATCAACAGCACCTACAATCACTGAGAACGATATTGAGCCAAGACATCTTGATTTAAGACCTTTTGTTTTAAGTGGCAAAACATCTTATGTAACAACTGGTGGATTAACGAGAGTCGCTTTGAGAAAAGGCAGTACAATTGTTAATAGCTCTCAAGGTGGTGGTTCTAAAGATACGTTAATTGTTGATATGTAACAAACTTATTTATAAAACTGTGAATAATTTGAGTTATGACTCCAAAAATAATTATATTCACAGATTTAGACGGAACTTTACTCGATAGAGATACTTTTAAATTTGATAAAATCTCAAGTTATTTAAAAGAACTGGTTTTAAAAGACATTTGTATTATTCCTAATTCAAGTAAAACACGCCAAGAAGTTGAGGTCTTTAATAAAGAATTGGATGAAAATTTATCTTTCGTAGTTGAAAATGGTGCAGCTATTTATAACTTAAACTTAATTAATGCAAGTTTCCCAGAAAAAATTAGTTTGAGTAGAGAAAATGACGAAATATTAAGAGTATTTGAGAATAAGATTTCAAATAAGTTTAAGTCAAAATGTAAATTTATTAAAAACTTAGATATTAAAAAACAAGTGGGGGTTCTTGGACTTCCTAGGGAAAAGATTAAGGCTTCATTAAATAGGGAATACTCAATACCATTATTATTTGATGGTTCAAAATCTGATAAAATAGATCTCTTCAAATCTGTAAATGATGTAGGTTTATCACTACAGGAAGGCGGAAGAGTGATAAATCTTTGTGATAAAGTCAGTAAATCTAAAGCGATGAAAAACATTATAAAAGTATTTAAAAAAGTAACTAAAGAAAAATTGTTAACAATTGGTGTTGGTGATAATTACAATGACTTAGATATGCTAAAAAATAGCGATATACCTTGTTTAGTATTTAATGACAAATTTACACTAGAAAAGATAAATATTAATAACTGTTTAGTATCAAAAAAACCAGCCCCAGAAGGTTGGGGGGAAGTTGTCAAATTAGCGCTAGATAAAATAAAATAATGTTACTAGAATAAGTTATGGGTGATTTTTCTCAAAACGGAATAGTTTCCACACTGCATGACTTTGGTACAAAATCTACAACAGAAATTGAAAAAGATTTACTAAGCTTTTCTAAGGAAAGAAAAATGGAGTTAATTCTTCCCTGTCTATTCTCTGAATTGGAAGGGTCTGCGTTGCCCAATATCGTTGATCAAATAAGTAAAACAAAATATTTAAATCATGTAATTATAGGATTAGATAAAGCATCAGAGAGTCAGGCAAAGAAAGCATGGAAATTTTTCAAAAAAATAAATGTTCCTTTCACGATTCTATGGAACGATGGACCCAAACTGAAAAAACTTGATACAGAATTAAAAAAAAAAAACTTAGCTCCAAACGAAATGGGCAAAGGTAGAAATGTTTGGTATTGTATTGGTATGTGTATTGCAAGAGATACTGCGAGATCTGTAGCATTGCATGATTGTGATATAAAAACATATGATAGAAGAATGCTAGCTAAATTATTCTATCCAGTTGTTAACCCCTTATTTAACTTTGAGTTTTGTAAAGGATACTATCCAAGAATTGCAAATAACAAAATGAATGGAAGAGTTGCTAGACTTTTGGTTGGGCCTTTATTGACCGCATTGGAAAAAACAATTGGCAGAAGTGATTATATAAATTTTATGAAGTCTTTTAAATATCCTTTAGCAGGTGAATTTTCGTTTAGAAGAAATGTATTGCCAGAATTAAGGATTTCTTCGGATTGGGGTATAGAAGTTGGAATTTTGTCAGAGATGCAAAGAAGTTTTTCACCAAATAATATCTGCCAAGTTGACCTGGCCGACACTTACGATCATAAACATCAAGATCTCTCCATCGATGACGAAACAAAAGGACTTTCAAAAATGTCCATTGACATTATAAAAACATTTATAAAAAAATTAGCCACACAAGGAAACTCATTTAGTAGAGAAACTTTTAGGTCTTTAAAAGCAACCTATTATAGATCAGCATTAGATTTGATTGATATTTATAGAAGTGACGCTGCAATGAATGGATTAAAATTCGATTCTCACAAAGAAGAGGAAGCTGTTGAATTATTTGCAGTAAATATTATGAAAGCAGGAGAAGCTTTTTATATAAATCCGATGGACACCCCATTTATTCCAACTTGGAGTAGAGTGAAAAGTGCAATACCAGATTTCCTTGTAAGATTAAATGAAGCAGTTAGTGAAGATAATAAAAAATTTATTTGATGTTATCAAGCACAGTAAAAAGTCAAATAAATTCTAAGCTAAAAAATATTTATAGTAAAAATTTTAGTAATAAAGATTTAAAAATATTTTCAGATGAAATTTTTGAATTAATCAAAATTTCTAATAAAAAAATATTAAAAGCTAAAACCAAAAAATTGAAAATATCCGAAGATACTACGGTTGTGATTTGTTATGGTGATAGTGTTTATGAAAATGGAAAAATAAATTCAATTAAGTCATTTAAGAATTTTTATAACAAAAATCTATCAAAGTATTTTAATACAATACATTTTTTACCATTTTATCCATCAAGTAGTGACAGCGGATTTGCTGTTAAAGATCATTATAAAATTGATAGTAAATTAGGATCTTGGGCAGATATAAATAATTTTTCAAAAAAAAATAATATTATGGCTGATATTGTTATAAATCATGCCTCCTCAAAGGGATTATGGTTTAAAAATTTTTTAAAAGATAAATCACCAGGAAAAGATTACTTTTTAAAAGTAAACAATAAATTTGATGTTTCTAAAGTTGTAAGACCACGGGAAAATAAATTACTTAAGAAAATTCATGTTTTTAATAAACCCGATTTTATATGGAGAACATTTAGCTCTGACCAAATAGATTTAAATTTTAAAAATCCAAAAGTGTTAATGCGATTTGTCAAAATTATGGTCAACTTAGCATGTCATGGAGTTTCAATTTTTAGACTGGATGCAATTGCCTATTTATGGAAAGAAAGCGCTACTAAATGTATAAATCTCAAGCAAACACATGAAATAATTAAATTACTAAGAATTATATGTAACTCTTTGCAAAATTCCCCTTATTTAATTACTGAAACTAATTTACCTGAAAAAGAAAACTTAAGTTATTTTGGAAAGAAGAATGATGAAGCTAACTGGATATATAATTTTACATTACCTCCCCTCCTAATTCACGCTTTTCTTTTTGAAGATAGTTCGAAATTAAATCAATGGATAAAAAAATTACCGTCAACAAATTTAAAAAATAATTATTTTAATTTTATTGCTTCACATGATGGTATAGGAATGAGACCTGCTGAAGGTTATTTAAACAAGGGTACCCTTAATAACTTATTTAAAAGATTGAGGAAAAATGGAGCTCAACTTTCTTATAGAAAAATAAATAAAACACAAAAAAAAGTTTATGAAGTCAACATAACTCTCTTTAACGCTTTCAAAAATACAGATTTTGATAAAAAAGGATTATATTCTTTAGAAAGATATGTATCTGCACATGCAATAATGTTTTCCATTGAGGGTGTACCCGCTGTTTACTTTAATTCAATATTTGGCAAAGCTAATGACGAATATAAATATGTAATATCAAATAATAAAAGAGACATTAACCGATATAAATGGAACAAAGTAAAATTAGATAGATTTTTAAAAGATAAAAAATCTAAACAAAAAATTTATTACGATCATATTACTAATTTATTAAAAATAAGAAAAAAACAAAAAGCTTTCCATCCAAATGCATCAATGCATTGTTTATCTTTTGGCAAAAAGTTATTTGCTTTTAAAAGGGTAAGTTTAGATAATAAGCAGGCTATTTACTGTTTGACAAATATAACTTCAAAGTCACAAAAAATCTTATTAGGTAAAAATCAAAATGGATATGAAAGCCTTTTGAGTAAAGATAAAAACTTAATTAAAAATACATTGACTTTAAGGCCCTTTGAGACCGTTTGGTTAAAATTTAATAAGTAGAAAAATATAAAGAAAAATATAAGTGCTTTGATTTACCTAATACTTTAAGGTAATTAGAAAACAAAAATAACAATCCAATATGAAGATAGCCCCGATACAATTGTTAAAATAACATTCCTAGTAAAAAACCCAATTACTAAAGCAGTTATTGCCCCAAATATTTTAGGATCACTTATTGTAACAAAAGCTCCAAAATCATCTAACAAAACCCCAGGAAATATTATTGATGGGAAAACTACAGATGGTACATAATTTAAAATCTTTCTTAAATTATCACTAATCATTTCTTTTCTAATTAAAGTAACCATGCTCATTCTTGTAAAATAAGTTAAAATTCCAGCTATAAAAATTGAAGTCCAAGTCATTTTTTAAATTTATTAATTATCATTGCTGCAAAAAGTCCAATCAATGGTGAAATTATTATGTAGGTTTTAAAAGGAGCGTTATAAAAAAAAGTTGCTGCTAATCCTGAAATAATCATAACAAAAACATGATCTAACTTTCTTAATTCGTTTACTATAATGGCTATAAATGTAAGTGGTATTGCAAATTTTAATCCAAGTTCCTCAGGTACAATAGATCCTAAATAAATTCCCATTATTGTTGAAACTTGCCAAATAAACCAAAGTATTATTCCAGAACCAATTAAATGATAATGATTAGATTTCTCAATTGGATTTTTTTTAAAATATTGATTTGAAACAGCAAATCCTTGATCGACTATAAAATAAGAAATAAAAAGTTTTTTAATTAAAGATAATTTTTGTAAGTATTCAGATAATACTGCACCATATAAAAAGTGTCTTGAATTTATTACTCCGACAGAGGCAATCGCAATTAATGAAGATGCACCGCCAGATAGAAGTTGAAGAAAAACTATTTGCGATGCACCACCGAAAATTATTAATGAAGTCGCATAGGTAAATAAAGGACTAAAACCTAACTCAATACCAATTGCACCGAATATTATTCCAAAAGGAAAAACTGATAATAAATGTGGTGCAACATCTTTTATTCCAATTTTGAAAATTTCGTACTTTGAACGCATTTAAAAATTTCTAAGTGCTTTTTCTAAATATTTGACATCTAATTTACAGTCTTTGTATCCTTGTTTAATTACATCAAGATACCTTTTGCTTGGGTAAATGAATAAACTCTTTTTAACCATGGTATAGGCCATAATTTTTTGACTATCATTATCAAAATATATTTTTTTATATAAGATTGGAAAATCCTCATAAATATCGAGTTTTTTTTCATCTGATTTAGATATTTCATAAAGACCACCTTGTATTAAATAATTTTTTTTACTTTCTATATCTGCAACACCATATTTACTTCTGAATGTAAGTCTAAAATCTTTAATTTCAAATTTCTTAATATATTTAGAGTCTTTACATCTTTTTTTCATTTGAAAATGATTCAAGTTACTACCGTAAGCAAAATATAACATTTAGATTTAAACTATTTGAATTTCTTTATCTTTAACGAATTTTATTATTTCTGATTTACAAAATTCAATTTTGTTTTTATCTGTTGATCTAAGTACTATTGCAACACCAAGCTTACCAGCTTTAAAAAAGGGATAGCTGCCAATCTCAACATCAGTATTTTTATTTTGTACATCAGTTAAAGATTTTGCGATTTCACTTTCAACAGTTCGTAAGTTTATTGTTTCACTTAAGATAGGTTCGCCACCTGCAATTTTATTTGTTAAACTACCAAGCATCGACTGCATTATCGATGGTACTCCAGGTAAGCAAAAAACATTTTCCACATTAAAACCTGGAGATCCACTTGATGGGTTATATATTAAATTGGCTGTTACAGGCATTTTTGCCATTTTTTGCCGACCATCATTAAACTCTCCTGGTTTATAATAACTTTCTAAAATTGAATATGCCTCTTTATGAAAACCGTATTTTATATTGAAAGCTTTTGAAATTGACTCCGCTGTTATGTCATCATGTGTTGGTCCGATTCCACCTGTGGTAAAAACATAATCGTAAGATTTGCGGTATTGATTAACAGTATTTATAATTGTTTGTTCGTCGTCTGGTATAATTTTTACTTCTTTAACTTTAACTCCCAAAGAATTTAGCCATGTGGCAAGCGCACTTGTATTGATATCTTTAGTTCTACCAGACAGTACTTCGTTACCAATAATTATAATTCCAGCAATTATTTCTTTCTTATTTGACATATACAAATATAAATTAAATATAATGAAATTTACCAATACTTTAATTAAAGGCAAATTAATCAAGCGATATAAAAGATTTTTTACAGATATAAAAGTAAATAATTCAATAGTTATAGCTCATTGTCCTAACACAGGTTCCATGAAGGGTCTTTTAGATAAAGATAATACAGTATTTTTGTCTAAAAATGATGATCCAAAAAGAAAACTTAAATTCACTTTAGAAATTATAAAGGCAAATAAAAAATTAGTTGGGGTAAATACTCACAGAGCAAATAAAATAGTTGCCGATGGTTTAAACAGAGGATTGATCAATGAATTTAAATCTATTAAAAATATTAAACCTGAATTTAAGTTTTCAAGTGATACTAGGTTCGATTTTTTATGTGATAAAAATATAATTGAAGTAAAAAATGTTACTCTCTTGAGAGATCAAAAAATAGCTGAATTTCCTGATGCTATTACTGAAAGAGGCACCAAACATCTGAAAAAGTTAATTGAAGCCTTAAAACAAGGTTATAAACCATTTGTCTTATTTTTAACTCAAATACAAGGTATTAATAACTTTAAAATAGCTAAAGATATAGATTTAAATTATTACAAAAATTATTTAATAGCTAAAAAGAGTGGTGTGAAGTTTTTAGCCTATAGATGTTTATTGAGTAACAAAGAAATTAAAATAGAAAAAAAAATAAATATTATTGATGAATAATTATTCTGAAAAATTTGAAAAAATGAGAAAAGCTGGGTCACTTGCATCTAGTACCCTAGATATGATTACAGATTACATTAAACCTGGTTTAAGCACCAATAAAATTGATGTGTTGTGTTATGAATTTATCAAAGATAATGGTGGATACTCTGCCCCGCTTTATTATCGTGGTTTTAATAAATCTTTATGCACATCATTAAATCATGTTGTTTGTCATGGAATACCAGGTGCGAGAGTTTTGGAAGATGGAGATATATTAAATATCGATGTGACCGCAATACTTCACAATCATTACGGTGATACAAGTCGAATGTTTACAGTAGGAAAACCAACTGTCAAATCAATGAATTTAATTAATGTTACTTATGAATCTTTAATAAAATCAATTGAAATTTTAAAACCTGGAAAAAAATTAGGTGACATTGGTCATGAAATACAAACACATGTAGAAAAAGCAGGTTTTAGTGTTGTAAGAGATTTTTGTGGACATGGTATAGGTGACGTATTTCACCAAAGTCCAAATGTGTTGCATTATGGAAAAAAAAATACAGGTCCTGAATTACAACCTGGGATGACATTTACAATAGAGCCAATGATAAATGCGGGTAAATATGAAGTAAAAATTTTAAATGATGGATGGACAGCTGTTACTAAAGATAAGGCTTTATCTGCACAATTCGAACATACAGTTGGTATAACTGATAATGGATATGAAATTTTTACAGAATCTGTTAAAAACTTAAAGAGGCCTCCATATAATTAATGATATCTAGATATTCCAGGAAAGAACTCACAAGTATTTGGTCTGAGGAGAACAAGTATAAAATTTGGCTTGATGTAGAAATAGCTGCGGCACAAGCAATGGAAAAGCTTGGTCAAATACCTAAGGGCGTATCATCAATTGTTAGAAAAAAAGCAAGAATTAATGTAAAAAGAATTCATCAAATTGAAGGTCAAGTTAAACACGATGTAATTGCTTTCTTAACTTCTATTAGTGAAAAAGCAGGTATTAAAGCAAGATATCTCCATCAAGGCATGACCTCATCTGATGTTTTAGATACTAGTTTTAATATACAATTAGTTCAGTCTGGTAAAATAATTCTTAAAGACTTAGATCAAATTTTAAAAGTTTTAAAAAAACAAGCTAAGAAATATAAATTCACACCTTGTATGGGTAGAAGTCATGGTATTCATGCAGAACCGATTACATTTGGTTTAAAGTTAGCATCTTTTTATGCAGAATTTAAAAGAAATAAAAAAAGATTAGAATTGGCAATTAGTGAAGTATCTACATGTGCAATATCAGGTGCTGTTGGTACTTTTGCAAATATTAATCCAAGTGTAGAAAAACATGTTGCAAAAAAATTAGGTTTAAAAATTGAACCAATTTCAACTCAAGTAATTCCGAGAGACAGACATGCGTTTTATTTTTCGGTCTTAGGCATAATAGCAGGATCTATTGAGAGAGTTGCAACTGAAATAAGACATTTGCAAAGAACTGAAGTTTATGAGTTACAGGAATATTTTTCAAAGAAACAAAAAGGTTCATCTGCTATGCCCCACAAAAAAAATCCAATACTAAGTGAAAATTTAACAGGTCTAGCGAGAATAGTTAGAAGCTCTGTTGTCCCAGCACTAGAAAATATAGCCTTGTGGCATGAAAGAGATATTTCACACTCAAGTGTTGAAAGAAATATAGGGCCTGATGCAAATATAACTTTGGATTTTGCATTGGCAAGACTTTCAAACCTACTAGATAACATGATTGTTTATCCAAAAAAGATGTTACAAAATTTAAATATCACAAAAGGCTTAATCTTTTCCCAAGAATTAATGTTAGAGCTTACAAAAACCGGTTTATCAAGAGAAAAGTCCTACAGAATGGTTCAAAATTATACAAAAAAATGTTTCGCTGAAAATTTAGATCTGCTTAATGTAATACGGTCTGACAAATATATAATGAGTAAAATTCAATCTAAAAAACTTAAAACTATTTTCAGTTATTCTAAACATTTTAAAAACGTAAATTTAATTTTTAGAAGAGTATTTAAATAATGAAAAAAGGTAAAAAACTTTACGAGGGTAAAGCAAAAATAATCTACGCAACTTCTGACAAAAATTATGTTATTCAATATTTTAAAGATGATGCCACTGCTTTTAATAATCAGAAAAGATCTGTGATAGATGGCAAGGGTGTATTAAACAATAGAATATCTGAGCATATATTAAAAAATTTATCTCAAATCGGTATTAAAAATCATTTAGTGAAAAGATTAAATATGAGAGAACAGTTAATAAAATTTGTAGATATTTTACCAATTGAATTTATAGTAAGAAATATCGCAACAGGTTCTCTTACAAAAAGACTTGGCATAGTTGAAGGTACCATCTTAAATGACCCGTTAATTGAATACTGTTTGAAAAATGATGAGTTGGGAGATCCTTTAATTTCAAGTGAACATATTTATGCATTTAATTGGGCAAAAAAGAACGAAATAGAAAAAATTAACAAACAACTTCTTAGAATTAATGATTTTTTAATCGGTTTATTTAGAGGCGTTGGTATCAAGTTAGTGGACTTTAAAGTTGAATTTGGAAAGGTGAGAAACTCAAGTAGAAATGAAATTATTCTAGCAGATGAAATAAGTCCTGATACATGTAGATTGTGGGATGCCAAAAGTGATAAAAAATTAGACAAAGATAGATTCAGAAAAGATCTTGGAAATTTAATTCAAGCTTACAAAGAAGTCGCATCGAGACTTGGGATTTTATATGAAGAATCAAATATAAGAAAAGTAAATTTCAAAAAACCAAAAGCCATTAAAATAAAAAAAAATAAATGAAAATCAAAGTTATTGTTACACCAAAAAATGGTGTTCTAGATCCACAAGGTAAAGCTATACAACAAACATTAAATAGCATGAACTTCATAGACGTCAGTGATGTAAGACAAGGAAAATACTTTGAAATTGAAACAGACCTAAAAGATGAAAATGACGCAAAAAAAAACGTTGAGGATATGTGTAAAAAACTATTAGCAAATCTTGTGATTGAGGATTACAAAATCTTATAAAATGAAGTCATCTGTTATTATATTTCCAGGTTCCAACTGTGATAGAGATATGGATGTAGCTCTAAAAAAATTTGGATTTAAAAATAAAATGATATGGCACAATGATAATAATATTCCAAAATCAGATTTAGTTGTTTTACCAGGTGGTTTTTCATATGGAGATTATTTGCGGTGTGGAAGTATTGCGGCAAAGTCAAACATAATAAACTCAGTTATAGAATTTGCTAATAAAGGTGGTATGGTTATTGGCATTTGTAATGGTTTCCAAATTTTAATAGAAACTGGTCTTGTTACTGGGGCTTTATTAAGAAATAAATATCTAAAATTTATTTGCAAAAATATTTTTGTAAAAGTAAATAAAACACAAAATAAATATTTTAATAAAATTAAAAAAGATATTCTCGAGCTACATATAGCTCATAATGATGGTAATTATTTCTGTTCAAAAGATGATCTAAAATCAATGCAGGATAATGACCAAATCGCAGTCAGATATTGTGATAGTAATGGAGAGATATCAGAAAATTCTAATCCAAATGGATCAATTCAAAATATAGCAGGTGTCTTTAATGAAAAGAAAAATATTTTGGGTATGATGCCTCATCCTGAACGTGTAATTGATAATTGTTTGTCAAGTAATGATGGATCTTATTTTTTTGAAAATCTTTTGAGTAATATGAAATGATTAAAGTAAATGAAAAAATTGCAATAGATCATGGTCTTAAAAAAGATGAATATAAAAAGATATGTGAGCTTTTAAAAAGAAATCCAAATCTAACAGAATTGGGGATTTTTTCTGCAATGTGGAATGAACATTGCTCATATAAATCTTCAAAAAAACATTTAAAGAAACTTAACACAAAAGGTAAAAGAGTTATTCAAGGTCCTGGGGAAAATGCTGGTGTTATAGATATTGGTGATAATGATGCAATAGTATTTAAAATTGAAAGTCATAATCACCCTTCATTCATTGAACCTTATCAAGGAGCAGCAACGGGTGTTGGGGGGATTCTTAGAGATGTTTTTACAATGGGAGCACGTCCAATAGCTAATTTAAATTCTATTCATTTTGGTTCCCCCTCTAATAAAAAAACAAAAAGTCTTTTAAGAGGAGTGGTTCAAGGGATTGGTGGGTACGGTAATTGTATAGGTGTACCAACTATTGCTGGCCAAACAAGTTTTGATGAATCTTATAATGGTAATATTCTTGTTAACGCTATGACACTCGGTCTAGTGAAAAAAGATAAAATTTTTTACTCCAAGGCTGCTGGATTAAACAAGCCAGTTATTTATGTTGGTTCAAAAACTGGAAGAGATGGAATTCATGGTGCAAGTATGGCTTCAGCGAAATTTGACGACAAAATTGAGGAAAAAAAACCTACAGTTCAAGTAGGTGATCCGTTTACGGAAAAATTATTATTAGAGGCATGTCTTGAGCTAATGAGAGATGACTCAATTATTGCAATCCAAGATATGGGTGCAGCTGGCCTTACTTCCTCAAGTGTTGAAATGGCCTCAAAAGGAAAACTTGGTATTGAATTACATTTAGATAAGGTTCCGTGTCGTGAGGAAAACATGTCTCCATATGAAATCATGTTATCTGAAAGTCAAGAAAGAATGTTAATAGTGCTCGAAAATGGTAAAGAAAAGAAAGCAAAAGAAATTTTTGATAAATGGAATTTAGATTTCTCTATAATTGGAAAAACAACAAACTCAAAAAACATTGAGCTATATTTTGATAAAAATAAAGTTGCAAATATACCAATTGATTTACTTTCAGAGGAAGCTCCTGAATATGATAGAAAATGGAAAAAAAATAAGTTGCCTCAAAAAATTAATTTTACAAAAAAAGATTTTAAAAATTTAAAAATTACTGATGTACTTAAAAAAATATTAGCAAGTCCAAATGTTTGTTCAAAACAATGGATCTGGGAACAATATGATCATACAGTGATGGGTGATACCATTCAAAAACCTGGTGGTGATGCTGGTGTAGTACGAGTTCATGGGAGTGAAAAAGCTATTGCTGCTACAGTAGACTCTTCTGCTTCATATTGTTATTCACATCCATTAAGTGGAGGTAAACAAATTGTATGTGAAACGTGGAGAAATCTAATATGTGTAGGAGCAGAGCCAATAGCTATAACAAATTGTTTAAATTTCGGAAATCCTGAAAAACCTGAAAATATGGGTGAGTTTGTAGAATGTGTAGAGGGTTTAAATGAAGCGAGCAAATTTTTAAATTTTCCAGTCGTTTCCGGGAATGTTTCTTTTTATAATGAGACTAAAGATAAAGGTATTAAGCCAACACCTACCATTGGAGGAGTAGGTTTAATTAAAAATTATAAAAATATGATAACAATGGATTTAAAAGAAATTGGAAATATAATTCTTGTAGTTGGAAAAACTGAGGGTCATTTAGATCAAAGTATTTTTGCAAAAGAAGTTTTAAATGAAAAAAAAGGACCACCTCCAGAAATAAATCTATTTAATGAAAAAAATAATGGGGAAACGATTTTAAAATTAATTAAAGATAAGTTAATTAGGTCAGCGCATGATGTCTCTCTTGGTGGAATAATTACAGGAATTGCTAAGATGTGTATTAAAGGGAAAAAAGGTATAAATTTTTATAAGTTCAAAGGGCTTCTAGACAAATTTGAATATTTCTTTTCCGAAGATCAGGGTAGATATATTGTTGAAGTTAAAAAGGAAAATGTCGATAAAGTTAAAAAAATACTTGATAAAAATTCAAATCATTATGATCTAATTGGTGAGGTAATTGAGGGTAATATTTCAATAAATGATGAGCCAACTTTATCAGTAGACAAATTAGCAGAATACAATAAAGATTGGCTAAATAAGTATATGGTAAATTAATGGCGATGAATTTAAAAGAAATTGAAAGCATGATTAAAGAGGCGCTGCCTGATGCTATAGTAGATATTCAAGATTTAGCCGGTGATGGAAATCATTACTCTGCCACTATAACTTCATCGGCATTTAATGGTAAAAGTAAAATTGAGCAACACAAAATGATTTATAATTCTTTAAAAGGTAAAATGGGAAATGAATTGCATGCTCTTGCTTTAAAAACAAAGGAAAAAAATGGACCAACAAACTAAAGAATTAATTGAAAGTAATATAAATACAAATGAAGTTTGCTTATTTATGAAAGGAACACCGGATGCTCCAGAGTGTGGATTTTCAATGGCAGTTGCAAATATGTTAAAAATTTTAGAAGTAAATTTTAAAAGCGTTAATGTGCTTAGCGATCAAAATATAAGAGAAGGTATAAAAATGTTTAGTGAATGGCCAACTGTTCCACAATTATATGTTAAAAAGGAATTTGTTGGTGGGTGTGATATTGTTAAGGAAATGTTTGAAAATGGAGAGCTTAAAAAACTTTTTGAAGACAAACAAATTAAATATAAAAAATAATTTTATCTAGAGTAATATTCAATAACTAAATTAGGTTCCATAACCACAGGATAAGGAACTTCTTCAAATTTTGGTGTTCTGACAAATTTAATTTTTCTATTTTTCTCATCAACTTGTAAATACTCGGGCGTTTCTCTTTCTTTGCTTGCTAAGGCTATATCTATTATAGCCAATTGTTTTGATTTATCTATTATTTCTATAGTGTCTTCATCTCTTAACTGATAACTTGATATGTTAACTTTCTTACCATTTACTCTTACGTGACCATGGTTAATAAACTGTCTTGACGAAAAAATTGTTGTTGAAAATTTGGCTCTATAAACAACAGAGTCTAATCTCCTTTCTAATAAACCAATTAAGTTTTCAGCAGTATCTCCTTTCTTCATAATAGCTTTTCTATACATATTTCTAAATTGTCTCTCGTTTAAGTTTCCGTAATAAGATTTTAATTTTTGTTTTGCTTGAAGTTGGATACCATAATCTGATAATTTTGAATTTCTAGTTTGACCATGTTGTCCTGGAGGATAAGCTCTTTTGTTGAATGGACTTTTTGGTCTTCCCCAAAGGTTGACTTTTAATCTTCTATCAACTTTATGTTTAGATTTTAATCTTTTTGTCATTTAATTATTGGGTCTTATAAAGATACATAAAATTTTGTCAATCAACGTTTTTTTCCTAAACTTGCAAATACACTCGATAAAATACGTGTTTCTTTATCAGATAATTCCATCTTGTAAAAAATATTTCTTAAATTTTCAAGCATTATAGGTTTCTTTTCTTTTTGTTTAAAAAAATTTATTTGATTGAGATGTTTTATACAAAGATTTGTCATTGCTAAAATTTCTTTTTTAGACGCTGCTTTAAACTTTTTAGTTTTTTTTTGTTTAAATTTTTCTTTAGATAATAAACTTGAAGTGTATTGAGCTATAATTATAAGGCTATGAGATAAATTTAATGATTTAAAATTTTTATCAGTAGAAATATTTAGAGTATAATTTGTATAGGTTATCTCATTATTTGATAAACCAGATGCCTCTGAACCAAACAAAAATCCAACTTTTTTTTTGAAGTTTATTTTTTTTAAATCATTTAATTCTATATGTTTAATATTCTTGTTTCTAATTCTTGCAGATGTTGCAATCAAAATATCAATCTGACCAATTACGTTTTCAAGGTTTTCATATACTTTACTTTTTGTAATAATATCTTTTGCTCCAACTGATGTAGCAACTATTTTATCATTAGGAAATAGAGGCTTAGGGTCTATTAATACAAGTTTATTAAAACCAAAATTTTTTATACCCCTTGCACATGCTCCAATGTTTTCTGAAAGCTGAGGCTTATGTAAAATAAACGTAACATTGCCTTTAGTCATAAGTTATTTAATTCCGTGATTTCTATTGTAACTAGATGTTTTTGAAAAACTTATCCCGTCTAAATATTTTTTATCAACATCCCAAATAGATACTTTTAAAGGATAACATTTAGCAACATCAGAGGAATGTTCCGAACCACAATCTCCACCTGGACATGCAGATAAAGCGCCTAATAAATTTGTCTCTGCAAAAAACTCTAAATAATCTCCAGGTCTTACTGGGCTTGATTTCATAAAATATTGTTTTGTATCATTAGTAAAACCAGTGAGCATAAAAACATTTAATACATCATGAACTATCTTTTCGGCTTCATCTAATTTAATACTTTTTTCATTTACCAAAGCTCTAGTTAAATTTGAATGACAACAATAATGGTAATCTTTGTCTAAAATTAGCTTAGATGTGTAAGGATCACATCTTGTGCCTATAACATCATGGACTGAACCCCCGTCTTTATCATAACCATACCAGTCTAAAGTATCCCATGTTATTGTAGCTAGAGACCTAAGATAAGGAAAACTACTAAACATTTTATCACCTACTGAAATATGGGTCCCATATAAAGCTCTAGTCTTACCAGAGTAAAATTTTTCATCTAAATTTTCAGCATTAAATATATTTAGATCACCAACCTGCGGGCCTTCGACGCTTTCTATCCTAAAAAAATTACCTGATTTAACATTAAATGTTTTAGCATCTCTTGGTGGTACTATAACTTCATCAATTTGTTTAAGGTGTTTTCTCGCTTCATGTAATATTTTAAGATTGTTGTTTATTTTATCATTTGGATAACAAACAACTGGCTTGGCACCTACTCTACTTTTAATATCTGTAGGTTTCTCAGAAAACTTTTTTATTTTCATCTATTTGCTTGCGGGAGCTTTGTCTTTGAACAACTTAAAATCAAGACTATCGATTAAAGCTTTAAAAGATGCATCAATTATGTTTGGTGAGACACCTATAGTGAACCAGTTTTTTCCTTGGGAGTCAGTACTTTCAATCGATACTCTAGTAGTAGCTTCTGTGCCTGTATTTAAAATTCTAACCTTATAATCAACAAGTTTTAGATCCTTTAAATATTTAGAATATTTTTCTAGTTTTGTTACGTTTTTTCTTATGGCATTATCAAGTGCATGAACAGGACCGTTGCCCTCTCCTTCACAAATAATTTGTTCTCCATCAACTTCTAACTTAGCTTTTGCTTTAGAAATAATTTGTTCTTGCTTATTTTTTGATACAGATACGTCATACTCTTTAATAGAAATGTATCTTGGTATTTCACCGATAACTCTCCGAGCTAATAATTCAAAAGATGCATCAGCACCATCATAACTATAGCCTATAAACTCTCTATCTTTTACTTCATCAAGTAATTTTTTTATTTTTGGATCATTTTCTTCAATAACAATTCCTATAGTTTTCAATCTTGATAGGATATTTGATTTACCTGACTGGTCTGAAATAACTATATTTCTATTGTTGCCTACGTCCTCTGGGTCTATATGTTCATAAGTTTTCGGATCTTTTTGAACTGCTGACACGTGTAAACCGCCTTTGTGAGAAAATGCTGCAGCTCCAACATAAGGCAAATGTTTGTTTGGTTTTCTATTTAATATCTCATCTAGCAATCTAGAACATTGAGTTATGTGTTTAATATTTTTTTCTTTAATATTTATTTCAAATTTGTCTGATAATTCTTTTTTAAGATGAAATGTTGGAATAATTGACATTAAGTTTGCATTACCACACCTTTCACCTAAACCATTTATTGTTCCTTGAATTTGTCTTGCTCCAGATAATACAGCTGCAATTGAGTTGGCCACTGCGTTCCCAGTATCATTATGCGCATGAATTCCTAAATTTTCACCTGGTATATGTTTTGATACTTCTTTTACTATTTCAGTTACCTCATGAGGAAGTGTTCCTCCATTAGTATCACAAAGTACGATCCATTTAGCTCCATTGTCATAAGCAGCTTTAACACATGCTAGTGTATATTTTGGGTTAGATTTAAAACCATCAAAAAAATGTTCAGCATCAAACATAAACTCTTTATTATTTTTAACAAAATGTTTTGTAGTTTCTTTTATGTTTTCTAAGTTTTCTTCATTTGATATTCCCAATGCAACATCAACATGAAAATCCCATGACTTTCCTACTACACAAACTGCATTTGTATTTGAATTAAGTATTGCGGATAATCCAGGATCATTTTCAGCGCTTCTACCAGCTTTTTTTGTCATTCCAAACGCTGTGAAAGTAGAATTTTTAAGATCTAAACCTTTTTGGAAAAATTCAGTATCTGATGGATTGGCACCAGGCCAGCCACCCTCAATATAATCTACACCTAGATTATCTAATGCATGTGCTATTTTTGTTTTCTCATCAATGGAAAAATGTACACCTTGAGTTTGTGCACCATCTCTTAATGTCGTATCAAATATATAAAGTCTTTCTTTGCTCATTTTAATTTCCAAGTTGTTTTATCATCTTTATCTTCAATTAAAACACCTTTGTCTAAAAGCTCATTTCTTATTTTATCAGCTAATTCATAATTTTTATTATCTCTTGCTTTATTCCTTTCTTTTATCATTTGCAAAATTTCCTTCTCTGAAATTTCTAAAATATTTTTTTTGAATTCTTGCCATTTTGATTTTGGTTCAATTAAAAGACCTACAAAATTACATGCCATTGTAAAAATCTCTTTATCTTTATCTGATCCTTTTAAAGCTTTATCATATAATTTATGAATATTGCTAATATAACCAGGTGTATTTATATCATCGTAAAGAGGATTTAAATCTTCATCTGGTATTAGAACTTTCCCTTCTGGATTCTTTTGACACTCATACCATTTATCTAAAGTTCTTTTTGACTGCAATAATAAATCATCATTCCAATCCATAGCTTGCTTATAATGAGTTGACATCAGCGCTAATCTTAAAATCTGACCATTATATTTTTTATAAAAATCCTTTATCTTAAAAATATTTCCCAATGACTTAGACATCTTTTCATTAGATACTGTAACAAATCCATTGTGTACCCAAAATTTGGACAGACAGTTATTTTCATTAGCACAAAGTGATTGAGCTATCTCATTTTCGTGATGTGGAAATAGTAGATCTCTACCTCCACCATGTATATCAAAAGTATCTCCAAGATATTTTTTTGACATTGCAGAACATTCTATATGCCAACCTGGTCTACCTCTACCCCAGGGAGAGTCCCATCCTGGCTCATCTTTTAAAGAAGGTTTCCATAAAACAAAATCTTCAGGTCTTTTTTTAT
>CABZRN010000002.1 GCA_902528175.1 uncultured Pelagibacteraceae bacterium | reverse complement strand
TACCAATTGTATCAAGTAGGTGTGAGTACGCTGCAACATGGACAGTTTCCATTGAAGCAAATGCAGTCATCATCATTAAAACTTCAGTTGGTTTAAAAACACTTGTGTAATGTCTTAAATAGCAATTGTTTACCTCAACATCAGCTTGAGTAAAAAATCTAAATATTTGAGTTACTAAATTTTTTTCTGGCACTGATAAATTTTTTTGCCAATCTCTCACATCATCACCTAGTGGCACCTCTTCAGGTAACCAGTGAATTCTTTGTTGTGTTAACCACGCATCATAACACCATGGATATCTAAATGGCTTGTAAACAGGATTTTCAACTAATAATCCCATTTTTTTTGGTTGAATTATTTTTCCACTTTCCTCTTTTTTTGCTACTGACATGATAGACACTCCTCGTATTTGTTTTCTTCAGATTGTTGTTGATTTTTTGATTTATAGACATTGGCTGTGATGTCAGTTGAATTTGCATCGTTGACATTTTCAGCTCTTTGTATTGATTTCGACCTGCAATAGTAAAGGCTTTTCAAACCTTTTTTCCATGCCTGGTAATGGATTTGATGTAAATCTTTCTTATGAACATCGGCAGGTAAAAATAAGTTAATAGATTGTGCTTGAGATATATGTGGAGTTCTATCCGCACTTAAGTCTACAAGCCATCTTTGATCTAATTCGAAAGCTGTCTTAAATACATCTTTCTCTTCTTTAGTTAAAAATTCTAAGTGAGAAACTGAACCTTGATTTGTTGTAATACTTGACCAAACTTCATCATTATCTTTTCCATGTTTTTCTAATATTTTTTTTAAGTATTTATTTCTAACATTAAAAGATCCAGAAAGAGTTTTGTGAGTGTAGCTATTTGCTGCTATTGGTTCAACACCAGGAGATGTTCCTCCACATATAATCGAAATAGATGCTGTTGGTGCAATTGCTGTCTTGTTTGAAAATCTTTCTTTAAACCCATACTCTTCTGCGTCAGGACAAGAACCTCTCTCCTCAGCTAAATCCTTTGAAGATTCATCTACCTTCTTTTGGATATTCTCAAATATTTTTTTGTTCCAAACTTTGCTCATTACAGACTCTAAAGGAATCATCTTTTTTTGGAAATAAGAATGAAGACCCATTACACCAAGTCCTACACTTCTTTCTTTTGTTGCTGAGTATACAGCATCGCTAAATTCTTCAGGTGCATTCTTTATAAAATCACTTAAAACATTATCTAAAAATCTCATTACATCATCTATAAACTTTTCATCATCTTTCCATTCATCATACTTCTCTACATTTAAAGATGACAAACAACAAACAGCTGTTCTATCTCTTCCCTCTTTGTCAATTCCTGTAGGTAAAGTTATTTCACTACACAAGTTTGATGTTTTAACAGTTAGTCCAGCTAATTTATGGTGTTGGGGTATTTGTCTATTAACAGTATCAATATAAATAATATATGGCTCACCTGTTTCTATTCTTGCTGTCAATAATCTTATCCATAAATTTCTCGCTGACACTGTTTGTTGAACTGCTCCATCTTTTGGACTTTTTAGTGCCCACTGTTCATCAAGTTCAACTGCTCTCATAAATGCATCTGATACTAATACGCCATGATGCAAATTAAGCGATTTTCTATTTGGGTCACCCCCAGTTGGTCTTCGCATTTCAATAAATTCTTCAATCTCAGGATGATCAATTGGTAAATAACATGCTGCAGAGCCTCTTCTCAATGAACCCTGGCTGATTGCCATTGTAAGAGAGTCCATAACTTTTATGAAAGGAATAATTCCTGATGTTTTTCCTACCCTGCCAATTTTCTCACCTATTGATCTTAAATTACCCCAGTAACTTCCGATACCACCACCTCTTGCTGCTAACCAAACATTTTCACTCCAAAGACCTAGAATTCCTTGAAGACTGTCATTAGCTTCATTTAAAAAACATGAGATCGGCAGGCCTCTAGTCGTTCCACCATTAGATAAAACTGGAGTTGCCGGCATGAACCATAAATTACTAATATAGTTGTATAACCTTTGTGCGTGCAAATTATCATCTGCGTAATGACTTGCAACTCGCGCAAATAAATCTTGAAATGATTCATTTTCACCCAGGTACCTATCATTTAACGTCGCTCTGCCAAAATCAGTTAAGTTATCATCTCTAGTTCTGTCTATTTTTATTGTAATCCCCTTAGAGTTCTGGAATAGTTCAGTATTGTCATTTAGGGAGAAAAGATCGGGGCCTTTGTTTTTATCTTTAATTTCAATCTTAGGTTTAAAATCAGAGACAGCTTTCTTAATAGCCTGAGACAAAACTTTGTTCATTTAACTCCCTTTTTAATACTTTATAGTAAAAACAACTATATGTTGTGTGTAAGATTTTTAAATACACTATATAAATCAAAAATCAATAGAACATTTATAGAACAATCAAAAAAAATTTCAACTAATAAATTACAATTATTAACAATTTAAAGTAAGCCTTACCATAAAATTGAGGCAATTTACCTAGAATTTAAAAAAATTAATGAGAATCTTTGACTGTACTACCTTTTATTCAGAACATCTAATGATGGACGTCAGGTTCAATGTGCTTAATGAATTTGTTGAAAAATTCATTGTTTGCGAATCTACATACTCTCATAGTGGGAAAAAAAAGGAATTAAATTTTGATATCAACAATTATCCAAAATTTAAGGATAAAATTTCTTATATTGTAATTGACGAAGAACCACCAAATATTATCGGAGACAAAAACGGTTTAGCAGAACCATTTGAAAGAAGGAGCGATAGTTTAAAAAGAATAAATTTATCCTATGACTATATGATTAAATCATTATCAGATATTAATGATAATGATTTAGTAATGCTAAGTGATAATGATGAAATACCTAATTTAAACTCCAAACAATTTAAAAGGTCAAATAAAGATATTTTTATTTTTAAGCAATTATTTTTTTATTATAAATTTAATCTTTTATATGATTTAGTTCCTTGGTTTGGATCTAAAGCAGCTAAAAAGAAAAAACTTTTATCAATGTCGTGGTTGAGAAATTTGAAAAATAAAAAGTATTCTTTTTGGAGATTTGACACATTGTTTTCAAAAAACAAGTATATAAATTTAGAAATTGTAAATGATGGGGGATGGCATTTTACGAACTTAATGTCAGCTGAAAAAATGTACGAAAAGTATTCAAATTTCGGTCATCATGATGAATTTCAGTTAAGTGGTTTAACAGTAAAAGACTTACAAAGAAAAATTGATAATAAGGAAATGTTTTTTAATCACTTCGTAGATAAAGAAAAATATAAAGAAAGATGGAATTTCGATTATAAATTAAAAAAAATAAATAATGATAAATTGCCAAATTATTTACAATCAAGAGAAATTCAAACAAAACTTAACCAGTGGTTTGATTAATTATAATGATTAAGTGGGGAATAATTGGTCTTGGTAACATGGGTCAAAACTTTGCAAGAGCAATTACAGAAACTAATAATTCAAACTTAGTTGGTGTTGCGAGCACAGATACAAATAAAATAAAGAATTTTATAAGTAAGCATAATTTTAAAGATTTAGTTACCTACAATAATTATGATGAAATTATAAAAGACAAAAATATAACTGCTATTTATATAGCTACTCTCAACAATACACATTATGAATTAATAAAAAAATGTTCTGAAAATAATAAAAATATTTTATGTGAAAAACCATTTACGTTAAATTATGATGAAGGTAGAGAAGTTTATGATTACATAACGAAAAACCGTATAATTTTTTATGAAGGATTTGCATATAGGTCTCATCCACAAACTAAAATAATCCAAGATATAGTTCAAAATAATGAATTAGGAGAAATTAAAAACATTCAATCAAGTTTTGGTTTTAAAATTAATAGAATCAAACCAGACTCTAGACTTTTTGACAAAAAATTGGGTGGTGGCGCGATATTAGACGTAGGTTGTTATCCTTTAAGTATTTTAAATTTATTTTATAAAGATCCAGATAGTTATAAATTTTTAAATACCAAAGGTAACTTAACTCACACTAATGTTGATGACTTCGCAGAAGCAGAGATTGAAATTAATAAAAAGATCAGATGTCAAATTAAAGTAAGTTTTAAAGAAAATTATCAAAATAAGACAATTATAGAGGGACAAAAAGGTAAATTAATTATCAACAGTCCATGGTTACCTGAAAAACAAACTAACTTAGAAATATCGCAAGGAAGCTCTTACTATAAAAAGATAGTAAACTCTGATTTATCTTTGTATGCAAATCAAATTGAAAAAGTTTCTGATAATTTTGAAAAAAACAAGAAAGATGATAAATTTTTAGTAAATATCCAGAATTCTTTAGCTATAATGAAAAACATGACAATTTGGTCAAAATTAATAAAGAAATAAACTATGTCTGACAATATCTTAATAGATGAATTTGGTTTTCGTGAATACGATGCAAGATGGTTATTCCCAGATAGTATAAATGAGCTTGGCATTGTGTCTGTTGGTAAAGGTTTTGGTACTCAAGTAATTAGTAAAGTGAAAAATCCAACTGTAATAGTTGGACATGATTACAGATCATATAGTGAAAATGTTAAAAAAAACTTTGTAAAAGGTTTGTTGTCTACTGGATGCAACGTCAAAGATATTGGACTATGTTTATCGCCTACAGTTTATTTATCACAGTTCAAGCTAAATTCTGATGCAGTTGCTATGATAACTGCTAGCCATAATGAAAATGGTTGGACAGGTATTAAAATGGGGATTGAAAAAGGTCTTACACACTGCAAAGATGAAATGTCAGAACTCAAAAATATTGTATTAAATCAGAAATTTACAAAAGGAGAAGGAAAGTTTGAAGAAGTTAAGGAATTTAATAAAGTATATATTGAAGAACTTTCTAAAACAAAATTAAAAAAAAAATTAAAAGTTGTTGCTGCTTGCGGTAATGGAACAGCTGGTATATTTGCACCTGAAATTTTAAGAGGTATCGGATGTGAGGTAATAGAACTAGATTGCAATTTAGATTATACTTTTCCTAGATACAACCCAAATCCAGAAGATATGAAAATGCTTCATGAAATTGCAAAATGTGTAAAACAAAATAATGCAGATGTAGGTTTTGGTTTTGATGGTGATGGAGACAGAGTTGGCGTCATAGATAATAACGGTAACGAAATTTTCGCTGATAAAATTGGATTATTAATTGCAAGAAATATTTCAAATCAACATAAAAACTCAAAATTTGTAGTTGATGTAAAATCAACTGGTTTATTTATGAATGATGAGATTCTAAATAAAAATAATTGTAAGACAATATATTGGAAAACTGGTCATTCATACATTAAGAGAAAAGTAAATGAAGATAGAGCGATTGCTGGTTTTGAAAAGAGTGGACATTTTTTTTTTAATCAACCGCTTGGTTATGGTTTTGATGATGGAATCAATTCAGCAATTCAAGTTTGTAACCTTTTGGATAATCAAAATAAAAAGTTAGATGTTTTAATAAAAAGTTTACCTAAAACCTTTCAAAGTCCAACAATGGGTCCTTTTTGTAAAGATGAAGAAAAATATGGAGTCATTGATGAGATGATTGATAAGATTAATAAACTAAAAGATAATGAATTTAAAATTAAAGGACTAAAAATTAAAAATATACTTACAGTCAATGGAATTAGATTCTCATTAGAAGATGGATCTTGGGGACTGATAAGAGCTTCTTCAAACAAGCCCTCTTTAGTTGTGGTTACTGAAAGTCCAACATCTGATGAATTAAAAAATGAGATCTTTTATTTTATTGATAAGTTGTTACAAGAAAATGGAAAAATTGGCGAATACGATCAAAAAATTAATTAAATATTAAAATACCTGTATATAAAAATTGTTCCTACTGCATAAAGAAAAACTCCAAAAAGTCTTTGAGCTTTAATTTTGTTCATTTTATAAACTGTGTTTGCTCCTAATCTTGCCATAAAAGTTGTAATTGGGACAAATAATAAAAAAGCTGGGATATTAACAAAACCAATACTAAAAGGAAGATTTGCATTAAAGTAAAAACCTGAAATTAAAAAACCAACTGAACCGGTTATAGATATAAATAATCCTATTGTTGCGGCACTCCCTATGCATTTACTTATTGGATAACCTAAGTATCGAAGTAATGGAACATTCATCATAGCGCCAGTAATACCCATAGGTGCAGATATAAATCCTGACATTAAACCAAAGATAGCCTTGGGATAAAATGCTCTATTTACATTAACTCTCTTAACTTGTTCGTTCGCAAGCATTAAGTATGCTCCAAAAACATAAACAACTACTGAAAAAAAAAGAACAAGACTTTTTGTGCTCATATATGCTGCAAAAACTGTTCCTACAAGAACACCTAATATAACAAATAACCCAAAGGTTTTTACCACATTTATATCAACCAATTTATTTTTATAATGGGTAAAGACAGAAGATGAAGATGTGAATATTGTTATCGTAAAAGCTGTACCAACTGTTAAATGCATTAAAAAATCTTTTTCAATTTTTAATGTTTCAAATATAAAAAAAAGACATGGAACAGAAATCAATCCACCACCTATTCCAAATAATCCAGCAAAGAAACCAACTGCAGTTGCTGCAAAAACTATAAGTAAAATAAAATACCAGTATTCGTTTATTAAAATTGATAAGGACAATGGAACCTTGTTAGTTATTTATATTAAAATATTCAACGAATGACCTAACAGAAACTAATAACAAAAAACAGCCAAATATTTTGCTTAATAACTTTTTATTAATTTTGTAAACAACTTTGGCTCCAATTCGGGCCATTACCATTGTTACAGGTACAAATACAAGAAAACCTAATAAATTAATGTAACCAAAACTGAATGGTGATTTTACATTATCAATTATTTCTCCACCTGATATCATTGTGATTGAACCGGTCAAAGCTATTAAAAAACCAACTGCTGCAGCTGTCCCAATTGACTTTCTAATGTCATATCCAAAGGTTCGCATAAATGGTACCATTAAAGAGCCTCCACCAATACCTAAGGGGACTGAAATAAATCCTATCAATATCCCTGAAATTTTTTTTATTAATTCTGAGATTTTTTTTGGTTTATCTATTAATTTTTCCCTTAAAAAAATAAAAAATAGACCAACGCAAAATGAAAATATTGCAAAAAATAAAACTAATGCAGATGTTTTTAAACTTACTGCCAAGAAAGTTCCACAAAGAACACCTAAAACTATAAAAATTCCAAAAGACTTTACCATATTAAAATCAACTGCATCGTGTTCCATATGTGTTTTTGTAGAAATAATTGAAGTAGGTATAATTATCGCAAGAGAAGTACCAACTGATAGATGCATTCTTGTCACTAAATCAAAATCTAAAACGGTAAAAGCATAGTACAAAGCTGGTACCATTATGATTCCACCGCCTACTCCTAATAGACCGGCCATAAAACCAGCTACAACTGCTGCAATTGCAAGAACAGTTAATAAATTTATTATCTCATTTAAATTAAGATTTTCCATTAGTTATTAATCTGATTTGTTTTTTCATTATTTTGGACGATCGTCATTATGTGTTTTGCTTTTTGAAAATCAGAGTCTCTTGCCATCATATTATCACTTAAGTATCTTTTCCAATCTTTAGAACCAGGTTGCCCATGATATAATCCAACTGTGTGTCTCATAACATGATTTACTTTTGTTCCTACTTTTACTTCTTCTTCTAAGTATTTTAAAATTTTTTTAGCTATATCTTCTCTAGACGGGACAGTATTATTACTAAATATTTCTTTTTCGATCTCAGATAAAAAATATGGATTTTGATAAATTGCTCTACCTATCATAACGCCATCACATATTTTTAAATGTTTTTTTATATCCTCAGTGTTTGTAATCCCACCGTTGATGATAACCTCTAAATCAGGGTTTTCTTTTTTAATCTCATAAACTCTCTCATAATTTAATTTTGGTATTGATAGGTTTTGCTTTGGTGTAAGACCTTTTAAAATTGCTTTTCTTGCATGCAATATAATTGTTTTGCAACCTGCTTCTTTGATTTTGTTAACAAATTTATTGAGATAATCAAAATCTTCAATATCATCAACACCAATTCTAGTTTTTGCAGTCACGGGAATATTGCAAGCATTCACCATTTCATTTAAACAATCTGCTACGAGATCAGGCTCTTTCATTAAACATGCTCCAAAAGAGTTTTTTTGAACTTTTTTACTAGGGCATCCTAGATTTAAGTTAATTTCTTTATAACTATATTCCTCAGCCAATTTAGCAACTTGTGCAAGCTCTTTTTTGTCTGAACCGCCAACTTGAAGTGCAACTGGCTGTTCTTCATTTCTAAATCCTAAAATTTTTTCTCTATCACCATGTATGGCTGACTTTGTTGCAACCATTTCTGAATAAAGCATAACGTTTTTGCTGATTAGCCTTAAAAAAAACCTATCATGGCGATCTGTACAATCCATCATGGGTGCAACTGATATTTTGTGATTAATTTTTTTATTAGTATGCAAGAGCTTTTCCCATTAATTTGTCAGGTAACCAAGTTACTATTTCTGGGAAAATACACAATATTATTATACAGATAACCATCATTATCATAAAAGGAATTGAGCCTTTTAATATTTCAGAAAGACTAACATCAGGAGTAATCCCTTTTATAATATACAAATTTAAACCAACGGGTGGAGTAATTAAACCTATCTCCATATTTATTGTAAAGACAATTGCAAACCAATAAGGATCAAAACCAAATTGAGTAATTATTGGAAGTAGAATTGCTGAAGTCATAACAATTACTGCTACTGGTGGTAAAAAGAAACCAGCTATTAAAAGAAAAATATTAATATAAAAAAATAAAACCCACTTATTTAACCCCATCTCTACTATAGTTTGGGCGATTGACTGAGTTACATAAAGTGTAGACAGACTAAAAGCAAATATATATGAGCCTGCAATAATAAACATTATCATTACACTCTCTTTCATCGAAACTTTAACAATATCCCATATTTTTTTCGGTTGATAAATTTTATAAACAACAGCGATCATAAGAAACACAAGGAAAGCTCCTACTCCTGATGCTTCAGATGGTGTAGCTACGCCACCGTATAAAACATATAAAACTCCAACTACAATTAATAAGAAAGGAAGCACTCTAGGAATGACCTCTAATTTTTCTCTAAGGGTTGGAGGTTTTCTATTTCTTAGAATTTCTGCAGACTTTTTATCAATAAAATATGAATATATATAAGCCCATAACATAAATAGGCCCGCAAGAAGTAATCCAGGTATAACACCACATAAAAATAATCTTCCAATAGACGTTCCTGTAGCTAAACCATAAACTATTAAAACTATGCTTGGTGGGATTAATACTCCTAGGGTCCCTCCCGCCGCTATACATCCTGTTGCTAATCTTGCCGAATAACCTCTTTTTCTCATTTCAGGAATTCCCATTGTGCCAATAGCAGCACAAGTTGCAGGGCTAGATCCGCTTAAAGCTGCAAATATGGAACAAGCTCCGATGTTAGATACAACAAGTCCACCAGGCAACCTCCAAAGCCACCTATCTAAACCTGTGTACAAATCCTTACCAGCTGGAGAGTTTGCTACTGCCATTCCCATCAAAATGAACATTGGAATAGATAACAAAACAAATGAATTTAAACCTGCATAAAATGTCTCTGCAAAAACATTTAAAATTGAAAAGCCTTCTGCGATAACTAGAAACACGACTGAGATGAAACATAATCCAAATGCAATCGGTATACCTGAAAATAACATTACAACTGTTGAAACTCCAACAACAAGTCCTAATAATAATGGATCCATTATTTGAACTCCTTGAGTTTTCTTACATGTAAAATTAATTCAGAAATGTATGACATAGTCATGAGAGTTGCACCAATAAGCATGGACGAATAAGGTATCCACAATGGAGGACCCCAAACTGTGCCTGTATTATAATTTTTTATGAAAGCCTCATAAGTTATTTCATAACTTACATAAAAAAGAATTAAGAAGAAAATTAAACAAAGACTATCAGTAAAAATTTTTAATTTTGTAACATTTTTTTCACTTAAAAATGTATAAAGATATTCCATATTTACATGGCCTTTTTCATTTAAAACATATGCGCTACCAATGAAAGTCGATGCTACTAATAACATTGTAACTAGTTCTGTCTGCCATGTAATAGCATTTTTAAATAAATATCTTTCGAATACTAATTCGGTAATAATAACAATAGATAAAAAAAGACAACCTGCAGCGAATATTCCGCAAGCTTTTGCCAACCAATTGGTTAATTTAATAAATTTATCGGTCATGAAAAATACCCCTGCTTATATTCACAGGGGTACAATTTTATATAAATTATTTTACAGCTAAAGCCATATCGATCAATTTTTGACCGTTTGGCACTTTTTCTGCAAAATTTTTGTATGAAGACTGTTTAGCAATTGCTAACCAAGCATCAAAGTCTGATTTTTTCATATAAGACAATTTAACTCCAGCTTCTTTGTAGGCTTTTTCCATTGTCGTATCTAAACCAGCAGCTTCTTTAGTCATATATTTTTCTGCGACTTTACCAGCTTTCATTAACGCTTTTTGTTGTTTGCTATCTAATGCATCAAATGATTTTTTAGACATTAAAATTGGTTCATACATAAACCATAAACCGTAGTCTCCTGGAGGTGTAGCACATTTAACTTGCTCATAAATTCTGTATGATACAAAACTTCCTGAACTTGTGTTTGCTCCATCAAGAACTCCTGTCTGTAAACCATTGTAGATTTCAGAAGATGGCATAGATTGAATACCTGCTCCTGCTGCTTCTAACATTTGGTTAAAAGCTTTTCCTGCTGCTCTAAAAGTTTGACCTTTTACAGAAGCTGGATTTGAAATACAATTTTTCTTTGACACAAATCCACCAGCTAACCAAGCATCAGACAATACTACAACTCCTGCATCATTGATGATTTTTTTAATTTCCGTCATCATTGGAGATGAGTTAACTCTCAAAGCATGTTTATGGTTTTTAACCATCCCAGGCATTAAAGTAATATCGAACTCAGGATGGAACTTAGCAGCATAAGCTAAAGGAAATGCTGAAATATCCAATTGACCTGTTGTCATCGGCTTCCATTGTTCCTTTGGTTTATATAATGATTTTGCAGGATAGATTCTTACATCAACTCCTACATTTGCTTTTTTCATTTCATCAGCGATTATTTGAACCATTTCGTGTCTAACATCGAATGACCCATCAGCTCTTGGTGTACCAGGCCATTGGTGGCTAGCTTTTAGAGTTACTGCAAAGGCTGAACCAATAGTTGTTGATACAAAGATTAACGAAATAAAATATAGCGATATTTTTTTAAACATATTTATCCCTCTCTTTAATTATTTAATGGTATATTAAATGTAACTTATTAATAAGAGTCAATACGTATTAAAGTACTGTATAATAATATTTTATGGATGGACCTTTAAAAAATTTACTAGTTCTTGATTTAACAAGAGTTCTTGTCGGACCTTATTGTACAATGGTTTTATCAGATTTAGGGGCGAGAGTAATTAAAGTTGAGGCACCTAACACAGGTGATGATTCTAGAAAATTCGGACCTTTTATAGAAGAATACTCAGCTTATTTTATGTCTTTAAACAGGGGAAAAGAAAGCATTGCTTTAAATTTAAAAGATAAAGAAGATAAAAAAATCTTCGATAAGATTTTAAAAAAAGCTGACGTGCTTGTTGAAAATTTTAAACCTGGTACTTTGGAAAAATGGGGTTACGGTTGGAAAGATGTTTGTAAAAAATATCCAAAACTAATATATGCATCTGCTTCTGGTTTTGGGCAAACAGGTCCACTAAGAGGGCTACCAGCTTACGACATGGTTGTTCAAGGTATGGGGGGACTAATGAGTGTAACAGGTCAACCAAATTCTGAACCAACAAGGGTTGGTACATCTATTGGTGATATTACTGCAGGTTTATTTACAGCAATAGGAGTTAATGCAGCCTTATATGATAGACAGAAAACAGGAAAGGGAACTTATATTGATGTTTCTATGCTTGATTGCCAAATAGCAATTTTAGAAAACGCGATTGCAAGGTATCTTTCAAAAAAGGAAATACCAAAACCGATGGGATCTAGACATCCATCAATAGCTCCTTTCGAGGCATTTAAAACTAAAGATAGTTACATTATCATTGCAGCAGGTAATGATAAGCTTTTTGAAAAACTTTGTGGATTACTAAATATTTCTGAAATTACAAAGGATGAAAAATTTAATACAAATTCATCAAGAAGCAAGAATATGGATGAGTTAAAAATTATTCTTGAGAAAAAACTTTTGTCAAAATCAACGTCAGATTGGATAAGCCTCATGGAAAACGATAAAATACCATGCGGACCTATATTTAATATAAAACAAGCTGTGGAAAATCCACAAATTGAATCTAGAAATATGATTGTTAATTCTTTTCACAAAAAGATAGGTAAGTTCAAGACAGCAGGTAACCCTATTAAAATGTCAAACTATAATGATAGTAAAATTAGAGGGGACATACCTGATTTAGACGAACATAGAAAAAAAATTATTGAAGAGTTTTGTAATTAATTTTATCTACTTTATTTGACATTCTATTTAAAACTTCTTTTTTACTTAACTTATCTGTGCGAATAAGAATAGCGTCTTTTACTTTTTTAAGTGGTGAATGTTTCCTATTTTTATCCATCTTCGTTCTTTTCGCCAAACTATTTTGGACTTCTTTTAGAGGGACCTTTTTTTTTAATTCTTTCCATCTTCTTTTAGCTGCAATATTGATATTACAAGTAAAATAAAATGCTAAATCATATTTTGGATTTCTGTTTAAAATTTTTGTGGCTATATCTCTCCCTTCAACGCAAATTCTCTTATTTTTTTTTATCATTTTTTTTTGATAAATTCTCATTATTTCTCTAACAGCTTTATTTTTAGCTAAATAACCAACGTGATTACTTATTTCTTGTGAATGAAGTGATTGTTTTTTTATTAAACTATAAGAAACTTTTTTAAATCTTTTTTTAAGATACAAAATTGGTTTCTTTGGTTTTTTTATTATTAATATTTTACTTGCGTAACGATATAAAAGACCAGAATTTAATAATAATAATTTATACTTTTTCGATAATAATTTTGCACCAGTACTTTTGCCGCTAGCTGCTTCTCCATCACAAGCAATAATAAGTGATTTGTTCATTAATTAATGAATATCTTATTTTAAATATTAATTAAATATTATTGTTCTGAGGTTTCAGAATTCTCTTCCGTCTGGCTGTTATTTTCAGCAATTTCATCTAATGATACTTCGCCAGTCTCATTTTCTTGTGGCTCTGATGAAACATTTTCAGATTGTGTAGGTGCATCAGAATTTTGTAATTCAGCTAAATCTTCTTGTGAAACCTGAATTTTTTCAGGAACTTTTCTTGCTCTTTTTGATGGTAAAATTGGTGCACCACTTTTGGAAATTTCACCTTTATATAAACTTTCAAAGTCATCTCCAATTTCTTCATCATCTTCACTTAAATCATCAACTTGTTCTATGTGTTTTCTTAATTTATAAACAGCACTATCTGTTAATTCATTTACTTTAACGTTCTCAACAGCAATTTCTCTTAGAGCAATAACTGTATTTTTATCATTATCTTTATCAACAGATGGCTGAATACCTGAGTTAAGTTGGGTTGCTCTTTCTTTTGCAACTAAAACTAGTTCATATGGGCTGTCTACTTTATCTATACAATCTTCTACGGTAACTCTTGCCATGCGCAGTGTTTATACACGCATCTTTAAAAAATCAAGTTTTTTTTAAATTTTAATTGGATTTAGTTTATTTCTTACAAAAATTAGTGCCACTAAAGCGAGAAAAATATAGGTTATTGAAATCATAGAAATCTCCTCTATAGAAAATCCCTTATCTATTAATAAACCAAAAACTGCTGTTCCAAAGGCAGTTGAGAACACCATAAGTGCTGTTGTTAAAGCTTTAATTGAACCAATGTGTTTTACTCCATAAACTTCAGCCCAAGTTGAGGAACCAAGTACGTTTGCTAAACCATTTGAAATTCCTATTAAACCAAGAAATAAGAAAGAAACTATGGGATTATCAAAAACAATAATTAAAAAAAGAGAAAGTAAAAAAGGTAAATTCATATAAATTAAAAGTTTTCTACTCGAAAATTTGTCAATTAAAAATCCAGCAATAAATAAAGTAATTACTGATAAAACGGAGTAAGCCATAAATGATTGTGCTATGACGTAAGGACCCCAATTTTTTGAGGAAAGAATAAATGACTGATAAACAAATATCCCAGTTGCTATCCAAGGCATTGCAAGCATATTTGCACATACAATATAAAATCTATAATCTCCCATAACCTCAATTCTTTTCCAATTTTTAATATTTATATTCTTTTTATTTTTATTGTTATCAATTTCTCTTGAGTCGAGTTTAATATTTTTAATTAGGAGATACGAAATTACCGGTAAAAGTAAAATTGCAATTGAAATATTAATCCATATATTTCTCCAATCCATAAAGGTTAATAAATATATTATAAAAACTGGTAGAATAAATTCAGCTGTAGATAGGCCAAACCATCCTGTGCTCAAAGCTTTTCCTCTTGATTTAGTAAAGTATCTTGAAATTGTTGTGGTGGCAGTGTGAGACATCAAAGCTTGGCCTGAAAATCTCATTAAAAAAATAGCAATAAATAAAAAAATTATAGATGATACTTTTGAAAAAAAATAGCACGAGAAAGACAAAAGTATTGTTGCAAACGAAGCAAATTTAAATACATCTATGTCATCAATTTTTTTTCCAACCCAAATAATTGCTAAACCACTCAATAAAGTTGCTGATGCATAGATTGTGCCAAATTGTCCGTGGGTAATTGATAATGCATCACGAATACTAGAATTGAAAAGACCTAAAAAAAAACTCTGTCCAAAGCTAGAAAAAAATGTAAATATGAATCCAAATAGAATTACTTTTAAACTTAAACTATTGAACATAAAAAATTATGAGTTGTAATGTAGCTTTTATAGGTCTTGGTGTCATGGGATATCCAATGGCAGGATATATATCAAAAGGTGGTCATAATGTAACTGTTTTTAATCGAACAAAAACCAAAGCAGAGAAATGGATTAGTGAAAATAAAGGAAAAATAGCTGAAACACCTGCAGAAGCAGCAAAAGATGCTGATTACGTTTTTACATGCGTTGGAAATGACAATGATTTAAGAGAAGTTACGTTTGGTGAAAAAGGAATTTTTAAAACAATAAAAAAAGGTGCAACTTATATTGATAACACAACAGCGTCTGCAACAATTGCTAGAGAAATTTATGACTATGCAAAAAAAAATGGATTTGGATCTTTAGATGCTCCAGTATCTGGGGGTCAAGCCGGAGCAGAAAATGGAGCTCTAACAGTTATGATCGGTGGAGATCAAGCTGACTTTGATAAAGCTAAAGATAAAATAGATTGTTATAGCAAAAAAATGAAATTACTTGGTAAAGCAGGATGTGGTCAATTAGCTAAAATGGTTAATCAAATTTGTATAGCAGGTTTAGTTCAGGGTTTGTCAGAGGGAATTAATTTTGGGATTAAAGCAGGATTGAAAATGGAGGATGTAATTGAGGTTATTTCAAAAGGGGCTGCCCAATCTTGGCAAATGGAAAATAGATACAAAACAATGATTGATGATAAATTTGATTTTGGTTTTGCTGTTGATTGGATGAGGAAAGACTTAAAAATCGCAATGAATGAAGCAAAAAATAATGGATCTATATTACCTGTAACTGAATTAGTTGATAAATTTTATGGTGAAGTGCAAGGTATGGGAGGAAATCGTTGGGATACATCAAGTTTAATCAAAAGATTTAGAAAGTAATAGTATATGCAACCAGCATACTATGAAGATTTTAGCGAAATTAAAAAGAAAATTTGGCTCTTGCTTGATGATGCTGTAAAAAATAGAGCTTCTCAATTTAGAATTCCAACTTTTATTTGTGGTAATGATAATAATATCGATGGAAGAATTGTGGTCTTAAGAAAATCAGATCAATCAAATAATTTAGTTCAATTCCATAGCGATATTAGATCAGATAAAATAGAAATTCTAAAAAAAAATCCAAATGCTTCAATGTTATTTTACGACAAGGAGGAAAAAATCCAGGTAAGATTAAAAGTGAATTGTGTAATAAATCATAAAAATGAAATTACAAAAACTTCATGGGATAAAACACAACATATTAGTAGAAAATGTTATTTAGTAGACAAAGGTCCAGGAACAGTGTCTGATGTTCCAACATCAGGATTAAAACCAGAATTAGATAATTTTGATTATACAAAAGAACAAAGTGAAGAAGGTTATAAAAACTTTACTGTCATTCAGTGTAATATTAAATCTATTGAGTGGCTTTATTTAGCAGCCAAAGGTCATAGAAGAGCTAGATTTGATTTAGAAAGTAGTAAAGATAGTTGGCTTGTCCCCTAATATTATTTTTCTAAAGCAGATAATTTTTTTTTTAGTTTATAAGATAAGCCCACAAACCATTGTTTTTCTTTTCCAGACTCTGGTAGGACAGCGCCATATTCAATCATTTGTGAAGGTGGTAAGTCTATTATATAAACCCATACCTGTGTTTCGTCTAATTTTGATTTTTTAACTATAATATTTTTTAAATCAGAAATTAATCTATCTTTTGTTTTCTTAGGACGACCTGCTCTAATTTGACCGAGTAAAAAAATCGAGGGCTCTTTTACTATTTTACCTCCCATAAAATGATTTCTTTTTTTTGTGTTATTAAATATGACTTGAGCAAAGTAAGTATTTGCACCAGTAACAACGTTATGAATTTTTGTAATTCCTTGAGCTAATTCTTTTTGTTTTTTTGAGTTAAGGTTAAGGTTTGATATCGTTACAGTGTATGTAGGCATAATTATTAATTAATATATCATATTATTCTAAAGCTTTACCAATTACTACGGTTGAGCCCTCTAGTCTTTCGATAGATTGAACGTAAGCAGATTCTCCTGCGGGGGATGCGGCTGCATCATGGGCTCCCTCAAAAACAAAAGTGCCTAGTCCCGTTAATCCAGACCCATCAACAGTAGTAAATTTACCGTATTGAAATACTTCTTTTGCAGCATCTGAATTGCTATTGTCGTGGTTATACTTGTCCATTAATTGCTCTGTTGTTCCAGAATTAACAGTCAAAGCACTATTCTGCAAAGTATTAGCAACTCTAACTAAAGACGTACAAGAGTCGGCTGGACATTCGCCCCCACCACTATCTATCAATTGATCTATAAATACACCTCCACTTGATCCCATTGCCATAGGCACAGAGGCAACAACTGGTATTGTTGTTAAAGTGACTGTAGGTGTTGTAAAGCTATAGTCCACTGTAGATGCTCCTTTTAATGTTATTTTAGAAAGTACATCTGCACTTATTTCTTTTTTATTAAAGTTTACATAAACTTTAGCACGACCCTGTTGAGTTGCTGATGTATCAAATACTTGTGAAACCCCTTCATCACCGAGACTATAAGTTAATCCATTTGAACCTGTCTCTACTGGTGAAAGATCAAACCAACCACTATCGTATAAAATTGTATCTTGGTCTAAAGTTCTTACATAATTTTCGTTATCTGTAACTATTATATTTTCTTGCAACTGGTTCATGGCGACTGATATTTCTTTAGCGTCAGATTCTGTTGACAGGCTTGATAATATTTCTGAAGCACCTTCGTCTGATTTTAAATCAAATTTTTCAGCAGTAACTATAATATTATTTTTTAAATCTGCTGAATTTATCAAGTTTGTTGTTAAATTCTTAGAACTATCAATAATATTACTAGAATTTAAAACTGAATGACTCATTGAACTAGACATTTGAGATATTACTTCAGCATTTGTTGGTGAGGATAATGAGACAACATTTGTTATCATTGCTTGAAAACCGGGATTAGTTATTTCTGTAGTATTTATACCATCTGTGAGTTGAATATTGCCAGGTATCATACCCAAAGTATTTTCTGGCCCTGGGCCTAAAAGCACTACAGTACTTTCATTATCGTCGGAGTTTGATGAAACTAAAAATTCTGTACCTCTCACACCTAATGATCCGTTAGGTATTTTTACTTCAAGATTATCAGGATTTTTTTCACTGATTTTTCCAGAAATAGTTTTTACTATTCCAGATTTAATACTTGTTACAAAATTTCCATTATTTGTTTTTGGATCATATATGAAATCATCTATTGTAAGATTTGTATTCTCTCCTACCGTCATTACAGTTTCATCCAAAAATAAAATTTGAGCATTTGAATTATTTTTTACGTTTATTGTGTCTCCATAATATATTTTGGAACCGTTAGATAATTTTTCATTTTTTTGATTGTTAATCTCGCCTACTGCAGCTCCGATTACACCAATGAATTCAACAGCTAGGGATTTAGAACTTAAAAGTATTAAAAATAACAAAGTTATAAGGAATTTTTTACTCATTAAAATTAATCCTTTTAGAGATACCAATTGTTTTAAAAGATCTTTTAATTTCATAACTTGATATATTGGAATTTACATTAGATTCCCTGAAACTTAAAGTGTAAAAGAAATTGTTGTCCTCATTTATATTTTTTAAAAAAGGAAACAGCTGATTTATATCACCTGTTAGAGTTAAACTAGTGACTAAACTTTTGTCTTTTCTGTCTCTCATTGTCGAAACAGTAAATTTTTTTGCATCATATACATTTGTTAAATGTGTAGCAGATGCTTTTAAAGTGCCAAATGGTAGAATTCTCGCAAACATTATATTTAATCCGCCTGAATTATAACTGTCATATTTTTTTGAGTGTTCAATATTGGTATAAATAAGTTTAGAGCTTAATTGAGTCTTGTTAGAGATATTATAATTAATTCTTGAGTTAAAGGCATAAATTTCACTGTTATTTAAATCACCCGCATCAACAAAAATTTGATTACCTTGGGAGTCAAGCGGAAAAGGTTTAGAATGATATTTATTGTCAGTATAGCTAATTGCATAATTTAAATTAAATTTATCATTGAATAAGTATGTGTTATTTATACCCATACCTTTTATTTGGTAGTCTTCCTGCATTCTGTAATTGAATTTATTGTAATAAATGTAAGGGGAAACATAATGATTTTTAAATGCTTTAAAATAACTTAAAGATCCAGAATGAATATCATTCTCACCTTTTAATTTTTTGTGATTAGTGTTGAAATTTGATCCAAGATTCATAAAAATTGATGAACTATCACTAAGTATTCTCCCTAAAGTTAAAGAAGTGCCTCTAACATGAGTTTTATCATACTCTAATGTAAGTCTACTATCATTAGTTGGGAAAGGTACCTCAGAGTCAGTTGTGCCATTACTTTTAGCTAACTTACCAGATTTTGTTCTTCCACTAATGTTGTCCTCTTCTGTTTGAGAGTATTTAAGATCTAAATATGCTATCCACTTCTTTTTTTTTTTATCCTCAAATTTATTATCTAACAAAAGTTCAGCGATTAAATTTTTTGTTTCATCAGATGTATTTGGATCTTCAAGCATAGTTTTGACCATAAAATCAACTTTAATTTTTGAGTCCATCTTTAATAAAATTGATAACAAGTATAATTTTATATCAGAGTTTTTTGGGTAAAGTGTGCTTAGCCTTTCTAAAGTGGCAATTGTACTCTTAATATTTCCAGCTTTTTCTTGTTGTTTAGCATAATTTAAATTTAGCTCTAGATCTGTAGGATTGTCTAAAATTTCCTTATAAGTAACATTTGCATAGACTGATTTATTAAAAAAAATAAAAAAAAAAATTACCAAAAATTTAAATAAATTTTTCATTTCCGAGCATTAGAAGATTGACTCGGAATATTTTTTCCAATTTTCTTGATAATGTTTAGTATTTTCATCTACAGCTTTTTTTTCTTCTTTTGTTACTTCTCTAATGATTTTTCCAGGGGATCCTATTACTAGTGAATTATCTGGTATTACTTTATTTTCAGTTATTAATGCTTTTGCTCCAATAATACAATTTTTACCAATTTCAGCTTTATTTAAAATTACCGCACCAATTCCAATCAAACTGTTATCTCCTATTGTGCAACCATGAAGCATAACTAAGTGCCCCACTGTAACATTCTTTCCAACTTTTAAGGGACATCCTGGATCAGTATGCAATACACACCCATCTTGAACATTAGAACCTTCTCCAATATGAATATTTTCTATGTCTCCTCTTAAAGTAGCATTAAACCAAATACTAGAATTTTTTTCTAAGGTTACATCACCAATTATCACAGCGTTAGGTGCTACCCAATTTTCGCCGGAGTTTTTTGGTTTTTTATCTTTTAAATCGTAAAACATAATTTATAAATTATTTTAACATGGCATTAAAAAAAACACCAATATGTGATTTTAATCTTCATGCAATTGATTTCAAATTAAAATCAGTTGAAAACACTATCTTATCACTTAATGATATCAAGGGTGAAAATGGAACACTAATAATGTTTATTTGCAACCATTGTCCATATGTAAAAGCAATCATAAAAGACTTGATTGAAGATTGTGAAAAACTTAAAGACTTAGGAGTTAATTCAGCGGCAATCATGTCAAATGATACAATTAATTATCCAGATGACTCTTATGAAAATATGATTAAATTTTCTGAAAAACATAAATTTAGTTTTCCTTACTTAATTGATGAAACGCAGGAAATAGCAAAAAAATACGATGCCGTATGTACTCCAGATTTTTTTGGATACAATAAAGAACTTAAACTTAATTATCGAGGTAGAATAAGAGAACTTAGGGATTTAAAACCTATCAGAAACGGATCAAGTGAATTATTCGAAGCCATGAAACTAATATCTGAAACACAAAAGGGGCCTGATATACAAAATCCAAGCCTTGGCTGCAGTATAAAATGGGTTAAAAAATAATGCATTTGATTGTTACTAGAACTTTTCCTCCAGAAGTAGGTGGTATGCAAAATCTAATGTATGGTTTAGCTAAATCATTATCTGAAAATGTAATGATTAAAGTTTTTGCTGATCAATATCCAAATCAAGATAATTTTGATAAGGAATTATCGTTTTCAATTGAAAGAGTAAGTGGACCAAAAATATTGAAAAAATACAGAAAAGCTAATTTAGTAAATACATATTTAGAGAATAATAAAAAAGTTAAAGCTATAATTTCAGATCATTGGAAAAGCCTTGAAAATATAAATACTGAAGTTAAAAAAATATGCTTAATTCACTCTAAGGAAATAAATCATAAAAAAAATTCTTTTATTAATAAAAGATTAATTAAAATTTTAAATAATTGTCATACGGTAGTTGCAAATTCTAATTTCACTAAAAATCTTGCTATAAGTGTTGGGGTTGATGAAAATAAAATTAAAACAATCAACCCAGGGGTTTTTCCAGTAAATAAAATAAATGACAAAGTTTACAAAAATATACAAAAGAAATTAGAGGGTAGAACTCCAAAGTTAATTACGGTTGCTAGATTTGATAAGAGAAAAAACCATGAAAAAATTATTATGGCACTAAGAAATTTAAAAGAAATTTATCCAAACATTATTTATATTTGTATCGGACAAGGAAAAAATATTGATAATCTTAAAAAATTAATTTCAGAACTTAAATTACAAAATCAGGTTATATTTCCGAAAAATTTAACTAAAGATGAAAAAAATTCTTATTTAAAATGCTCTGATGTGTTTGTTATGCCTTCTATAACTTATAAAAAATCTGTTGAAGGGTTTGGAATAGCTTATATAGAGGCGGCACAATTTGGTGTTCCATCAATAGGTGGGAAAGATGGCGGTGCTTCAGATGCAATTGATCACGAACAGACAGGATATATTTGTGATGGTAATAGCTTAGATGATATTTACCAATCAATCTCTAATATTTTAGAGAACAATAAATATAAAGTTTTTGGAAGAAAAGCAGAAGAAGTATCAAAAAAATTTTACTGGTCTGAAATTATAAAAAAATATTTAGAAATATTATAAGTTTATTTTTTCAAAAACTTTTTCAGCACTTAATTTATTTAAATCACCTACTTGAATTGCTTTAAAATTATCTCGTTCTATACTTACTTTTTTTGCACTTGTATGTGATCCAAACAATGTTAAACCTTTTGCATTAAGATGAGCTGCCATATGAGCTGGGCCAGTGTCATTTGCAATAACAAAACTGCTCTTTTTGACTAATGAAGATAATTGAGAAATGCTCACCGATTCACCTTTGTCTAAAATTTTAATAGCATCGAATTGATCTGCTTCATCAATCTCTTTAGGACCAGGAGCAGTAATAATTTTAAATTGATCTTTGTATTTTGTTTTAATTAAATTTATTAGATTATTAAAGTACGGCCATTTCTTTACTGTTAGATGAGGTGAACAAAATGGAAATAATAATATATAATTGGATAATTTATATTCATTCATAATTTTCTCAATATCTATACAACTCCAGGAGAAATCAGGCGACATAGTATGTTTTGTATCTATTCCAGAAGATTGTAGCTGATAATTAAACCTTTCAAGAACAGGGTTTTTGTCAAATTCCTCCTTAGTTTTGTCATTAGGTAAAGTTGTCTCTGAAGAACTCCAAGTATTTAAATTTGCATTTGGAAACAAAATTTTTTTATAAAAAGAGGTTCTGGACGAATTTTGTAAGTCATAAACCTTATTAAATTTATATTTCTTTATTTTTTTCATTAGACTGTAAAGGTAAATCAAATTAAACCTTGAAAGTCTTTTATCTAAAATAATTTCTTTTAAGGATTTGTTTTTCTCAAAGAGATCTAAATAGGGATTAGAGGTTAAAAGAAAAATATCATCAGTTGAATGATTTTCACAAATATCTTGAATTGCACCACTCGCTTGAGCTATATCTCCTAAAGATCCATGTTTTATGATTAATATATTAGACATATTTTCAACAAGTTATCATATTAAAAAATTTTATGAATAAAATTCTAGTTGAAGTTTCTGTTGGTGAGCTTTTTGATAAAATTTCTATTTTAGAAATTAAAAAAGATAGAATAAAAGATAAAGAAAAACTAAAATATATAGTGGATGAGTATAATTTATTAGAGGAACAAATGTTAAATAATGTAAAACTAAATGAAAAATTGAAGGTTTTGTTTGATGCTTTGAAGGATATAAATTCTAAACTGTGGGTAATTGAAGATGATAAAAGATTATGTGAAAAGAATTCAGATTTTGGAGAAAAATTTATAAAATTGTCTAGGGATATTCATTTTTTAAATGACAAAAGAGCTTCTATAAAACTTGATATAAATAATCAAACTGGTTCTAAGATTAAGGAAATAAAAGAATACACTATTTATTAATAACTATACTTTTTCTCAAGATATCTAATAAAATTGTGAATGATAAAGGTCATAAACAAATAAATTCCACCTGCTACTATAAAAACTTCTATCGGTTTAAAGGTTGTAGAAATTATATATTTTGCCACTCCAGTTAAATCCATAAGGGTAACCGTGCTAGCTAATGATGTGCCTTTAAGCATTAATATAATCTCATTTCCATAAGCAGGCAATGATTGTCTTATGGCAATAGGTATTTGAATTTTATAAAATATAATTTTTTTAGAAATACCAAGACTATTACCAGCTTCTATGAAACCTTTGTTTATTGTTTCAAATGCTGATCTTAAAATTTCAGATGTGTAAGCACCTGTATTTAAAGAAAAAGCAATTATTGCACACCAGTAAGGTTCTTTTAAAATAATCCATAAAAAAGAAGATCTTAAAAATTCTAACTGCCCTAGTCCAAAATATATAATAAATATTTGAAGTAAAAGAGGGGTTCCTCTAAATATATATGAATAAAAGTAAGAAAACTTATTTAAAAATATATTTTTATTTAATCTAAGAATTGCAAAAAAGAGTCCAAGTATAAGTCCAAACATAAGTGATATAGATAACAATTTTAAAGTTACTAGAGTTGCATTTAAAAGTTTTGGAAAACTACTTATCATCAAATCTAAATCCATTAGTAACCTCTCCTATATTTAATTTCTAATTTGTTTATCAATTTCATACTTAAAAAGGTTAGTAGTAAATATAAAACCGCCGCAAAAGAGTAAAAGAATAATGGATCTCTTGTTGATCCAGCTGCAATGTAAGATTGCCTCATAATTTCAACTAAACCTGTGACTGATATTAATGAAGTGTCCTTTAAAGTAATTTGCCACACATTACTTAAATTAGGAACAGCAAGTCTTAACATTTGGGGCATTATCACTTTAAAAAAATGAACAGGTTTTTTTAAACCTAATACTTTTGAGGCTTCAAATTGACCTTTATCTATTGATTGAATAGCACCTCTAAAGACTTCTGTTGAGTATGCTCCTGAAATAATCCCTATTGCAAATGAGCCTGTGAGGAATGCATTTATTTCAATATATTTGTTATATCCAAAAATTGAAGCAACAAACATAACTGCTCCGCTTCCACCAAAGAATAATAAATAAATAACTAATAATTCTGGTACACCTCTAATTATCGTTGTGTAAGAATTTCCAATAAAATTTAAAAATTTGTTTTTGGATAATTTGAGTGGAGTAAAAATTAAAGCAAAACAAAAACCTAAAATCATTGCTGTTATTGAAACAGCAACTGTCATTAATGTTGCGAAGAAAAGTTCATCACCCCAACCAGTATTTCCAAATTCTAAAAGATCCATATTGAAAGGCGACTATATTATATAGTCGCCAATCATTAAATATTTACATTGAAGCGTCGAAGCCAAACCATTTAGTTGCGATTCGGCTTATGTCTCCATTTTTTTTAGCTTTATTAATTGCACTATTGAAAGCTTTTAACAATTCAGTGTCGTCTTTTCTAATTCCAACACCAACGCCATTTCCAAAAGCACCTCCTGAGAAAGTAGGTCCAACAAGAACTACGGGTTTTTTAGATTTCTCTGCATAATCAGTAAATGCTACAGCAGCAGCAAGAGCAACGTCACATCTTCCAGATGCTAAATCTAAATTTACTTCATCCTGAGTTTTGTAAGTTCTGACATTTACTTTACCCACGTCTCCGGACTCTAAAAAGTTTTGGTGAATAGTAGCTGTTTGCACACATACAGTTTTACCAGACAAAGCTCCTGTAATAGTTTTTAAATCTTTTTTAACAGCACCAGACTTTTTAGTAAGATTAATTCCTTCAGAAGTTTGCATACCCTCAAGATTTGAACCTTTCATTACAGCTAGTGAAGCTACTTCATCCGCGTAACCTTGAGAAAAGTTAATAGCTTTTTTTCTTTCATCAGTAATAGACATACCAGCCATTATTGCATCAAATTTTCTCATTATTAGCGCAGGTATCATACCATCCCAATCTTGCTCAACAATTTCACACTGTTGTCCGATGTATCTACAAAGTGTCCATGCTAACTCAACTTCAAATCCGATTAATTTGCCTGAAGCATCTTTAGAATTCCATGGTGGATAAGCACCCTCAGTTCCAATTCTTATTTTATCAGCATTAGCAGATACTGATAAAAATAAAGTTATCAATAATCCTAAGCTGAATTTTTTAATCATATTCATATTTCCTCCAAATATATAAATTCAATTATTTCACAAATTTTTTGATTAAAAAAGAAATTATTTATTTAATGATGATGCAAAATTCCAAGAACAATCAAAACTTGGTATATAAATTCTATCTAGGGAGGAATTACCAAAACTTTTTCTTAATAAATTTAACCATTTTTCAACTTGTTTTCGTTTTTTGTCTTGGCTACCTACTTGAGCAGTAATTGTACCATTAGGTTTTAGAATTCTTTTTAAAGACTTAATATTTTTAGCAGCTAAGTCGATACAATATTGATCATCATTTAAATCTACAAAAATTTTATCATATTTGTTATCTTCAACTTTTTTTATACTTTCAAAAGCATCTCCCCATACACACTTAACAGAGTTTTTTTTTGTCGCTTTTTGTCCAACTTTACTCAAATGTTTTTCACATACATCAACTACTTGAGGATCAAGCTCATACCAATCTATATAATTGAAACCTTTATTAATACATTCCCTTGCAACTCCACCATCCCCACCTCCAATTATAGCAGAATTAATTTTGTCTGGATTTAGTTTCAATCCAGAATTTACAAAAGTAGAGCTGTAAAGATGTTCATCTTTCTCTGCTACCTGTAATTCATTATCTATAAATAAAGCTTTACCAAATTGCTCTAAATCTAAAATTTGAATGTGTTGTCCTACTTTTGATGTAAAGTCCTCAAGAATATTTTTAACCAAATAATATTTCTTAAGTCCTGGTGAGCTATAAATATCATCGTAATAATCAACAGTATCTCTATTAAACTCTTTCCTTACTATTCTTGTGTGCTTAATCTCTTTTTTTAAAACCTCTAATGCAACAGATGGAGATATCTTGCCACAAGTAAAGAAATCAAAACTTATAATTCCTTTTTCAGGAAATGTATGAAAACTAATATGAGATTCAGCTAAAAGTGCCACTAAAGTAAAACCTTGAGGTTCAAATTTATATTTTGAAATTTCTAGGACTACTACTTTTGCTTTCTTTGCAATTTTATATACTAGTTTCTCGTAAAATTTTGGATCATACTCTTTTTGAGTTCCAATAATATCAAAAGTGACGTGCTCCCCTACTTTCGCCATAAAAATTATCCTTTTTTATAATTTTTTACTTTATCTAATATTACATCCATCTCACTTGATGAAAGAATCTTAGGTTCCCCTAACTTTATTGCATTTATGTATTGATGACAAATATTTTCTAGTTCTTCAGCTAATTCAAAAGCACCCTCTAAATTTTCTCCAAACGCAACTTGTCCATGATTTGACATGAGACAGGCTTTTCTATTTTCTAATGCAAAAATAATATTATCAGAAAGTTCTTGTGTGCCAAAAGTTGCGTAATTAGCACATTTGATACTGTTGCCACCTGCAAAAGCTATCATGTAATGAAAAGCAGGGATATCTTTACCATGTGCTGATACAGCTGTTGCGTGTGGAGAATGAGCATGAACTATTGCTTTTGCATCTAGTTTTTTCAAATATATATCTTTATGAAATCTCCACTCAGATGATGGTTTTAATTTTTTGTCATGATTTCCATCATTAGATACAAAAACTATATCCTCCTCTTTAAGTGTATCGTATTTTTTTCCTGAAGGAGTTATTAGAAAACCCTCAACACTATTTTCAATACTTCTTACAGAAATATTTCCAGATCTTAAGGGAGATAAGTTCGTAGTATTAAGTTTAATTGAGTATTTAATTACTTCTTTTCTTTTTTCTAAATTTTTCATTTAAATAGTTTTTTTAATCCCTTTTTAGATGCTTCACAAATACCTTTTTCAGTAATTAGGCCAGTCACATATTTTGCTGGAGTTACGTCAAAAGCTAAATTCATTGCTTTACTTTTCTTTGGGTATATATGTATCTTTTTTAAATTTCCCTTGCTATCAAAACCTTCTATGTGGGATAGTTCTTCAGAATTTCTCTCCTCAATAGGTATTTCTTTGTGATCTTTAATATTCCAATCAATTGTAGAACTTGGAAGAGCTACATAAAAAGGAATATTATTATCATGGGCTGCTAATGCTTTTAAATAAGTTCCAACTTTGTTACAAACATCACCGTTTGCTAAAGTTCTATCTGTTCCAACAATACACATATCTACTTCCCCTCTTTGCATTAAAATACCACCAGTGTTATCTGCGATTATTGTATTTTTAATTCCTTCCTCGTTTAACTCGTAAGAAGTGAGATTTGCACCTTGATTTCTTGGTCTAGTTTCATCTACCCAAACATGAACTGGAATACCTTTTTTATGTGCATGATATATTGGAGAAGTTGCTGTTCCCCAATTAATAGTCGCAAGCCATCCTGCGTTGCAATGAGTTAGAATATTTACTGTATCTTTTTTTTTATTATAGATATCTTCGATTATTTTAAGACCATTTAAACCTATATTCTCACAAAACTTAATATCTTCCTCACAAATTTCTTTTGCTTCGTTTGCAGCTATATCTAAAATTTTATTACTATTAACACCTGATAGTTTATTCATCATCCGATTAACTGCCCACTTTAGATTTATTGCTGTAGGTCTTGATTTAATTAAATCCTCAGCTGATTTTTTTAAAAAAGACTGGTCGTTATTTTCTAAAATAGCTAAAACTAATCCATATGCTGCAGTAGCCCCTATTAAAGGAGCGCCTCTAACTTCCATTATTTTAATTGCATTTATCGCATCTTTAACCGTTTTTAGATCTTTAATTATAAATTGATGTGGAAGTTTTGTTTGATCAATTATTTTAACAATATTATTTTTAAACCATATTGTTCGGTATTCTTTTCCTTCAACTTTCATTTATTTAAAACTCTACCTGCAACTGTTTTTAGTTTTTCTTTTGTTTTTTGAGATCTTTTTTCAGGTGCAGTGATTATTGCTACATCTAAACAATTATTCGTAGGATCTTTAGGGTCAATATGGCTTTCAAAAGTATCAATAATATTCTTTATCATATTTTTTGCTTTTGCAGCGTTACCTGAAAGAACTTTAATTACTTGTTGAACATCAACATTTTTATGATTTGGGTGCCAGCAATCGTAATCTGTAACCATTGAAACTGATGCGTATCTTATTTCGGCTTCTCTAGCTAATTTCGCTTCTGGCATATTTGTCATGCCAATAACATCTGCTTTCCAAGATCTATATAAATTTGACTCAGCTAATGTTGAAAATTGAGGTCCCTCCATAACCACGTACGTTCCGCCTCTTTGATAATCAATTTTTTCTTTTTTTACAGCTTCTTCACATGCATTCATTAATCCATTTGAGGTTGGATGAGCCATAGATACATGTGCCACTATTTCATCATCAAAAAATGTTTTATTTCTTGCAAAAGTTCTATCGATAAATTGGTCTACAATTACGAATTTTCCTGGTGGTAACTCCTCTTTTAATGATCCAACAGCTGATACGGAAATTATATCCGTAACACCTAATTGTTTTAGGGCATCTATGTTTGCTCTAAAATTAATTTTAGATGGATTTATGAAATGTCCTCTGCCATGTCTTGGTAAAAAATAAACCTCTTTTCCTTTAAAATAAGTTTTTAAAATTTGATCTGAGGGAATCCCCCATGGCGTCTTTAAGTCTAGTAACTCTCTATCTTTAAATTCTTCCATGTCATACAATCCACTGCCGCCGATAATTGCCAATTTATTGTTTGCCATATTTAAAAGATAGTTTATTTAATAATATAACGCAAATTTAAATGGATTTAAAAAAGTTTATAAGATCTATACCTGACTATCCAAAAAAAGGTATTTTATTTAGAGACATTACAACTTTAATTAAAGATGAAAAAGCATTTGAAGAGACAATTAATCAAATAATTGAAAAATCAAAAAAATTTAATTTTAATAAAATTGCTGCAGTTGAGTCTAGAGGTTTTGTATTTGCTTCAGCTGTATCTTTTGCTCTTAAAAAACCATTTATAATGTTAAGAAAAAAAAATAAATTACCCGCAGATACTTATTCTGTTGATTTTGAATTAGAATACGGCAAGGCAACTATAGAGGTGCATAAAGATTCTATTGATCAAGGTGAAAGGGTCCTAATTATTGATGATTTAATTGCAACTGGCGGCACAGCAGAGGCAGCTGTTAAATTAATAAATTTATCTAAAGGATCAGTCGCAGGTTTTATTTTTGTTATAAATCTATTTGACTTAAAAGGATGTGACAAATTAATAAAACTTGGTTACGAGGTTGAAAATTTAATTAATTTTCCTGGCCACTAATTTTCAATTCTATAGAAAGATTTTTTTCCAATAATTGAGTTATACAAACCCAAAAAACTATATTTATTTTTAACAAATTCCTCTTCATTTAGTCTGATCTTAAAATAAAACATCAAAATTATAAATTTAAGTAGTTTAAAAAAACATTTTCTGAAAGCACAAAAATAACTATAATTTTTTTTATAAAAATAAAATTCAGACCATCTCCAATGCCAGCTACGAAATCTATTTGATGCGCTTTTAAGCTCTGGTATTATTGCAATTGAACTGCTGTTTCCAATATGTTTTATAAAAAGAATTTTACTAGCAAATATTTTTTTGCCTTTGTTAATTAAAGTTTTACAAAGATCAAAATCCTCAAAGTATATAAATATATTTTCATCAAAAACAATTTTATCAATAAATTTATCTAAATTTATGATAATAGCGCAGCCAATTATCCAATCAACTTCTATTAAAGTTTCATTATATTCTTTCCTTAAATTATTTTTCGAAAAGTATCCATAAGATCTATGACCATTTTTTTTAATATCTTCATCATAAAAATTGACACCTAAAATAGAAAATTCAAATTTTTCATTAAGATAGATTTTAATATTTTCAAAAAAATCTTTGTCTAAAATTGTATCTGGACTTAATGCAAATGCATATTTTGTATTTATTTGTCTAAATCCAAAATTGTTACCCTTGCCAAATCCTAAATTTTCACCTGTACAATCAATTGAAAGATTAGAAAATTTCTTTAGAAACTTTTCTTTATTTTCAAAATTTTTTGAATTTTCTATTATTTTTACTTTAACTCTTTTATCTATAGAGTTTAAGCAGTTATTCAATATTTCCTCGTTAGTTTTATAAGTTAAAATTACCACAGTTAGTTTATCAAGAAAGTTATTATTCATCAGACGTATCAATCTAATTTTGGTCTATACCATGAAGATTTTCCAAGCATCGCATTAAAAAAACCATCAGCTCTATTATAATAAATTTTGAATTTGTATTTTTTAAACATAATATAATAAAATATACATTTTACTATTGATGTAGCAAATTTGGGTAAACCCTCTAAAAGAGCATATAAATAACTTTTGTGTTTTTTTGAAAAATAGAATTTTGACCATGTCCAATGCCAATTTCTAGATAATTCAACCTCTTTAGCAAAATTTTCTGATACAGCCTTAGCACCAAAGTGTTTTATAGTACAAGTAGGTAAAACAAAAATTTTTTCATTGTTATCTTTTACTCTTTTGCATAAATCATTATTTTCTAAATACATAAAAAACTTTTCATCAAAGATTTTTTCTTTTTTAATTATTGAATTTATCCTTTTTTTGTTAATTAACATGCAATAACCATCTAAACTTTCAACCTCAAAAATATTTTTGTCATCTATATCTTTTTTGCTCTTAATAAAGTAATTTGGATATTTAATATCCTGTGATACTGGCGACATTATTGCAAAGTTAGTTAGGTTATTACCCGCATTGATTAACTTTTCTATGGCATTCTTAGATAGTATCACGTCTGGATTTAAAATTAGAACAAAGTCAGACTTAGCATTGTCTATTCCTAAATTATTTCCTGCTCCCATGCCAATATTATCATTAGATAATAAACATGAAACATTTTTGTATTTATTTTCTACATAAGATTTAAAATTCTCGTTGTTTGAATTTTCGACAATTAGTATTGAAATATCGCTATCGATAGACTGAATACATTGGTCTATTATATGTTGACTTTTAAGAGTAACAATAACTACTGTTAAATTCTGCCTAGATATTGACATACATAATTGATTAATAAGATATTATAAAAGGTATACTAACAGTTTCATCTAATGTAAAAAACAAAATTATGAAAAAAGTAATAGTAACAGGTGGCTTAGGTTTTATAGGAAGTAACTTAATTAAATTATTACTAAAAAAAAATTATTATGTGATTAATATAGATAAAGTTTCATATTCGTCAAATAAGTATAACTTAAAAGATTACAAAAATAACAAAAATTATAAATTTGTAAAGTTGGATATCAACAACAAAAAAATATCAAAAATTTTCAAAAAATATAAACCAAATGGTGTATTTAATTTGGCTGCTGAAACTCATGTAGATAGGTCTATAGATAATCCATCAAATTTTATTAAAAGTAACATATTGGGAACATTTAATTTATTAGAGTCTTTTAGAAGATTTTACAAATCTTATTCAAATACAAAGTTAATTCATATATCAACTGATGAAGTTTTTGGAGATGTTTTAACTGGTAGATCCAATGAAAATTTTAAGTATAAACCTAGCTCTCCTTATGCTGCAAGTAAAGCCTCATCAGATCATCTGGTATCTGCTTATGTTAGAACATTTAAAATTCCAGCGATTATTACTAATTGTTCTAATAATTATGGGCCTTGCCAACATCCTGAAAAATTAATTCCTAAATTAATATATAACATCATTAACAATCGAGAATTACCTATTTATGGTAATGGAAAAAATTCAAGAGAGTGGATATATGTTATGGACCATTGTGAAGGACTTTTAAAAGTTTTTTTAAAAGGAAAAAAAGGAGAGTTTTATAATATTGGCTCTAATAAAAATTTAAATAATCTTCAAATTACAAAATATTTAATAAATATTGCAAAAAAACACATTTCAATAGGTAAAAAAGTAAAGATAAAATTTGTCAAAGACAGACCAGGTCATGATTTAAGGTATGCATTAAACAGTGGTAAAATAAAATCAAAACTTAATTGGAACTCTAAAACAAAGATCTTTGATGGACTAAACAAAACTTTTTTATGGTATTATAGTAATCAAAAATATTTTAAAAATCTTAGAAAAAAAGATATTACAGAAAGATTGGGCACATAATTGATTAAAAAAGGAATTATTTTAGCTGGAGGAAGAGGAACAAGAATGAGCCCTTTAACTAAAGCAATTAATAAACAGCTATTGCCAATATTCGATAAGCCTTTAATTTTTTATCCTCTTTCTATTTTAATGCTTTCAAAAATAAAAGATATTTTGATAATTGTAAATAAAGGAGAACTTTCTCAATATAAAAAAATAATACCGAATGGTAAAAATCTTGGTATCAAAATTACATACGTCGAGCAAAGTGAGCCTAGGGGCTTACCTGATGCGTTCATAATAGGAGAAAAATTTATCGGATCTGATAATGTTGCATTGATACTTGGAGACAATTTTTTTTATGGACAAAATTTAACTACTCAATTGTTAAATTATAAAAAATTAAAGAAAGGTGCAAAAATTATATTACATAAAGTAAAAAGACCTGACCAATACGGTGTAGCAAAAATAAATAAAAAATACAAAGTTACCCATATTAAAGAAAAGCCAAAAAAATTTATTTCTGATTTAGCAATTACTGGACTATATTTTTTTGATAATTTAGTTTGTAAGTACTCAAAGCTATTAAAACCTTCAAAAAGAGGAGAATTGGAAATAGTTGATTTAATTAACAAATATAAAAAAAAAGGTAATTTGAAAGCAAGTTTGCTAGGTAGAGGGGGTGCTTGGTTGGACACGGGTTCAATAGATGATTTTTATAAAACAAGTGCTTTTGTATCTGCAATTGAAAAAAGGCAAGGTTTAAAGGTTGCTTGTATTGAAGAAATAGCTCTTTCCAATGGCTGGGTTAATAAAAGAGAAATAAATAATCAGATAAAATTTTATGGTAAATGTGAATACTCTGAGTATTTAAAAAATTTAATTATAACTAAAAAGTGAAAAATATACTTTTAACTGGATCTACTGGTTTTATTGGGTCTGAGCTTCTTAAATATCTATCTATTTATAATAAAGTTTATATAACTGTAAGGAAAAAATATAAGATTAATTCAAACAACAAAAATATTATTAAAATTTATTTCAACAGTCATAAAAATTTAAGTTATAAAATCAAAAAAATAAAAATCGATACAGTCGTTCACTGCGCTACACACTATGTTAAAAATCACAATTTTGAAGATATTAAAGAATTATCCGAGTCAAATATCCTATTTGGTAATATTATTCTTGAAAATCTAAAGATAATGAGAGTAAAAAAATTTGTTAATTTCTCAACAGTTTGGGAAAATTATGATGGAAAAAAAGATAATTGTTATAACTTGTATTCTGCTTATAAGGCTGGATTTGGGAAAATAATCAGTTTTTATAAAAAAGAAAATAAAAACATTAAATTTTTAAATTTAGTTATTTCTGACACTTTTGGATTAAGAGATAAAAGAAAAAAATTAGTAAATCTGTTAAAAATAAATTTTAAAAGAAATATTGTCACAAAAGTTATATCGAAAAATTTGTATATTAATTTACTCAATGTAAAAGATATTGTTCGTGCTATAAAATTAATATTAAAAAAAAATTATAAATCAGATACTTACATATTAAAAAACAAAAATTATTTTAAAATTTATGACATTATTAAAAAAACAGAGAAATATTCTCAAAAAAAATTTAAAGTAAAATGGCTATCAAATAAAATAATTAAAGAAAAGATTTATAATTTTAAAACTCTTAAAGGTTGGAAACCTAAGAACAGCAATATCAAAGATATAATAAGAATAATAACTGAATAAACTTATTGTGTTTTTTTTAATAAAAGCTAAATACAAATAATGAAAAAAATTTATTATGGACGAGCAGTATATGATAAAAAAGAGATAAACGCAGTCCTTAATGTATTAAAAAATGACAGTTTGTCTCTTATTGATGGGAAAAAAGTAAAAACTTTAGAAAAGAAAATATCTCAAATTTTTGGAAAAAAATATGGTTTAATGGTTAATTCAGGATCGTCTGCAAATTTATTAGCTCTTTCATCATTTAAGTTTAAAAAAGATTCTGAAATAATTACACCAAACTTAACATTTTCAACAACAGTTGCACCAATATATCAATTAGGATTGATCCCTCATTTTGTAGGAGCAGAAGAAAATAAATTTCTAACAGACACTAATCAAATTGAAAAATGTATCAACAGCAAAACAGTTGCATTGATGATACCTAATTTATTAGGAAACATAGCGGAATGGAAAAAAATTTATAAAATTGCAAAAAAATATAATCTTAAGGTCATTGAGGACTCTGCTGATACAATAGGTTACACAGTAAACAAAAAGAATTTAGGCACATATTCGGACATAACAACAAATAGTTTTTATGCTTCACACATTATTAATGGAGCTGGAACAGGTGGTATAGTTTGTTTTAATGATTATAAGTTATATGAAAGAGCAAAACTTCTAAGAGGTTGGGGTAGATCGTCTGCTGTTTTCAATGAGTCGGAAAATGCAACTAAAAGATTTAATGTTAAAGTTTCTGGAATTGATTATGACGCTAAGTATATTTTTTCTGATTTAGGTTATAATTTTTTACCTTCGGAAATTTCAGCTGCCTTTGCTTTAGAGCAAATAAAAAAATTAAAAAAAAATATTTCGACAAGAAATAAAAACTTTGAATATTTAAAAAAGTTTTTTGCAAATTATAGAAACTACTTTAAATTGCCAGAACAAAACCCTGGAGTAAAGACACCTTGGTTGGCTTTCCCTTTAGTAATAAAAAAAAATAAAAAATTTAATAGGAAACAAATGCAGATTTTTTTTGAAAAAAATAATATACAAACGAGGACTATATTTACTGGTAATATTCTTAAACAACCTGTTATGAAAAATAGAATTTATAAGAAACATCCAACTTGCGATGCTGTGGCCAATGACGTAATGAAGAACGGAATTTTATTAGGTTGTCATCAGGGAATGAATATTAAAGATTTAAATTATATATGTTCAACATTTAAAAAATTATTAAACAATGAAAGTAAAAAAAACAAAAATTAAAGGCTTATTAATTTATAAAAAAAAATCTTTTAACGATAACAGAGGTTATTTTAGAGAGTTATTTCTTGAAAAAAATTTTAAAATTAAGTTTCCTTTTGATGCAATGTCATTCTCAAAAAAAAATGTTTTAAGAGGTTTGCATTTACAAAGAAAAAATCCTCAAGCAAAGTTAATAACTGTGCTTAGTGGTAAAATATACGATGTTAGTGTTGATTGTAGAAAAAGGTCTAAAACTTTTGGTAAGTATTTTTCGATTATTTTGTCAGAAAAGAATAATAAATCATTATTAATTCCAGCTGGTTTTGCCCATGGTTTCTATGCATTAACCGATAATGTGGTATTACTATATAAGTCCTCAAAATATAGACATTCAAAATCTGAAACAGGAATAAAATGGAACGATAAAGATTTAAAGATAAAGTGGCCAACAAAAAAAATGATAATATCTCAAAAAGATAAAAAAAATATAAGTTTTAAAGATTTTAAAAGATTAATTTAATATTAAATTGATTTTTTTAAAGCTTCATAAATTAAATCTTCAGTTGTTTCTCCAAGACTTCTATAAATTTCATTATTATTCTTAAATATTAAAAGCGTAGTTTGAAATTTTACATTTAACAAATTAGCTATATCTTTATCTGTTACATCAAATGAAAAATATTCGATATTATCAAATTTAATATCAAATAGTTTTCCATCATATTTTGCTTTATTTAAAACTTTCATCTGACTAGCGCATGAAGAGCAATATTTTATCCAAGAACTTACTATTACAACTTTTCCTTCTGATTGAGCTTTATCAAACGAAATTTTGTTAAAAGTAGTCTCTTTCTCAATAGAGATTGAAGGATTTATAATAAAAAGTTGGATAATAAATAATAATATTATTTTTTTAAGCATTGAATATATTCCTCATTTTTCGAAAATTTACAATGTGTCAAAAAAACTTCTTTTAAACCACTATTTTTTAATTAAGGTATAAATATATGTTTAAATTATTTTTAACAATTGTGTTCATATTAATTTCATATAACTCATATGCTGATAAAAATATGATGATTGGTTCCTTAGGTAAGTCTGAAGAAGTTAACCGTACAATTAAAGTTATAATGTATGATAATTATTATGAGCCAAGTAGCTTTAATATAAAATCTGGTGAAACGATTAAATTTGAAGTTGTTAATGCTGGAGAATTAGTTCATGAATTTAACATAGCTAATGCTATGATGCACAAAAAACATCAGCCAGAAATGGAAAAAATGGTTGAAAACGAAATTTTACTAGCTGATTCAATTGACAAAGAAAAAATGAAAAAAATGGCAAAAATGGACAAGTCAATGGGTCATTCACATAGTAATAGTGTGTTACTTGAACCTAATGAAAAAGGTGACATTGTTTGGAAGTTTGAAAATGCAATGAACATTGAAATTGCATGCAATGTTCCAGGTCATTATCAAATTGGCATGATTGCTAAAGTTAAGATAAAATAATTAATGCAAAAATCATCAGTATCGAGTTTCCATTGGACATGTAAGCTCACTTGGAATAGAAGCGCAAAAAACACTGCATGGTGTTTACTTGGATGTTCAATAGGAGATTTTGGAACAATTTTATTTTTTCAACTAACAAAAATTCCTTTTCCTGTATTAGGTATAATGACATTGGCAATAATTAATGGATTGATAACAAGTATAATACTAGAAACAATAATTTTAATGAAACAAAAATTTAGTTTTTTAAAAGCTTTAAATACTGCAATTGGAATGAGCTTTATTTCAATGATAAGCATGGAAATTGCGATGAATGCTACTGACTACTATTTTACTGGTGGTGCAATACTAACTTGGTGGGTAATACCAATAATGTTAACAGTGGGTTTTCTTACACCTTGGCCATACAATTATTGGAGATTAAAAAAATATAATATTGCTTGTCATTAATTTGGTAGCGGGAAGTGGGATCGAACCACTGACCTCGGGCTTATGAGTCCCGCGCTCTAACCAACTGAGCTACCCCGCCATTAAATTATTGTTGATTTATACTACTTATTTTTTTTCATTCAAACAAGAAATTATAATTTTTGTTTATTGAGCACATATTTTGCTAGAATTTCTGTTGTGAGATTTTGTTTAGTAAAATTTAATAATTCATTTTTAATTTCCAATACGTTAGAATTTTCCTTCAAAAATGTAAATGTGCTTTTATTTTTGAACATATTTGGAATATAGGAAAATATTTTTTTTATAGATAAGAATTTTTTCTTATAAATTTTGAAAGGAAAATAAAGGGACAAAATATTGTGAAAACTAGAGTAAATTTCTGATAATCTTTCCTTGGGTAATGTTTTAAGTATTAATTTAGGACAATCTTCAATATTAAAAAATAGAGGAATACAGCCATTCATCAGAATTTCATAATGTCTTAAACAATCCCAACCTAATTTTTTATTTGTAATTGCAAAAATACTATTTGAATACATATCATAATAAGTTTTTTCATCGTCATATATGTAAGTGCTAAGTCGACCAGGAACTAATGGTGCAAGTAAATTGGTAGGTTTTTCATTAATATTTTCTAATATTTTTTCTCTGGGAACAGCAAAACTTATAGGTAATACATTATGTTTATTTTCTAATAATTCCCTTTTAAAATATAATCCTGATTTAATATATCTTTCATCAATAATATTATCATCCTCTCCATCTACAAATAAAACTTTGTTATTGTATTTAATAACATCATCTATGAATAAATTCGACCTTCTTATAGATCCATAAATAACAAGATCAAAAAAATTTGATTGTATTTTTTTTTTAATGTCAGTTCTGTCTATAGAATTAAAGTTGTTTAATGTATTATTTATTGTAAAACCTTTTCCCCATATTTTATTTATATCGTATTTTCTTTTCAATATTTCATCAGAGTACATGTACCAACAACCAGGGTAATCAATAACTTCTGGGCCGTGAAGTTTTCTTAATCCATGTAACAAAAGATCACTCATAAAATCGTTTATATGAGCATGATTTCCTTCAGAGTGTATAAATAAAATTTTCATAGTGGATTATTGATATCTAAATTTTCGAACCATATAAATAATAATTCCTCCAAAATGTTTTATTTTTTTGAGGTTCATAATTTGAAACCTTGTATTTATTATTTATCAACCAATTTTTGACATAATCATAAGTTCTAAAATTGACTCCCATAAAATCATGGCATCCGATGCACCAATTATTTACTTCAAGAGACTGACTACTTAAGTGTTTTAATAAATTTGACTCCCCACCCTCAATATTGACTTTTATGAAATCTATTTTTTCTAAATTTAGTTTTTTTAAAATATCATTTAAATTCATTTGTTCTACTTCAATAAAATTAAAGTTATCATTACCTTCATCTAAAACTCTATTTCGTAATTCTTGATTTTCCTGAGAAAATTTTACTTTTTTATTTACGTCACCTACAGCGCACTCAATAATTGTTAAATTACTTAAGTTTAAAATTTGTTTTAATTTTTTTAATCTTCTACAGCAAAAAGGGTCCGCCTCTATAGCTATCACTTTGCCATTTGAGCCGACTGCTTTACAAAACTCAGGTATTTCTGAACCATTTTCAACCCCAATATCAATGATAATATCATTTTGATTTGGTTTATATTTGTAAAAAAAAAGATCTGTGTCAGAATAGTTGTTTACAGGATTATAATAACACGCTGAACTTACGGCAGCTGAATCATTCCATTTATAAATCCAATCTTGACCATCAAATTTTACTTTAACAAATTTTTTTAAAAGTATAGATGATCTTATTGATGAGAATAAATTTCCTATAAAAAATAATTTAATTTTGATAAAAAATTGTGAGATTATTCTTAGTATAACTACAACAGCTCTAATCATTTAAATTCAAAAAAATATATTAATTATTAATTAATTTTTTTTTGGCTTTTTCAAACTCATATCCGCTTAAAGCTCCACTTTTATATAAATCACTTAACATTTTTAATTGTCTATCTTTATTTAGACACAGCCAATTTGACGAGGGATCAAACATTGGGGTTAAAATTGCTTCTCCAGAAGTTAAGTTTATTTTCCATTCTCTAATAGGTTTATCATCATCTACACTGATTAAACTCAGTTTGTTATTATTTAATTCAATTTTTTGAAAAAAAAGCCAAATATTTGGGGACATCTCTTCTTTTGCAAAATTTTTTCCATAAAGGATGAAAGCTTTATTTTTTGTCATAAGATTTTCACAGCTAAATGACTCTAGATTTGCATGAGCATTATTATGATTGATTGTTATGAATACTATTAAAATAAAAAATATTTTTTTCACTAGACTTTAGATAACCTATTTATATTTATATTACCTATGTAAAACATTAAAGCCACATATTGAATTAAAGCATAGACCGCAATTGGTGTCATATATTCAAGTTCATGGAATAATTGCGCGCCTACAATTAATCCCATAGCACCATTTTGTAACATTGCCTCAATCATAATTGTTCTTTGTATTCTTACTTCTTTAAGTGTAAATTGTGTAATTAAATAAACAGATGTCAAGATGGATACAATTACAACAAAGGATATTGCGCCAACATCTGCAAAGTAACCTCCAAGATTATTTCTTTCAGTAAATATTGCTATAATTACAATAAAGATAAATAAGAAAAAGGCTGCTCGGTCAAATCTTAGGTTATTCTGCTCTGAAAATTTTTTAAAGTTTCCTCTTACCAAAATTCCTACAAATGTAGGCAAGGCTATAAATAGAAACATTCTGACTGAAAACTTTAATAAATTTAAATCGAATTCAACATCTTTAAAAAATGATGAATAAATTTTTAAAAATATCGGAATAGATATAAATGATACTAATGCGCAAAATGATGTAATTGTGATTGATAAAGCGACATTTCCTTTAACTAATTTTGTTGCATAATTCGACATTACAGCAGATGGCAATATTAATAATAAAAATACACCTAATTGAAATTCAGCCTGCATAGGAAAAAAAGAAATAATAATAATTCCAATAACTGGAAGAATTACCATTTGGCAAATTATAGCAATTATTAAGTTTCTAGGTTTTTTAACAACTTCTAAAAAATCTTTAGCAGTTAAATTTAAACCTAATGAAAACATGATGAATATCATGCCAATGGGTCCAACGTTTTTTACAAATTCCACTATTCCTCAAAATGTTTATGAAGTAAATTAAATAAATTTCAACAAATATTTGATCGATTTATTCTTGAATTTTCACTTTTTTTCATATTATTTACAACCAATGTCTGTTGTAAATAAAGAAATAAAATTTTCATCAAAGATACAAACAGATGATAGTTTTAATGTATTTAAAAAATATCATGACATGTTGATCACTGAAATGTTTTATTTTCAACAACAGTGGCTTACAGCAGCGTTTAGAAGATTTAAAGATTTTGATAAATATATAATTTTATTATATTTAATAAATAAAGCTTTTAAAGGTTATAATGAACATTTTATTGTCAATTCATTTGATGAATTTTATTCAAATGAAAATTTTGAAATTCCTAAAATAAATATAATCGATTTATCTAGAGAACTAAATATCTCTAAAGAAACAACAAGAAGAAAAATGATGGAATTGGAAAAAGATGGGGCAATTAAAAAAATAAAAAAAAAAGTAATGTTACAAAGAAAAGGCCAAGAGATACAAAAACCGGTTGACTCTGTAAGGAATTTATCAAGAGTAATATCTCATTTCAGTGAATACTTGAAAAAAGAAAATTTAGTTAAAGCTAAAATACATAAAAATGAAATTGAGGAAAAAATAAAAAAAAATTTTACACAATGCTGGCAATATTTTTTTGATTATCAAATTCCATTGATTACTAGATGGAAATTGATATTTGGAGATATTGAAACTTGGGTTATATGGGGAAATTGTGTCTACAACCAGAATTTAGTCATGTATAAAAAATTAAAAGAACAGGATAATTCTTTAAAAAACGGTGATGCTTTCATTAGAAGACTTAATGATTATGGAAATCAAGGAATCAATGCAATGACAATTTCAGAGTTAACAGGTATTCCAAGGCCAACTGTATTAAGAAAATTAAGAAATTTAATAAAGAAAAAATTATTAACTAAAGATAAAAATAACCATTATTTAATTTTTGGTGGACCAGAAACTTCAAACTATTCGAAAGATATTTTAAAAATAATGAGTGACGTTGATGAAATTAGGAAAATAAATGGTAAAGAGTTTGCAAATTTAATAACAAAAATATTGAATATTATAGTTTTATAAGGAAGCTATAATTCCAGTTACTACTATCACTGAGCCAATTAGACCTAAAAATAAAAGATTTTCTTTTCTCTCTCTTTTTTTCTCGTGCCTTACTCTGTTTAAAAGAATATTTATATCTACTTTTTGTTGACGATTAATTTTGTTAGGTTCAGTTTGGTTCTCGAAGATATTTACTTCAGTGCTCATAGTCTTATTAAACACCAAAATTATCAATTTTTCAAATGATTTAAGTTCAAAATGAGTTTTAGATTACAATAGCTGTTTAAATGAGCCTTGGGCTATTTGCCCCCGACAGTCAATTCATCAACTAACATTGTGGGTGAGTTAGTAGAATAATTAAATTGTAAATCATTACCTAAAACCATCTTGTTGAAAATGTCATTCAAATCCCCGGCAATTGTAATTTCACTTACTGGATATATGAATTCTCCATTTTCAACCATAAAACCAGATGCACCTACTGAATAATCTCCTGTAATTATGTTTGCACCCCTTCCAAAGGTTTCATTGATGTATAAAATTTCTTTGTCAGAATTGATCAAATTTTTATAATCCTCATCTCCATTTCCAAAATAAAGATTAGTAGTGCCACTTGCTCTTCCATTGGATTTCATATTTATTTTTTTTCCATTATATGTATCAACTAAATAATTTTTAAGGACACCATTTTCAACTAAATTTAACTTATTTGTATAAGTACCTTCAATATCGAAATATCTAGATCCACTGCCTTTAATAATATTTGGTTTATCTATAATATTAATTTTATTGTTAAATATTTGGGCATTTAATTTATTTTTTAAAAAAGTTGTACCTTTAGCTATTGTCCCAGAGGTAATGGCACTTGCAAAAGAAGATAAAAAATTTTTTGCTATTCTTTTGTCAAAAACTACTCTCATCTTTTTACTTTTAATTTTTCTTGGTTTAAGTTTCTTAATAGCTAATTCAGACGCTTTATCTCCAATTTTTTTTGGTTCAAGAAGATCTTTGAAAAATCGTTTTGAGCTAAATTCGTAATCTCTTTCCATGCTTCCGTTCGATTTTGCAACCACCTCACAATAGGCAGAAAAATTAGAAGATTTATATCCATCTATAAAACCATTTGAATTAGCTAAAATAAAATTTGATTTATTTTGACTAAAACCAGATCCGTTCGTATTTACAATTTCTTTTTTTTTAAAAGCTTCTTCTTCTGCTTCTTTTATAAAGTCAATTTTTTTTGAATTTTCTATAAATGTTTCGTCATATAAATCTAGGTTCTTAACTCCCTTAAAGTAAAGCTCACTATCCGGTAAGGAATTAAGTTCGTCTTCAGGTGTAATTTTAGTGGTCTCAACACACTTTTTAATTAATTCATTTATATGGCTTTCATCTAAATTTGAAGATGATATTGATGATTTTTTTTTTCCAACATATGCAGTTAAAACTACATTAAGACTGTCGGATCTAGTTGATCCATCTAGTTTTTTATTTCTTATATTAACACTCTCTGAAATTGAATTTGAAATTAGTACACTACTTTCCGATGCTCCTGATTTTTTTAAATTAGTTGAAAAATTTTCAGCAAGTTTTTTGAGGTGTTCGTCTTCTTTTAACATTTTAAAGTTGAGTGCCACCTACTGTCATATTATCTATCAACATAGACGGTTGACCTACACCCACTGGTACTCCTTGACCTGCTTTTCCACAAGTACCAATGCCAGGATCTAATTTCATATCATTCCCCACCATCAAAACTTCTTTCAGAGATGAAGGTCCATCGCCAATTAAGGTTGCACCTTTAAGAGGTGATCCAATTTTACCATTAACTATTTCATATGCTTCGGTACAATTAAAAACAAATTTTCCAGAAGTAATATCGACTTGTCCGCCCCCAAAGCTAACTGCAAAAATTCCTCTATCTACTGATTTTATCATTTCCTCTTGTGTATTATTTCCATTTAGCATTATAGTATTTCTCATCCTCGGCATTATTACATGTTTGTAACTTTCTCTCCTACCGTTACCTGTAGATTTTGTTTTCATAAGCCTTGCATTCATTCTGTCTTGCATGAAATTCTTTAATATACCATTTTCAATTAAAACTGTTTTTTCGGTTGGAGTACCTTCGTCATCAATATTCAAGCTACCTCTTCTTTTATCTATAGTTCCATCATCGATTATGGTGACGCCATCGCTTGCAACTTTTTTCCCGACTAAATCGTGAAAAACTGAAGTTTTTTTTCTATTAAAATCCCCTTCTAATCCGTGTCCCACAGCCTCATGGATAAGAATAGCTGGCCAACCCGGACCAAGCACTACTTTCATTTCACCAGCTGGAGAAGGTTTACTTTCTAAATTAGCATATGCCATTCTAAAGGCTTCATCACATATCTTTTTCCAATCATCATTTTTTAAATAATTATCGTAAGACTGCCTACCACCAACTCCATACATTCCTGTTTCTTTTCTTCCATTTTTTTCAACTAATATGGAAACGTTAATTCTTACTAAGGGTCTTATATCTGTGAATAATTCTCCGCCTGGTCTTAATATTTCAATATTTTTATGTTCACCTAAAAAGTTTGCTGTCACTTGCTTAACACATCCGTCTTTAGATCTAGCGTATTGGTTAATTTCTTTGAGAAGCTCTATTTTTGTTTTAAGACTTTTATTTTCAATCGGATCTAACTCATCATAAAACTTTTGATTAGTTTTATTTATACTGTGATTATATTTTCCATTTGAATTTTTTAGCGTTGATTTAATATTTTCACATGACATTTCCAAAGATTTTTCAGAAATATCGTTTGAATGTGAATATGCTACTTTATCCTCTGTAACTCCTCTTAATCCATAACCTGTGTCTCTTTTAAAGCTTGAGCTTTTAATTTTGTTATCGTCTATCAATATAGACTCTGATTTAGTATCCTCTAAATATAACTCACCATCGTCACAATCAACAAGGGTATTATTGATTAGTGATTTGGCTTTATCGTAATTAAGATTTTTATTTTTTAAAAAATTAGACACAATATTAAATTTAATTGAGAAATTTTTTAATATCAATGACCAATTTAGCACATATTAAATTAAAAGTAGCTTAGTCTTATTTAAATGAGTTAAACAGTAAATATATTTTTTGAATTTAAGGGTTTTTTTAGAACAGTTGCTCTATATTTTTTTTTCTCAACTTCTATTTCAAAATTGGAGTTTTCAATTTGATCCGAACTCATGCCTGAATTTATGTATCCATAACTCATATTTTTATTAAAATTAAAAGAAAAACATCCTGATGTAGTTCTGCCTACAATTTTATTGTTGTGGTAAATTGGTTCATCGTGCAATAACAAAGGCTCACCAGGTTTTGAATTTTCTAAAGTCAAAATTTTAAGGCTTTTCTCTACTTTTTTATCTTTAATTTTTTCCAAAACATCACGGCCAATAAAATTTATATTTTTTTTAAAGCTTATTGCAAAAGATAGTCCAGCCTCAAATTGATTTTCCTCAGGAGATATATCATGACCCCAGTGTACAAATCCAGATTCCATTCTCATAATATCCATTGCATGCATACCACACAAACTTAAGTTATATTTTGCCCCACTTTCAACCAATGTATTAAAAAGTTCTTTTGATAAATCCCTTTCAATATACAATTCATATCCAAGCTCACCTACATATGATATTCTTTGTGCCCAAACTTTTAGATTATTGATATTTATAAATTTAGCTGTAGAAAATTTAAATTTTTCACTCGATAAATCATCTTTGCTAATTGAATTTATAAGCTCTCTACTCTTTGGACCAAACAAACCAAGGCAACAATAATCTTCAGTGACATCTTTAAAATTTATATCCTCAGAAATATGTTTTAAAATATGAAATTTATCATGTTCACGATTTGCTGCTGAAGAAACTATTCGGAAGTAGTTTTTATCTAAACAGATAACTGTCAGATCAGCCTCTATACCACCGTCTTTATTTAACATTTGAGTATATTTAATTTTACCAGGTTCATTTGATATATTCGCAGTACATAATCTTTGAAGTTCTTGATGTACCTTCTCACCTTTTAATTCAAATTTTGAAAAAGGAGAAAGCTCGAACAGACCAATATTTTTCCTTGTATTAGTACTTTCGTATTCAGCAGATGGATACCAATTTTGATAATTATAACTATATTTATAATCTTTATTTTTATCATCTTTTGAAAACCACATTGGTCTTTCATATCCACCTGAAACACCAAAACATGCTCCATATTTTTTTAATTCATCATGGTAAGGTAATGTAATTACGTCTCTAGAAGTTTTATGTTGTTTATACGGCCAATGCATTCCGTATAAATCTCCTAATGTTTCGGTAACTCTTTCTTTAATAAAATTTATATCTGAGTGAAATTTTTGAAATCTTTTAATATCATAACTAAATATATCTTCGTTTATATGACCGTTCATCATCCACTCTGCTGTAACTTTTCCAACGCCACCAGCGCTTGCTATTCCAATACTGTTTAGCCCACAACAAACAAAAAAGTTTTTAACTTCAGGAACTTCACCAAGTAATGTATTGGTATCTGGAGTAAAAGATTCTGGGCCTGCAAAAAATTTTCTAATTCCAACTTTCTCTAATATAGGAAATCTTTTCATACATGCGCTTAAATATGGCTCAAAGTGTTCGAAATTTTCTGGAAATTCTCCAAAAGAAAAATCCTCCGGAACCTTGTTAGTTTTATCAAATGCAGGAATGGATTTACCCTCAAAAATACCCAACAATAATTTACCAGCATCTTCTTTAACATAAGTTCTACTATCAAAATCTCTAATTACAGGTAAGTTTTTTGGAACTTCTTTTATTGGTTCAGTTATTACGTAAAAATGTTCTGCAGGATATAACGGGATACTGACGCCTAGTTTTTCGCCAATTTGTCTAGACCACATACCGGTTGCTAAAACAATGTATTCACATTCTATTTTTTCACCATTAACAACCACACCTTCTATTCTTTTATTTTTAATTAAAATATCCTCAACAGGAGAGTCTTCAAAAATTTTAGCACCTTCTGCTCTTGCAGCTTTTACAAGTAATTGAGTGATCCCAGATGGATCTCCTGAACCATCACCTGGCATAAGGATGCCACCCAACAAATCATCATTTTTAATTAGAGGAACTTTGTCTTTAATTTCATCTCTACTTAATATTTGAACATTAACATCATAAAGTTGAGCTGTAGTTGCTTGTCTTTTTAATTCTTGCCATCTACCCTCTTCTTGTGCAATTGACATTGCACCATTCAAACGAAGTCCAGCTGAGTGATCTACTTTTTTTTCAAGTTCTTTATATAAGTCTAAAGAATACTTTCTAATCTTTGTAATTGTTGCAGATGGACCTAATTGACTTACTAATCCAGCTGCGTGCCAGGTAGTTCCCGATGTAAGTTTGTCTCTTTCAAAAAGAATAACATCTTTCCAACCAAACTTTGCTAGGTGATAAGCACACGAACAGCCTACTACACCACCACCAATAACAACTACTTTTGCCGAACTTGGAATTGTTTTCATTTTTTTAATTTAAAGCTTCTGATGGAGAAAGAAATTTATGCCCAAAAGTATCTGCTACAGCTTTGTAAGTTACATTGCCTTTACAGACATTTAATCCTGCTAAAAAGTTAGGATCATCTTTTAAAGCTTTTTGATATCCATCTTTTGCTAATTTATTTAAAAAAGGTAATGTTACTTTATTTAATGCAAGAGTTGATGTTCGAGGTACTCCACCTGGCATATTAGCTACACAATAATGAACAATATCATCAACTATATAAGTTGGATTGGCGTGAGTAGTTGGTTTACTTGTTTCAACACACCCTCCTTGATCTATTGCAACATCAACTATTACAGAACCTCTTTTCATTAATTTTAACATATCTTTTGTAACTAATTTTGGAGCTTCTGCCCCTGGAATTAACACACCACCAACTAATAGATCTGCTTCAGATATTAATTTTTTTAAATCAATATTATCTGATTGCTGAGGAATTATTTTATCTCCAAATTTTTGAGTAAGCTCAACAAGTCTTTTCTCAGATTTGTCTACAATGTAGACTTTTGCTTGCATGCCTGTTGCAATGATCGCTGCATTTTCACCAACGACACCTCCACCTAGGATAACTACAGTTCCTCCTTCAACTCCAGGAGCTCCACCTAAAAGTAAACCTCTACCCTTTTGATTTTTTTCTAAACAATGTGCGCCCGCTTGAACAGACATTCTGCCAGCTACAGCACTCATGGGTGCTAACAATGGTAATCTACCATTTTGATCAGTGACTGTTTCATAAGCAATACAAACACCTTTTGAATTTATTAATCCTTGAGTTAAATCTTTAGCAGCAGCTAAATGTAAATAAGTAAAAACTATTTGATTTTCTTTAATCATTTTTACTTCATTTGATAAGGGTTCTTTTACTTTTACAATGATTTCAGAATCATTGAAAATATCCTCAGCTTTGTTGACTATTTTTGCACCCGCAGAAAAATAATGTGAATTCTCAAATCCAGCTTCATGTCCGCCATTACTCTCTACTAAAACTTCATGACCATTAGATACTAAATCTTTTACACTGTCAGGAGTTAATCCAATTCTTGTTTCTTGAGGCTTTATCTCTTTTGGAACGCCAATTTTCATATAGAAAATTAATTCTTTTTACTTTTACTATAGTTCGTAATACCCGTTCTTAATTTATCAATGATCTCGTCAATATGTTTTTTTTCACAAATGAACATTGGTGCAATAATTAGTGCATCTCCTGTGGCTTTGAAGTTTACTCCTACATCATAACAGTGTTTAAATGTTGCAAGTCCAGCTTTACCAGGTTTTGTATCCATTTTAATATCAATACCACCCATCATTCCATATCCTCTAATGTTTTCGACAACATCAATATCTTTTAATGAGAATAAACCTTCTTGGAAATAAGGAGCTAATTCTTTTGCTCTATTAAAAATATCTTCTTTTTCAAATATATCTTGAACTGCTAATGCAGCTGCTACTGAAATAGGAATTCCAGAGTACGTATAACCATGAAATAATTCTACAGCGCCTTTTGGAGATGCATCAAGAACTGCATCATAAATTTCTTCCTTACAAGCAACAACGCCAAATGGCACAATTCCATTAGTTGTAGCTTTTGCCATCGTCATTATATCAGGTGTTACTCCAAACTCTTGGGCTCCAAATGCTGAGCCTGTTCTTCCCCATCCAGTTATGACTTCATCAAATATTAGAAGAATATTGTGTTTATCACATAGTTCTCTAAGTCTTTGTAGATACCCAACTGGTGGAACTAATGTTCCAGTTGATCCTGCAATTGGTTCTACTATACAAGCAGCAATATTTTCTGCACCAAAGTTTGTACAAATTCTCTCAAGATCATTTGCAATTTCAGCTCCTGTCTCTGGTTGACCAGATATAAATTTATGTTCATCTAAATGAGTATGTCTCATATGAACTACACCTGGCATTAAAACACTCGCGTAAGCTTTAACATTATTGATCATACCACCAACAGACGTTGCTCCAATATTCATACCATGGTATGCTCTTTCTCTTCCAACAAATCTAAATCTTTGACCTTCACCTCTTGCTTTATGATAGGCAATACTAATTTTAATAGCTGTCTCAACAGCTGTTGATCCACAAATAGTATAAAAAATTCTGTTTAAATTTCCTGGTGTATGTTTTGAAATTCTAGTTGCTAATTCAAATGACCCACCAAAACCTTGTTGAAATGGTTGAGCATAATCTAAAGTTTTTAATTGATTTGTAATCGCATCAATAATTTCCATTCTACCATGGCCTAATGGATTGCAAAAAAGTCCAGAGCTTGCATCAATTTGTGTGTTACCTTCGTGATTTTTTAAATAAACACCTTTTGCTTCGGTAATTAATCTTGGTCTTTCTTTAAAATCTTTATTGGAAGTAAACGGCATCCAATGTTCATTTAAAGAATTTGGTATTGCTGGTTTTTGACTCATAATGTTATTTATATTCTTTAGACTAAATTATTAGAATTAACTATATAATTTTAGTCACATAATACAACTTTAAATTGAAGCATAATTGCTATGACTAAGGTATGTAATTAGATCATTTACTTTAATCGTTTTTTCAACTTAAATACGATTTATAAATTTAATGAAGGAGAGGAATAAATGAAAAAAATATTGAGTTTTTTTCTAGGATGTATTTTAGCTCTTAACCTCACTATTTCAGTTGCTAATTCAGCTGCAAATGAAGTTAGGGTTGCTTACTTTTTAGAATGGCCAAGTCCCAATTTAGAGGACATGATGAAAAAAAACTTTGCAAAAGCATTAGGTGTGCCTGTCAAATGGACTAATTTTACAAACGGTGGAGCAATGACTGATGCAATGTTAGCGGGGGATATTGATATTTCTTACTCGCAAGGTTTAGTACCTTTCATAAACGCAGTTAAATCAAAAGCGCCTATTAAGCTTGTAGATATTGCTATGGAATATGGAATGGGTGGAACAACTTGTGTAACTTCAAATGCATCTGGTATTACAAAAGCTAATGCTACAGAACTTGAGGGTAAAAAAGTTGCCGTACCACTAGGAACAATGGCAGAATACGTTTTTGACGAAAGTATGAAAGTTGTTGGAGCTGACAGAGGTAAAATGGATATTATTCAAATGGATCCTGAGGAAGGTGCTGCTGCATTAGTTAGCGGTGATGTTGTAATGTCGTGTTTATTTGGTGGTAATTCAATCAAAGCTGCAACTGCAGTTGGTACTAGATTGCTTACAGTTCAAGAAGCAAGAGACGCTGGTATTCTTGGTATAGATATTACATCTGTAACTACAAAGTTTATGAAGGAAAATCCAGGTATGCTAAGAACTTTTATAGAGGTAACTCACGAAGCAAACGAAAGATATAGAAATGGTAAAAGTGATATGAATTCTATGTCAAAAGCTGCAGAAATGAAAGTTGCTGATATGAAAGAAACTTTAAGTGGTTTCAAATTTTTAACACCTGAAGAGACTAAACAGTCTATGACTAAAGGAAATCTTGATGCATTCTTAAAAGGAATGGGAACACCAAGAGGAAACGTAGATACTAGTTTCTTACCTTTATAATCTGAAGGTTTATTAAAATTAAATAGGCGCCAATTTTCTAATTGGTGCCTATTTTTTTTATCAAAATTTTAATATAAAGTCATATTATGAGTGATTTAGTTTCACAAAATTTAAACATGATTTTTAAATCTCCTAAAGGAGAGACTGTTCATGCTTTAAAAGATTTAAATTTTACAATTAAAAAAGGTGAGCTTTTAACTGTACTAGGTCCTTCGGGTTGTGGAAAAACAACCTTATTAAACATTGCGGCAGGATTTATCAGACCAACCTCTGGTTCAATTACTTTAAATAACAACGAAATTAATGGACCTGGAGTTGATAGGGGAATGGTTTTCCAGCAAGGTGCTTTGTTTGAATGGTTAACAGTTTCTGAAAACGTAAACTTTGGTCTTAGAATGAAAAAGAAAGATCCAGAGGAAACTCAAAAAAAAGTTGATGATTGGTTGGAAATAGTTGGTCTTAAAGGATTTGGCAACACTCCTACTTATCAATTATCTGGTGGAATGCAGCAAAGAGTTGCTCTTGCAAGATGTTTAATTAACGATCCAGATTTAATTTTAATGGATGAACCTTTAGGTGCATTAGATGCATTAACTAGAGAAAAGATGCAGTCTTTAGTTTTAAAAATTTGGAAAGAAACTGGTAAAACAATTATATTAATTACTCACTCGGTTGAAGAAGCATTATTACTTGGTGAAAGGCTATATGTCATGGCACCAAGACCTGGTCGTATACATAAAGAATATAAACTTCCATTTGCAGAAATGGGATTAAAAGATGATTTAAGAGAAATTAAAAAAAATAAAGAATTCTCATCTAAAAGAGAGGAAATTCTATCTATGATTTGGAATATGGAGGAAGAAATAATGGGGAAAGATAATTAATGTTTACTCAGTTTATAACAATCTTAATTCTTGTATCTATTGTTGGATGTATTCTTTATGGAAGAAGATTAATTAAAACAGAGAAAGTAGATGCTGTTTTTGGTAACCCAGAAAGAGCTAAAGGTGGTACTCATTGGATAATTGTTGGAAGTAGTGCAATCCTGCTAGTATGGCTTTATTATTCTTGGGATATAGCTAAAGGATTTTATCCAAAATCTGCAAATGAATTATGCCAGGTTGCTAAAGTAAACGAGTCTTTACTTGGATTAAAATATCAATTCCCAATCGAGGAAAGAGAGTTCAAAAGCACATCTATTATTAAAATTGAAACCAAAAATTTAAGTAAAATAAGTAAAGAAATTCAAAGTTCTCAGCAATTAAATTCTCAGCAAAAGACTACATTAGTTGAATTTATAAATAAAACTTCTCAGTTAATTCCATTACTTACAAATGAAAATTTAATGGAGATGGATACCAAGATAAAAATTAAAGAAATGACTGGTGAGTTGAGAACGTTAAGTTCAAACTTTCAAAAGAAAGATTATCCTTTTGAAACAGCTACAGAGAGAAATGAAAGACAAATTGCTATATTAGATCAAGGAGATTGGGGAATTACAAAAATTCAATCTGGTACAGGATCAATAGAAAATACTATCGAGGTTCCGTTGATAGCTGCAACCGATAAAGGTTTAAAATTCCAAGCAGCTGCCGAGGAGCTTACAATTATTAATGATAAATTCTTTAAATTAAGAAATCATAATCCACAATTTAAAAACTCAATTAAACAACTTAAAGAAGATATAAAAGCGTACAGAAAAGATTTAAGTGATGCAGAAGAAATAGCATCTAACTATGCAAAAGATATTGTTAAAATTGCTAGAAGAATAGAGTTTGCAAGTATTTATCCCCCAAGTGCTCTTAATGAAATGCAAAATGCAATTGTTGAGTTCGATAATCTTCAAAAAGCAGAACAAGGTGGATTAAGATTTGTTGATATATTTTTGTTTCCTGCTGGAACAATTGTTTCAAGTGGAACAAGTTGTTCTGAGCAAGGATCTGGTAGATGGTTACCAAAACCATCTGATACGTTAAATAAGTTTATCTTAATGTCAAAACCAAGTGTTGGTTACAAAAATATCCCATTACTTTGGATTGATATGATGGATGTTAGTAAAATAGTTGGATTTATTTTACCTGACTGGATTGCAGATATTCTTCCAGGGGAGTATCCAGTTCATTCATCCGATGGTGTTGTTAAACAAAACTTTAAAGGGAACGTTTTAAAAGTTGTTACAGGAGACTTTAAATTGTTCAAAATCCCTGTTCCTTACGGGCATATATGGGATTCTTTTTTAAGAGTATTTTTAGGTTTAGTTTTTGGAATTTTAATCGGTGTTCCGTTGGGTTTATTTATGGGATTAAATAGATTTGCAAAAGGTTTCTTTGATCCATTAATTGAGCTTTATAGACCTGTGCCTCCTTTGGCTTGGGCTCCGCTTATTATTTCAGTTCTGGGTATTGATAATACTGGAAAAGTATTTTTATTATTTATGGTTTCACTATCTATTATGATTATTTCTGCAAGAGCTGGTGCATCTGGAACTCAGTTATCAAAAATTCATGCTGCTCACTCCCTTGGAGCATCAAAGAAACAAATATTAAGATATGTAATATTTCCAAACTCATTACCTGAAATTTTAACAGGTATTAGAGTTGCTGTTGGAATGTGTTGGGGAACCTTGGTTGCAGCAGAGTTTTTAGCAGGAACCACTGGCATTGGATTTGTAGAAAACGTTGCAAAAAAATATTTCCAATATGAAGTTATTTGGATAACCATATTTATTATGGGTATGCTGGGACTATTATTCGACGTTACATTAAGAAAAATAATAGATAAAACAATACCATGGCGTGGAAAAGGATAATATTTTTTATATTTTTATTCTCAGTTTCATCTGAGGCGGCAGAATTAAATTTTCAAAAGATTGCTGATTTTAGAAGCCCTTGGGGATCTACATTTGTATCTAACAATGAAATACTTCTAACTGAAGTTTCAGGTAATTTAAAACTAATAAATATCGAAAGTGGTTCTATCACGGAAGTTAAACATAACTTAAAAGTTTTGGAAGATGGTCAAGGTGGTTTGTTAGATATCTTATATAAAGATGGGATAGTTTGGGTAAGTTATTCTGAAGATCATGGAAAATCAAAAACAACAACCTCTGTTGCAAGAGGGAATTTTAATAAAGATCAAATAGATTTTAAAAATATATTTGTTGCATCTCCACCAATAAATTCTGGGTACCACTTTGGGTCAAGATTAGCTATTAAAGACAATTTTCTTTTTGCATCAGTTGGTGAAAGAGGCGAAGGAATGATAGCTCAAGATCCAACAAAACACCCTGGAAGTATAATTAGAATTAATACTGATGGAAGTATTCCAAAAGATAATCCAAAATTTATTGATAAAAAAGACTGGCTACCTGAGATTTATCAAATAGGTGTTCGAAATCCACAAGGTTTAACATTATCACCTTTTGATCAAAAGATTTATGCAAGTAACCATGGTGCAAGAGGTGGAGATTGGTTTGGTGAAATTAAAAAAGGAGAAAACTATGGTTGGAAAGTTCTTGGTTGGGGTGGAACTAATTACAGTGGAACAAAAATTGGACCAAAGTGGTTACCTGGTTATACAAAAGCAATCAAATATTGGGTACCATCAATTGCAACAAGTGCAATAACAATTTATAAAGGTGAAGAATTTAAAGAGTGGAACGGTCATGCTTTAATTACATCTCTCAAGGACATGTCGCTTAGAAAACTTGATTTTTCCAACTTAGAAAATGTTAAAGAAGAAGTCATATTTGCAAGAGAAATCGGAAGAATTAGAGACATACAAGTTCATCCAGTTAGTGGTAAGATCTTTTTTTTAAGTCAGGATGCTTTATGGCTAATGCAAAAAAAATAACAAACATAATTATTAAAGTATTAAAGAACAGAGGTTTAAGTCCAACGCACGCCATGATTAGTGCTAAAGCTTTAATCAATGCAGAATTAGTTGGTGCACATTCTCATGGGTTATCAAGGCTTAAAATGTATTGTGATAGAATTGATAAAAAAGTTATTAATCCTAAACCAAAAATCAAAATAAAAAAAATATCTAGTTCAATTTCATATGTAGATGCTAATAATTCAATTGGATTTGTTGCAGCTGACATCGCTATTAAATCATTAATTAAAAATACAAAAAAAACTGGAATTGGAATGGTTGGTGTAAAAAATTCTGGCCACTACGGTTTATCTAGTTATTTTGTAGAACAGGCTGTTAAAAAAAATTTAATGGTATGGTGTTATACAAATGCACCGCCAGCTATCGCGCCTTATGGATCAAAGAAAACTTTATTTGGAACAAATCCAATTTGTTTTGGAACACCCTCAGGTAATAAAATTCCATTTATATTAGATACATCAGTATCAATGATTAATAGAGGTAAAATAAGAGTAGCGGCTAATTTAGGTCATAAAATTCCTTTAGGTGTAGCATTAGATAAAAATGGAAAGCCAACTACAGATCCAATTAAAGCTCTTAAAGGTGTACAATTACCTATTGCAGGATTTAGAGGTTCAGGTTTAGCCTGGATGGTAGACATATTAAGTGGAGTTATGACAGGTGCAAACCATGGAGGTAAAGTGAGAGATCCATTTGATGATTTTAAAGGACCACAAAATGTTGGACATTTATTTATGGCTGTAAAACCAAATATTTTTATTGGAAGCAATTATATTAAAAGAATTAAAGATAACATTAGAATTATAAAGAAATTACCAAAAATTAAAGGAGTTAAAGAAATAAATTTTCCTGGTGAAGGTACAAAAAAAAGATATAAAAAAAATATGAAAAAGAATATTCCAATACCAAAAAGTATTATGGAAGATTTAAAAAAACTAAATGCTATCTAATAAACAAATAATTTGTCCAAACAATTTACTGGATGCTTCTATAAAAAAGAAAGGTGCAACAGCTGCAATTGTTAATGCTGGAAAACCTCTTCCAATGCAATCTGTAATGGATGCTGTTAAAGAAGATTTAATCAAACCAATTTTTATTGGTGATAAAGATCAAATTCAAAAATGTGCTAATGAAATTCAATTTGATATTTCAGGTTATGAAGTAATTCATGAGCCAGTAGAAAATAATACAGCGGCAGTCGCCGCTAAACTTGCAATGAAGGGCAAAGTTAAGATTATAGTAAAGGGTCATATTCATACGGATATATTGATGAAAGAAGTTTTAAAAAGAGAGTACAAACTTTTAGGTAAAACCAGATTAAGCCATGTTTGGCATATGACATTAGAAAAAGATGATAAGCCATTAATAATCACTGATGGTGCTTTAAATGTTTTACCTAATGTAAAAACTAAACTGCACATATTAAAAAATGTTATAGATTTTTCTAAAAGAATTGGAAACAACAGACCAAAGGTTGCTGTGTTATCAGCAACAGAAGAAGTTTTAGATAGCATTCAAAGTTCAATGGAGGCAAAAGAAATTACTGAACTCGCAAAAAAAGAGAATTTAGATGCAGACGTATTCGGGCCTTTAGCGTTTGATAATAGTATTTCAAAAAAATCAGCAGAAATTAAAGGAATTAAAAACATAGTTGCAGGAGATGCTGATGTACTATTAGTGCCTAGTGTTGAAACTGGAAATGCTTTGGTAAAAATAATGATTTATTTTATGGGAGCTTGTGCTGCTGGTGTAGTAATTGGAGGAAAAGTACCAGTAGTTATTACAAGTAGATCGGATGAAGCAACGGCAAGACTTGCTTCTATTGCTGCTGCAGTTGTTGCATTAGATTAATAAAACAATATAAATTTGAAAAAATGACAATTAAATATTTAAAAAAGGCATCTAAAACTGCATCAACAGATGATACAAAAACAAAAGATATAGTTCAAAATCTCTTAAAAGAACTCGAAAAATCAAAAGAAGAAGGTTGTAAGGAATTAACTAAGAAATTTGATAAATATGATGGAGAAATAATTGTATCAAAAGAAAAAATAGAGGAAATAAATAAAAAGTTAGATCAAAAAACTAAAGACGATATTAAATTTTCATACGATAGAGTTCGTAAATTTGCAGAAGCACAACTTGCAAACTATGGAAAAGACTTTGAAGTCGAACTATCAAATGGATTATATGCTGGTCAAAAGTTAGTACCTGTTAACACTGCGGGTTGTTATATCCCAGGTGGAAGATACGCTCACATAGCATCTGCAGTAATGAGTGTTACAACTGCAAAAGTTGCTGGTGTTAAAAATATTATTGCTTGTAGTCCACCTAAAGAGGGAATGGGTGCCCACCCTTCTATAATTTATACAGCAAATTTATGTGGTGCTGATGTAATTTTAAATCTTGGTGGAGTTCCAGCTATTGCTGCAATGACATATGGAATGTTTGGAAATGCTCCAGCTGATATTTTAGTTGGTCCTGGAAATCAATTTGTTGCTGAAGCTAAAAGAATTTTATTTGGAAAAGTTGGAATTGATTTATTTGCTGGTCCAACAGAAATTGGAATTATTGCAGATGAAACTGCAGATCCAGAAATTGTAGCTGTTGATTTAGTTGGTCAAGCTGAACACGGATATAATTCTCCATGTTGGTTATACACCACAAGCCAAAAACTTGCAGATGAAGTGATGAAACGAGTTCCAGAATTAATAGAGAAACTTCCAGAAGTTCCAAGGTTAAGTGCAGAGGCTGCCTGGAGAGATTATGGTGAAGTTATTTTATGCGATACGGATGAAGAATTGGTGAAAGTAAGTGATGACTATGCACCTGAACATTTAGAGATTCAAACTAAAAATCTTGAATGGTTTCACAAGAGATTAAAAAACTACGGTTCGTTATTTATTGGAGAGGAAACAACTGTTGCTTATGGTGATAAATGTTCTGGTACTAATCATATTTTACCAACTAAGGGTGCTGGTAAATATACTGGTGGGTTGTTCGTTGGTAAATTTATAAAAACATTAAGTTTTCAAAGAATGACAAAAGAGTCTACAAAAGAAGTTGGTTCAGCAGCTGCTAGGATTTCAAGATACGAAGGCATGGAAGCTCATGCAAGAACTGGTGATGTTAGATTACGTAAATACGGATATTCCAACGAATAATTTTAAAAAGTACTAACAAGCTCAATAGTTGCACCATAATCAGGAATTGAACTCATCAAATTATAATTTGAATTCACTCTGATATCAAAACCAATTAAATTTTTGTTATAAGTTAGAGATGCTTTATCATTATCTAAGCTCATAGCGTATTCATTGTTATCTGATGGAATATAACCAAATCCTATATAAAGAGTATCGCTATGGGCATTGTCACTTTGATTTCTTTCATAGATAGTCATTATAGAAAAACCATTATCAGTTACTAAATCAAATCCAATATTTGCTATTAAATTTTTAGAATCTTGATCAATTGATTTTGTATATTCTGTAGTTTCCGATAGGTAACGATAAGTAGCGTCTGAAGATGGACTAAAATCTACCCCAATCTCTAATCCACCATTTGGTTTAAAAGTAAAAGTATTAAAATTTAAGATATCACTTATTGTAAAACCAGTAGATATCATTCCAGTTTCAATTGTTTGAGCTTTGTAAACTAAAGCTGCAGGACCTTTTTCTCTATATTTGGACAACTCTGTATAGCTTAAATCAATTCTTAAATTAGGAGTAATATTAAAATTTTCTTTTTTATATGTTGATAAGTAATTTAGTGAGCCAAATATTTGTGCACCATCTCTTTCTCCTGTTCTAGTGCTTCCTCCCCCTTTTCTAAGATGATCAGTTTTCAATGTGCTTATTCCGAGAATACCTTCGGTAAATTTTTCATTATCATGAGGAAAAGTTCCATAAACAGATAAACTAAAAGACTCAGTATCTAAATTAGTTCCAGATGTGCCTACATCAACATCATCATTACCAAATCTAAGAGCATAACCATATAATCTATTTTTGGTTATCTTTTTATCCATACCGAGTGTAATGCCTTTGGTATTAATTTTTTTAGATGATGAAGAAGATGTATCACCTGTTTTGCCAAAACTCACACTACCTTCGCTCCAAAATGACCAACTGTCAGACAACTTGTTTAAAGTATTATTTGATTTTTCCGATATTGGAATAACTTTTGCTAAAGATGCTATTGTTTTATTTGGAAAGTTAAATTTAATGTTTTGATTACTTAATTGATCGCTTGTTCTATGTCTTCTTAACCAATACATACGGTTAAGAACTGGGGTACTTGCTTGAATAGCAATTTGTTTTGCTGTTGCAGTTTGGGACTCGATTGAGCTTAAAATATCTTTACCCCCATCGGAAGTAGTTATTGGATCATCACAAGCACCATCGATTATGCTCCAATTACAACTTAGGTTAAATTCATGAACTTTATTATTAGTAAGATCATCGGGATCATCATCAATGATAAACATTTTACTTCCATCATTACTAAACACAACTTCTCTTGAACTTACACTAACAGAACTTACAGTATAGGTGCCTTCAAGTGATAAAGTAGAAACATCATAAGGTGTAGTTAATTTAAACTGATACATCAAATCTTGTGCTTCACTCATTGTTGTAATGGTATACATTTTAGTACCATCGTAATTAAAAGTAACTCCATCTATGTGACTTTGAAAAGAAATTAGGTCTTCAGTATTAAGATGAGTAACTGTGGAGCTAAGATCAAATGCTGTATCTAGTGAATATTCATGAATACGCACTTGTGAATCATTTCCTACACCAGCAATAAACATTCTGGTACCATCATTATTAAATGCAATTGAATTTGCTCTTTGTTCTTGACCAGCAATAGAAATTTCGCTATCAAATGTAGCTGTTGAAACATCAAATGCAGTGCTTAGTAAGTATTCATCTACTGACTTATTACCAGCATGGTTAACAATAAACATTTTTGTTCCATCGTTATTGAACACTACTTGTGTTGCTTGTGTATGACCACCTCTACTTACTCCAAAAGTATTATTTACGATTGCCGTTGAAATGTCATATGGGGTAGTTAATATATATTCGATAACTGCATCCGATGTTCCAGCTCCAGCGTTTACAGTATACATTTTTGTACCATCATTATTAAAGTTAAGTCCTAAATAAAATTTGTCATCAATTAATTTACTTTGCACAAAGGTTGGCTCCGCTATAGATTTAAAATGAAATGTGCTTAAAAATAATAAAATTAGATAAAATATTTTTATTGTTCTATTCATCTGAAATTAAGACTTTAAAATGAATATATAAAAATAGAATTTATTCTCTACTTAAATCTTTAGAGCTGATATTTTCTTCTTTTTTAGGGTATTTTTTTTCGTTAATGATATTTGCAAAACTGTGATTAACATCACGGTGTCCAGCTTCATCATCACGTATAACTCTCACTACATCTTTTAGTGTAGCGTGCAAAGGTAAGTTCCAATAATTTATTGCAACTTCTGGAGCTGGCTCATCTTTTATTTTGCCAGTCTCTAATTCGTGTAAATATTCTGTGTAACTTCTAACAGCTTCTTCTTCAAAATATCCAACAATCCTGTGAGCAGTTCTTTGAGATACTAAATAAATGATAGCGTATGTAACAATAAAAATAAACTGAGCCATTAAAATAATAATTCTTTCAATCCATGTTGGTTTTGCAACATGAATAAATGTCATTAAATGCATTCTTTCATTTTCTGCTTCATCTAAAAGAATTTTAATCCAGCCTCTATCATCTTCCATCTTTCTTAAAGATTTTAAGTGAATTAGCATTCCAGCTACCATTCCAGGCACTGCAGCAACTGTTTCTAAAACAACTGCTCTATGGCCGTATCTTTTCTTAAAAAAAGTGTCGGCTAGGAATCTTAAAAACTTTGTAAAGCCTAAGGCAACTTTATCGCTAAAGTTATTAGGTTCGTAATGTTTTTCTAAATCGCTCATAAGTCTTATTTAGTTATTTTTTAAAAAAAACCAATGGGTCTAAATTGACGTTTAAAAGTGTTCTATATCAATAGAAATTAAGAATAATATTTAAAACATATATAGACAAAACAGTCATAAAAAGAATGACTAATATGTTTATATAAAACCAAGTTCTTTTATGATTTAAATATTTGGACAAATAGTTTGCTAAATAACCAATAGTAAAAAAAAATAAAAAAGAAGATATTGTGGCACCTAATCCAAAATATATTTTGTTAATCAAAGCAAAATTTTTAGAGAAATTTCCTAAAAAAAATACTGTATCTGAATAAACATGTGCATTTAAATAAGTAAAACCTAAGGTCTTTAAGAAAATACTTTTGAAGGTTTCGTCAGTTTTGTTTGTTGAAAAATCAATATTGGAAAAACTTAATTTTATTTTAGAATAAATAAAATGTAATAAAAATAATAATAGTAGAATATTTAATATAAGTTCAACTGTTTGGTTAAAGTAACTTTGAAAATATTCAAATAAGAAAATACCTAAAAAAATTAAAATATAATCTGAAATTGAGCAAATTAAGCATACTAAAAAAGTATATTGTCTCTTTAAACCCTGCTCTATTACAAAGACATTTTGAGCACCAAGTGCTAAAATCAAACTTAGACCAGTAAAAAAACCAATTAATAAGTATTCCATATTAAATTTTTTGATTAATAACTAAGGATAATTTTCTTGGAAAATCTCCTTCATCAAAATAATCGATACTTAAATTTTTAAATCCTTTTAATAACTTTTTAATTTTTTCATCTGAAAAATAATGAACAATATATCCGTTCATTTCATATAAATCTTCGCCTCGATGTGTACCTTTTTTATAATCTGCATCTGAATGGTTTCTAACTGTATAAATATTTAATGAGAGTTTATTTAAAACTCTAAATATCTCGTTGTTTAAATTTTCAAGTTCAGAATATGTAAAAGCCATACAATAAAGCATATGTGAGTAACAACCATCAAAACTATTATCTTTAAAATTTAATTTTTGTCTTAAGTCGTGTGTTTGAACTTCAATCAAATCATTTAAACCTAAACTGTTTGACTTATTTTTAATTATTTCAACTGCAGTTGGGCTGTAATCTAACGCAGTTACTTTAATAGAATTTTTAGCGAAAAAAATCGTATCACGTCCTAGTCCTGCACCAAGTTCAATAATATGTTTTACGTTATTTTTTTTTAATTTTTCTAAAGCTATTTTTGCAGAGTGACTTGGTTCAGAACCAAACATCTCAGGCTTACTTGAGAAGCTTTTTTCCCAATGCTGAGATTGTTCGATTAAAATCTTATTGTCCAACCTACTTCGATGGATCTGGTACTTTTCTTAAATAAGGTTTAACTGCATTCCAACCATCAGGAAACATTTTCTTTGCTTCCTCATCTTTCACTGCTGGAACAATGATAACTTCTTCACCTTTTTTCCAATCCGCTGGTGTTGCAACTTTATGTTTTGCAGTTAACTGCATTGAGTCTATTGATCTCAATAATTCCATAAAGTTTCTTCCTGTTGCCATTGGATAAGTTAAGAACAAACCAATTCTTTTATCTGGTCTAATAATAAAAACTGTTCTAACTGTTTGGTTATCAACTGCAGTTCTACCCATTGAAGTAGTTCCTGCATCACCCTCTAACATATTATAAAGTTTTGCAATTTTTAGATCCTCATCCGCAATTATTGGATAATCAGGTTTCATTCCCGTTACATCTTTAATGTCATCCAGCCATTTAACGTGATCTGCAACTGGGTCCACACTTAAACCAATAACTTTAACGTTTCTTTTATCAAACTCAGGTTTCATTCTAGCTAAAGATCCAAGTTCAGTTGTACAAACTGGAGTAAAATCTTTTGGATGCGAAAATAAAACGCCCCAACTATCTCCTAACCATTCGTGAAATGATATATCACCAATAGTTGTTTTAGCCTTAAAGTCAGGTGCTAAACTGTTTATTTTTAAAGTCATTTACCTCTCCTTTTTAAAAACAAATTATATGCAAGATTGATTTGCTATGCAATTTTTTATAAAGTGATCATTAATATGATATTTGAGCAATTATTTGATACTAAGTCTTCAACCTATACGTACATACTATCAAGTGGCAAAGGTAGAGAGGCTTTAATCATAGATCCAGTTTTAGAACACACAGATCAATACATAAATTTTTTAAATAAATTAGAATTAAAATTAGTAAAAGTAATTGATACACATATACATGCGGATCACATAACCGGCTTAAATGAATTAAGTAAAAGAACAAGCTGCACTAAAATTATGGGAGATAATTCAAAGTCCGAAGTTGTAGACTTAAGAGTTAAGGAAGATGAAAACGTAAAAATTGATAATATTAATTTAAAAGTGATGTACACACCTGGTCACACAGATTGTTCTTACAGTTATTTAATGAATGATAGAGTTTTTACAGGTGACACACTTTTAATAAATGGAACTGGAAGAACTGATTTTCAAAACGGTAATGCTAGACAACAGTACGACTCTATATTTAACAAATTGTTAAAATTACCGGAAAATACGATGGTATACCCTGCGCATGACTATAATGGTAAAAAACATTCTACAATTGGATCAGAGAGAAAAAATAATCCAAGGTTACAAGTTAATTCTGTTGACCAATACGTAGAAATAATGAATAACCTTAAACTTGCGAACCCAAAAATGATGGATGTAGCTGTTCCAGCTAATCTAAAGGGTTTAACGTTAAATCAAGTTAAAGCTTAAAAAACTGTAAACAACATGAATGAATTTTTAGATTCTATAATTAAAAGAGATCCAGCTGCTAAATCAAAGTTAAGTGTAGTATTAACTTATCCTGGAGCAAAAGCTGTTTTTTTTCATCGAATTGCAAATTTTTTTGCCATTGCAAAATTTAATTTGATTGCAAGAATAATTTCTCAGTTTTCAAGATTTTTAACAGGAATAGAAATTCATCCTAATGCAAAGATTGGAAAAAATTTATTTATAGATCACGGTATGGGAGTTGTTATAGGTGAGACTTCTGAAATTGGTGATAATGTAACTATTTACCATATGGTCACTCTTGGTGGAATATCTCCAAGTATAAATTCCGACGATCAAAGAAATACAAAAAGACATCCAACATTAATGGACAATGTGGTTGTTGGATCTGGTGCACAGATATTAGGGCCAGTTGTGATTGGAAAAAATGCAAAAATTGGTGCTAATGCTGTTGTTACAAAAGATGTTGAAGAAAATTCAGTAATGGTTGGAATACCCGCAAAGAATGTTGGTGAAGTTACAACTGAAGATCAAAACTTTAAACCTTATGGTATAACTCAAGATAGTGATAAAAATTAATGAGTAAACCACAAAACAACTTTGTTGAAGGAATTGGAAACACTCCTTTAGTGAAATTAAGAGCTGCATCTGAGATAACTGGATGTAATATTTATGGTAAAGCAGAATATTTAAATCCTGGTGGCTCAGTTAAAGATAGAGCAGCACTTGCTTTAATTAAAGATGCTGAAGAAAAAAAACTGATATCTAAAGGTGGAACGATAGTTGAAGGAACTGCCGGCAATACAGGAATTGGTTTATGCTTAATCGGAAATTCTATTGGGTATAAAACAATCATTGTTATGAACGAAGATCAAACCCAAGAAAAAAAAGATATGCTAAGAAATATGGGTGCTGACTTAAGGTTGGTACCACCTAAACCTTATAAAGATGATGGTAATTTTGTAAAAGTAGCAGCAAAATTAGCAGATGACTTAAAGAGTTCTAATAACCATGGAGTAGTTTGGGCTAACCAATTTGATAATACAGCAAATTCAAAAGGTCACTATGAAACAACTGGACCAGAAATCTGGATGCAAACTGATGGAAAGGTAGATGGATTTGTTTGTTCTTCTGGTACTGGAGGTACTATTAGTGGAGTTAGTAGTTTTCTAAAAGAAAAAAATAAAGATATAAAAATATTTTTAGCTGATCCTGATGGTTCTTCCCTTTTTGATCATATTGAAAATGGTGAATTAAAATCTTCAGGAAGTTCAATTACTGAAGGAATTGGATCAAGTAGAGTGACTGCTAATTTTGCAAAAGCTAAAATTGATGGTGCTTTTAAAGTAACTGATAAAGAAGCTTTGCCAGTTCTATATGACTTGATTCAAAATGAAGGTTTGAGTTTAGGAACTAGTTGTGCAATAAATATTACAGGAGCTATCAAGCTAGGTAAAAAATTAGGACCGGGTAAAACTATCGTCACAATACTTTGTGATCGATCTGATAAATACAACTCTAAGCTGTTTAATAAAAAGTTTTTACAAGAAAAAGGGCTTCCTGTTCCTAGTTGGATCTAAAAAACGCATTCCTCATTTGTAATAAAACCTTTACCTTAATAGATTATATTGATTAAAATTTAACAAACGAAAGGAAAATAATGAAAAACTATTTAGCAACACACATTTTTAAATCTGAAGAGATGAAGAAAAAATTCATGGATTTTGTTACTTCAACTCCACACGAAGATCTTAAAAAAGGTGTAACAGGTTCAAAAGCAAAATGCTTAGTTACTATGGTAGGTGCAGGTGACTCAATGAAAGTTTTCTGCAGATGGGAAGCAGAAAGTAAAGAAGCCATCATAGATCAACTTGGTGACATGAACAGCATGTTTACTACTGATCCAGAAGAGTGTGGAAACATCATGGACTTCAGAAACTAAGTAAAAAAAGATTTAAACTGAAATGCCTGGTTATGTAATAGCTCAAATTAATATGACCAACAAAGAAGGTTTTAAAGTTTACGCAGAGCAAGTTCCTGAAACTATAAAACAATTCGGTGGTAAGTATGTTGTTAGAGCCGGTGAGTATACATCTATGGAAGGTAAATGGGATTATACTAGGAATGTAATTATTGAATTTCCTACTTACGAAAAAGCATTGGAGTGGTATAACTCAGATTTATACAAACCAGTCAAAGAACTTCGCCAAAAAAATTCTGAAGGTAATTTAATTATAATTAAAGGAGTGTAATTAAACTAATAAACAAAAGGAGAAAAAAATGGCAAAATTTTATTTAATAGGCAAGATCAGTGGAGAACTAATGAAGAGAATGCAGAATGAACCAACTGCTGACAGATTTGCTTCTACAAAAAAGGTAACAGAGGCAGCTGGTTTAAAGCTTATTTCTTACGAATGGGTTAGAGGTAGATTTGACGTAATTTCTTGCGTTGAAGGGGAATACGAACAAGCTGTTGCATTAAAAATAGCTTTTAAAAATTCCGGCCTTATGGATGATTTAATGGTTCATGAGGTAATTGACTATAATAAAGCTTTTAGTAATGCAGCAAATGCAGCTAACAGTGTAATTAAACCTGGAAAATAATTTTGAAAGGAGAAACAAATGAATCCAAAAGAAAGAGTAAAATTAGGTTATGACCTTTTTAATAAGCATGACATGGAAACTTTTTTTAAAGAGTTAGTAGATGAAAATACTACTTGGACTTTCCCTGGAAAAGAAGGTATCCATCCTTTGTCGGGGGTTCACAAAGGCCCACAAGCAATGATGGGAGCATTTTCTAAAATTCCAGAAAAATGGTCCAACTTTAAAGTTGAACCTATAGATATGATAAGTGAAGGAAATAAAGTTTTTGTAAGAGTAAAAGGATCAGCGGATGGTATGGTAACTATGTTTGGTCATTACTTTGAAGTAAGTGATAGTGGAAAAATGATCACTATGATGACTTTTGATGATACTCTAAGCATGTTTAATGCTATGAAAAAATAAATCATTTTAAATTTAAAGATGTTAAGATAATTTAACAAGAAACTTGAGCAACAAATTACCTAATTAGATGTTACCAAAAAAATACTCTCAATTGCTTTTTACATTAATTGTAGGATTTTTTACAAGTCTTATTATGACTTTGTTAATTACTTATATTAACACTGGATTAGACGAATTATATATAAAACGTTTTTTGAAAGCTTGGTCTGTAAGCTTACCTATTGCAATTATTACTGTATTAAGCCTTGCCCCGGTTGTTAAAAGATTTGTAGATAAAATTACTTCTTAGAACTTTCTTTATAATTAGACATCCATTTACTAAAAACTTTTATTGCATCATTCATTTCTTTTGTTTTATGTGGGTGTTTTTTTGCACGTCCTAGCATAGTTGCAATTACATTAACTTGATATTTTATAGGTCTTTTTTTGATCGTATCAACAGTATACAAAGCTTTTTCTTTATTTTTAAATCCTAATCCATGGGTTGTAGTTTTAGGATTATAATCTGAAAATAGAGATAAATTTATTGGTTTTATAGTTTTACTAATTTTTAAAGTATCAATAAATTTAAATAAAGTATTGGTATTAACTTTATTCAAAACTTTTTTTGTTTTGCCATCAAAATCAATAAAATTTATTTTAAAACCTTTTTTATCTATTTTTGTAATTAATTTGACATGTCTTTTGTGAAATTTTTTTATATGCTTTTGATAAACATATTTAATATTAAAGTAATCTTTTAATTTATAATTTGGAGACTTAATTAATAGAATTCTACTTTTGTTTTTATATTTAGTTAAATCCATTATTAATTTAACTTACTAATCAATGATGGATAATTGTTTGTAGGTTTATTAACTTCTTTAGATATCTCATAAAAATTTAAAGGGATTTTCTTAATCTGGCTTAAGTATTTTTTGCCATCCTTTTTAAGATCTAAATAATTGTCTATTTCATTATTATCTAAAATAACTGGTTGTCTATGATGTATATCCATAACATTTTGACTAGCTTCTTCAGTAATTAAACAAAATTCATTGTTTTCAAAAATTCCTGCAACATATAAAGGTTTTTTGTCTTCTCTTGTAAAATAAAACGGAGTTTTGTTTTCCTTAGATCGTTTCCACTCATAAAATCCATCCATTACGGCAACACATCTTGTTGTTTTTATAAGTTTTTTAAAAGAAACTTTTTCATCAATTGTTTCTACTCTTGCATTTATTAAAGGTCTAAAATCCTTTTGTTTTGCCCACGATGGTACTATTCCCCACTTCACTAATTCTAAAGTCTTACCATTTGAATATGATTTTATAATTGGTAATGATTGACTTGGGTGTGCGTTAAAGTTTTCATTATCTTTAACTGTTGTCGATGATTTTACAATTTTCACAGTTTTTTCAACTGGTTTTGTTATGACGTATCTACCACACATAAATTATCTTCTTGAAGATAAACTAGCATGTTTAATCAAAATCTGGCTAGATAAAAGTTTAGCCTCTTTAGATTTTTTAACTTTCCATATTTTATCTTTTGCTATCTTAGTAACTTTATTATTTTCAATAATTGGAAAAGGATAGTTTTTACCTAACTCAATACTAATACTTTTCTGATCGATGTAAGTCATTTTCCATGGCTCATGTATAAGTTTACCTTGAACATTTTTTAATTCTGGAACCCATTTTCTAATAAAATTCCCGTCTGGATCCTGATCTATGGACTGTTTTATTGGATTATAAATCCGAATAGAATTGATACCGGTAGTTCCTGACTGCATTTGAAACTGTGAATAATGTATCCCTGGCTCATAATCTGTAAATAATTTGGCCATATGTTTTGATGTTTTTTTCCAATCTAGCCATAATTGATATGAAGCAAATGAGACAAGCATTGCACGCATTCTAAAGTTTATCCAACCATTGACTTTTAAATATCTCATACACGCATCGATAAAAGGATAACCTGTGTTTCCATTTTTCCAAGCCTCATAATAATAAGGATTAAAATCATCTTCTCTCAAACCATCAAAAGCACTATTTAAATTTTTAAATTCTATTTCTGGTTCATCATATAACTTCTGAATAAAATGACAGTGCCATGCAAGTCTACTTTTGAAAGCTATTAAAGATTTTTTTTTTGCAATAGAAATATCTTCATTCAATTTTTGTTTTGTAGCCCTATATATTTCTCTTAATGAAATATTACCATAAGTTATGTATGGACTAAGTCTTGAACAAGATTTTTCACCGGTAATTGGTGAAGACATTTCTTTTTGATAATTATCGGATCTATTATCTAAAAAGGAATTTAGCAATTTTACTGCATTTTTCCTTCCTCCTTCTTGAATTAATTTATCATCTATAAAATTTGTAGATATTGAGCAATTTTTATTATGATCAGGATCTATAATGAAATTGCAATTTACTCTTTTTTCTAAAACTGGCTGGTTAATAAATTTATTCCAGTTATATGACCAACGATATCTATCTCTTTTACCTAGTTGTATCCCGAATTGATTAAATAAATACCACTGAATATTGCACTCTTTAAAAAATTTAGAAGTTTTTTCGTCAATTTTGCTAAGATAATTATTTTTAAATACATGATGTGAATAAATTTCACTTATATTAAATTTTTTTGAAATATTTTTTAAAATCTCAGTCGTATCCCCATAATAAATATTTAATTTTGAATTATATAAATTTTTTAAACTTTGGTTTAAATCTTTAAGTGAATCTTCGCAAAATTTTAAATGAAAAGAACTAGACGTGTCTATTTTGTAATAATTTTTGTCAAAAATGAAAATTGGTAAGACATTACCATTTTTTGTTGCCTCTATAAAAGCTTGATTATCCTCTAGCCTCAGGTCGTATCTAAACCAAACGATTTTATTCACCCGAAATTCTTTAAATTTAAAAGCCCATTCTAGACCAGTTTAAACGGTCTTGGTTTTTACTCTCAAATTTTTTTATTTCTTGCTTAGAAGGTTTTTTAAACACAAATAAAGCTATAGGAATTAACGCTAATGAAATTAGTGATAGTGTACATATGCTCATAGCTTTCTTATAAAAGAAATAACAAATTATTCAATATTTTTAACTGAGCTGTATTGTCCTAATGTTAATTAATTATACCTAATGAAGTTATCAAAGTTACCCAGAGAATAATAGATACCGAATATTCATGCTTTTATTAATTCAGCAACTTTCATAGGGGACTCTAAAAAAGAAAAATGACCAGTATCTTTCATAACTTCAAAAGTATTTAATCCTAATAATTTCATGGTTTCTTCTCTTTCTGAGTTTTGAGACCAATCATGCTCTCCATAAATAAGATTAACATCTGTTTTTAGATTGTTATAAATCTCTTTTTTTTTCGATGATAAAATAAAATTAAAAAAAATATTTCTTTCGTGATAAGTAAAATGTTTTTTCTTAATAGATCTAGCTAATGAAGATATATAGCTTTTAGTAATCGATTTTTTTTTAAAAACGCCTCCTTTAAAAATAACCCATAAAATTGGAAAACACTCAAGTTTACTGAAAAAATATCCTATTCCAAATGGCAGACGCATATGCAAAAACAAAAATTTAGAAATAAAGTTACCTCTACTTACCCCTTCACCGAATTTAGTGTCGTAATCATATGGATTGAAACAATAAATTTTTTCTACTTTTGAGGGAGCTTTAATTGCTACAGTGGCTGCTAACACAGCACCAATTGATTCTCCTGCTATAGTTATGTGGTCTAATTGTTTTTGATCTATAAACTCTACTATTGAATTAGTAATAAATTCAATATTATAATTTGTTTTTTTATTAATTGGTGAGTCTCCATGACCTGGTAGTTCAATACAAAAAACTTTAAATTTCTTGATTAACAAAGGAAGTATTCTTTCATAATACTCTATCCTATTTCTAATTGTGTGCAAAAGTAACAAGTTTGGACCTTGGCCTGACTCAGTGTACTTAAAATACGTTTTATCTGATAGATTAAATTGACTCACCCAATACTTTTAAACTTTATCTATTTAAATTCAATAATTACCGCTATGTAGAATTGTCCTACCTCGATAAAATTTAATTTGTCTTTCCTAAAAAATTTACGAGGATCACGCCTATGATGATCATTATAATTCCAATAATACCGTATATGTTTGGTATTTGGTTATACTTAAATATACCAAAAATAGTTACCGCTGTTATTGTTAAGCCTCCGTAAGTTGCATATGTAAAGCCAACTGGGATTATCATCATGGCTTTTGCCAGAAAAAATATACATAGGAGTATGGTAACCATACACATAATTGTTGGACCAATGTTAGTAAAACCATTTGTGGTTTTAAGAAATCCGTTAGAAGTTATTCCAAGAACAACTGCTAAAAGTAAATATACATATCCAATTAAATTGCTCATGTTATTTATAAATTTTATCTACTTCTACTTGATAAGCTTCAACCAATTTATTATTTTGATTAGCTATACCAACAACGTCGATCATTTCCTTTATCATTTGATCAGTTGCACCTTTCTTTCTAGCAGCAAATGTATGTGATCTTGTACAATATCCACAGCTATTAGTAATTGAAACAGCTACATAAATTAATTCTTTAGTTACGACGTCTAAGGCTCCATCTTTCATAATTGCTTTAAGACTATTCCAAGTTCTTTCAAGCAATGCAGGATTATGTGCAATTGATCTCCAAAAATTTGGTATTTTTGTTATTTTTCTTGTTTTCTTAATTTCACTAAAAATTTTTTTGACTTTGCCTTTAGTTTTTTTTTCACTAATTGGTTTAAAAATTTCCATATTCCTCCTATTTAATTCCTATTTTAATTTAGTTATTTACATAAATAAATATTTAAATTAATAGATAACTGTTTAATGAGCACTAAAAAGATAGTAATCACTGGTGGAGCAGGATTTGTCGGAACAAATCTTATTAAATATTTTTTAGAAAAAACAAAATTGAATATAATTTCAATTGATAATTATAGCTCCAGCTCAAAGAAAAATCATATTCAAAGTTCAAGAGTAAGATATATAAAAGCACATACAAAAAATATCAGTTCAGTAATAAACCCAAAAAAAATTCACTCTATTTTTCATTTTGGAGAATTTGCAAGAATTTATCAAAGTTTTTTACAGATGGATAAATGTATAGAGTCAAACTCTATAGGTACTAATGCTGTAATAAACTTTTGTTTAAAAAATAAAATAAAATTAATTTATAGCGCTACATCTGCATCTCTTGGAAACAGAGGTAAAGATAAAGATTTATCACCTTATGCTTTTACAAAAGCAAAAAATTTAGAACTCTTAGAAAATATGAAGAAATGGTTTAATTTTAAATATGAAATAATTTATTTTTACAATGTTTATGGGCCAAATCAAATTGGCAAAGGAAGTATGGCAACCGTTATTGGAATATTTGAAGATTTTTACAAAAGAAAGAAGCCACTTCCTGTTGTAAGACCTGGAACTCAATCAAGAAGGTTCACTCACATTAATGATACAGTTAAAATTTGCTTTATGGCTTGGAAAAAAAATCTTTGTAGACACTATAGTATTTCTCACAAAGAAAGTTTTTCAATCATCAAAGTTGCAAAGATGTTTAAAAGGAAAATCAAATATTTGCCAAAAAGAGCTGGGGAAAGATATGCATCTGCTCTTACTAATATGAATCTTTCTAACAAAGTCTACAAACACTTTGGTAAAATCAAGTTAAGAGATTACATAAAAGATTTTATTAAAAATAATTAATTGAGTGGTTTTAACATCTTAAGCATTTGTTTGTGAATTAGCTTACTCGAAGATATTAAAACATTGCCACTTTTAAAATTTTCTTTATTATCCCAATTAGTTACAGTTCCACCTGAAGCTTTTATAATTGGAATTAAAGGATAAATATCCCAAATTTTATTTCCGCTTTGAAACACTGTATCAATTTTACCTTCACAAAAATGTGAGTAACTTAAAGCATCCATACAAGGAAACTGCATTCGTGGTAATAGTTTTTTAACTTTTTTAAGTTTATCTAAACTATACTGGCCGTGAAAATCCCCTGATATTTTTGCATTTATAAATTTTTTACAATTTGAAGTTCTTAATTTTATTTTTTTCTTTCCATTAAAAAGAAAGGCTTTTTTACTATCCTGATTGATATAAAATTTATTTAAGATAGGAAAGTTTGCTAATCCCATAATTGGTTTATCCTTATAACAAAATGCAATTAAATTACTCCATGATGGATATCCAATTACAAATGATCTAGTTCCATCAATTGGATCTATAACCCAAGAATAATCACTTTTTTTCTTTTTTAATCCAAATTCTTCACCAATAATAGAATGTTGAGGAAATTTTTTATTTATTTTAGTTCTAATAAATTTTTCAAATTTTTTATCTGCAATAGTAACAGGGTCATAATTAGAATCGCTACCTTTATTCTTAGCTTTAAATTCTTTATTTAATTTTAATTTGTAAAACTTGTTTAAATCTCTAGCTAAAGAAATTAGAAAATTATAAATATCTTTGTTTTTCATTTATTTTGGCTCTTATAGATGAGCTTATTACTATTTAATTTTACTTGATAAAAGTAAATTTTTTGAGATATCTAAGAATATTGGTATGAAAATTGAATTAGAACAAAATAACAAAGTATTTGTTTTTGAAGGCTCAAATAAATGGGAGTTACACCCTATTTGGCTTAGAGAAAGAGTAAGTGAGAAAGAACACTTAGATAAAAATTCCGAACAACGTCTTTTTGATCCATCATTTTTAAAAGATATTAAAATTAACAAAGTAAATATTATAGATAAGCTCTTGGATATTGAATTTAGCGATGGCGTGAAATCAATGATTGAAATTGATAAAATAGAGAAAGAATTTAATTCAGATTCGTTTTTAAAAGATCTAATAAAACCAGTTTTATGGGATTCTAACCTTAAAGATATAAAAAATTTTAAATTTAAAGAAAATTTTTTTGAGAGTGATGAAATGTTAGAGCTTTTAAAATCATTTTACAAAAACGGTTTTGTAGTAATTTCTAAAGTTCCAACAAAAGATAATTTCATTGTTAAATTTGCAAATTCAATAGGAAGTATTAGAAGAACCAATTTTGGGGAATATTTTAATGTGAAATCAAAACCTAATCCAAATGACTTAGCGTATACACCTTTACCTTTATCCCCTCACACAGATAACCCATATAGGAAACCTATTCCTAACATTCAATTATTACATTGTATTGAAAATGAGGTAAGTGGAGGATATTCAACTTTAGTAGACGGGTTTTCAGTTGCAGAGAGTTTTAAGAAAAATCATCCTAATTTTTTCAAAATTCTTACGGAAGTAAAAGTAAAATTTAGATTTGTTGATAAAGATGTTGTATTAGAAAATGTAGGACAACTTATTGAATTAGACGAAGATAAAAAAATTAAACAAGTAAGATTTAGTACAAGATTAGATTTCGTGCCTGCTATAGATAAAGAGAGACTAGATTTATACTATCAAGCAAGAAATAAAATATCAGAAATATATAATTCAGATAAGTTTTTAATTAAATTTAAATTAATGCCAGGTGACTTATTAATGATGGATAATTATAGGCTCCTACACGGTAGAACAGAGTTTAATCCAAATGAAGGAAATAGATTTTTGCAAGGTTGTTATATTGATTATGACTCCTCGGAAGGTAAACTTAGACATTTACTTAGAAAATTTATTTAATTAAATTATTATTTCAATGGCTCAAAAAGATATAGGAAATAAAGTTCCATTACATACCCTAAAGAAAACAGAGGATGTTATGAAGTTCTATGATGACTGGGGTAAAGAAAATAAGTACGACAAAGATATGTCGGACTGGAATTATACAGGTCCAAAAGAAACATCTGAGGTTTTTAATAAATATATAAATGATAAAGAAATTAAAATTTATGATGCTGGTTGTGGCACAGGATTAGTCGGGGTTGAATTAAAAAAATACGGTTTTAAAAACTTTTATGGCGCAGATCTTTCTCAAAATCTTTTAGATTTAGTTCCAAATGGTCTTTATCATTTATTAGAGAAAGCTGATCTTAATAAAAAAATAAATCATGAAGATAATAAATTTGATGCAGTGATGTGTGTTGGCACATTTACTTATGCACATGTTAAACCACCTGCTTTAGATGAATTTGTAAGAATTACTAAAAACAAAGGTCTAATATGTTTTACAATTAATGAAGGTATTCATGAAGAATATGGTTTTGATAAAAAATTAGAGGAGTTGTGTGATACTAATAAATGTAAAAAATTAGAGTTTTTTAAATCTCAATATCTTGCTAGTAAAGAAGTGAATGCCTGGCTTGGATTATATGAGGTAATGAAATAATTTTATAATTTTCTAAATGCCATACTCTTACTTAAATAGGCATTTTTGTTATAGTACATTTCAAGTCCATAGTTTTTAGCTACTTCTTTTAAATCTTCTCTAATGTATTTTGGATAAAAAGGTTCATGAGTAGAATATGGAAAAAATTCTAAGAGAGGATTTAACTTAGGATTATCATCAATTTGTAAAGAGTCTGTTAAGACAAAGATGCCGTCTTTTTTTAATACCCTTGAGATTTCAGAAAATACCTGCTTTCTAATTTCAGTTGGTATTTCATGAAACATATAAGTAGATGTAAGAACATCAAAAGAATTGTCCTCAAATGGTAATTCTTCCCCTTTACAATTCACATATTTAATATCTTTAAACTTTTTTAATTTTTGTTTTGCAACATTTAGGTATTCCTCTGATAAATCTGAGCAAGTAATCTCTGTATCTTTAAGATTTAATTTATAACTTTCAATGATCTCCCCTGTTCCCGTTCCTATATCAAGTAATTTGATATTACTTTTTCTCGAATTTAAATAATTAATTAGTGGTATCATAGAAAATCTTCTCATAGTAGCTGCGCAACCAGTGAAGAGAGTTTCTACCTGAAATTCGTAAAGTCTTGCTGATTTTTCACTTAAATATCCATCCGTTTGATAGTGGAAATTTCTTAAATAATATTTTGGTAAGTCCTTTTTTTTTGTTTCTACCTCAGCAAATTTACCTGAGGCTCTTCTTTTGTCTATCTTTGGTAAGTCTACAAAAAAATCAAAGCTTCCTTTTGCTGCACCTAGTAAAGCCTTTAATGGTGTTTTTGGTATTTTATAGAATTTTGAGTTAATTAATTTCCTTTCCTCATTTAAAAGTTTCATCATTTCAAAAAACATTTTTTTGCCTGAAGGCATCTTTCCATAAAATGATGGGGGGTTAGTTTTATCTATCTTTATTGGAGTAGAGTATTTAAAAGAAATTATATAATGCGCAGAGTACCAAAGAAATTTTGTTGACTGATTAAAAAAATAACCTATAGACATTTTTATATTTTACACCAAAAAATTATTTTAACCAAGCTTTTGTAGGAATGGTAATGCCTCTAATAAATAATAACCAACAGCTTGTAATTGGTTTGTAATTATTAAAATTCCTGTAATTAAAAGAATTGCTCCTCCAGATTTTGAAATAATATTCATATTTTTTTTAAGATTTTTAGAAACTGACATAAATTTTTGAATTAAAAAACCTGACAAAATAAACGGAATTGCTAAGCCTAATGAATAAGATGTTAAAAGTAAAATTCCTTTACTTAAAGTACTTTCTAGTGCAGCTAGAGCTAATATTGATCCAAGTATTGGTCCAATGCATGGTGTCCAACCAAAACCAAAAGCTGCTCCTACTAAAACTGGATATAATTTGTTTGATCTTCTTTCTGTTTGAAATCTTTTTTCAATATTAAGAAATTTAAAATTAAAAAAACCTAAAAGTTGCAAGGAGAATAATATGATTACTGCGCCTGATGCAATTCTTAACTCAAAAGAATTGGCAAGCACAAAATTACCTATTAAAGTGCTCGTTGCTCCAAAAGCAATAAATACTATTGAAAAACCTATTGTGAAGAGTGCTGTTGGAATTATGTTTACCCGTTTGCTCTCTAATAATTCATTTAAAGTACTGCCAGAAACGTAAGAGATGTATCCTGGAATAAGTGGTAGAACACAGGGTGAAAGAAAACTTATAAAGCCAGCAAAAAAAGCTAATAATAATTGTGCCATTTATAATTTTAAATTTTTTAAAAAGGTGAAAAAATTACAATTAAAAGCAAGATTATCCATATGACGCCATAATAAAGTGGCATCATATTTCTCCAAGAAAATAAAATATTAGCAGCTTTTTTAATTTGTTTTTTTGATTTCATGTTATCCTTTTATTCCCAAATGAGTATATTTAACATTTAAATAATCTTTAATGGCCATTGAGCCACCCTCTCTACCGTAACCAGCTTGTTTTATACCACCAAATGGTGCTTCAGCAATAGCAACCATTGGTGTATTGACTGCAACTGTTCCTGTTTCCATTAACTCAGATGCCCTATGTGCTCTTTCCATTGAATTAGTGCAAATATAACTAGATAATCCAAGTTCGTGATTGTTTGCTCTTTCGATTACTTCATCAAATTCTTTAAAAGACAACATTGGGACTAAAGGACCAAATGGTTCTACCTTCATTATTGTGTAATCATCTTTCACATTATCAAATATAGTTGGTTCATAGAAATATCCTTTATTAAATCCTTGTGGTCTCTTTCCACCTAATAAAACTTTTGCTCCCTCTTTTTTTGTAGTTTCAACTAAATCTTCAATTTCATTTAGTCTTTTCTTTGTAGTTAGTGGGCCTAACTGAACTGTTGGATCCATACCATCGCCTATCTTTAATTTCTTAGTTTTTTCAACAAATAAATTTACAAATTCGTCTTTTTTGCTTTCTTGAATATAAAATCTATTAGGCGATATGCAAACTTGTCCATTATTTCTAAATTTTGCAGCAATTGCCATATCAGCAGCCTTTTTAATATCAGCATCATCGAAAACTATAAATGGTGAATGGCCGCTTAATTCCATAGTCACTCTTTGAACCTTGTCTGCAGCTTGTTTTAGAATTAATTTACCAACTCTAGATGATCCTGTTATAGATATTTTTTTAACAATATCTGATTCTATTAATTGTTGTGCAATGCTTGGAGGGTCTCCTGACAATAAATTAACTACTCCAGGAGGAACACCGCACTCTCTACAAATTTCAACCTGTTCCATTACAACACCTGGTGTTATGACATCAGGTTTAACGATTACCGAACAACCTGCTGCAAGGGCTGTAGAAATTTTTCTAGCTGATAAAACTAAAGGAAAATTCCAAGGAACTAAAGCTGCAACTACTCCTACTGGCTGATAATAAACGTGAACTCTTGTATCTTCAAATCTACTTTCAACGGTTTGACCATAAATTCTTTTTGTTTCTTCTGCATTCCATTCGTAAATATCTGCAGCACCGTTCACTTCACCTTTGGCTTCAGCAAAAGGTTTGCCAACTTCAAGTGTCATCCATTTTGCAAGTATATCTTGCTTTTCCCTCAATTTGTCTGCAATACGTCTTAAAATATATGCTCTTTGCCAAGGTGGAGTTTTTTTCCAAACTTCTAATCCTTTTTCAGCAGACCTTAAAGCTTTTTCAACGTCTTGTGGTGAAGCCTTTGAAGCATGTCCAATAATTTCCTCATTTGCAGGATTTAAAACTTCGTATGTTTCGCCACTCGATGATTGATGCCATTTACCATCAGTGAATTGTCCGTATTTTTCATACATATTTTAATCTAGCATTACCTTTTGAAGTGTCTAGTGTGCAAATAAATCATATCAACAAAAATTCAATATTCGTACTATAATGATTTTATAAAAAAGGAGGAATATGGCTAAATTTTACGTTATGGGAAATTACTCAGCACAAGCTTTTCAGGGATTTGTTAAAGATCCAGGACAAGATAGAGGAAAAGCAGTTGAAGCAATTTCACAAGCAATGGGTGGAAAAGTTCACTCATTTGATATTGTCAGAGGACCTGTTGATTTCGTAGCAGTGGTAGAAGCTGATAGTTTCACAAATGTTGCAGCAATTAAACTTGCTACAGAAGCTAGTGGATCTATAAGTAACATGACTATTTGCGAGGCAATTGACATTAAGTCGGCTGCAGAAATGGCAGGAAAAGTAGCTTCGGTTTACAAACCTGCAGGCTAAACTTTTATTTAATCCTCTGTTGTGCGGACAGAGGATTAAAATATTAAATTAATTTGAAAACTTATAACTATTAAAGTGTAATGACCTGATCTGGAGCATTTGGTCCTAATGCAGAATATAATTGAGGAAAACATCCAGCTACAACACCATCAACTAAACCTTTAGCCTTAACTTCTCCACTACCACATTGCTCAAAAGTACCTTCTGCTAATTCCCTTCTCACAGCACACTGGTCACAAACCATTAAAAGCATTTTTTTTTCTTTTGCAATTTTTGCTAAACGCTCTCCTACCGGGTTACCTTTTTGAAGACACATAATATTATCGTCAAAGAAAAACATTCCTATAACGTTTACCATGTGAGAGTTGTCTTCTAATTGAGGTAATATCATAGTACCAAGTTGAAAGGTACTTGCCATATTACTTTTAAATACATAAGCTATTTTCATAATTGTTTCTCCTAATTTGAGTTATGTTATAATATAACATATTTGAAAAAGACAATAAGTCAAGTTTCATATTATCCTCAACTACAATATTTAATTTAGATTAATTTTTTTTGTCGTTGTCTACGACTAAACAAATTTCTGATTTTGTAAGGAATCTTCGACCTGTTCCGTTATCAAGAGAAAACATTCCACCAATACCTTGAACAGCATCGATAGTTAAATCAGTGTGTTTCCATTTTTCATATTGATCATCATTCATATAAAAAGGAACACCGCCAATTTCTCCAAGTTTAACATCGCTATTACCTACTAAATATTCTTTTCTAGGATAGCACATTGGAGCACTTCCATCACAACATCCGCCTGATTGATGAAATAAAAGCTCATCACCATGTTGAGCTTTAATATCTTCAAGTAGTTTTAATGCAGATTCTGTTGCTTTGACTTTCATTTAATTTATGGCCCGTGATTCCTCACGAGCCATTATATATTAATTATTGTTTAAAAGAAGCCTAATTTCTTTTCACTGTAAGACACGTGTAAGTTCTTCACTTGTCTGTAGTGGTTAAGCATCATTTTATGTGTTTCTCTTCCGATACCAGATTGTTTGTATCCACCGAAAGCAGCATGAGCTGGATATGCGTGATAGCAGTTTGTCCAAACTCTACCAGCTTGGATTTCTCTACCCATTCTAAACGCACGATTACCATTTCTAGTCCATACTCCTGCACCTAAACCATAAAGAGTGTCATTAGCAATTTCTAATGCTTCTTTTTCATCTTTAAATTTAGTTACAGAAACAACAGGTCCAAAAATTTCCTCTTGGAATATTCTCATGTCATTTTTACCTTCAAAAATAGTTGGCTCAATGTAGTTTCCTTTTTCTAAACCACTATTGATTTTAGCAACATTTCCTCCACATAGAACTTTGGCACCTTCTTTCTTACCTAAATCTAGATAAGATTTGATTTTTTCCATTTGTTCTAAAGAAGCTTGCGCACCAATCATTGTTTCCATTTTTAACGGATTGTCTTGTTTAACTGCTTTAGTTCTTGCAACAGCTCTTTCCATGAACTTGTCATAGATAGACTCTTGAACTAGTGCTCTACTTGGACAAGTACAAACTTCTCCTTGGTTTAATGTAAACATCGCAAAACCTTCTAGACATTTGTCGAAGAAGTCATCGTCTTTATCCATAACGTCTTCAAAATAAATGTTAGGAGATTTACCACCTAATTCTAAAGTAATTGGAATTAAGTTTTGTGATGCGTATTGCATTATCAATCTACCAGTTGTTGTTTCACCAGTGAAAGCAACTTTTCTTATTCTTTTAGAAGATGCTAAAGGTTTACCAGCTTCTAAACCAAAACCGCTTACAATGTTAACTACACCTGGAGGCAATATATCACCAATAAGTTCCATCAATACCATGATCGAAGCTGGAGTTTGCTCTGCAGGTTTTAATACCACACAGTTACCAGCTGCTAATGCTGGAGCAAGTTTCCAAGTTGCCATTAGTAAAGGGAAGTTCCAAGGTATAATTTGTCCAACTACACCTAGTGGCTCAGGTATATGGTAAGAATATTCACCGCTGCTAATTTCAGCAATTGAACCTTCTTCAGCTCTAATTACACCTGCAAAATATCTCCAGTGGTCGATCACTAAAGGTAAGTCTGCAGCCATACATTCTCTGATTGGCTTACCATTATCTAAACACTCTGCTACAGCTAATGTGTTTAAGTTTTTCTCTATCGCATCAGCTACTTTAAGTAACATGTTAGATCTTTCCGTAATTGAAGTTTTACCCCAAGACGGAAAAGCTGCGTGAGCTGCATCTAATGCTGCATCCACGTCTTTTTCGTTTGATCTTGCAATTGAACAGATCTTCTCATTTGAAATTGGAGAAGTATTATCAAAATACTTTCCAGATTTAGGCTCTACAAATTTACCGTTGATGTAGTTTCCGTATTTAGCTTTAAACGGAAATTTGACCTTCAAATGAGATGTATCTAGAACAGAAGACAATTTCATTTCTGCACTCATTTTTCCTCCATTTGTTTTACTCTTTTTTGACCTTGACTTAGCTATTTTTGATGATTTAGAAAGTTTCTTTGTCGTTCTTATTTTAAGTTTTTTCTTTCTTTTTATCGACTTTTTTGTTTTCTTTCTTTTTTTTTTAATAGCTCTCCTCTTAGTCTTAGCCATATTTATATAATCTTAATTAAAACTCTTTTTGGACACTCTGTAAACGAGCAATTTTATTTTCAATTTTAAGTTGTAGAAATATTAGGCTTATCTACTGTGTTTTTAACTGGTTTTTCTTGTAGCTAAATAAACACCAAGAGATGCGACCACAAATCCAAAAATATCCAGATTAGATAGTTTTTCGTTTAAAAATATCCAAGCAATAATTGCGGTTGTTGCTGGAATTAGAAAAAAGATTGTTACAGTTTTGCTCGCTGAATTATTTTTTATTAAATACATCAAAATCGTAAAAGCACCAAAGGATACTAGAAATATTTGGTGGCTCATTGCTATTAAAAAAGTTTTGTTAAAATTAATAAATACATCAGCAAAAAAAATAACTATTAAAATATGAAACAAACATCCTCCAGCAGCTTGATACATGTTGCTTACTGGTAGTGGAGCATCTCCACCAAATTTTTTTTGTAACAAAGTTGCAGATGTAATAGATGCCAAGGCTATAAATGAAGCTATTATTCCTACAGAGGGTAAACTTTCTCCAAAATCAAAACCTAGAACGATCGCTGCACCTGTAAATCCAAGTATCACTCCAACCCACTGTCTCCAACCAACTTTCTCATTTAAAATTGGTCCTGCTAACGCGTTTGTTAGTATTGGTTGCATTGTAACTATGAGAGCAGTTATCCCTGTTGGGATACCGAGGGAGACTGAGTAAAAAACACCACCCAAATAAATTCCGTGAAACAAAACTCCACTTAAAATTGAATGAGATAATTCTTTTTTTTCTAATGTTAATGAAATTTTTTTATATTTTGCATAAATCAAAAAACCAATGGCTACTAAAAGAAATCTAAAAGCTAATGCAGAAAAAGGATCACTGTTATCAACTATAGGTTTAGTTGTAACAAAGGCTGATGACCATAAAAAGATAAACGCAAAGGATAAACTATTTTTCATTTAATCAAGTTATATTAATTTCACGTGAAACCACAGAAAAACCTAAAGTTGAATCAAATTTTAAATTAAACTTTTATTGGAATTCTTTTAGTAGATTTTTTTACAAGATATATTCCAAGGATAATTGCAACTAACGCTATAATTACTTTATCTGTAATAATTTCCCCTAAAAAAATATATCCTAAAACCACTCCAAAAATAGGAATTAAATAAGCTACTTGAGACTGAAATACTAAACCATTTTCTTTTAGAACTTTAAATCTTAAAACCCAAGCCAAGCCAGTTGTGATTAAACCTAAATATATTATTGAAATAAGTGAGTTCATTGATGGACTGTAATTCCAAGGTTTTTCTAAAATAAAACATATTGGTAGTAAAATTATCGTAGCCCAAATTAAAATAGACGCTGTAACATTCTCGTTTTTCTTTTTGCTGATTTTGAGTGTTAAAATACCGCCAATAACGTAGCCTAAAGACCCCATTAATATACAAAATGCTGAAAAGATGTTGTTTTCATTAATTAAAAAATCATCAGAAAATAGATAAACTATACCTGCAAAACCGACGGAAACACCAATAATTTTTAAAAGATTTATTTTCTCATTTTTAATAAATACGTGAGCTAACAATGTTGAGGTTAAAGGTGAAGTTGACATTAATATTGCTGCTAAATTACTTTGAACTTGCTTAACTCCATAAGCAATTAAAAAAAATGGTAATACAAGATTTACAAATCCAATAGATGCAAACCAAAGCCAGTCTTTTGAAAACGCCTCAATTTTTATATTTTTAATACTACACAAAATAAGTAATGGAATTGAGCCTAGAAAAACTCTTATAAAAGCAATGGTTATTGGTCCAAAAGACTCAGTTGCAATTTTTATATTAAAAAAAGCTGAAGCCCAGATTACAGCCAAAAAAACAAGCAAAGAATAGTCAATTAAATTGGGCTGTCTCATTCTGAAATATCCAAAGTTTTACCATTAGTAATTTTTAAAAGATCTAAGTTGCTTATTTTAAAAATACTATTTGGATGGCCTGCAGCAGCAAAAACTTCTTTAAATCTATCAAATGTTTTATCAACCAAAACGTCAATTTTTTTTAAATGACCTACTGGTGAAACACCTCCGATGCTAAAACCTGTGTTTTTTTTAACTTGATCTGCATCAGCCATGCATACATCTTTTTTTGAAATAATTTTTTTTAATTTATTCAATGAACATTTCTTATCACCGGGTATCAAACACAAAATAAATTTATCATCAGCTTTTAAAAGTAAACTTTTAACTATTGCCCCAATTTCACAATTAAGTGCATCTGCAGCATCTTTTGCTGTTCTTGCAGTCTTTTCTAAAATCATAATTTTAATATTGTCATTGAATTCGTTAAGAGCTTTTTGAACTCTAATCACTGCTTCACTGGCTAAAATTGAATTCATTTACAACCCTTGATTGTTTGCAAAAAAGTAATTTCTCATGTTTAATCCTATGTTTAAATGACATAGGAGATATTAATTTATATCAGGATTAAGTTATAATTATTTTTGATACTAATCCAGAAAATTTGGAGATAAGAATATGAGCGCAAATAACGTACTTAAAACAATTAAAGATAAAGAAATAGAATACGTAGATCTAAGATTTACAGATCCAAGAGGAAAGCTTCAACACGTTACTATGGATGCTAAAGTAGTAGACGGGGATATGTTAGATGAAGGAATATTTTTTGATGGTTCGTCAATAGCTGGTTGGAAAGCAATTAATGAGTCTGACATGATTTTGAAACCAGATTTATCAAGAGCAATAGTCGACCCTTTTACGTCTCATAACACTTTAAATATTTTTTGTGATATTTTAGATGCAATAAAGAAAGATCCTTATGAAAGAGATCCTAGAGGAACAGCAAAAAAAGCTGAGGCATACCTAAAAAAATCAGGTATTGGTGATAAGGCATTTTTTGGTCCAGAAGCAGAATTTTTTGTATTTGATGACGTTAAATTTAAAAACGACATGAATGAAACAGGTTTTAAAATAGATAGTATTGAGGGACCTTACAATACAGGTAAAGACTACGACAACGGTAACATGGGTCATAGACCTGGTATCAAAGGGGGATATTTTCCAGTACCACCAGTTGACAGTGCTCAAGATATGAGAAGTGAATATTTAAAAGCTATGAAAGACATGGGTATTAAAGTTGAAAAACATCACCATGAAGTAGCACCAAGCCAACATGAATTAGGTATGTACTTTGGGACACTTGTAGATCAAGCAGATAATTTGCAACTTTATAAGTACGCCGTTCATATGGTTTCACACTCATTTGGTAAGACAGCTACATTTATGCCTAAACCAGTTAAAGGCGATAATGGTTCTGGAATGCACGTTCACCAATCTATATGGAAAGGTGATAAAGCATTGTTTTCAGGGGACAAATATGCTGGGCTATCGGATCTTGCTTTAAATTATATTGGTGGAATTTTAAAACACGCTAAAGCAATCAACGCATTTTCTAACGCAACAACTAATAGTTATAAAAGATTAATTCCTGGATTTGAGGCGCCAGTGTTATTAGCTTATTCTGCCAGAAATAGATCAGCTTCATGCAGAATACCAATAACATTAAGTAAAAAGGCAGCAAGATGTGAAATCAGATTTGGCGATGCTGCTGGAAATCCTTATCTAACTTTTGCTGCTATGTTAATGGCAGGTCTAGATGGAATTAAAAATAAAATCGATCCTGGTAAATCTTTTGATAAAGATCTTTATGCTTTATCAGAGGACGAGGTAAGTAAAATCCCAACTGTATGTGGTTCTTTAAGAGAGGCTATGGAGAGTTTAGACAAAGATAGAAAATTCTTAACTGAAGGTGGTGTTTTCACTGATGACCAAATTGATGCATACATTTCATTGAAGATGGAAGAAGTTCATAATTTTGAACATACACCACACCCAATTGAATTTGAGATGTATTACAGCTGTTAATTTAATTATATCTTAAAAGACTCACCGCATCCACAACGTTCAGTTTCGTTTGGGTTATTAAATACGAATGAAGATGAAAATTCCTCGACTTTGTAGTCCATTTCTGTTCCAAGAAGATACATTATTGCACTTGGGTCTATAAATACTTTAACACCTTTGTCTTCTATTAATTCATCATTTGGTTGCTGAGTTTTAGCATATTCCATGATATAAGACATTCCTGCGCAACCACCACTCTTTACGCCAATTCTTACACCCAATGAATCTTTATTTTCTGAAAGTATTTCTTTTATTCTGTCAGCTGCTTTATCGCTTAATTTAATTACTTGTGTCATAGATTTAGTTCCAATTTTCCTGCCTCTGTAATCATGGATTTGTCCCAAGGTGGATCCCATACCAACTCTAAGTTTACTTTTTTTACATCCTTAACTTCTTTAACTGTATTTTCAACTTCCATCGGTAAGCTTTCTGCTACCGGACAATTAGGAGTGGTAAGTGTCATTTTTACATCTACATTATTATACTCATCCACTTTAACATCGTATATTAAACCAAGATCGTAAATATTCACGGGTATTTCAGGATCATAGATTTTTTTAATCTCACCTATAATTTTTTCTTTAAGTTCCATTATTATATAAATTTCTCACTATCATTTTCATCTTTTTTATATTCCATAGCTGATGCTAAAGCATGCCAAGCTATTGTAGCACATTTTACTCTCATTGGATATTGTTTAACTCCTGAAAGTGACATCAGCTTAGTTTTTTCGTCCTCTTTGATTAATTGAGATTTTAATTCAGGACTTTGTTTAATCATGTCTAAAAAATCGTTTAAGATTTCTTTTACCTCGGGATTTTTTTTATCTTTCATTAATTCAGTCATTATTGATGCTGACGCCATTGAAATTGCACAGCCATGTCCTTCAAAAGATATATCTTCAATTTCTTTATTTTCATTTAACTTTAAAAAAACGTGAACTTTATCACCACATAAAGGATTGTAACCCTCGGCATCTTTATTAAAATTTTCAAATTTACCTAAATTCCTTGGGTTCTTTCCGTGGTCTAAGATTATTTCTTGATAAAGCTCTTTTAAGTCCATTGTTAGCTAAATATTTTTTTACACTTATTTAAAGACTCGTTAAGTTGATCTAAATCTTCTTTGGTATTGTATACTCCTAATGAGGCTCTTGCTGTTGCTGACAAACCAAGTTTCTCATGCAAAATCTGACAACAATGATGGCCAGCTCTAATTGCAACACCATCTTCATCAAGAATAGTTGCAATGTCATGAGGATGAACATCGTCTAAAGTAAATGATAATACTGAACCTTTATCTTTAGGGTTTCCAATAAGTTTTACAGAGTTATTTTTTCTTAATACTTCCTCACCATAAACAGTTAGTTCACGCTCATGTTTCTCAATATTTTCAATTCCAATTTTGTTTATAAACTTAATAGACTCACCAAATGCAATAACTTGCGCAGTTGCCATTGTTCCAGCTTCATATTTGTTTGGTAATTCCCCAAATGTAATTCCTTCTTTTTTAACTTCTCTAATCATTCCGCCACCACCTTGATACGGAGGTAATTCTTCTAACCATTTTTTCTTTGCATACAAAATACCTAATCCTGTAGGTCCATACATTTTGTGACACGAGATTGCATAAAAATCACAATCAAGATCTTGCATATCAAGCTTTAAATGTGGTGCCCCTTGACAGCCATCAATTAAAACTGGAATTTTTTTGGAGTGAGCTAATTTTGTAATTTCTTTCACAGGCAATATTGCACCTGTTACATTAGATAAATGAGTGATAGCTATAATTTTTGTTTTATCAGTAATATTTTTTTCAATTGTTTCTAAAGTCACATCTCCATTTTCATCCATTTCAGCAAATTTAATTTTAACACCTTTAGATTTTCTCAAATAGTGCCAAGGTACATAGTTTGAGTGGTGTTCTAATTCTGTAAGCAGAACTTCATCACCCTCTTTTAAATATTTTTGACCAAATGTACTTGCAACTAAATTAATTGCCTCTGTTGCGCCTTTAGTAAAAACTATTTCATTCTTATCTTTTGCGTTAATATAATTTTGAACTAAAGTTCTTGTATTTTCATATAAATTAGTAGCAGCAACAGCTAAATAGTGAATACTTCTTCCTACATTTGAGAATTCTTTAGTGTAGAAATCATAAATTCTATCCACAACGACTTGGGGTTTTTGCGAAGAATTTGCACTGTCTAAGTATACAAGATCATTATTTTGTATTTTATTATTAAATATAGGAAATTCTTTTTTAATGTCTTTTATGCTCATTCTTTAACTCCCAATAAACTTTTAAATAGGTTTTTAATTTCTTCGTCTGTTATTTTTTCAATGACGTCTAATAGAAAACCGTTAATTAGAAGTTTTTTTGCCTCTTTATAATTTAACCCTCTCGACATTAGATAAAATATTGAGTTCTCATCTAAACTTCCTGATGAGGATCCATGAGAACACTTTACATCATCGGCATAAATCTCTAATTCAGGTTTTGCATTAAACTCTGAATTTTCGCTTAAAAGTATTGCGTTACTTAATTGATAACCATCTGTTTTTTGAGCCTCAGAACTTACAAAAATCTTTCCTTGATAGACTGCTTTAGATTTTTTTTCTAATACACTTTTTACTAACTGATAACTTTTAGTATTTTCAACAAGATGATTAATATTTGATTTTATTTCATGATGGTTTTCATCATCTAAATCAAAAATTCCATTTACAAAAGCTGAGGAATGTTGCCCTAGAAGATCGCAATTAATTTCATTTTTAAAAAACTTTGAACCACTAGATAATATAAAAGTTTCAGAAATGCTGTTATCCTCTTGTTTAACATTGTTATAAGAATATTTAATATTATTGTTAATAAATTTGTCTATTTTATAATTTTTTAATACGGATGACTTATCTAATTCAAAATTATAATAAATATTAAGAAAATTTTTCTCTGAATTGTCATTGAAAATATCAATAAGTCTTAAACATGAATTTTCTTCTAACTTAAAATCAATTCTTGAATTAGTATTTTTAAATTGTGTATTTTTATTAGTTGAATGATAAATAACTAAAGGTTTTTTTAAACTATAATTTTTTTTAATAATAATTTTGCAGAATTTATTAGTAAAAGCATTATTTAAATTAATTAGTGAATTAATATTTTCTTTAATAGTTTCTTCACCCTGCTCAACTAAAACTTCAATTTTATCTTGATCTTCAAATTTAAAATCAATTTTTTCAATTTTTCCATCTACTATAATAATTATATTATGCTCTAACTCACTTATTAATTCAATTTTATCAATTTGATTTTCTTTTTTATAATCGTTGTAGAAGGTTAACTCACCAATATTACTTTTAATTATTTGATTTAGATCAGAAAATTTCCAGTTCTCTAACTTTCTGCTAGGAAATCCATGTTTAAGAAATTTTTTAAAGTTAGTCTCCTTAAACTTTTTTTCCTGGTCAGAATATGAGAAATCTTTTAGCTTTTTTTCAAAGTCAATTTTTAATTGTTCTTCCATTTAATTAATATTTTCGTATCCTTTCTGCTCTAGCTCGAGTGCTAGCTCTGGACCACCAGATTTAATTATTTTTCCATTCATTAAGACATGAACAAAATCAGGTTTGATGTATTCAAGTAATCTTTGATAGTGAGTAATAATTAAAAAAGCGTTATTTTTTTTTCTTAATGCATTAACACCATCTGCAACAGTTTTAAGAGCATCAATATCTAAGCCTGAGTCTGTTTCATCTAAAATAGAGAGTTTAGGTCTTAAAATAGACATTTGAAGAATTTCATTTTTCTTTTTTTCTCCACCAGAAAAACCAACATTAAGCTGTCTACCTAATTTTTCCTCATCAAATTTGAGTTCTTTTGCTTTTTCTTTAACAAGTTTTAAAAATTGTATTGCATCCAATTCTTTTTCTCCCCTTGCCTTTTTTATTGCATTTAATGAAGTTTTTAAAAAAACATTGGTATTAACTCCTGGTATCTCTAATGGGTACTGAAAAGCTAAGAAAATTCCTTTGTGTGCACGTTCTTCAGTTTCTAATGAAAATAAATCATTATTTTCAAACAAAACCTCTCCTGTTACATCGTATCCTTTTTTTCCAGATAAAATGTTAGATAGTGTACTTTTACCTGAACCATTTGGACCCATGATTGCATGAACTTCACCGGTTTTAATTTCTAATTTGAAATCTTGCAAAATAGATTTGTTATCAATTTTAGCACTTAGATTATTAATTTTTAACATTAGCCAACACTTCCCTCTAAGCTAATTCCAACTAACTTTTGCGCCTCGACCGCAAATTCCATTGGCAATTGTTGTAATACTTCTTTACAAAAACCATTTACAATTAATCCAACAGCCTCTTCAGGATTTAATCCTCTTTGCTGACAATAATGTAATTGTTCCTCACTAATTTTTGACGTTGTTGCTTCATGAGCGATATTAGAGTCTGAATTTTTATTTTTAATATACGGAACGGTGTGTGCTCCACACTTATTACCCATTAATAAAGAGTCACATTGGGTGAAATTATTAGAGTTCGTAGCTTTTGGAAAAATATCTACTAAACCTCTATAAGTCATGTCTGAAAAACCTGCACTTATACCTTTTGAAATAATTTTACTCTTTGTATTTTTTCCAAGGTGTATCATTTTTGTACCCGTGTCTGCTTTTTGATGATTATTAGTAATAGCAATTGAATAAAATTCACCAATTGAATTATCACCTTTTAAAATACAGCTCGGATATTTCCAGGTAATTGCAGATCCAGTTTCAACTTGAGTCCAAGAAATTTTTGAGTTTTTACCTTTACAAAGACCTCGTTTTGTAACAAAATTATAAATTCCACCTTTGCCATCCTTATCTCCAGGGTACCAGTTTTGAACAGTGGAATATTTTATTTCCGCATCATCCAAAGCTATAAGTTCTACATTAGCAGCATGTAATTGATTTTCATCCCGCATTGGTGCAGTACACCCCTCTAGATAACTTACATAACTCCCTTTATCAGCAATAATTAAAGTTCTCTCAAATTGACCTGTATCAGATGCATTAATTCTAAAATAAGTCGATAACTCCATTGGGCATCTTACTCCTGGTGGAATATAAACAAATGATCCATCGGTGAATACTGCTGAGTTAAGTGTTGCAAAAAAATGATCTGTTAAAGGTATAACTGTGCCTAAATATTTTTTTACTAATTCTGGATGTTTTTGTACTGCTTCAGAAATTGAACAAAATATTATCCCTTGTTTTGTTAAAGTTTCTTTAAAAGTTGTAGCTACAGAAACTGAATCAAAAACTGCATCAACAGCTATACCATTTAATCTTTTTTGCTCATTAAGCGGAATTCCTAACTTTTGATAAGTTTCAAGTAATTTTGGATCTAATTCATCAAGACTTTTTGGTTTATCTTTAAAACTCTTTGGTGCTGAATAATAATACAAGTCTTGATAATCTATCTTTGGGTATTTAGGTTTTTGCCAATCTGGTTCTTTTAAAACTTTTAGTCTTTCAAAAGCTTTAAGTCTCCAATCTAACAACCATTTAGGTTCTTTTTTAATATTTGATATAAACTTAATTACATCTTCATTTAATCCTTTTGGGGCTTTAAAGTTTTCAATATCTGTTGAAAAACCATATTTGTAGTCTTTTAGATCTTCTATTTGTTTATCCCTCATTTATATTCTTGCCTCTTTATTTTTTAATAGATCGCTTAATTTTTTATTTTCAAAAAAACTATTTATATGGATGTCTAATTCGTCCCAGAAATTATGGGTGATACATTTAGTGCTTTTACCATTACAAGATTTCTTTGAATCTTTTTTACATCCAATTGTTTTAACTTTTTGATCTAATGCTAAAAGTATGTCTGAAATTTTTAATTCTTTTGGACTTTTAATAAGTATATAGCCACCGTTAGTTCCTCTAACACTTTTTACTATATTATTTTTTTTTAATCTTAAAAATATTTGCTCTAAGTAAAGTAGAGATATCCCTTGTCTTAAGGAAATATCTCTTAAACTGACTGCATTAGCATTAGAAAAAACAGCCATGTCAGCTAGAGCCATTACAGCATATCTTGATTTAGTATTTAGCTTCATAATCCTTTATTTATGCGACTTATATATATACCCGACTAAAATAGTCAAGTTTTTGAAATTAAAAAGACTCGCATTTTGTCACTCCGTTATGATAAATAAAGTTTTTTTGTGAGAATAATTATCATTAACAAAAATTTTTTTGAGAATAATTATCATTAACAAATATGGAAAATAAAATTGTAGAAATATTTATTCCTGGGCCGGCTGGAAGATTGGAAGCAAAATATTATAAAAATCAAAAAATAACTTCGCCTATAGCTTTAGTATTACAACCTCATCCTCAGTATGGAGGCACAATGAATAACAAAGTTGTAGTAGAAACTTTTCATGCATTTATGGATAGTGGTTTTTCAGTCTGCAGAGTAAATTTTAGAGGTGTTGGAAAAAGTGATGGAGAGTTTGACAATGGTCAAGGTGAACTTGCTGATGCGGCAGCCGCGCTTGATTGGATTGAGAGAGAAAACTTTGATAACTCGCAATGTTGGGTTGCCGGTTTTTCTTTCGGATCATTAATATCAATGCAATTACTTATGAGAAGACCAGAAATAAATAGATTCATCTCAATATCACCTCAGCCAAATGTTTATGATTTTTCTTTTCTATCACCTTGTCCAACATCGGGATTGATGGTTTATGGAAAAAAAGACGAACTTGTTCCTATAGACCATATAAATGAGCTTAATAAAAGATTATCTTCGCAGAAAGGTATTAAAGTTGATTTTCAATCTGTGCCGGACGCTAACCATTTTTTTGCTAAATCTGAAAATAATTTAAGAAAAGTTTTAGACAAATATATACAAAAAGAATCAGCTTTATTTTAAAAATTTTTTACTAAAACTCCACCTTTTGAAGGTGATTTACATCCTGTTGTATTCGGAAAAGATATTGGAAGTTTAAAAAACGATCGAATAGCTAAAAATGCAAAAGCTTGGGACTCCACAAAGTCACCATCAACTCCGTAATCATCTGTTGTTTCAAATTTAACCTCATTACTACAGTTTTTTTTAATTCTATCAATCAAAGTTTTATTCTTTCTTCCACCTCCACATAAAATAATCTTAGAAATTTTTAGATCAGATTTTGATATTTCATTTAATAAATTAGATGCAATAATATTACTTGTGAAGTCTGTTATTGTCGATGCTCCATCCTCTAAATCTAAGCCTCTCAAAAAATTTATCTCGAAATCGTTAACATCAAACGAATTCATATTTTTATCGGTAACATTTTCAAAATCTTCTAAAGCTTGATTAAGAATTAATTCATTTGTTTTACCAATACTAGCAGCTTCACCATTTTTATCATAATTACCCTTTTTGTTTCTTCTCATCCATTCATCTATTAAGCAATTTCCAGGACCTATATCTTTACTTATCAAATTTTCTTCTTTGAGATCTCCAATTAAAGTTAAATTGGATATTCCACCTATATTTAATATACAAATAGGAAGGTTGATTTTTTTCTCTTTAACAATTAACTGGTGGAAGATAGGTGATAATGGAGCCCCTTCACCTCCTTCTGCCAAATCGTTTTGTCTAAAATTATAGATAACTTTTTTTTTTGAAAGCTGAGATAATAATTTTCCATCACCAAGTTGTTTTGAGTATTTGTCTTTAGGGCTGTGTAAAATTGTTTGACCGTGAAAACCAACTAAATCAATTTCAAAATTATTGTTTGTTATGCAATTTGAAACAACTTTTGAATGAAATAATGTTATTTTCCTCTCTAAATCGTTAATTTCTGAAAAATATTTTTTAATATCTTCAACTTTATTAATATTTCTTTTTAATTTGTAAATATTTTCAGAAATATCGTCAGTATATTTAAAGTATTTGTTGATTAAAACTTTAAACTGTCCTTTCCCATCAGAATTTATTATAGATGCATCAACACCATCCCCCGAAGTACCACTCATTAAGCCCAAACTATTAATAGATTTACTCACAATTTATTTTTCAATCAAATTAAAATAAGTATATTGAATTAAAAGTAATAATTTAAAAAATGAAAAATTCATTCTTAACTGAGTTTAGAGAAAGAGAGTATTTTAATCAATGCACTAATTCTGAAGAATTAGATAATTTGATGCATAATAAAAAGATTAATGCATATATAGGTTTTGATTGTACAGCTCAAAGTTTGCACGTTGGTAGTTTATTACAAATAATGTGTTTAAGAATGCTACAAAAATATGGTCATAGACCCATAGTTCTGCTCGGTGGAGGAACTACTATGATTGGGGACCCTTCTGGTAAAGAAGAAACAAGAAAAATTTTATCTACTAAAGAAATAGACAAAAATATTAAAAATATTAAAAAAGTGTTTGATATTTTTTTAGATAAAAAAAATATTAAAACTAAACCAATTTTTGTAAATAATTTTAAATGGCTTGGAAAATTAAATTATATTAAGTTTTTAAGAGAGGTTGGTAAACATTTTACTATAAATAAAATGTTAGGTTTTGATAGTGTTAAGTTAAGATTGGAGAGAGAGCAATCTTTAAGTTACATGGAATTCAATTACATGATTTTGCAGGCTTATGATTTTTTAGAATTAAATAAAAAAAATAATTGTGTTCTTCAAATAGGTGGATCTGACCAATGGGGGAATATTGTAAATGGTGTTGAATTAATAAAAAGGAGCATAGGAAAACAAGCATTTGGATTAACTACACCATTAATTACATTAGCATCTGGAGCTAAAATGGGAAAAACTGAAAAAGGTGCTGTTTGGTTAGATAAAAAATTATTATCTCCATATGATTATTGGCAGTTTTGGAGAAATACTGATGATCGTGATGTAATAAAATTTTTAAAAATGTTTACAGATAAAGAAATAACTGAAATTGAAGGCAAAAAAAACAAAAATATAAATGAGTTGAAAATTTTATTAGCTAATGAAACGACCACAATGTTACATGGTAAAGCAGCAGCAAAGAAAGCTGCTGAAACAGCAATCAAAACATTTAGTGCAGGAACTTTTGGAGATGAGCTACCTGTTGTATATATAAAAAAAAATGAAGTTGATAGAGGTATCAACATTATAGACATAGTAATTAAATCAAATTTATTAAAATCTAAAAGTGAGGTAAGAAGAGCTATTAAAAATCTTGGAATAAAAGTTAATAACAATACCGTTGATCAAGAAATTTCAGTTATCACAATCAATGATTTTAAGGATAATATTTTAAAGTTATCGCATGGGAAAAAAAATCATGTCCTATTTAAGATTGCTAATTAGTTTTTTTTAATTTTTCTAAAGTTCTTGTAATAAATCTAGGCGTTAAAGTTTTAATTGGGTTTACAGTAGTTTTTAAATCTTTTGGATATCCTTTGATTTTAAAACTAACACCAAAAACACCTTCCCCAGCCTTTTTTCCTACAAGTATGTCTCCCAATAAAGGAATTGAACCTATTACTTTATTTACTGTAGTGGCTGGTACTAAAGTTCCTCTTAGGCTTATTAAGTCATCTTTTTGGACATATCCTTCCATTAAAACTGAAATCGAAGGACCTAAAGAATATATCTCCTCAATAGTCATTAGTCCTTTGTCATTGTTAAACTTCATCTCAAATTCGTTAAATCTTATGCCCTCTCCAGTTAATAAATCTGCAATACCCTGTAAAGAAGCTAATGTAAGCAATTTAGTAAGTGCAGGGACCTCTTTTAATTTAAAATCATACAATTTTAAATTTGAATTAGTTTTTTTATTTTTTTTGATTGAATAAAAATCTAATGAGCCACCTTCAAAACCTTTTATAAATTTATATTTTTTTACTAAAGGGTTAGCATAATTTGTAAAAATTGTTGTTATTTTTTCTTTATTTTGATTTGTTCTAATCGAAACTTTAAACTCATCATTATTGGGAAACTTAGATAATAAATCCATATTAAAAATTTCGTTATTTTTAATTTTTAGATTTGTATCCAAAAATGTAAGGTAATCCTCACTGTTTAAATAAGCTGTATCAATTTTAATTGATACATCGCTATTTAAATTATGAAAAATACTAAAGAAATTACTTTCCTCTTTAGAAAATAAAATTTCATCAACTAGTTTAGATCCATCAAAAGTCTGACTTGTTATGGAATAATTATTTTTAATTCTTTTGATATTTAATTTACTAAGTTTGTCATTATTATTCAAAATATTAACTTTAATATCATCTATACTTTTTATTTTT
>CABZRN010000001.1 GCA_902528175.1 uncultured Pelagibacteraceae bacterium | reverse complement strand
GATGAGGTTGTGAATTGTTTAAATAAAAATAATATCAAACATATAGATGTTGGAAAAAAATATGGGACGATAACAGCAATTATAGAAAACAAAAAATTCGAAATAACTTCTTTGAGAAAAGATGTTAAAACAGATGGAAGATTTGCCGAGGTTCAATATTGCAAGAATTGGAAAGAAGATTCAAAAAGAAGAGATTTCACATTTAATTCAATTTATTCAAACATAAACGGAGAATTGTTTGATCCGTTTAATGGAAAAAAAGATCTGTTAAATGGATGGGTCAAATTTATTGGAAATCCTACAACCAGAATTAAAGAAGATTATTTGAGAATCTTAAGATATATTAGGTTTTTCCTAATCTATTCAAAAAATAATCATACAGAGGAAATTAAAAAAATAATCAAACAAAATATTAGTGGCATAAGTATAATATCAGGCGATAGGTTGCTTAGTGAATTAAAAAAAATAATTTTATCTAAAGGTTTTTTTAAAATACTCAAAGATCAGTTTTCAAGAGAAATAATACAATTAATTTTTCCTCAAATTATCAATTTTAACATAATTAAAAATATTGAGAAAAGGAGTCATGAAAATCTCTTTAAAGAAAATGATTTTACCCTTTTAATAAGCCTTTTAATAATCGATGAAACTGATAATGCGGATTATTTTGTACATAAATTTAATATATCTAAAGATGAAAAAGATAGAATATTATTTTTAAAAAATAATTATCAAGATTTAAATAAGAATTTTTTTGAAAAGAAAAATTTAAAAATACTCCTCTATAAACATGGCAAAGATAAAGTATTTGACCTTATCAAATTTCATATCCTTAAATCTAAAAATATTCACAATATTAAGGAGTTAATTACATTATATGAAACGGAGAAAGCGCCAGTTTTTCCTTTTAACGCTAAATTTTTAAAGGAAAAATACAATTATAAAGATGGTAAGCTATTAGGTGATAAACTCAAACAATTAGAAACTGCATGGATGAGTAATAATTTTAAATTAGCTGATGAAAAAGTTGATAGTATTTTAAGAAATTAAACGTAGTCTACCTTTATAATTTCAAAATTTTTATTACCAGATGGAGTATTAATTTCAACGAAGTCACCATTATTTTTTCCAATCAGACCTTTGCCAATAGGAGATTGATAAAATATAAATTTTTTTTTAATATCTGCCTCATCTTTACCAACAAGTTTATATTTAATTTTTTCATTACTGTCTAAATCTTGAAGAAAAACAGTTGCACCAAAGATTACCTTACCATCATTTTCAAGTTTAGTTACATCTATTACATTTGCTCTTGCTATAGTATCCTCTACTTCTTGAATTCTTCCTTCATTTAAAGATTGCTGTTCTTTTGCGGCATGATACTCAGCGTTTTCTTTCAAATCTCCGTGTGACCTAGCATCTGAAATAGCATTTACTATTTCAGGTCTTTTTTTTTCTTTTAAAAAAACAAGTTCTTCTGATAATTTTTTTAGCCCTTCTACTGTAATTGGTTCTTTATTACTCATATTTTATTTCCATTTTGCTAAAGGGGGAAGTGACATTAATATAGCTTCTACATTTCCACCAGTTTGTAAACCAAATTTTGTGCCTCTGTCATATAATAAATTGAATTCCACATATCTACCTCTTTTTAAATATTGAATATCTTTTTGTTTCAAGTTCCATTTTTTACTTTTTCTAAGACTAATAATTTGATTAAATATTTGAATAAAGTTTATTCCCAGATCCCTTACAAATCCAAAATCTTTTTCCCAATCTTTTTTTTTATAATCAAAAAAAATTCCACCAATACCTCTTGACTCTTTTCGGTGTGATAAATAAAAATATTCATCACACCATTTTTTATATTTTTTAAAATATTTTTTGTTATGTCTATCACACATTTTTTTTAACTTTTTAAATAATAGTTTTTTAATAGTTGAATCATTAAAGCATGGAGTAACATCCATTCCTCCTCCAAACCAGCCGTGATTTGTATATATATATCTGGTATTAAAATGCATAGCTGGTACATGAGGATTTTTCATGTGCATTACTACGGATACGCCTGATGCCCAAAAATCCCTATTATTTTTTGTACCAGGAATTTTCTTTTTAAATTCTTCAGTCAGTTTTCCATAAACTTCTGAAAAGTTGACACCAACTTTGTCAAATATTTTCCCATTTTCAAGAATGTAATAACATCCACCTCCCTCATCCTTTTTTATACTTCTTTTCCAGCTCTTCTTTAAAAATTTTATTTTTCCACCTTCAATTTGCTGTATCGTATTACAAATCATTTCTTGCAGGTTTATAAACCAATTCCTAGCTAATTTCTTTTTTATATCTTTGTTCATTAAAAATTAGTTTGATTTAGAATTTTTGAAATTACAATTGATACTGATGATGACAAATTTAGTGATCTTTTTTTATTCATCATGGGAATAGTTAATCTATGACTTACTTTTTTGTGGACGCTAGTTGGTACACCTGAGCTTTCTCTACCAAACAACACAGTATCATTTTCTTTAAACAGAAATTCTTTATATGATTTTTTAGTCCTAGTTGTCATCAAAATTATTCTTGTATTTCTTTTACATATAAAAAAGTCCTCTGGACTTTTGTAAAAGTAAATATTTTTAGCATCATAATAATCCATCACAACTCTTTTGAATTTTCGATCATTTATGATAAACCCGCATGGTTCAATAATTTCTAGCATTATTCCTAAACAAGAGCAGGTCCTAATAATCGATGCTGTATTTTGTGGTATATCTGGCTGATAAAGGGCAATTTTTGGTGCAAATTTTGGTTCTTTATGTGTCATTCTTACTATGGATATATTTGGTTTTTATATTATATGAATTCATATATTAGGTATATTTAATAATTAGAATGTCAGATCAAAAAAAAGTTAAACGTAGAGACTTCATATTCACCGCATCAACAGTTGTGGGAGTAGTTGGAGTTGGAGCCGCAGCCTGGCCACTTATTGACCAAATGAACCCTGATGCTTCAGTAAAAGCTCTTGCAACAACAGAGGTTGATGTAAGCTCAGTACAACCAGGTCAATCAATAACAGTTTTATGGAGGGGTAAACCCGTTTTTATTAAAAGAAGAACTGAAAATGAGATTATAGAAGCTAAATCGGTTAGTTTAAATGAATTAAAAGATCCACAAAAAGACGAGGATAGAGCAACTAATCCTGAGTGGTTAGTAATGCTTGGAGTTTGCACACATCTTGGATGTGTACCTTTAGCTGATAAAGGTGATTACAATGGTTGGTTTTGTCCTTGCCATGGATCTCATTATGATACTTCTGGTAGAATTAGGAAAGGACCAGCGCCTACTAATTTAGAGATACCTAAGTATAAATTTGTGAATAGCAAAACTATTATGATTGGATAAAATTATGAGTGAACATGAATATCAACCTAAATCTAAATTTGGAAAATGGTTTAATGATAGATTACCTCTACTAACATTAACAAACCATCTAACAGACTATCCCACTCCAAAAAATTTAAATTACTGGTGGACATTTGGTGGGATTTTAACTTTTTGTCTTATTACTCAAATAATAACAGGTCTAGTCTTAGCTATGCATTATATTGCTCATGCAGATATGGCATTCAACAGTGTTGAGCATATAATGAGAGATGTAAACTACGGCTGGCTTATAAGATACATTCATGCAAACGGAGCATCAATGTTTTTCCTTGCAGTTTATATTCATATATTTAGATCATTGTTTTACGGATCTTATAAATCACCTAGAGAAATTATATGGATTCTTGGTATAATAATTTATGTATTGATGATGGCGGCTGCTTTTATGGGCTATGTGCTTCCTTGGGGACAAATGAGTTTTTGGGGAGCTACTGTTATAACAAATTTATTTAGCGCAATACCTCTGGTTGGTGAAGGTATAGTTACATGGTTATGGGGAGGATACTCAGTTGATAATCCAACACTAACAAGATTTTTTACATTACATTATCTTATTCCATTTTTGATACTTGGTTTAGTAGTCTTACATATATGGGCATTGCATATTCCTGGAAATAACAACCCTGTTGGAATAGATATTAAAAAGCCATCTAAAGATACTGTTTCATTCCATCCATACATAGTTATAAAAGATTTATTTGCATTATTGATATTTACGATTTTGTTTGCTGCATTTGTATTTTATTCACCAAATGTATTAGGTCATGCAGATAATTACATAGAGGCAAACCCAATGGTAACACCTGCTCACATTGTTCCAGAATGGTATCTATTGCCATTTTACGCGATCTTAAGGTCAGTTCCCGATAAGCTAATGGGGGTTATTGCAATGCTGTCAGCAATTTTTATACTTGTAGCTTTACCTTGGCTGGATACTTCGAAAGTTAGATCTGCAGTTTTTAGACCTTTGTACAAACAATTTTATTGGATCTTAGTAGCTGATGTTTTGATTTTAGGTTATGTTGGAGCGATGCCGGCAGAGGGTCTTTATTTACTAATTGCACGAATAGGAACTGCATATTATTTTGCACATTTCTTAATAATTTTGCCTATTTTAGGTAAAATTGAAAAAACTACACCATTACCTTTAAGTATCACTGAGCCGATTTTAGGTGGTGCTTTAAATGCAGAACCAGCCAGAAGTAAAGAAAATTCCCAAAACCTATAATGTTAAAATTTGTTAAGTATTTTTCTTTAATTTTTTTTTTAATTTCATGCAACATAGTTAGTTCTGCGGAAAATGCTGAAAAACTATTGAAAACTGATTGGACTTTTAAAGGACCATTTGGAAAGTTTGATAGGGCATCCCTGCAAAGAGGTTATCAAGTCTATCAAGAAGTATGTGCTTCATGTCACTCATTAAAATACATGTCTTACAGAAATCTTTCAGAGGAGGGTGGCCCAGAGTTTTCAGTGCAAGAAGCAAAAGCTATAGCAGCTAATTTTGAAATACCTGACGGACCAAATTCCGATGGAGAAATGTTTACAAGACCTGGAAGATTATCGGATAAATTCGCAATGCCCTATGCAAATGAGCAAGAAGCTAAGGTAGCTAACGGTGGGGCTTATCCACCAGATATGTCCGTATTAGTTAAAGCTAGGAAAGGTGGGGTTGATTATATATATTCAGTCTTACTAGGTTATGAGGAACCTCCACAAGGTATAAAATTAGATGATGGAGTTTATTATAACAAATATATGTACGGAAATAAAATAAAGATGCCAGCACCTCTATCCGATGGTTTAGTAGAATATGCTGATGGCACTAGCGCTACAGAAAAACAAATGGCAAAAGATGTAGTGAGCTTTTTAATGTGGACTGCAGAACCTCATCTAGAACAAAGACACAAAATAGGCTTTAGAGCAATAGTCTACCTTATTATATTGAGTATACTAGTCTACTTTAGCATGAAAAAAATCTGGTCACGTATTGAAACGGAAGTTTAAAATATCTCCATCCTTAACTATATAATCTTTTCCCTCTAATCTCATTTTGCCATTGTTTTTACAATTAAGCCAACCATTGTTAATAATAAAATCATTAAAAGAAATTGTCTCAGCTCTTATAAATCCTTTTTCAAAATCTGAGTGGATTTTTCCTGCAGCGGCAGGAGCAGTACTATCTTTTTTTACTGTCCATGCTCTAGATTCCTCAGGGCCAGAGGTAAAAAAAGTCTCAAGCTCAAGCAACTTATATCCTTTTTCAATTAAATAATTTAAACCAGTTTTTTCAATGTTCATTAACTCCATAAAATTTTTCTTGTCGTCATTTCCTAATTGATTTATCTGATTTTCTATTTCAGCCGAGACTAAAATTGTATTTTCAATTACTTTATTTTTTTGAACTTCTTTCGAATATTTGTTTCCCATTGAAATACTTTTTTCATCAACATTACACACATAAAGTTTTGGTTTTAAAGATAATAAGCCAGATTTGTTAATTAAATCTAAATCGAATAAATTTCTGAGCTCATTTAAATTTTTATCATTATTTATATAATTTTCAGTCGTTTTAAGTATATTTATCTCATCATCAGTAATCTTTTTTAAATTTTTTTTATCTATTCTTTTTCCTATAGACTCTAAGTCTGCAAGCTTCATTTCTGTCTCAATAATATCTAAATCTCTCATTGGATTTACATCTTTATTTACATTTTGGATATCATCAGAGTCAAAACATCTTAATAAGTGAATAATTGCATCAACTTCTCTAATATGTGATAAAAATTTGTTTCCCAATCCTTCTCCCTTCGAAGCTCCTTTCACTAGCCCCGCAATATCAAGAAAAGTTATAGTTGTATAAATTTTTTTTTTTGATTTAGAGATTTCAAACAATTTGTCTAATCTTTTATCTATAACTGGAACAACGCCAACGTTAGGTTCTATTGTACAAAATGGAAAGTTACCCATCTGTGCTTTTGATGAATTAGTTAAAGCGTTAAATAATGTTGATTTACCAACATTTGGTAATCCAACGATACCACACTTGAATCCCATTATTTATTATTAACTGTGCTTGAGAAAAGGTCTAGTTTTTTATCAATTAAAATAGCTAAATTTTTAGTGATATTATCTTTTAAAGTTTCTAGTTGCTGTTTTTCATCATCGTCAAAATCCTTTAAAACATAATCTGAAACTGCAATTTTGTCATTTGGTTTACCTATTCCTATTCTTACTCTAGAGTAATCTTTACCTATAAATTTATCTATAGATTCAATCCCGTTGTGACCCGCACTAGAGCCTCCAAACTTTGTTTTAATCTTACCAAAGTCAATATCTAAATCGTCGTGAAAGACTATTATATTTTCAGCTTCAATTTTAAAATACTCTATAAGTTCTCTTATACAGATCCCGGAGTTATTCATAAATGTTAATGGCTTTATCGCATAAACTTTTTTTTCGTTGATATTTCCAGTTGTTAATAGACCTTTAAATTTAGGTTTTTGTTTAGATAACTTAAATTTTGAGTTTATAGCATCAATTATTTTGAAACCAATATTATGTCTATTGTTCTCTGAATTTGGCGTGGGATTACCGAGTCCGACAAATAAAAACATGTAAATTAAATTTTATCAATTATTTTTTTTCTGATTGAGGTTTCTTACTTTCATCTTTTTTACCAGCATCTTTTTTTTCTACCTCAGCTCCGCCTTTTTCGTCTGCTCCATCTTTAGGTGGTGCGGCTGATTCTTGTGCATCTGTAGAACCCTCTGCTCCTTCTTCACCTTCTGTGGCCTCAGCTGGTTTTTCTGGTTCCTTAATTACCGTTGGTGCTGCTACGGTAGCAATTACAAAATCTCTTCCCGTAATAGTTGGAATAACATTTTCAGGTAATTTTATTGATGATATCTTAAAACTATGTCCTATATCCACCCCGTCCAAATCAACAATTAATTCACTTGGTATATTTTCAGATGGACATTTTAATTCTACTTTCCTTCTAACAATATTAAGAACACCTCCTCTTTTTAATCCTGGGGATTTTTCATTATTGATAAATTTAACTGGTATTTCTATTATAACGCTTGAACCTTTTACAACTCTTAAGAAATCTATATGTATTGGCTCATCTGTGATCACATCAAAAGATATATCTTTAGGTAATACGCTTTCTTCTTTTCCATCGACCTTAAGTTTTATAATTTTCGAAAGAAAGTTTTCTTGCTCCATTAAATTTTTTAGTACTTTTATAGATACAGATACATTTTGGTTTTTGTCTGATCCACCATAGACAATACCTGGAACATTTCCTTGTTGTCTTATTATTTTTAGTTCACCGGATGTTTTGTTATTTCTAATATTTGCTTCTAAAGTACTCATAAAAAAAAAGTTTTGTAACTCATGTTGACTAATAAAACAAGAAAATTATTTGAATAGAAAAGATACAGATGTTGAGTTAGAAATACGTCTTATTGCTTCACCCATTAAATTTGATACAGACAAAATTTCAATATTTTTAGCGTTTTTTATTTTGTTATAGTTGTCTATTGTGTCTGTAATCACTAAATTTTTAATAGTTGATTTTCTAATTTTATTAACTGCATCACCACTTAATACCCCATGAGTTATGTAAACGTGTATCTCCTTTGCACCTTTTTCTTTTAGAACTTTAGCAGCGCTTACAATTGTACCTCCTGAGTCAATTATATCATCAACCATAATACAACACTTATCTTTAACATTTCCTATAACATTCATTACTTCAGATTTTCCTGGAGAAGGTCTTCTTTTATCTATAATCGCTAAACCTGAATTAAGAAACTTACTTAATCCTCTTGTTCTAGCTACACCACCAACGTCTGGTGACACGCAAATTATATTTTTTGTTTTAATTCTTTTTTTTATGTGTCTTGCAAATATTGGAGTAGCAAATAAATTATCTACTGGTATATCAAAAAAACCCTGAATTTGTCCTGCATGTAAATCGATTGTTACAACTCTATCAGCACCAGCTTTAGTAATTAAATTAGAAACTAATTTTGCTGATATAGATGTTCTCGGCACAACTTTTCTATCTTGCCTTGCATATCCAAAATAAGGAATTACAGCAGTGATATTTTTTGCAGATGATCTTTTTAAAGCATCGATACATAATAACATCTCCATCAGATTATCATTAGCTGGAGATGAGATTGATTGAATAATAAAAATATTATTACCTCTAATATTTTCATTAATCTCTATGTATATTTCCCCATCTTTAAATTTTCTAATGCTTGAATTGACAAGTCTTTCTTTTAAATATTTAGCAATTTTTTCACTTAATTTTTTGTTACTATTTCCTGTTAGAAGCTTCATTATTTTGAAAAAAGTTATTTAATCATAATTAATGATATATTTCTACCATAATCATTTTGATTGTTGTGTATAGCTCTTCTTGCACTAAAAAAATTATTTTTTCGATTATATGTATCCTTATCAATTAAATCGATTTTTTTTAAACCAAGACTTTTTAATTGATAATAAACATATTTATTTAGGCTAAAATATGTTTTTTTTTTTATTTTTTTGAAAAAAATTCTATTCGTAGTATTTTGTTTCAAAAATTTAAGCTTAAAATCAGATTTAATTTCATAATTTTTTTGAGTTATACAAGGCCCAATAGCAGCAACTAAATCTTTGGTATCACTTCCTGTTTTAACCAAAAAATTAACAACTTTTTTAATGATTTCTTTATAGGCACCTTTCCACCCAGCATGTATTGCTGAAATTATTTTGAGTTTTGGGTCATAAATAATTATAGGCGCACAGTCAGCAGTCATTATCCCTAATACAATATTTTTTTTATTTGTTATTAAAGCGTCTCCAACTAGCTTTGCTTTATATTTTCTTTTATTTACATAGTAAAACTTATTACTATGGACTTGATGTAACAATATTAATTTTTTGTGTGTTGAACCAATTTTTTGACAAGCTATTTTAAGATTTTTTGTTACGTTTACTTTTGTATCAGATGAACCTCTTCCACAGTTTAAGCTTTTATATATTCCTTTAGATTTTCCACCTTCTATGCCTAGAAAGCAGTGTCTAATACTTTTATGCTTTAATAATTTTTTTGATAAAATCATTCAAACCCAAAAAATTTTTTATTATTGTTTTTATACGCAAAAATAACTTTGAATAACTCTCCCATTGAATTTTTATTTAAAAGTCTTGAAAGCGTTGTTATCATATGTTTTTTCTGTTTCTCATTCATTTTTTTTTCCAGAATCTTAGCTCTTTCAATAATCCCCATTCTTTCTAAAAAAAATTTCTGTGTCACTACCTTTTTAACATTTAATTTTTCTTTTGAAAAAAATTCATTTAATAAGCTAAAATTTACCAATGAGGTGATATCTGCATTACCAATACACTTTAATAGCTTATTTTTGTGAATTTTTCTGTTTTTCATCACAATTTGTATAGTGCTTTCATTAAATGCTCCCATATAACCGTAATCAATTAATAATACTCCTCCAGACAAAGATTTTATTTTTTTTACAATTTTACTTAATTCCTCAAGACCTTGTTTTGGGTATTCAATAAATTTAAGTTTTTTTAAAATTTTAAAAGATTTTAAGTTAATTAGATCACTCAAATTAGGCTTGCACTGAGTTTCCTCAAGAAATTTTCCATTAAAAATATAGCATTTTTCTAGTAATTTTTTATCTTTAATAAAAAATTGTTTTATTGGTATTGCATCAAAAAATTCGTTACCAAAAAAAATAATTGGACCACCCTTTATGTTTTTATAATCATTTATCCACCTTAAATTAGTTCCCTTTAATTTTTTTTTTTGAATTCTTCTTAAAAATTCACTTTTTTCATATAAAAAAAATTTTACAGAATTATTAAAGGTTGGAAAATTTTTAAAAGTTTTTACTAATACTTCCGATAAACTTCCATCACCTGGGCCAAGCTCAACTAAGTTAAAAATTTTAGGTTTTCCTAAAGTTTCCCAAGACGAAATTATCCATATAGCTATAATCTCAGAAAATAAATTTGATATAGTTGGAGATGTAACAAAATCACCCTTTTTCCCAAAAGGTATTTTATTCGTATAGTACCCTATTTTTGGTTTGTATAATGCTCTATTTATAAAATCATCAACTTTAATTTTTCGATTTTTTTTTATATTAAATTTTTCAAGTGATTTTTTCATTTTCTACGTAAGAGCAAAATACCTATAAATATCATAAGCATACTTAATAACATTCCCATACTTAATGATCCAAAGATATAACCAATTTGTTCATCAGGTTCTCTAAAAATTTCAGAAAACAATCTAAATATTCCGTAAAAAATTAAAAAAGCAAAAGAACAGCCTCCATCTTTGTAATTTTTACTAAAGTAGATTTTATTCATTATAATGAATAAAAATATACCTTCAAAAATAGCCTCATACAATTGTGACGGATGTCTTGGAATATTATCGATTAGCGGAAAGATAACACCCCAAATTAAATCGGTTGGTTTTCCAACAAGCTCGCTATTTATAAAATTTGCAATTCTACCAAAAAAAATTCCAATAGGTGCCGCAACAGCTATGAAATCAAAAAAAATATACTTTTCTAAATTATTTTTTTTACAAAAAATAACATTGGCTATTATAATTCCTATTAAACCCCCATGAAAAGACATCCCTCCTTGCCATATCATAATTATTTCTGAAGGATTTTTTAGGTAAAAATCTAAATTATAAATCAAGACATAGCCTAGTCTCCCTCCTACAATTATACCTATAATTAGATAAGTTATTAAATCATCGATGTAAATCTTATGAATATTGTTTTTAATTAATATTTTCTTAACGTAAATCCATCCACAAATTATTCCAAAAATATACGCAAGAGAGTACCAGTGAATTTTGATAAAAAATATTTCAAAAGCTACTGGATTCAAATTATTAATAAGCATATTATAAAAATTAGAATATATTATTTTTAAAAGCAAAAGTATGTCAAAATCTAAAGTTTTATTAGAAAAATTAACAAGTCTACTTGCCCAAGGATTAATATCCTACAAAGATTTAAGTAATGAAGTGATTAACATAATTAAATCTCAGAGAGATGAAATCATTTTAAAAATGAAAATATCTACTAAAGAAGAAACAGATATTCTTAAAAAAAGAATTGAAAAATTAGAAAATGAGATTAACAAATTGAAAAAAAATAAACGAACTAGAAAGGCAAAGAAACCTTAACACTCAAACCGCCCAATTTTGATTTACTTAAATCAATTTTTCCACCATGAGATCTAACCACGTCAGATGCAATTGAAAGGCCAAGACCTACGCTTGATTTTGAGTCGCCTCTTCCTTTATTTATTTTATAAAAAGGTTTGAAAACATTTGAATATTCTGATTTTGGAATACCTGACCCGTCATCGTCTATTATTATAACAATAATCTTATTTAACTTTTTTAAGGAAATTGTAACTGTTTTTCCATACTTAAGACCATTGTCTATTATGTTGCTTAGACACCTTAGTAATAAATTCCTTCGCCCATTAAAGTTTACATTTTCCTCAATATCTGAGGATATTAAGGCATTATCATATTTTTTTATTAAAGATGTGATTGTCTTTGAGATGTTAAACGACTCATCTTTTTCAGAAGAGGTTGAACTAGCAAACTGTAAATATTCATTTAACATTTTTTCCATTTCTTCTAAGTCCTCAGACAGTTTTTTTGAAATATTGTTGTCTTTGATAAAAGCTAATTGTAACTTTATTCTTGTTAGTGGAGTTCTTAAATCGTGACTTATTCCAGACAGCATCTCAGATCTCTGATTTAAATGTCGTAAAATTCTTTTCCTCATCCTATCAAATTCAAATCCAGCTTGACGTATTTCAAGAGCACCAGAAGGCCTGAATTCACCAACATCTTCACCTCTTCCAAATTTTTCGGATGCTTTTGCCAAATTTACAATTGGTCTTGTTTGGTTTTTTAAGAAAATTAGGGCGATTGTAATTAATAAAAATGCCGGGAATGTGATCCATAACGCAAATAATCTAGCTGAGGTACTAGTAACTCTTTCTTTAGGAATATAAAATTCAAAGTAGCCATTAATATGTTTTATTCTTAATTCAATTAATCCTTTGAATTTTGTAGTATTAAACCAATAACTTAAATTTCTGGATTTCAATTCTCTTCTTAAAGTACGATCCATAGGGCTGAACCATCTCTCCATATCTTGTTTTGGCAAGTCACCAAATGAAACAAATTTTACAGTAAAGTTGTGATGTTCTTCAAATAATTTTATTAAATTCTCTTTATTATAATCTTCATTGTCATAAGCATCTAAAAAAAATTTAATTTCCCCTATTAATGCATTTGTCATACCCTTATTTGTTTTTATCCACAAACTATCAAAAAATACTACTGATATAGTGATTTGCAAAATTATGATTGGAGCTGCAACAATTAAAAGAGCTCTGTAAAATAATCTTTTTGGAAGTATTCCTTTAATAAATTTATTCAATCCATAAAACATACCCTGTACCTCTTATAGTTTGTAAATATTTTGGATTTTTTGGATTTATTTCAATTTTTTTTCTTAGTCTAGTAATAATTACGTCAATTGACCTTTCTTTTTCAAGATTAATAAGTTTTCCTATTTCTATTCTACTGAAAACTTTACCAGGTTGATTTATCATTTTATCTAAAATTTTCTTTTCAGTTGTGTTGATTTTAAGTTCTTTTTTTTCTTTTATTATTAACAACTTTGTTAAATCAATTTTGATGGTTCCAAAATTTATAGCTCTTATAATGTTCTTTTTTTGTGTTTTGGATAAAATATTTTTTATTCTTAATAGCAGTTCCTTTGGTTCAAATGGTTTCAGTAAATAATCATCTGCTCCAGATTCGAGTCCCTCAACCCTTTCATTTGGTTCGCCTTTAGCAGTCAAAAGTATTACAGGTGTATCAATAAAAGTTTTATTTTCATTTAAAAATTCCAAACCACTTTTGCCAGGCATCATAATATCTAAAATTATCAAATCAAATTTTATGATTGCAATTTTTTTTTGGGCTTCTTCAGCTGTACTAGCTGTGTTTACTAAAAAACTTTTTTCATTTAAAAATTTTTTTACTAAATTTCTTATACCGTCATCATCGTCTACAACTAGTATATGAGCTTTATAGTTTTTCATTTATTATTCTTTTTAATACCTGGTCAAAATTCAGCACCTCTTTTGCTGATGAGTTTAAAAAAGCTTTATAAATTCTTTTTTTTTGGGAAAAAAATATTTCGTTGTAAATTTTATTTCCTTTAGAACTTAAATAAATATGTCTAACTCTTGTATCATTACTGTCTTTTTTAAATTCTAAAAAATCTAGCCTCTTCAAGTCATTTAGAACTCTATTTAAACTCTGCTTAGTTACATTTAATTTCCTTAATAGTTGTGAAATTGTAATTCCATCATAAAAGGATATTAAATGAAGAGATTTATGATGCGCAGTACCTAATTGATACTTTTTAAGTATTTTCTTGGGATCACTAAATGATTCCCTATAAGTGACAAAAATTTTTTCAATAAATCCTTTTAATTGTTCATCTTTTAAATAAAGAAGATCTTTCATAATAAGTAAGTTATATTGACATATTAAATTTAGGAAGTTATTTTTTTATAAATTTTCTTTTTATGATAATTCCTTACGATAAAAGAGACGGTAAAATTTGGTACAATTCTGAACTTGTAAATTGGTCAGATGTTAAGTTACATGTTTTAAGCCATGGATTACATTATGCAAGTTGCGTTTTTGAGGGTGAGAGGGTTTACGATGGTGAAATATTTAAATTAGAGGAACATACTTCTAGATTTTTCCACTCAGCAAAAAGAATGGGTTTTGAAATTCCTTATAGCGAGGATCAAATAAACAAAGCCAGTAAAAAAATTATCTCAGTTCAAAAAGTTGAAAATGGGTATGTTAGACCTATTGCCTGGCGAGGTAGTGAAATGATGGCTATTTCAGCTCAACAAACAAAAATTCATGTAGCAATAGCAACCTGGGAGTGGGGATCTTATTTCGATCCAAAGTTAAAAGTTGAAGGAATAAAATTAAATATATCTAAATGGAAAAGACCTGCACCAGATACAATACCTTGGGATACAAAAGCATCTGGATTATACATGATATGCACTTTGTCAAAACATGAAGCAGAAAGGGATGGATACACTGACTCTCTGATGTTAGATCATGAAGGTAATGTTGCAGAAGCGACTGGTGCAAATATCTTCTTTAAAGATAAAGATGGAAATCTTCATACCCCAACACCTGACTCTTTCCTTGATGGTATTACAAGAAGAACAGTCATTGATATTGCAAAATCAAAAAATATAAAAGTTATTGAAAGAAAAATTACTCCAGATGAACTTAAAAATTTTGCTGGTTGTTTTCTTACGGGTACTGCTGCAGAAGTAACTCCAGTTTCACAAATAGCAAATTATAATTTTAAAGTTTGTAAAACAATTATCGAATTATCAGATTCCTATCAATTGATTGTAAGAAAAAAGAAAGCTGCTTAGTTATTTATTATCTTCAGAAATTGCATGATCAATCCCTTTTCTTAAGTAATCATAAGCTGTAAATAAAGTTAAGAAAGCTGAAAGCCACAAAATTATTATACCAATTGTTTGAGCATTATAGTCTTGAAAATTCAAAATTTTGTTACCAGTTTCACCAGTTAATAAAATAGAAATTGAAAACATTTGTAAAAAAGTTTTCAACTTAGCAAGATTTGATACTGGTAAATTTACCTGACCTTTAGCTAAAAATTCTCTAAGGCCAGATATCAAAATTTCTCTTATCAGAATAATAATCGCAGCTATAACCTCAAAATTTTTTATTGTTCCATCCATAACTAATAAAATAAGAGCTGTAGCCACAATTATTTTGTCAGCAATAGGATCTAAAAGTTCACCAAGTTTAGACTCCTCTTTATATAATCTTGCTAAAAGCCCGTCCAAAAAGTCGGTAAACGATGCAAGAACAAATAAAAAAAATGGAATTACATCTCCATAAAATCCGGGAAAATAAAATGTTAATACAAATATTGGGACTATAATAATACGACCAATTGTAAGATAATTTGGAAATTTAAATTTCATTCATGAAAAAAGTTATATATTTTTTTTGCAACCTTTTCTTCAACTCCATCTACTGATTTTATCTCATCTAAACTTGCAGACTCGACAGCTCTAGCAGATCCAAAATGATTTAATAAAGCTCTCTTTCTAATAGACCCGATCCCACTAATTTGATCAAGAAGTGATTTTTTTAAGCCCTTTTTCCTTTTTGCTCTATGAGCGCTTATTGCAAATCTATGCGCCTCATCTCTTATTCTTTGTAAAAAAAATAAAGTCGGGTCGTTTTTTTCAAATTTAAATTCTTTACCATTATGAAAAAAAGTTTCATTACCGCTATTTCTAAGTTTCCCTTTTGCAATTGCTATGACCGGGATCTCGTGGAGGCCCAATTCATTCATTGTTTCTCTTACTACTGAGTATTGGCCTTTTCCACCATCAATTAAAATTAAGTCTGGCATTGTCAAATAATTATCTTTTTCTTGAATAGCTCTTTTGAACCTTCGATTAATAACCTCTCGCATCATACCATAGTCGTCTTGCTCGTTATTTTTAACTTTAATATTAAATTTTCTATATCTTTTCTTAATAAAACCTTCTTCACCAAATGTAATTAACGCTCCTATGCTGTCAGTACCTTGAATATGACTATTATCATATACTTCTACTAAGTTAATATTGCTCTCAAGATCAAATTTTTGTGAAATGTTCTCAAATAAGTCTTTATTATTTTGGCTCTCATATATTTTTCTATTTAAACTATCTTTTGCATTTTTGAGAGCTTGATTAATGACTTTTAATTTTGAACCTTTTTTAGCAACTGAAATGCTAACTTGTTTATTTTCTTTTTTACTTAAGGTTTTTTCGATTAATAGTTTTTCTTTTATATCCTCACTTAAAATTATATTTATAGGTACACTTTTATTTTCATAAAATTGTGTAACGAAAGAATTAATTATATTACTTAAATTTTCATCTGGATCATGTTTGGGAAAAAAAGCTTGATTACCCCAATTTTGTTTAGATCTATAAAAAAAAACTTGGATACAAGTTTTACCAGACTCTTTATAACCAGCAATAACATCAGCCTCTACTAAGTTCGCTTCATTAATTCTCTGAGATGACTGAATAATATTGAGCGATTTAATTCTATCCCTAAGTATTGCAGCTTTTTCAAAATCTAGTTCATCGCTAGCAGTTTCCATTTGTGCCGATAAACTTTTTTGAATTTTTCTTGATTTTCCAGAGACAAAGTCAATAGCATCACCTACAGATTTTTTATAGTCATTCTCGTGTATAAAATTTACACAAGGACCAGAACATCTTTTAATTTGATACAATATGCATGGTCTTTCCCTATTTTTAAATACAGTGTCATCACAAATTCTTAACTGAAAGATTTTTTGTATCATTTTTATGGTCCAATTCGCAGAACCTGCAGATGCAAACGGACCAAAGAAAAAACCTTCTTTGTCCTTTTTCCCTCTATGTTTTTTTATTTGTGGCCACTTTTCTTTATTACTAATAAAAATAAAAGGAAACGATTTATCATCTCTCAACAATATATTAAATCTTGGCTTATACTTTTTAATTAAATTGGCCTCTAACAGTAAGGCTTCACTTTCGTTTGAAGTTGTTGTTACTTCAAGTTTTCTAGTTTGAGACAACATTCTCTCAGTTCTAATAATATGATTTTTCTCTGATACATAACTTTTCAATCTATTAGGTAAATTTTTTGCTTTACCAACATACAAAACCTCATTTTTCTCGTTCAGCATTTTGTAAACACCAGGCAATTTAGCAATTAACGGTATTTCTTTTTTTATGATATCTTTTCCTGTATCAGAATCTGTCATAACTTCTCTTTTTAGAAATTTGAATGCCAACCGACGAACAGTCCTTCATTATTTCAAGTTTTTCTATTTTAAGATTTATTTTCTCAATTCTTTTATCTTTAAAAAGCTCATTAAATACATCTTCAGCTAAAGTTTCTAGAAAATTATAATGTTTATTTTTTACCAGTTTCTTTATAAGTCGAACTACCTTTGAATAATTTACTATAGATTTTAAATCTTTATCATTTGATGGTTTTTTATCTTTGTAATCAATTTCTAGTGAAAACTTTACTTTTTGAGGCTTTTCTTTCTCAAAATCATAATAACCAAGTTTTAGATTTAAAATTAGCTCTTTGATTAAAACTTTTTTTTCGTAATTAAATAGGTTTTTTGTTTTACCTATTCTGAAAATTTCAATATTATTTTTCTTCATTCTTTACCACCTAATATATCAGGAGTTTGCCAATTCAAACTCTGCCCACTATCTAGCGCTAAAACTTGACCAGTAATAGATCTATTTTTAATAAAAAAGTCAACTGCATTACAAATATCATTTACATTTACCTGTCTTCTAAGTGGTGTAGCTAGATACTGTTTTTTAAAGTGGGCAACTGATTGCCTTTTATTTTTAATTGTAGGCCCCGGCGCAATACCATTAACTCTTATCCTTGGCGCAAAACTCATCGCACTTGTTTTAGTCATAGTATAAAGACCAGCTTTGCTTAAGGTATAAGAAAAAAAATATGGAGTAAGTTTAAAAACTCTTTGATCAATAATGTTGATAATATTGTTGTTACCTTTAACTACACATTTTGAAAATTCTTTGGATAAAATAGCTGGTGCTTTTAAGTTTGCATTTAGATGATTATTCCAACTTTTCGAGTTAAAATTTTCAATTTTATCATTTTCGAATAAAGAGGCATTATTAATAAGACAATCAAGATAACCCATATTTTTTTTTGCAAATTTGACTATTTTTAAAACATCTTTTTCTTTTCCCAGGTCTGCTTTTATTAAATAAATCTTTGAGCCTTTTTGCTCTAAATTATTTCTTAAATTTTCAGCTTTAGATTTTGATTTGTTATATTGAATTAAAATCTGGACTTTAAAACCAGATAATCGTTCTGCAATTGCTGCACCGATCCTGGTAGCACCACCTGTAATAATTATTTTCCGTGCTTCCATCTTTTATCTCTTTTTTTTGTTACTCTTGTGCCTGGCATTCCTAAAGTAGATCTTCCCTTAGGATAAATTTTATTTTTAATATCATATTGTCTAACCTTTGGATTTAAAGTGATTTCAAGTTCTGTACTTTGAAGTTTGCGAATTTCATCCCTAATTTTAGCAGCTTCCTCAAATTCAAGGTTTGAGGCTGATTCTTTCATTTTTCTGTCTAAAGCCTTAAGATGTTTTTTAAGATTTCCACCGACATTTGCACCTTCACTTATCTTCACATAATCTTTCTCATACACGCTTTCCAAAATATCACTAATTTCTTTTTTAACTGTTTTTGCATCAATATTATGCTTCTTATTATAAGTTAGCTGAATAGACCTTCTTCTATCAGTTTCTTGTATAGCTTTTTTTATACTTTTAGTTTCTTTGTCAGCATACAAAATAACTTTACCATCCACATTCCTAGCTGCTCGACCAATTGTTTGAATCAAAGATGTTTCAGATCTAAGGAACCCCTCTTTATCTGCATCTAAAATACCAACAAGTGCACATTCTGGTATATCTAATCCTTCCCTTAAAAGATTAATACCAACTAAAACATCGAAAACTCCCATCCTTAAATCTCGCATAATTTCTATTCTTTCTAAAGTGTCTATATCAGAATGTAAGTATCTAACTTTTACCCCATTTTCATGAAGATATTCTGTTAAATCTTCTGCCATTTTTTTCGTTAAAGTCGTTACCAAGACTCTATGATTGTTTTCAATTACCTTTTTGCATTCATGCATTAAGTCATCAACTTGAGTTTTTGCAGATCGTATTTCCACAGGAGGATCAATTAAACCCGTAGGCCTAATAACTTGATCAATAAACTTTCCCTTAGTTTGATCCAACTCCCAAGGACCAGGGGTTGCAGAAACAAAAATCGTTTGAGTTCTCATTAGGTCCCACTCTTCAAATTTTAATGGTCTATTATCCATACAAGATGGAAGTCTAAAACCATATTCAGCGAGTGTACTTTTTCTTGATCTATCCCCTTTATACATCCCGTTAAGCTGAGGCACAGTTACATGACACTCATCTACAAATATTAGAGTATTATCAGGAAAGTATTCAAATAGAGTTGGCGGAGGTTCACCAGGTTTCCTGCCGGATAAAAATCTTGAGTAATTTTCAATTCCCGCGCATGATCCAGTTGCTTCGATCATTTCTAAATCAAATTTTGTTCTCTCCTCTAATCTCTGAGCCTCAAGTAACTTATTCTCAGATTTATGTTTTTTTAGAGTTATCTCTAATTCTTTTCTGATATTAATTACCGCCTGTTCTACAGTTGGTTTAGGAGTTATGTAGTGGCTATTCGCATAAACTTTAACTAAACTAAGTTCTCTAACCTGATCTCCCGTCAAAGGATCAAATTCTTCAATTTTTTCTAATTTATCTCTAAATAAACTAAGTCTCCATGCTCTATCTTCAAGGTGAGAAGGAAAAATTTCAAGATATTCTCCTCTAGCTCTGAAAGTTCCTCTATAAAAATTTTGATCATTTCTTTTATATTGCAAGGCTACTAAAGATTTTATTATTTGATCTCTGTTATAATCATAATTTTTTTGTAAGGTTAGTGTCATTTTACTATAAGCCTCTACAGACCCTAATCCATAAATACATGACACACTGGCAACTATAAGAACATCATCTCTTTCTAATAGAGATCTTGTTGCGGAGTGTCTCATTCTATCTATTTGCTCATTGATGGAAGCTTCTTTTTCTATATATGTATCAGATCTTGGAACATATGCTTCAGGAGTGTAATAGTCATAATAAGATACAAAATATTCTACTGCATTATTTGGAAAAAAAGTTTTCATTTCCCCATAAAGCTGGGCCGCTAAAGTTTTGTTAGGAGCTAGAATTAATGCTGGCCTGTTTGTCTCCTCTATAACTTTGGCCATTGTAAATGTTTTCCCTGACCCAGTTACTCCTAATAAGACTTGATTAAACTCCCCCTTTTTTGCACTTTTCACTAATTTTTTAATAGCCTGAGGCTGATCTCCAGCAGGCTTAAAATCAGATTTAATTTTGAATTTTTTACCGCCCTCAAGTTTACCCGCAATTTTAGGATTTTTGCTCTGAATATCTGAAATTAAATCTTGATAAGTATTTTGCATATATTAAACAAAGTATTAAAATAAAAATATATTTCAATGAGCATAATATCAGATAGTTTAAAAAGAATTAAACCTTCTCCTACAATAGCTGTAACCCAAAAAGCTAGAGAATTAAAAGCATCTGGTAAAGATGTAATAGGATTAGGAGCTGGCGAACCTGATTTTGATACCCCTAACAATATAAAGGAAGCTGCAATTAAAGCTATAAAAGATGGAGACACCAAATATACTACAGTTGATGGTACCCAGATTTTGAAAGAAGCAATAGTTAATAAATTTAAAAGAGAAAACAATCTTGATTACACAACCGATCAAATTACAGTTGGGGCAGGGGGTAAACATGTAATTTATAATCTAATGATGGCAACATTGAACAAAGGTGATGAGGTTTTAATACCAGCTCCATACTGGGTATCGTATCCCGATATAGTATTATTAGCAGGAGCAACACCCGTTGCGGTCGAGTGCTCAGAAGAACAGGACTTTAAAATTACTGCAAAAGACTTAGAAAGCAAAATTACTAATAATACAAAATGGTTAATTATCAACTCTCCTTCTAATCCAACTGGGTCAACTTATTCTGAACAAGAAATAAAAAATTTATCACAAGTTTTAAAAAGAAATCCACATGTAAATATTTTGAGTGATGATATTTATGAGCACATTACTTATGGTGGTTTTAAATTTTTTACTATTGCTCAAATTCCGGAATTGAAAAATAGAGTTGTTACAATGAATGGAGTAAGCAAGTCATACGCAATGACTGGATGGAGGATAGGTTACGCTGCCGGTCCAAAAGAAATTATTAAAGCAATATCGAAAATACAATCACAATCAACTACGAATCCTTCATCAATAAGCCAAGCAGCTGCTGTAGAGGCACTTAATGGTAATCAAGATTTTATATCTATAAGAGCAAAAGCATTTGAAGAAAGAAGAGATTTTGTTGTAAATACACTTAATTCTATTAATGGAATTAAATGTTTAAAACCAGATGGTGCTTTTTATGTCTTCCCAAGCTGCAAAAACTTAATTGGTAAAAAAGATATAAACGGAAAAAAAATTGAAAATGATACTGATTTTGTACAGTCACTTTTAGAAAATAATGGCGTTGCTGTTGTGCAAGGGTCTGCATTTGGATTAGAAGGTTATTTTAGAATTTCATATGCTACATCTATGGAAAATTTGAAAAAAGCACTGAAAAAAATCTCTGATTTTTGTGAAAGCTTGAAATAAAATTTAAGAAAATTTTAATTTTGGCCTAAGATTTTTTTTGCAGGTATAGTTTTTTTTATCCATGCCTTTGGGATCGTGCCCACACCTTTCAACGCAGAAAAGTAAGCACCGATAAAATTAGATCTAGAACAATTACATCCACCTGCCTTGATTGTTTTTAATATAGCTGATTTATAGTTCTTTGAACTTAAAATTGCATGGATAGAGCTATTAAATGTTCCAGGATAACTGCAGGCCATACCAAATTTCTTAACTATTTTACTATGGGGTTCTTTTTTTAATTTTTTTAGAAGATTAATATCTTCGACAATTTTTTTAAAATGATTATTTTTTCTATAAATTTTGGTAAATTCTCTTATAGGATCTTTTGTACCTTTTAAAGCTAGATCTAATAAATAAAATTTAGCCAAACTGTATTTAATACTTAGTTTAGATCTCGTGATTATTGAAATAATTTTTTTTAAAGATTTTAAATTATTAAAATATAAAAAGTAAGGAAGTGTTGCACAATAACCATCAGATTCATTGACTTTAATTCCGCCAGTAATTTTTTTGTTTTTATTAATGTTGTCTATTGTCTCTATTATATTCTGGTGTATCCAAGGACCTCTAATAATACCACGCCAATCTTTTACTTTTCTGTATTTTGAGCGTAACTTTAAATTTTTCCAATAATCACTACCAGGCCCAAACACCTTTAAGATTTTCTTTTTAAATCTTTCCTCTAAATTTTCATGACCTTCGAGCAATGTTTTAAACATTGCTTGGCCTACTTCGTTATAACCAGAAACTTTACCTGTTTTGATGTTGTAAAAGGGACTTTTATTATTTTTTAAAAATGAAAAATCTCTTTTTCTTTTAATATAATTATTCAATTTTTTTTGGTTATAAACCCAATGCAATGGTCTAGCCGCAGCATCAGCAACTGTTGCTCCTAAAAATACATGTAGATTATTTTTCATTTATCAATGTGATAAATATTTTTCAGCCTCTAGTGCAGCCATACATCCCATACCGGCTGCTGTAACTGCTTGTCTAAAAATTTTGTCTTTCACATCTCCAGCAGCAAATACACCTGGAATATTTGTTTCTGTTGAATCTGATTTAGTTACCAAATACCCTTCTTTATCCATTTTTAATTGATCTTTAAATAATTGAGTTGCAGGATCGTGACCTATAGCTATAAACAAACCATCCAATTTTAAGTCACTAACTTTATTTGTTATAACATTTTTAATTTTTAAGCCTTTAACGTTTTTAGGATCATCATCACCAATAACTTCTTCAACGACACTATCCCAAATAATCTCAATTTTTTTGTTTTCCATTAGTTCTTTTTGCAACATTTTTTCTGCTCTTAACTCGTTTCTTCTGTGAATAAGTTTAACTTTTGATGCAAATTTTGTTAAAAACATTGCTTCTTCTACAGCAGCATTACCTCCACCAACTACTGCAACAGTTTTATCTTTAAAAAAAAACCCATCACATGTTGCACATGCTGATACACCAAAGCCTCTAAATTTTTGCTCTGAGTCTAAATTTAACCATCTTGCTTGAGCGCCTGTTGAAATAATTATTGAGTCAGCGGTGTATTTTTGACCACCATCCCCGATTGCCTCAAAAGGTTTAGATTTTAAGTTTACAGAGGAAATATGATCTTCAATCATTTCTGTTCCGACTGCTTTTGCTTGATCTCTCATTTGCTCCATTAACCAGGGACCTTGGATGACTTCAGCAAAACCTGGATAATTTTCAACATCAGTAGTGGTCGTTAATTGTCCCCCTGGCTCCATACCCGTAACCATTATCGGTTTCAGAAGAGCTCTTGCTGCATAAACGGCAGCAGTGTATCCAGCTGGTCCTGATCCAATTATTAACACTTTTGTGTGTTTAGTTGGATTTTGAGTCATATGGAAGCTATATAGTAATTAATGAGTAAATTAAAAGGGTTATTATTGACAGAGGGATTACATGGCATGATTAGTCAAGTAGAAGGTTTAGCAAAGGCTCTTGATCTAGATTATTTTCACGAAAAAGTTGAATTAAATAGTTTTTGGAAATTAATTCCACCAAAATTTACACCTGTTAAAAAGTTTGTTTTTAAAAATAATATTAAAAGAGACTTTGATATAATTATTTCATGTGGGAGAAAAAGTGTCATCCCATCAATATTTCTAAAAAAAATCAATAGCAAAAAAATAAAAAACATCCATGTCCAAGATCCAAAAGTCAATTTTAAAAATTTCAATTACATTATTTCCCCAGAACATGATGATCTTAAAGCTGATAATGTTATAAGCTCAAAAGGGGCAATTCATTATTTAACTTCTGAGGAAATTAGTGAGAAAAAAAATTATTTGTTAGAAAAAATATCAAAAGAAAAAAAAATTATTACTTTGATTTTGGGTGGTCCAACTAAATATTATGCGTATTCAAACCAAAATTTACTAAATATTTTCTCAAAAATTAGCAAACAAGTTCTAAATAATAATTTTCAGGTAATAGTAATACCTTCAAACAGAACACCGTCTAGAATAATTTATCTTGCAAAAAAATTCTTTACTGAAGAACATCTAGTTATTGATAAAGTTGATAAAGACGCATATTTATCATCTCTCGGAATTGCGGATTACATAATTGTTACTTGTGATTCTAGCTCGATGATTTCTGAAGCTGCTTTAACTGGCAAACCTTTATATGTGGCAATGATACCTCCTTCTAAAAAAGATACTAGATTTCAAAAATTCAGAAAATTATTTGAAAGAATGAATGTCATAAGAGAATTTGATGACAAATTAGAGTTTTGGGAGTATGAAAAACTTGATGAAACTAAAAGAATAGCATATGAACTAAAAAAAAAATTATAAAATGTCATTTTTAAACTCATTAAATAATAATTCCTCAAAATTCAGCGAACCTTTTGATCATTGGGAGCTAAACAAACCTCTTACTGATGATCAAATAAAGGAAATTATAAAAGCAGAGATAGATAATCCAATTGAACACAATATTAATTATGATGGAACAAGAGCAATTGATGGTGGTCAAGGTGAATTTAGAGAGGGTATATCAGATGGGGGCAAAGCTTTAAAATTCAGATGTTTTATAACTAAAGAGAATGAAAAAAATTTTCCAGCATTAAAAAGCCTGATTGAAGAACTTCAGAACAAAGAAACACATAATAAGATATCTAAATTAATTAATAAGGATCTATCCAATTCTTACGTAAGAGTAGAAGTTATATGTGACAGGAAAGGTTTCTGGTTAAAACCACATTGTGACATAAAAGAAAAATTAATGTCATGCTTGTTATTCGTTAATAAGGAAAATGAAAGTGAAGGACTTGGTACTGACTTTTATAACAAAGATCTAAAACTAACCAAAACTGTTCCATATAGAGACAATTATGGATATTTTTTTTCTAGTGGTCCAAATACATGGCATGGGATGGAAAAAAAAGAGATTGTAAAAGAAAGAAGATGTCTTCAGGTTAATTATGTTACTTTTAAAACAGATTGGAAAGTTAATTAAAGGTTCAGCTATCCTGTAAAGATTGGACTTTTAGTCTTGCAGTTTTTAAAGATTTTATCGCCTCAAGAAAAGAATAAGCAGTAGACATATTTGTACAATATGGAATTTTATTTGCCAATGCCCCTCTTCTTAAAGCTCTCGCATCGCTAATTCTATGTTCAGAGTTTCCACCCCCAGTATTTATTACTAAAGATATTTTTTTTGAGTTTAAAATGTCAACTATATGGGGTCTTCCACTACTTACTTTGTTAATTTTTCTACATTTCATACCATTCTGTTTGATAATATCTGAAGTTCCTTTTGTAGCTGAAAGAGTGAAACCAAGTTTAATCAACCTTTGAGCTATACCAACAATTTCCTGCTTATGAGTGTCTTTGACCGACAAGAAAGCCATTCCTTTTATCGGCAAAGGATTTGAGGCAGCTATTTGACTTTTTGCAACTGCCATTCCAAAGTCTTCATCAAAACCCATAACTTCTCCAGTTGATTTCATTTCTGGTCCTAACAATACATCGCTATCTGGGAATTTATTAAAGGGAAAAACTGCTTCTTTTACAGCAAATTTTTTATTAGTTTTATATTTCAATTTATACTTATTTAATTTTTCACCTGACATTATTCTCGATGCAATTTTTGCAAGCGATATCCCATTTGCTTTAGAAACAAATGGTACGGTCCTACTAGCTCTTGGATTAACTTCAATTACGTAAATTTCATCTTTTTTAATTGCAAATTGAATGTTCAAAAATCCCTTAACTTTTAGAGCTAACGCAAGCTTTCTTGTTTGAACTTTTAATTCTTTTAAAATATTTACTTTTATAGATACTGGCGGTAAGCAACAAGCTGAGTCACCTGAGTGTATACCTGCCTCTTCAATATGTTGCATTATTCCAGCAACGTAAACATCTTTTCCATCGGAAATAGCATCAACATCTACTTCCATTGCATTATCAATAAATTTATCAATTAAAATCGGATTTTTTTCTGATGCTTTAAAAGCTTCATTAATAAATTGTTTTAATTGGCTTTTATCATATATTATCTCCATCGCCCTTCCTCCCAAAACATAAGATGGTCTAACAACAACAGGTAAGCCAATTTTTTCTGAAATTTTAATCGCTTGATCAAATTTGTATGCAATTCCACTTTCTGCTTGTTTAAGTTTTAATTTAATTAGTAGTTCTCTAAATCTGTCTCTATCTTCTGCCAAATCAATTGAAGTATATTGAGTTCCTAGAATTGGCAATTTATTATCATGTAAAAATTTTGCTAGTTTAATAGGAGTTTGGCCACCAAATTGCGCAATTATACCTAAGAGATTACCATTTGATTTTTCTTTTAAAATTATATTTTCAACATATTCTTCAATCAAAGGTTCAAAATACAATCTATCACTCGTGTCGTAATCTGTAGAAACTGTTTCTGGATTACAATTAATCATGATTGTTTCATATCCAGCTTCTTTCAAAGAAAAGCTAGCTTGACAACAGCAATAATCAAATTCTATTCCTTGACCAATTCTATTAGGCCCACCTCCAAGAATTATAATTTTCTTTTTATTTGTTGGTTCGGACTCGCATTCAATTTTAAAAGAAAAATTTCTTTGATAGGTCGAATACATATAAGGAGTAAAAGACTTAAATTCTGCTGCACAAGTATCAACTTTTTTAAACACTGGCAAAACTTTTAGAGCTTTTCTTTTTAATTTTACTATTTTTTCATTTATTCCAGTTATTTTAGAAATTTTTATATCAGAAAATCCTATAGATTTTATTCTATTAAATTCCCCAAATTTCTTTGGTAAACCTTTTAATGCTAATTTATTTTCTTCCTCAACTAATTCTTTAATTTGATTTAAAAACCAAGGATCAACTTTAGACAACTTATAGATAGTATTTATTGAAATTTTTTTTCTAAAAGCTTCAGCAATAAGAAGTAATTTGTTAGGAATATTAATTTTTAATTTTTTTAAAATCTCCTTTTTATTATAGTTAAATATATCATCTAATCCTGTTAATCCAATCTCAAGAGATACCAGGGCTTTTTGTAAAGATTCTTTAAAATTTCTTCCAAATGCCATTGCTTCACCTACAGATCTCATAGAAGTTCCTAAAATTGCATCTGTGTCTGAAAATTTTTCAAAGGTAAATCTAGGAATTTTTGTAACCACATAGTCTATAGTTGGTTCAAAAGATGCAGGTGTTACTTTTGTAATTTCATTTTGCAGTTCGTCTAATGTGTAACCTACAGCTAACTTTGCAGCTATTTTAGCAATTGGAAAACCTGTAGCTTTAGATGCTAAAGCCGATGACCTTGAAACCCTTGGATTCATCTCAATTATTACCATCCTTCCATTTTTAGGATTAATTGCAAATTGAACATTAGAGCCGCCAGTTTCAACACCAATTTTTCTTAGACATGCAATAGATGCATTTCTCATTACCTGGTATTCTTTATCAGTTAGTGTTAATGCTGGGGCTATTGTTACCGAGTCACCCGTGTGGGTTCCCATAGGATCAACATTTTCAATTGAACAAATAATTATACAATTGTCATTTTTATCTCTAACCACCTCCATCTCGAACTCTTTCCACCCATCAAGACATTCTTCCACCAAAACTTGATTTTGTGGCGACTCTCTTATGCCTTCTTTAACTATTTTAAAAAAATCTTTTTTTGTTCTTGCAATTCCACCACCTAAACCACCCAAAGTAAATGAAGGTCTAATTATTGCCGGTAAACCGATTTTTTTTAGACATTTTTTTGAATTTGATAAGGTATTTAATATTTCAGACTTGGGTAAATCTAAACCAATGTCAGTCATATTTTTTCTAAATTTCTTTCTATCTTCTGCATTAGCAATTGCTTTTGAATTTGCACCTATAAGTTCAATTTTATATTTTTTTAACAAACCAAATTTTTCAGCACTTATTGAAAGATTTAATGCCGTCTGCCCACCCATTGTTGGCAAAATTGCATCAGGTTTTTCTTTTTTTATAACTTCCTCAAGTACTACTAGAGATATAGGCTCAATATATGTTTTGTCAGCAACGCCAGGATCAGTCATAATTGTTGCAGGGTTAGAATTAATTAATATGACTTTATATCCCTCATCTTTGAGAGCTTTACAAGCTTGTGTACCAGAATAATCAAACTCGCATGCTTGACCAATAATTATTGGACCAGCTCCAATAACTAATATCTTTTTAATATCTTTTCTTTTTGGCATATTTTTTTACATCTTTCATGAAATGACTAAATAAATATTTGCTATCTTGGGGACCCGGGTTTGCCTCTGGATGGTATTGAACAGAAAAAACTGGTTTATTTTTTAATCTTATACCTTCAATAGAATTATCAAATAAGGATAAGTGTGTTATTTCAGTATTTTTCTTTAAACTTTCTTTGATTACTTCAAATCCATGGTTTTGGCTTGTTATTTCAACTTTATTAGTTATTAAATTTTTTACAGGATGATTAGCACCTCTGTGCCCTAATTTCATTTTTCTTGTTTTTGCGTTTAAAGCAAGGGCTAATATTTGATGACCCAAACAAATACCAAATAAAGGCAAACCGCCCTGTATTAGATTTTTTACAACGTTAATTGCATATTTTCCAGTTGCAGCTGGATCCCCTGGACCATTTGATAAAAAAACACCGTGGGGTTTTAATTTAAAAATTTCATCTGATTTTTTTTTACATGAGACTACTTTAACTTCACAATCATAATTAGAAAAATATCTAAGTATATTTTTCTTTATTCCAAAATCTATTGCAACAATCTTGAATTTTCTTTTTTTATTTTTTTCAAATCCTTTAATTTTTTTCCAGGTTTTTAATCCTTTCCATGTATAAGTTTTTGGTGTTGTGACTTCTTTAGCAAGATCCATACCTTTTAACCCAGGCCAATTTATCGATTTTTTTATTAACTTACTTATGTTAAAATTTCTATCTTTAAAGTTTGCTATCGTACCTTTAGGCGCTCCCCTATCCCTAATAAAATTTGTTAAGCTTCTAGTATCCAAACCAGTTATTCCAACTATTTTATTTTTTTTCAGCCAGTTATCTAAATTTTGAAGAGATCTATAATTTGAAGGACTTGTTATTTCAGAATTAAATATCACACCTCTAGTCCAAATTTTGTCAGACTCAATATCCTCCTTGTTAGTCCCAACATTCCCAATGTGAGGAAAAGTAAAATTAATTATTTGTCCAGCATAAGATGGATCAGATATAATTTCTTGGTAACCTGTTAGCGAAGTATTAAAACAAACTTCTCCAGTTGCCTCTCCTTGATAACCTAATCCGATACCTTTAAATATTGATTTATTTTCAAGAACTAAAATGGCCGGGCGTAAATTAGAAAAATTTGAAGTTTTGTTTTTCTGTTTTGATGTCAATTACAACTCATGAGTTAAAGGTTAATACAATAAAACCCTTTTTTCCGCAACATATCTAATGGAAAATACTAAAAAAAATTATTTTTTCTTTTGAAGAAATTTCTCTTTAAAAGTAAGTTTGTGATCATGGCAATTAGAGACAAGATTGATTTAGACTACAAAAATTCACTTAAATTAAAAGATAAAATAAAAATATCAACTTACAGGTTAATATTATCTGGCATTAAAGAATTAGATATTATCAATAGATCAGGACCTCAAAAAAAAGAGACTGATGATGATGATATAAAAAAAATGTTGAAGAAAATGATTAAACAAAGAGCCGAATCAATTGAAGTTTATAAGAAAAATAATAGAGATGATTTGCTTCAAATTGAAAAACAAGAGCAAGAAATTTTATCAAGCTACTTACCAAAACAGATGAGCGAAGAAGAAACAAAGAAAATCTGTAGTGAAATAATAGGATCTACAAAAGCATCATCAATAAAAGATATGGGAAAGGTTATGGGAGAGTTAAAAAAAAAATATTCTGATACATTAGATTTTTCTTTAGCGGGCAAAGTTTTAAAAGAGATTTTAAATAAATGATTTATTTAATATGAAATACCCAAAGGAATATTTAGAAGAGATAAAATCAAGGTTAAAAGTATCTACAGTAGTATCTAAATTTTTAGCAATTAAAAAAAGAGGCAAGGAATTTGTCGGTCTGTCACCTTTTAAGAATGAAAAAACACCCTCATTCACAATTAATGATGAAAAAGGTTTCTATCATTGCTTTAGCACAGGAGAACATGGAAACATATTTGATTTTTTAATGAAAACTCAAAATTTAAATTTTGGAGAAGCTGTTAGAAGTTTAGCAAATCAGGCTGGATTGCAACCTTATAGATTTACTAAACAAGATGAACAAAGAGAAAAAGAATGGAATACATATACAGAAATTCATTCTGTTTATATAGATAGAAACAGAAAAAATATTACGTCATTAAACACATCAAATAAAAAAGTTTTAGATTACTTAAAAAAAAGAAATTTAGATAATAAAACCATTGAAGAATTTAATTTGGGCTATGTTCCATTTGACTCAAAGTCATTTCTAGATTTGAAAAATCAATTTGAGGTACAAAGTTTGAAGAACTCTGGTTTGTTTTACTTAGATGAAAGAAAAAATGAGTACGTTGATAGGTTTAGAGGAAGATTAATTTTTCCAATTTATTCTTTAACTGGAAAACCAATTGCCGTTGGTGGAAGGATAATTGGGGAAAATAAAAAAATTGCAAAATACATTAATTCTCCGGAAACTAACTTTTTCAAAAAGGGAAATAATCTTTATAATTTGAATAAAGCGAGAAAAATTTCAAACAAATATGATGAGGTATACTTAGTTGAAGGATATATGGATGTTATAAAATTATATAACAATCAAATATTTAATTGTGTTGCAAACCTTGGCACTGCACTTACAAATAAACAAATTTTTTCATTGGGACAATTCTTTTCAGAAATTATTATTTGTTTTGATGGAGATGAAAGTGGCTACAAAGCAGCGTTAAGAGCAGCTGAAAATTCTTTAAAGTTCTTGCAACCTGAAAAACAAATATCTTTCTTATTTTTACCAGATGGTGAAGATCCTGATAGTTTTGTGGAAAGTAAGGGCAAAGAGCAATTTTTAAAATATTCTGTTGATAACAAAATACAAATACATAAATTTATTTTTAACCACTATTTGAATAACTCAAAAAAATCGCCCACAGAGCTTGCTATGATTGAAAAAAAATTGACAACTTTGGCTAATTCTATAAATGATACAGTTGTTAAAAAATATGTTTTAGGATTTTTTTTAGATCAGCTTTCAAATTTTTTACCTTTAAAAACTAACTTTTCGAAAAATAATTTTAAGTTCAAAAAAACCAGATCTCTTGAAATTACAAAAAATATATTCAAGGAAACACAAAAATTTTCTTCAATACAAATTAAAGAACTTTCTTTACTATATATAATTTTAAATAATTTAAATTTCTTCTATCATCGGTTAGATTTATTTGAAGATTTGTTTTTTTTTTCAAATGAAAATAAAATTATTTTTCAATTAGTTGAACAGTCGTTAAAAAATGGAGACTATAATGATATAGATATAGACAAAAATTTTTTAGAAAATATCAATAAGTTTGCAACCGTAAAACATATTATTAAAAAAAATGATGATGACCATTCAAAAATATCTGAAATATTTGAAGATATTAAAAAAGATCTTAAGACATATAGTTTAGAATTGAGAATCCAAGAGCTAGAATCAAAATTTGCTCAAGATTTTAACCAAAATACTTTTGATGAAATTAGAAGGCTTAAAAAAGAGCAAAATATTAATTAAATAAACACAAAAAATCGTAGATTTTTTTAAAATTGTCATTATATAAGGAATTCCAAATTTTTTAAACTGTGGAAAGAATTATTACAAAATCATTTGCTAGACTAATGGGCAGGGGTGTCCATAGAGGTTTCATTACTCATGAGGAACTAAGTAAATCGTTAGGAAAAAGAAATCTATCAGGTGAAAATTTATCGCAAGCTTTTATACATATATTAGATGAAAAAATATCATTAGTAGAAAAAAAATCAGATTTTAAAGCTATAAAAAAAAGAGATAGCCAAAATAAGGAAGAGCCAAAAAGTTTAGAAAAAAGTGATGACCCAATTCGTATGTATTTAAGAGAGATGGGGGGAGTAGAACTACTTTCAAGAGAGGGAGAGATTGCAATTGCAAAAAGAATTGAAGCTGGAAAAGATGTAATGTTAAATGCCCTTTCCCAAAGCCCTATTACTGCTCAGCAATTTTCAGATTGGAATGAAAAACTTCAAAAAGACGAAATTATGGTAAGAGAAATTATTGATATAGATACCAATTATATGGAAGAAGAAAATTCCTCTCAAGGTTTAAAAAATAAAAAAAATAAGGACGAAGAACAATCAAATAAAGATGGATCAGCAGAGGAAAAAAAAGAAAATAGTTCTCCAGATGATGATGAATTTAATCCGACATTAGCGGCAATGGAAAGTGAAATAAAACCTAAAGTTTTAGAGACAGTGAGTAATTTAACAAAACATTATTCAAAATTAATCAAACACCAAAAAGAAAAACTAAATTGTATCTTAAATATCGAAAAGTTTTCAAATGCTAAAGAAAAAAATTATCAAAATATTGTAAATGATATTTTAGAAAGTATAAAATCTTTACAATTATCACCCTCTGTCTTAGAGAGCTTGGTTCAAAAACATTATATTGAAAATAAAAAGATAATTTCTTTAGAAGGTAATTTATTAAGATTAGCCATGTCTGATAAAATCCCAAGAGAAGAATTTATAAAATTTTACATAGGAAATGAGATAAACCCTAATCTAAAAAATTTTTTAGCATCAAACTCAACCTGGAAAAACTTTTTTAGTAAAAATAAAAACGAATTTAAAAATATCAGAGATAGATTAGTTGAAATAAGTCACAAGCTTGGCGTAAGTGTAACTGATTTTAAAAAATTAGTCAGCAGAATCCAAAAAGGTGAAAAAGAGTCACGTATAGCAAAAAAAGAAATGGTGGAGGCTAATTTAAGATTAGTTATTTCAATTGCAAAAAAATATACAAACCGAGGATTGCAGTTTCTTGATTTAATACAAGAAGGAAATATCGGTTTAATGAAAGCAGTTGATAAATTTGAGTATAGACGTGGATATAAATTTTCGACATACGCTACATGGTGGATAAGACAAGCAATTACAAGATCTATCGCAGATCAAGCAAGAACAATAAGAATTCCAGTTCATATGATAGAAACAATTAATAAAATTGTTAGGACGCAAAGATTAATTTTAAGTGAATTTGGAAGAGAAGCCACTCCTGAGGAGCTTGCTAAAAAATTAAGAATGCCATTAGAGAAAGTTAGAAAAGTTTTAAAAATTTCAAAAGAACCAGTTTCATTGGAAAAACCAGTCGGTGATGAAGAGGATAGTAACTTGGGAGATTTTATTGAGGATACAAAAGCTTTAGCACCTTTAGAGCAAGCAATAAAATCAAATCTTAGTGAAGCAACAACAAAAATTCTCTCTACACTAACGCCAAGAGAAGAAAGAGTTTTAAGAATGAGATTTGGAGTAGGTATGAATACAGACCATACGTTAGAGGAAGTTGGACTTCAGTTCTCTGTTACGCGAGAAAGAATAAGACAAATTGAGGCAAAAGCTTTAAGAAAACTTAAACATCCAAGTAGATCAAAACAATTAAAGAGTTTTCTAGAAAGTTGATTTTCAAGATACTTAGTAAATGGATTTAGTTAGTATAATTATTCCATATTATAGAAAAAAAAAATATATAAATAATACAATTACCTCAATCATAAACCAAACTTATAAAAATTTTGAAATCATAATAATATATGATGATGAGGATACTAGTGACCTAAAATTTATAAGTGAAATGCAAAAAAAAGATAAAAGAATAATAATAATAAAAAACTTGAAAAACGAGGGTGCTGGAAATTCAAGAAACAAAGGTATAGAAAAGGCAAAAGGCAAATATATTGCCTTTATTGACTCGGATGACACTTGGCAAATTAAAAAATTAGAAAGACAGATAAACTTTATGAATAAAAACGATATAAATATTTCACATACCTCTTATTATATTGTTGATGATAAAGATAAAATATTAGGAAAGAGAGTAGCAAGAAATTTTTTTTCTCTAAAAGATTTATTAAAATCTTGTGACATTGGTCTATCGACGGTAATTATAAAAAAAAGTTTAATCTCAGATAAATTTAAATTTGCTAATCTAAAAACAAAAGAGGATTTTGTCTTGTGGCTTAAATTATTACAAAATAACAATAAAATATATGCCTTAGATGAGTATCTAACTTCTTGGACAAATTCACCTCACTCTTTGTCGTCATCCATATTTCAAAAATTATTCGATGGATTTAAAGTTTATAATAAATATATGAAGTTTAATACAATAAAATCTTTATATCTTCTTATTTGTTTAGGTGTAAATTTTATTCTTAAAAAATAGTATGTATTATATATTTTTTGCTTATATAGTTTTGGTTTTATCATTATCAGTTTATTTTAAAAAAAAAGAATATTTTTCTAATTACTCTGGTGATAAACATCAACTAACCACCAATGAAAATAATATTCCATTAACAGGTGGTATTTTTTTAATCATACCTACAATCTTGATAAATCCAAATAATTTTATTTTTAATTTTCTTTTAATTTTAATTTTCTTAATAGGTTTTTTTTCAGATAGAAAAATTCTAAAATCCCCAATATTAAGATTCGTATTACAGTTAATAATAATTTTATCATGCGTAATTTTTTTAAATTTGGAAATATTATCATCAAGAATAGATTTTTTTGATAACATTTTAAAAAATACTTATTTTAACTTATTCTTTACAGTATTTTGTTTATTAATTTTAATTAATGGTTCGAATTTTATTGACGGTTTAAACTCTTTATTAATTTCGTATTTAACAATAGTTATTTACATTTTAATAAATTTAAATTTTGTTCCAGAGATAATTTATTTTGAAAATAACCTAAATTATTTTTTTTTATTTTTACTATTTCTTATTGTTTTAAATTTTAACAATTTATTAATGTTGGGGGATGCAGGTGCATATTTATTATCTTTTTTCGTAGGATACTTGATTATAAAATCCCATAATTTATATATTGATGTTTCGCCATATTTTTTTATCAATTTAATTTGGCTTCCTTGTTTTGAAAACCTCTTTTCTATTATAAGAAAACTTTTGTCAAAGTTTTCACCACTTGCTCCTGATAGTAATCATTTACATCAATTAATTTTTAAATTAATAAACAGAAAAATTGTCAAAAAGAAACTAATTGCAAACAACTTTAGCAGTATTTTAATAAACTGTTTCAATTTTTTAGCTTTATATTTTGTTGCAATTGATCCGTATAATACTATTTACCAAATTAAATTAACTTTTTTATTTATAATATGTTATTTTTTACTCTTTTTTTTTATTAAAGAATGAAACCTGATTTATTTATCCTTCTTTTTTTTTATATAACTTCTTTACTTTCCATTTTAGGATATGGATTAATTTTCCAAAAATTAATTAAGACACCAAAAAATTTAATTTGTATAGGTTACACAGGATTGTTTGGAGTTTTTTTTTTAATTATAATTTCCTATGTTACGAATGTTTTTTTACCGCACAACTTATTACATAACTCAGTTATATTCCTTATTGGTCTAATAGTATTTTTTTATTTCTTGTTAAACAATTTTTTTTTAAAACAAGACATAAAATTATTCCCTATAATATTTTTATGTTTGTTTATGTCATTTATCATATTTAAAGCACATGATGATTTTCCTTATTATCATTTTCCCTATACATATTACCTAACAGAAAATTCCTTTTATATTGGAATTGGTAGCTTTAATCACGGTTTTAGAACCCCTTCATCTATATTCTATTTAAATTCATTATTTTATCTCCCAGTTATAAAGTACAATTTGTTTCATATTGGCTCACTGGCCATTTTTGGCTTTAGCTTATATTTGTTTATCACAAAAATTTTAAATTTACTTAAGTATGAAGATATAGATTATTTATATTATTTTAATTTATTATCTTTAGTTTTTATTTTGGTTTTTTTTTATAGGCTAGCGGAACACGGTACCGATAGATCAGCAATGATTTTAATTTTAATAATCATTAGTGAACTTTTAAGGATTTTTAATAAAGTAAAAATATCTGACTATGATGTGTCTATTTTGGCAATACTCTTTGTATTAACTATATCCTTAAAAGCTTTTTACTTCTTATATTTGCTTTTTCTACTACCATTTTTATTTTTTATTTTTTCTAAATTTAATTCATTAAAAATAATTAAAATATTAACTAGAAATAAGAGCCTATATTTTTCAATTATATTATTATTTTTTGTCTTACTAAATAATTTTTTTAATTCAGGCTGTTTAGTTTATCCCGTTTTAAAGAGTTGTTTTACAAGCTTTGAGTGGTCTATTCAATCAAATGAAATTAGTAGAATGTTACTTCACTATGAAAATTGGTCCAAAGCAGGAAGTACACCAAATAGTACAGTTGCAAATCCAGAAAATTATGTGAAAAATTTTAATTGGGTTTCAAATTGGTTTAATACTTATTTTTTATCTAAAATACTAGATTTTATTTTAGGCCTTTTATTTATGTTTTTTATTTTTGTAATTGTTTTTTATTCAAAAATAAAAAAAAAACAAAAAATACCATTCAATGCTTATTTCTTATATCTTGTAGTTATCTCTCTAATAATAGAATGGTTTATAAATCATCCAGCATTGAGGTATGGCGGTTATTCTTTATTTGCTTTATCATTTATTTTACCTTTTTCTAAATATCTTAGTAGCAATAATTTAAAATTAAAAATAATTAGAAAAAAAACATTTTTAATTTTATTAATAGCTTTTAGCGTATTTATCTTTCGCAATATAGATAGATTAAACAAGGAAAATAACAAATATAAATTTAATGTTTTAAATAGTCCGTATTATGAACTTAAAAATGCTCACTTTAGAATAGATAACAAATTTGATAAATTAATTAATGACTATGAAAAATGTCTAGAAAACGAAAAATACTGTAACTCAAAAAAATATACAATTAAAAAAAAATTTGGAAAATATATATTTATAAGAAATAAATGATAAAGTATGTTTCATTAATAATATTGGAATTATTTGATAATTTTCATAAAAAAAAAATATTTAATTTTTTATTAAAGAAACAATATAAAAAATTAAAAATCATGTTTGATATTGGCGCACACAAAGGAGAGTCAATATTGTCTTTTAATAGACACTTTGAAATTAATCATATTTACTCATTTGAGGCTAGCCCGTTAACTTTTAGGGTTTTAAAAGATCGATTACCAAAATTAAAGTCAAGATTAAAGAAAACAAAGTTAAATATTGAAAATCTTGCAGTTGGCGCTAGCAGTGGAAAAAAATATTTAAAACACATCAAAGAAAGTTCATCATCAACTATTAAAGACCTAAATACTAACTCGAAATATTTTAAAAAAAAAAAAAATTTTTTAGGTTTAAACGAACAAAATTTTTTTAAAAATATAATGGTCAATCAAGTGACTATCGATAATTATATGAAAATTAAAAAAATCAGTAAAATTGATTTTCTTAAAATTGATACTGAAGGTTATGAGTATGAGATAGTGAAAGGAGCTTTAAAAAATTTAAAAAATATAAAATTAATTTTATTTGAACATCATTATGATGATATGATCAAAAAAGGATATAAATTTTCTGATATTAACAGTTTTCTTAAAGAAAATAATTTCGAACAAATATTTAAAAAAAAAATGCCATTTAGAAAAACCTTTGAATACATATATATAAATAAGGCTTATTAAACTTTACTTTTTTAAAGATTAAATATATTACGATTTAAAGGTGAAAAAAAAAGCATTAATTTTTGGTATTACAGGCCAAGATGGATCATATCTTGCAGAATTTTTATTAAAAAAAAAATATCAAGTTCATGGAGTAAAAAGGAGATCTTCATCTATTAATACAAATAGAATTGATCATATTTATCAAGACCGTCATGAAAAAAAGAGAAATTTTTTTTTACATTATGGTGACATCACAGATACTACATCTGTATCAAAAATAATTGAAATAACTAAACCAGACGAAATTTATAATTTAGCAGCACAGTCACATGTGGCAGTCTCATTTGAGGTTCCTGAATATACAGCTAATGCCGATGCTCTTGGAGCGCTTAGAATTCTTGAAGCTATTAAGTTTCATAAACTTGAAAAAAAAACAAAGTTTTATCAAGCTGGTACATCTGAAATGTACGGAAGGGTTCAACAAATACCTCAAAATGAAAATACTAATTTCTATCCACTAAGTCCTTATGGAGTAGCAAAATTATATGCACATTGGATTACAAAAAATTATCGAGAGGCTTACAATATTTTCGGTTGTAACGGAATTTTATTTAATCATGAAAGCCCTAGAAGAGGTGAAACGTTTGTAACCAAAAAAATAGTGAGAGCTTTAGTCAGAATTAAAATGGGAAAACAGAAAACACTTTATCTAGGCAATCTAGATGCAAAAAGAGACTGGGGTCATGCAAAAGATTATGTAGTTGCTATGTGGAAAATTTTACAACAAAAACAACCTGAAGATTTTGTTATTGCCACTGGCAAACAATATAGCATTCGTCAATTTATAAGTTTAGTTTCAAAAAAAATTGATATAAAAATTATTTGGAAAGGCAAGGGTTTAAAGGAAAAAGGTTACGACTCCATTAGTAGAAAACCAATTATAGCCATTGATAAAAATTATATAAGACCTCTAGATGTAAATACATTGCTTGGAAATGCTTCAAAAGCAAGAAAAAAACTATCCTGGAAACCTAAAATAAATATTAATGAATTAATTGATGAAATGATTATTGAAGAAGAAAATATTTTAGAAAATGACCAATAAGAAAAAAATTTTTTTAGCCGGACATAATGGAATGGTTGGATCTGCCATATATAAAAAATTAAAATTAAAGGGATATAAAAATATATTAGTCAGATCAAGAAAAGAACTTGATTTATTAAATCAGAGCAAAACATTTAAATTTTTGAAAAAACATAAACCTTACTTCGTAATTTTAGCAGCAGCAAAAGTAGGAGGTATTAAAGATAACGCTAAAAATAAAGATAAATATATTTATGAAAACTTACAGATTCAAAATAATATCATACACGGCAGTTATTTAGCAGGTGTAAAAAATTTATTTTTATTAGGATCAAGCTGTATTTATCCAAAGCATTGCAAACAACCTATGAAGGAGAAATATATCCTTTCAGGCCCTTTAGAAGAAACCAATGACGCATATTCAATTGCTAAAATAGCAGGCCTTAAAATGTGTGAATATTATAGTAAAATTTATAATTTAAATTTTAAAAGTATAATGCCACCAAACTTATATGGTCCCAATGATAACTTTGATTTAGAGACATCTCATTTCTATCCAGCTTTAATAAAAAAAATTTATTTATCAAAATTAAACAATAAAAAAAAACTCAATATATGGGGCACTGGTAAAGCTAAAAGAGAATTGATGTTTGTAGAAGATTTTGCGGATGCAGTACTTTTTTTTATGAAAAAAAAAATTAGTCAACCTTTTATTAATATTGGCACCGGAAAAGAGCATTCAATTATCTGGTATGCAAAATATTTGATGAAACAAATGAAAGTAAAGTTAAAAGTTAAATTTGACAGATCTAAACCCGATGGGATGCCACATAAGTGTTTAGATATATCAATAGCAAAACAATACGGATGGAAACCCATTGACAACTTAAACAAAGGGTTCGAAATAACCTTAAATCATTTTAAAAAGCAAATCTAAATAAATTTATTAATAAAAAGATAGAGTAAAATAAGTATAAATTAAATACTATATTTTTATTTAAAATTTTTTTTATATCAAAATTAAATTCGTAAAGAGTTAAAAATAAAATTATTAACAATGGGTCATAATATTTATGATAAATTGTTAGTTGAGGATTAGATAATATCAAAATTATAAATAATAACAAATTATTAAAATTTATCTTAAAAAAGAAAGCAATGTATAAAAATGAAATAAATGAGATAAACAAAAAAAAGTACTCACTTTTAAATAATAAATAAGAAAATTTAAAAAATATACCTCCACCTGTATAATTTATAGAATAATTAAAAAAAGTAGCTAATACAAAAAAAAGTAATGAAAAAATTATAAATCTATTAAAAAAAGACGAATTTCTACAAGCTGCTACAATAGACTTATTTAAAAATAATGGAAATGAGTAAAATAATATTAAACTAGATATTATCAAAACTTTATTAGACGGATTAATTCTATCTATAGTACTAATATTCGGTACTGCAGTGATTTTGAGAAAGTTTACATCAAGAATAAATAAGTAAAATATCATCGGTAATGAAAAAAATAAGTTTAAAAAAAGTAATTTAAAAATCTTATTTGAAAATGAATAGTGTTTGAAAAAAATATAAAAAAAATACAAAAAAAATATTGAGAAATTAGGACTTATGTATGAAGCTAATATTAAAGATAAAGTATTATAAATCGCATATTTAAATTTGGGCTTTTTATTAAATTCTAAAAAAAAAAACAAACTTAAAAGAAAGAATAAAAGACCGATAAGTCTACTATCAGGCCAAATAGATATTGATCTTATTATTGGAGAGAGAAAAAAAATGGTCGTGGAAATTAAAAAAAATATATTGCTATATTTTTTTCCATACTTAGATAATAAACACTTATGAGTTATTAAAATTATCAATGGGACCGTAAATAAATGGAGAAATCTTATGCTGTTAAGATCAAAACCAATTTTTAATAAAATTGTTATAAAAATAAGAATTATAGGAGAATGTCTATCTGGATATTGGTCGTAGTTTAAAAATGTCTCAAAAAAATCATCATTAAAAGAATTAATTATTTCTAAGCGCATAAGAAAATCTGCAATTGCACCTCCAGAGCTATTTTCGTTAAGGAAAAAACCGATAAATAAAGTTATAAATAAAAACGTAAATATAATTTTTTTATTTAATATATAATGATTAAACATATATTTATAAATTAGTGCATACGAAAAAGTTTTAATCATGTCAAAAAAAAAATTTTTACATCGAATATTATTGTCTAAAAAAAGAAAAAATATCTACCCGTTACTAGATCATGGGCTTTCAAGAAAAGATTTAAACGAAGGTATAAAAGTATTAAAATCTGGAAGAATTACCATGGGGCAAAAAACACAAAATTTTGAAAACAAATTTAAAAATTTTCTTGGTTCAAAATATGCATTAATGGTTAATTCAGGATCTTCAGCAAATTTGCTAGCAACTTTTGCCTCTTGTAATCCTATGAGAAAAAAGAAATTTAAAAGGGGTGATGAAGCTATAATTCAATCTTTATGTTGGCCTACTTCATTGTGGCCACTAGTACAATGTGGATTAAAAATTAAATTCGTTGATGTTAATCCAAAAACTTTAAATGTAAATGCTGACAATTTAATAAAAAGTATTTCCAGAAAAACTAAAGTAATTTTGATAATCAATGTTTTAGGTCTCTCAACAGAAATAAAAAAGATAAGAGATTTTTGTAATAAAAAAAATATTATTTTAATAGAGGATAATTGCGAGTCGTTAGGTACAAAATATGGCAGAAAATTTTTAGGAACCTTTGGAGATTTTGGAACATTTTCTTTTTTTTACTCCCATCAAATAACTTCAGGAGAAGGTGGCATGATTGTATGTAAAGATAAAAAAGATTATGAAATATTAAAATCATTAAGATCTCACGGATGGTCTAGAGAAAAAAAAACTGCAATTAAGTATCCTTATCTAGATCCACGATATATATTTGTTAATTCAGGTTTTAATCTTAGACCTACAGATATTCAAGCATCAATAGGATTAAGTCAATTTAAAAAGCTTAAGAAATTTATGAAAATAAGAATTAGCAATAGGAACAAAATTATTAAGTCTTTAAAAATGCATAAAAATTGGTCAGACCAATTTTCTTTTTTAGAAGTGCCAAAAAAAATTTCACCAAGTTATATGGTTTTCCCAATTTTTTTAAACAAAAAATTTAGAAAAAAAAAAACTCAATTTATAAATTATATTGAATCGAGAGGTCTTGAAACTAGGCCAATAATTAGTGGATCTTTTGTAAAACAGCCATCAAGTAAATTATTTAAACTTAATCCTAGGAAAACTAAGTTCCCTGGTGCAGATATAGTTCAAGAATTGGGTTTTGTGATTGGATTACATACAAAAAATATTTCTAGTAGCAAATTGAAGTTTTTGTCAGAAACACTTCTATCGATTGATAGTTTGTAAATATTTTTTAATCATATAAATCAATATTTTTAGTCCATCACTAAATGCTTTGACTTTTTTTTTATCTGCAACTCTTTTTCTTTCTATGCAAGGGATTGAAGAATATTTAAATTTTAGTACTTTAGCTTTAAAAGGAATTTCTACACATAAACAGTAATCATTTTGACATAAATTCATTTCATTTAGCTTTTTAGTTTTTGCAAAAATGTATGTAAAAAGTAAGTCACTTAAATTTAATTTCATAAATAAATTTCCGAAAAGAGAGAAAGCAAAATTCCCAATTCGTGTAATGAAATTATCATCAAGACTAGTTGCGCCTTTTTCGTATCTAGAACCAAAAACTAAATCTAAATTTTCTATTTGACTTTTTTTTAACATTAATGAAATATACCTTGGGTCAGTAGAACCATCAGCATAAAATATACAAGAGTAAGTTGTTTTAGAATTTTTGATACCTTCTATTATAGCATTTCCATATCCCATGCCAGTTTGAAAAATCACTTTACAATCATAATTCTTTATTGCTTCAATAGTTTCTTTATCATTTTTTTGCATTACTATTAAAATATTTATTTCAGGATGATTTTGTTTTAATTCTTCTAAAACGATTGGAAGAGCATTCGGCTCTTTTTTTGCAGGAATAATTAAAGTAATCTCTTTCATTCACCAACATATTAATATCCATTAAAGTTAATTCAATTTTAAATATAATTTGTTGTTTTTTTAAAGTTTACAAACATTAAAATTAAGGTATAACACCCGAGCCTGGTGATTATTGCGAAGGTGTAATACCCGATCCCATTCCGAACTCGGAAGTCAAGCCCTTCTGCGCCAATGGTACTTTGTCTTAAGGCATGGGAGAGTAGGACGTTGCCAGGCTAAATTATTATGAAAATCAAAAGTTCGCTCAAGTCATTAAAAAAAAGAGACCTCAATTCAAAAATGGTGAAAAGAAGAGGAAGAGTTTACATAATTAATAAAAAAAATCCAAAATTTAAAGCAAGACAAAAATAAATTCATGGAAAATGATAGTCACAAAAAAACTTGGGAAAATTTTACAAAATTTGTTCTTTGGGGGACAATATCAGTTATTGCTATATTAGTAGTCTTAGCTATTGTTTTATTGTAAATTCTAAAAAAATTAATGATTATTGGTTCTGTTAGTGAAAATAAAGATACTGAAAAAAGAATTTCAGTTACACCAGATAATGTGAAAAAGTTTATTTCAAATGGCTTTGAAGTTTATCTTGAAAAAAATTATGGTCAGCATCTTGATATAGACGATGAAAAATTTTCACAAAATGGTGCTAAGTTTTTTAGTGAAAAAGAAAAAATAATTAAAGATTCTGATATCTTGTTACAATTAAACTTACCAGATGAAAAAGATTTAAAAAATTTATCCCCAAATAAAAATTTAATAGGAGTTTTTGATCCTATAAATAATAAAGATCGCATCTCTAAACTTTCTGGTAATAATATTAACGTTTTCTCGTTAGAACTGCTTCCACGAATTACTCGCGCACAGTCAATGGATATTTTATCTTCACAAGCCAATCTTGCTGGTTATAAAGCAGTTGTTGATGCATTTTCTTATTTTAATAAAGCAATTCCCATGATGATGACAGCCGCAGGCACTATTCCAGCCGCAAAAGTTCTTGTCGTAGGAGCTGGAGTTGCAGGATTACAAGCTATTGCTACAGCAAAAAGAATGGGAGCAATTGTTTTTGCAACTGATGTTAGGATGGCTTCTAAAGAGCAAGTTGAGAGTCTAGGTGGTAAATTTTTAGTTGTTGAGGGTTCAGAGAATTTAGAAACATCAGGAGGATATGCAAAGGAAGCCTCAGATGAATTTAAAAAAAAACAAGAGGGCCTTCTAAAAGATACACTTAAAAAAATCGATATTGTAGTTTGTACAGCTTTAATACCAGGAAAAAAAGCACCTGTAATTATAAAGGATGATATGATTAAAGAAATGCCAAAAGGCTCAATTATTTATGATCTAGCAGCATCACAAGGAGGCAATACAGAATTTACTAAAGCTGATGAAATTGTTGACGTAAATGGTGTCAAAATTTTGGGTGACAGTAATTTGCTCAACAAACTTCCAATATCTGCATCTAATTTGTATTCTAAAAATTTACTTAACTTTGTTATTAATTTATATGATAAAAAAAACAATAGAATTAACATAAACTTAGAAGATGAAATTATTAAAAAAACTTTGGTAAAATAGTATGGAAATAGATCCTTTTGTATTTAGATTGAGTATATTTATATTGTCAATATTCGTTGGGTATTATGTTGTTTGGAGCGTTACTCCATCTCTTCATACACCTTTAATGTCTGTGACTAACGCTATTTCATCAGTGATTATAGTAGGTGCAATAATCGCAGCTCTAGCTGGAAATGATAATAATATTTTTAATGAGTCAAGTGTATTTGGCTTTTTAGCTATAATATTAGCGGCAGTAAATATTTTTGGAGGGTTTCTGGTGACGCAAAGGATGTTAGCAATGTATAAAAAGAAGAAAAAATGATTTCAACAAATTTACTTGCACTATTTTATTTAATTTCTGGGGTGTTATTTATTTTAGCCCTTAGAGGGCTATCTTCACCTGAAACTTCTAGACAAGGAAATTTTTTTGGTATTTTAGGAATGTTAATTGCAGTGGTGGTTACATTTTTATCAATAGGTAATTTTTCTACTAGCTTTGTTTATGTAATAGTTTTCCTATTAATTGGTGGAAGTATTGGTGCCATGATAGCGTTTAAAATACCAATGACAGCAATGCCTGAATTGGTAGCGGGCTTTCATAGTTTGGTTGGTTTAGCAGCTGTTTTTGTCGCAATTTCAGCATTTTTAAATCCTGAAGCTTTCAATCTTGGTAAGTCAGGTAATATTAAACTAGCAAGCTTGATTGAGATGTCAATTGGTGCAGCTGTTGGTGCAATAACATTTTCTGGATCAATAATTGCATTTTTAAAATTAAGAGGAGTAATGTCTGGAGCACCTATCACATTTCCAGGTCAACATATTTTGAATTTAATAATTTTAATATCTATTATAGGTTTAACTTATTTTCTGTGCACTACACAGTCTTCTAATTTATTCTGGACCTTAATATTAATCTCTTTTTTAGTAGGCGTGCTCTTAATCATACCAATTGGTGGGGCTGATATGCCTGTTGTAATATCAATGTTGAATTCTTATTCAGGTTGGGCAGCAGCGGGAATAGGTTTCACTTTAGAAAACACAGCTTTAATTATTACTGGTGCTTTAGTTGGTTCTTCTGGAGCAATTTTATCTTATATAATGTGCAAGGGTATGAATCGGTCATTTTTTAGTGTAATACTAGGAGGATTTGGCGGCACTGATCAAGTATCTAAATCTAATAACAAAGAACAAAAACCTGTTAAAAGTGGAAATTCAGATGATGCAGCATTTTTGATGAAGAATGCCTCCTCTGTAATTATTGTACCAGGTTATGGAATGGCTGTTGCACAGGCCCAACACGCGCTTAGAGAGATGGTAGACACTTTAAAAAAAAATGGGATTAAAGTTTCTTACGCAATTCATCCAGTAGCTGGAAGAATGCCTGGGCATATGAATGTGTTACTTGCTGAGGCGAATGTTCCATATGATGAAGTATATGAATTAGAGGAAATAAATAACGATTTTGCTAATTGCGATGTTGCATATGTAATAGGTGCAAATGATGTTACGAATCCTGTAGCTAAAACAGATCCACAAAGTCCAATTTACGGCATGCCTATTTTAGATGTTGAAAAAGCAAAGTCAGTATTGTTTGTGAAAAGAAGTCTTTCACCCGGTTATGCAGGGGTAGATAATGATCTATTTTATAGGGAAAACACTCTAATGTTGTTTGCTGATGCAAAAAAAATGACTGAGGATATAATCAAGAGTTTCTAGCTATGACCCAAATCTATTGCGATATAGCTGATATAAGAACGATTAAAAAGTACTCAAAAAAAAAAATCGTCAAAGGATTTACAACTAATCCTAGTTTAATGAGAAAAGCAGGTGCTAAAAATTACGAGCTTTATTCAAGAGAAATTTTAAAAGTTTGTAAGAATAAACCTGTGTCATTTGAAGTTTTTGCGGATGATTATAAAAATATTTTGAAACAAGCTTTGAAAATTAAATCTTGGGGTAGAAATGTTTATGTAAAAATACCTGTTGAAAATTCAAAAGGAATATTTATGGGGAAAGTTATAAATGAATTAAGTAAAAATAATATTAAAATGAATATTACGGCTGTTTATACGCATGATCAAACCGCAAGAATATTAAGTAAAATTAAGGGAAAAACTGAAGCTATTATATCAATATTTGCTGGAAGAGCTGGTGATGTTGGAAAAGATCCATTACCAGAAATAAAAAAAAGTCTTAATATGGCAAAAAAACATAAAAATGTGAAAATTTTATGGGCAAGTGTAAGAGAACCATATAATTACTTACAAGCTTCTCAAATTGGTTGTCATATAATAACAATACCACCAACCATCATCACAAAAATTGAAAAATTTGGCAAATCATTCAAAAATTTAACTAATGATACTGTTAAAGCTTTCTTGAATGATAGTAGAAAATCAAAATTTAAAATTAATTGATTGGTTGCGGGGGACGGATTTGAACCGCCGACCTTCAGGTTATGAGCCTGACGAGCTACCAGACTGCTCCACCCCGCGATATTAAATTCTATTTTTTAACTTGTTTAGTTTTTTTACTCTTTTAATGTTTTCTTGAAGAATTCTTTTCTTTTTCTCCGATGGCTTCTCATAATTAGATTTAAGTTTTACAATCTTAAAAAAACCATCTCTTTGAAGTTTTCTTTTTAAAACCCTCAAAGCTTGCTCTACATTATTATCTTTTACATCAATTTTAATAACATCCTCCAAAAAAAGCATGTAATTAACATCTAAAGAAAATTATGTCTATTATTTTTTTAACTAGTTTGTAGATTCTGTTTTTGGGCTTTTTCTTTAAGTTTTCTCTCTCTCTTTATACGTCTTTCAGCCTTCCCCAGCGCATCTGATAAATCTTTTTGTGAAAACAGATTTATGGCAACAGGGTCTTTAGCATTTAAATTGTTAAAATTCCAATAACTTTTATTTCTAATTGCAATGACAGAATTTTTTGTTATACCCACAAGTTTAGCTATTTGGGAGTCTTTCAATAGAGAATGATTTTTGATTAACCACAAAACTGAATCTGGTTTATCTTGTCTTTTTGATAAAGGAACGTATTTTTTCAATTTTTTTTCTGTTTCTTTTACATCTACATTGTAATTTGTTATATTAAGTGGTCTTTCCTGATCTTTACTAGATAAATCAATTTCTTCCTTAGTTAGCTGTCCCGATGTAATTGGATTATATGCCTTTATTCCTTTTGCAACTTCTCCATCAGCAATACCTTGAACTTCTATTTCATGTAAATTACAGAAATTTGCAATTTGTTTGAATGTTAAAGTTGTATTTTCAACTAGCCATACTGCTGTGGCCATTGGCATAAGAGGTGTGATAGACATAATTTAATTTATTTTTTTGTTTCAGATTTAAAGTTTTGAAATTTTTTATTAAATTTACTTACTCTACCTTTATCTAAGATTTTTTGTTTTCCACCAGTCCATGCAGAATGTGACTTAGGGTCAATTTCAAGTTTAAGTACATCACCCTCATTACCCCAAGTAGATTTTGTCTCAAATTGACTACCATCAGTCATCTCAACTTTTATTTTGTGATAGCTTGGATGGATATTTTTTTTCATAGCGAATTTATAGCAAAAGAAAATTATAAAACAATTAAAAGTTATTAAATTTTTTGTTTAAATCAACGCTTATTCTCTCATTTGATGCTTTTATACTAATTTTATTAAATTCTTTGAATTCAAAATTGTCAACTATGCCTCCTGCTTCTTTTATCAATACAGTGCCTGCTGCTATATCCCATAGGTTTACATTTTTTTGCAAACAACCATCAAATCTTCCACATGAAACATATGCTAAATCTAATGCAGCACTTCCAGTATTTCTAATAATTAAATTTTCGGGAAGATTTTTTCTAAAATTTACTCCATATAAGCAACCAGAAATATTATTTTTTTTGGAAACTCTTATACTTTTATTGTTTAAAAAAGAGCCACCGTTTTTTTCAGCATAAAATATTTCATCTTTTATAGGATCATATATAACACCAGCGATAATTTCTTTTTCAAATAGAAGAGCAATCGAAATACAAAAATGTGGAACACCATTTAAAAAATTAGTTGTTCCATCAATTGGATCGATTATCCAAAAGTTGTCTTTATCCTTATTTTTAATAAATCCACTTTCTTCAGTTAAAATTGAAAAATTTTTCTTTGATTTTTCAAGTTCTTCTATAATTATTTTCTCTACTTTTTTATCTGCATTTGTCACAAAATTATTAGGCCCTTTTAAAGAAACTTGTAACTTTTCTAACTCACCAAAATCTCTTATTAAAATTTTTGATGCTTTTTCAGAGGCTTTAATCATTAAATTTAAATTAGGGGAAATAGAATTCATGTTAAATTTTTTTTATATATTTCAAAGTTCTTGTATCTATAACAATTTCATCACTCGCTTCAATAAAAGGTGGAACTTGAATATTTAAACCATTTTCAAGAGTTGCAGGTTTATAAGAAGAGGAAATAGTTTGTCCTTTTAAAGTTGCATCTGTTAGTTTAATCTTACAATTTAGTTGATTTGGCAATTCGACAGATATAGCAGTATCGTTGTAAAAACTAATTGTAACCTCTAGATTTTCAACCAATAATCTCCCTTTTTCACCGACAATATCTTTTTTAATTTCGACTTGCTCAAATGATTTAGGCTCAATAAAAAAGTAATCTTTCTCATCCTCGTAAAGATAATTATATTTTGTTTCCTCTAATGACGCTTTTTCAACTGTCTCACTGGATCTGAATCTCTCATTTAATTTAGTATTTTTATTAATACTTTTCATTTCTACTTGTGCAAATGCACCGCCTTTACCAGGTTTTACATTTTGTGTTTTTAGCACCTGCCACAAATCATTTTTGTACTCTAAAAGCATACCAACTCTAATCTCACCTGCGTTTATTTTCATATAATTTTATTTATAGCCTCTATTGGCCTCTTTTTTTTGTTTTTCCAAATGTAGCCTGAGATAGCTAAAAAGTTTGCTTTATTCAATAGAAGTTTTCGATAATTATCAGAGTTAATACCCCCAATAACAACAATTGGTTTATTTGTGATTTTTTTAGCTTTTTTAAGTATATTGATCGATGCTTTGTATTTTACTTTTTTTGTTTTTGATAAATTAAAAGCCCCAAATGCTAAGTAATCGGCTTTTTTTAGCAAAGCATCTTTAGCTAACTTGATTGAATTGTGACATGTAACGCCTATTATTTTATTTCCAATTATTTTTCTTGCATCTGAGACATTCATATCTTTTTGACCTAAGTGACAACCATCTGCATTTAATTTTTTTGTTAAAAAAACGTCGTCATTTATAAGAAACTTAACATTATAATTTTTACAGATTCTTTTTATTTTTTTTCCAATAATCACTTTTTGTTTTAAACTTTCCTTTTTAAGTCTTAGTTGAAAAAAACTAACTTTATTAGTCTTAAATACTTTAATTAAATCACTGTAAAAAGATTTTCTAATCTTTAGTGGAGAGATTAAATAAATAAATTTTTTTTTATTAATTTTCAAGATTTTTTGACCATTTTCCTTGAGCTGCTAATGTATTCATTTTAGCCCGGTGGTTAAAAATCTTTTGTGTTCCCTCTATATTTTGTACGTCTTTTGACCAAAATTTTAAGGCACCTTGTTGTAGAGCTCTACCATATGAAAAACTCATAATAAAATTAGTATTATTATTTTTATTTATTAGATCTAAGTTTTCTGTTGCTTCTATTTCAGATTGGCCTCCAGATAAAAAAGCTATTCCTGGAACCTCTGAAGGTACAGAATTCTTTAGACACTCTAAAGTTAATTTTGCAACCTCCTCATTTGTTATTTTATCTTTACACTTATTTCCAGCCAAAATCATGTTAGGTTTAAGTATTATTCCAGTTAGATCGATTTTGTGTAAAATTAGCTCTTCAAAACATTTTTTAATAACCTCAGATGTTTTTGAAAAACAATCTTTAGCTGAATGATCACCATCCATTAATACCTCTGGCTCGACTATTGGAACCATATTACATTCTTGAACTAAAGCAGAATATCTGGCTAGCGCATGAGCATTTGATTGAATAGAAAGCTTGCTAGGATAATTTTTAGATATATTGTAAACACCTCTCCATTTTGTGAATTTTGCACCAAGTTTATAATACTCTTTTAATCTCTCTCTTAATCCATCTAAGCCTTCAGTAATCTTTTCATCTGGAGATCCTGCCAAAACTTTAGCACCCGTGTCGACTTTTATTCCTGGAGAGGAGCCCATTTTTAAAATTAAATCTGGAATTAGTTTTTTTTTGGAAGTTTGTTGTTTTATTGTTTCGTCATACAATATTACTCCACCTATACATTCAGTCATACCTGAAGCACTGAATAGTATTTCTCTAAATAATAATCTATTTTCTGGAGTTGACGGCACGTCTACGCTATCCAGTCTTTTAGTCATAGTACCAGTACTCTCATCTGCGGCAAGAATACCTTTACCTTTTTTTAAAATTTTAAGTGCGATGTTATTTAGCTCAGACATTTTAACCTAAAGCTTTTATACCAGGAAGATCTTTACCTTCAAGATATTCTAAAAATGCACCACCAGCAGTTGAAACAAAATTGAAATCTCTAATTGCTCCAATTCCATTGATTAATGCTATTGTATCCCCTCCACCTACAACTGAGTAAATTGATTTTTTTTTGTTTTTTTTAATAATTGCTTTTGCAATTTCGTGACTACCATTTGCAAAGTTAGGATTTTCAAAATATCCCGCTGGTCCATTCCATAAAACCGTTTCACTATTTTCAATTACTTTTTTAATTGTATCGATAGTTTTTGGTCCAATATCTAAGATTAAATCATCATTGTCTATTTCATCAAGCACCTTGACCTTAGATACACTATTCACAGTTTTTCCTACTAAAACATCTACTGGATATATAATTGAGCAAGAATATTGTTTTGAAGTTTCAAATATTTCTTCAATTATCTTTTCACAATTTTTCTCTTTAACTGATTTTCCTATTTGATTTCCTTTATAATTAAGAACATTATTTGCCATACCACCCACGATAATAATATTGTTAAATTTCGGAATTAAATTTTTAATTATTCCTATTTTTGTGGAAATTTTAGACCCTCCAATAATACAAGTAATAGGTTTTACAATTTCAGATGTAACTTTTTTTAAAGCACTTAATTCTGCCTCTAATTGAAGTCCGGCAAAAGAGGGCAAAAACTCTGTGATTTTACATATAGATGTGTGGGCCCTATGAGAACAAGAAAACGCATCATTCACAAACAAATCTGCCAAACCAGCTAATTGTTTTGCTAGAGAAGTATCATTTTTTTCCTCTTTCTCATAAAATCTAATATTTTCCAAACATATAATTTCATCAAATTTTTCTTTAAACAAATCATCTTTTTCTAATCGAAAAATGTTATCACTGACGAGTTTAATTTTTTTTTTAATTTTTTTTTCTAAATATTCACAAATTGGCCTCATAGATAGATCGCTATTTTTCTTCCCATTAGGACGTCCTACATGAGAAACCACTATAATTCTTGAATTTTTACTAAGTAAAAAATTAATTATTGGCAAGATTTTATCAATTCTTGTTTTGTCGGTGATCAACCCATTTTTTAAAGGAACATTTAAATCTAATCTTAATAAAACGCTTTTTTGACTCAAATTTTCATGATCTTTAATATATTTCATTAAGAAATCTTACGAAGGTACTCTGCTATATCACACATTCTATTAGAAAAACCCCACTCGTTATCATACCATGCTGAAATTTTACCCATATTTTTACCAACTACATTTGTTAATTTTGCATCAATAATTGACGATGCAGGATCATGATTAAAATCTACTGAGACAAGCTTTTCCTGAGTTATCTTTATAACCTTATTTTTATTTTTTTTGATAAATTTATTAAAAGACGAATTTATTTTTTCTATACTTAAATCCTTTTTTGTTTGAAAGACCAGTTCAACTAATGAAACATTGGGAGTAGGCACTCTCATGGCAATGCCTTCAAGTTTCCCTTTCAATGATGGTATGATTTGACCAATTGCTTTTGAAGCTCCGGTTGAGGTTGGCACTATAGACTGACCTGCAGATCTTGCTCTTCTTAGATCTGTATGGGAATTATCAAGCATTCTTTGATCTGTTGTATAAGAATGGATAGTTGTCATAAAACCTTTTTCAATTCCAAAATTATTATTTAAAACATAAACAACTGGAGCTAAGCAATTAGTTGTACATGATGCAGCAGAAATTATTTTGTCTTTATTTAAAATATGTTTATGATTAACCCCATAAACTATTGTTTTATCAGCGCCTATACATGGTGCTGAGACAATTACCTTTTTAGCACCATTTTTTATGTGGGAAATTAATTTTTCTTTTGAATTAAATTTACCTGTGCATTCAAGCACTATATCAACATTATTCTTTTTCCAAGAAATATTATTTAAATTAATTTCCTGTGAGTAACTAATTTTATTTCCATTAATTATTAACTTATTATTCTTTACAGATATTTTTCCTTCAAATTTTCCATGTATGCTATCTCTCTTTATAAGTTCACAAGCGGTTCTAATATCTGCTCTATTATTAATGTGATTAATTTTTAGATTTTTATGATTTTCTTCAAAAATGGATCGCACAACCATCCTACCAATTCTACCTAATCCGTTTATTCCAATTTTTGCTTTCACAATTTTACCTTAATTTTATTTACTATGTTCTCCTCATTTAATCTAAAATGATCGTAGATATCTTTATATGGCGCACTTTTGCCAAAGCCGTCAATTCCAAAATTTAGACCATCGGTTCCGGTATACTTTTTCCAGTAGCCAGTCTCAGATGCTTCTATTGAAACTTTCAATACGTTTTTTGTTAAAATTTCTGATTTATAATTGTCATTCTGTGAATCAAAAATTTCATGACAAGGCATTGATATAACTTTTGAGTAAATATTTTCTGTGGCTAATTTATGACTAATTTTGCATGCCAGATCTAATTCAGAACCACTTGAGATTAATATTATATTTATGTCTTCACCAGTCCTCATAATTTCGTAGGCACCTCTAGAACATTGATTAATATTTGAATAATCTTTCCTAATTGGATTTGTTTTTTGTCTTGTTAAGGCAATTACACTAGGTGTGTTTTTACTTTCAAGAGCTAACTGCCAACATTCAAATGTTTCTATCGTATCTGTTGGTCTAAAGACATTTAAATTTGGTATAGATCTAAGAGCTGATAATTGCTCAATTGGTTGGTGAGTTGGACCATCTTCACCAAGACCTATAGAGTCGTGAGTAAAAACAAAAATCACTTTTTGACCCATCATAGCAGATAGCCTTATAGAGGGCTTACAGTAGTCACTGAATATTAGAAATGTCCCTCCATAAGGAATTAAATTACTATGTAATGATATACCATTCATTATTCCACACATAGCATGTTCTCTAACCCCATAATGAATATAATTTCCATCGAATTTCCCAGGTTTTATTATTTTATGATCTTTAGTTTTTGTGTTATTTGAACCAGCCAGATCAGCAGATCCCCCGATAAGATTTGGTAATTTTGATGCAATCTCGAGAAATTTCTCTGACGATTTTCTAGTAGCTATTGGCTCCATTGTTTTTAAATAATTTTTCTTTAATTCTTCAATCTCTTCACTTAAATTTAATGGAATTATATTTTTTCTCTCTCCGTTTTCTTTGGAATTGCTTTTCTCGGCTGCGACAGATGCTTTATTTCCAATATCTCTCCATGCATTTAATATTCTGTCAGGAATTTTAAAAGGTTCATAATTCCAATTTAATTTTTTCCTTACAAGTTTTATTTCATCTTGGCCCAAAGGGCTTCCATGAGATAATGCCTTGCCACCTTTGTTAGGCGATCCAAAACCTATTGTTGTTTTGCAAGATATAGCAATAGGTTTGTTTGAATTTTGGCTTTTTTTTAATGCAGTGAAAATTTGTTTTTCGTTGTGTCCATTTATATCTAAATAATTCCAACCGTAACTTTCAAATCTTTTCTTGGTATTATCTGATACTGCTAAGTTCGTCGGGCCATCTATCGATACAGAGTTATTATCAAACAACAAAACAAGATTCTTTAATTTTAAATGGCCTGCTAGACTCAAAGCCTCATGACTTATACCTTCCATTAAGCATCCATCACCAGCCAAAACATAAGTTTTGTGATCTATGTGTTTCTTTCCAATTTTAGTTTTTAAAACTTCTTCTGCAATTGCAAAACCAACTGCATTTGAAATTCCTTGACCAAGTGGTCCTGTAGTAGTTTCAATTCCTGAGTTAGAATGATACTCGGGATGGCCGGCACATATAGAGTCTAGTTTTCTAAAATTTTTAATATCTTCTAAAGAAACACTTTTATATCCCGTAAGATAAAGCAAAGAGTATAATAGCATTGATCCATGTCCTGCTGATAAAATGAATCTGTCTCTGTTTACCCAGCTTGGATTTTTTGGATTAAATCTTAAAAAACTCTTAAATAAAACTGTTGCAACATCAGCCATACCCATAGGCATTCCTGGATGGCCAGAATTTGCTGCTTCTACTGCATCAATTGATAAAAATCTAATTGCGTTAGCTAATTGTTTGTGTTCTACTTTCAATTGTTGACCTATTTAGAGTAAGATGACTCAATTTATAACATATTATATATATGAAATACTTCAGTGAGAAAGAAAAAAAGCTGGAATTAGCTCTGGACAAATTAAAAAAACTAAATTTGTTAGATGAAGAAGGTCAAAAAAATCTAGAATTTTTATCTAATCAAAAAAATCAATTAGAAATTGAAAAAAAAGAACTTCAAAATAAACATTCAGACTTAATTAGGGAACATCAGAAATTAAAGGATCAATTAAAGATTATTAAAGATAAAAATTCTAAACACAAACTAGATCAATTAAAATTCAATGAGAAAATTGATGAATTAAATCAAGAAACAGATATTCTATTAGATGAAATTGATAAATGGCAAATGTAAATATTAAATTTAATGGCAAAGATTTCCTTCTTTCTTGTGATGATGGCCAAGAGGAACACTTAGAAGATTTAGCTAATCATCTTGGTAATAAATTTGATAAATTAAAATCAGAGCTAGGAAATATTGGGGAAAACAAGTTATTACTGATTACATCAATAAAAATAATGGATGAATATTTTGAAACCAAAAAAAAAGTAGACATTAACAATAAAGAGATAAAAAATATTACTAAAAAATTTAAAGAACTTAAGTCTTTAGCTTATGATTACAAAGATGATAAAGAAAATGAGGCAAAAAAACTTTCTGACGATATCTCTAATTTAGAAAATGAAATACAAAACTTAAAAAATGAATACGACAAAATAATTTCAAATACAACTCAACAAATTGAGGAATTTGTTCAAAAAGCAAATTTAGAAAATTAGTTTTTTGTCGTGAAAAAATCTCATGTAAGAAAAATAGTATTAAAAAAAAGAGATTTATTTAATAAAAAAAATAAAAAAATAAACTTTAAAAATTTATTAAAGTTATTAAATCATAAATCTTTAAATAAGAAAATAGGTCTCTACTTTCCAATTGGATCTGAGGTATGTACAATTGATCTAATTGAAAATCTGAGAAAAAAGAAATATATTATTTCATTACCTGTTATAGATAAAAACTTAAAAATGTCATTTTATGAATGGGCTAAAAATAACCCTCTTAATATTAATAAATTTGGAATTCCAGAACCTTTAAGATCAAAAAAAATTATACCCTCAACTTTGGTAATACCACTTTTAGCATTTGATATAAATTTAAACAGGCTTGGATATGGTGGAGGATTTTATGACAGATTTATTAATAAATTAGAAAAATCAAAAAAAATACTTAAAATTGGTCTTGCTCTTTCTTGTCAAAAAATAAATAAAGTCCCAACTGATAAATTTGATAAAAAAATGAATTATATATTTACTGAAAGTAAAATTTATAAATGAGAATACTTTTTCTTGGAGATATCGTTGGACCTTCTGGCTGTAATGTTGTTAAAAAGTTTTTACCGGATATAATTAAAAAAAGACATTTAGATTTTGTAGTTGCCAATGGCGAAAATGCAGCAGATAGTGGATTAGGTATAACTGAAAAAATTTCTAAAGAATTATTTAGTTGTGGAATTGATGTTTTGACTACTGGAAACCATGTATGGGACCAAAAAGAAACTGCCGAACATATTGAGAAAGAAAAAAAACTTTTAAGACCTTATAACCTTACTGGTCCTTCTCCTGGGAAAGGTTTTGAAATTTTTTCTAGTAAAAACAATTTCAAAATCGGCGTATTAAATTTGATGGGAAATGTTTTTATGAAGAAATGTGATGATGTTTTTATAGATATAGAAAAATTTTTAAACAATTACGATTTAAAAAAAAATTATGATTTTTTAGTAGTTGACTTTCATGGTGAAATAACAAGTGAGAAAATGGCAATTGGTCATTTATTTGATGGTAAGGCAACATTGATAACAGGTACTCATACACATGTTCCAACAAATGATGCAAGAATTTTAAAAAAAGGTTCTGCATATATAACAGATTCTGGAATGTGTGGCGATTACGACTCTGTAATAGGCATGAATAAAGATAATTCTATAAATAAATTTTTCAAAAAAAAAACTGAAAAACATTTTCCGTCTTTAGGAGAAGGAACTTTATCAGGAGTAATAGTTGATTGTTGTAAAGAAACAGGTTTAGCTAAGAAAATAAATAGTTTTATAATGGGAGGTGTTCTCCAAAACACTAATTGATATGGCGGGACATTCACACTGGGCCGGAATTAAACATAAAAAAGGGAGAGCAGATAAAGAGAGGTCAAAAATTTTTTCAAAGTTGTCTAGAGAAATTACTGTTGCAGCTAAGTTAGGCGATAAAGATCCTGATATGAACCATAGATTAAGATCTGCTATTCAAGCTGCAAGATCAGCAAATATGCCTAAAGATAATATTGATAGAGCTATTGATAAATCAAAATTTAATGATCAGTCCAACTTTGATGAGATAAGATACGAGGGATTTGGAAATTATAAAATTGCTGTAATTGTAGAGGCATTAACAGATAATAAAAACAGAACAGCGTCAAAAATAAGAGAAATTTTTCAAAAAAGTGGTGGAAACTTAGGAACCCAAGGTTCAGCCGCACATAATTTTAAACAGGTTGGAATTATAAGAGTGGACTCTGAACAAATAGATGATGAGAATGTACTAGAAATTGCAATAAATTCTGGAGCGGACGAGTGTTTTTCAAATAAGACTTTTCATGAAATACATTGCAATAAAGAACATATCTATGATGTGAAAAAAATTATGGAAAAAAAAATTACTAATTTTTTGTCGACAAATATAGAATGGTATCCTTTTAATAAAGTTAATCTAAGTAAAGAGCAATTTTTAGAATCTCAGAAATTCTTAGAAACTTTAGAGGATCAAGATGATGTCCAAAAAGTTTACTCAAACATAGAAATGTTGGAATAGAAGATGTTAATTATAGGAATAGATCCAGGAATAAAAGGAGCTATATGCATTTTTAGAGATGGAAAAATTTTAGATGTATTTGATATGCCAATAATGCCTGTTGGAAAAAAAAATAAGTCCCAAGTTAATGGCTCACAGATCTATAATGAAATCCAAAAAGCGATAATTAATGAAGACAAAAAAGATATAAAAGTTGTAATAGAGCAAGTTTCCGCAATGCCTGGTCAAGGAGTTACAAGTATGTTTAATTTTGGTCAATCTTTTGGTGTACTAAAGGGTATATTTTCTGCGATGCAAATACCAATGGACTTCATTTCGCCAGTAAAATGGAAAAAATATTATAATCTTATAAATACTCAGAAAGATTCCAGTAGAACTAAAGCAATAGAGTTTTTTCCTTACATATCAACAAAATTATCAAGAAAGAAAGATGCCAATAAAGCTGATGCAATATTAATTGCTAGCTTTTACTACCAAAACCAAAAAAATTAAGACAAATTGATGACACATTTTAGTGTGAAAGATTTTTCATGGAAGCAGATATTACTTCTCAAGCAGTTGGCTTAGGTAGCGCAGTTGATTTTTCTTTAATGAGTTTGTTCTTAAGAGCGGACATCGTGGTTAAATCAGTTATTATCTTACTAATAGTTGCATCAATATACTCATGGGCAATAATTATAGAAAAATTTAAAATGTTTAAAAAAATAAATCAAAGCACTGTTGAATTTGAAGAAAAATTTTGGAAATCTAAATCTGCTGAAAGTTTTTATAACAATCTTCCAGTAAATAAAGATGATCCCATGTCTAATGTTTTTAGAAAAACTATGCAAGTTGTTCTAAAATCTAGATCTAGGAGTAATCTAAACGAAAAATTAACTGGTTTATTAGAGTCAAATATAGAGTCGGAAGTAAATTTTTTAGAAAAAAATTTTTCATTTCTTGCTACGGTAGGCTCTACAGCTCCCTTTATAGGTTTATTCGGAACTGTCTGGGGTATAATGAATTCATTTCAATCGATAGCCGTTTCAAGAAATACTAGTTTAGCGATTGTTGCCCCAGGAATTGCCGAAGCATTATTTGCAACAGCATTAGGTTTATTGGCTGCTATTCCTGCAGTTGTAGCTTATAATAAATTCAATAACGAATCTAAAAAATATTCTCAAAGATTAGAAAACTTTGCTAAAAGATTTTTATCTATAATTTGAAATTATGGCTTTTGGTTTAAAAAAAAATTCTAAAGAACCAATCAGTGAAATAAATGTTACACCCTTTGTGGATGTTATGCTTGTTTTATTAATTGTGTTTATGGTTACAGCTCCATTGTTGACAGTTGGAGTACAGGTTGATCTACCAGAAAGCTCTGCAGACTCATTACCAGAGGAACAAGAACCTTTAACTTTAACAATTAATTCAAAAGGTGAAATTTTTATTCAAGAAGCAAAAGTTGATTATGATAATGTGATTGCAAAAATACTTGCAGTTTCAAAAAATAGAACAGACACAAGAATTTACGTTAGAGGTGATAAAACAATTAATTATGGAAGAGTTCTTGAGGTCATGGGCATGTTGTCAGGTTCTGGTTTTACAAAAGTAGCTTTAATTTCAGAACCTTATAAAGAGAGATGAAATTAATTACTCTTTTACATAAAGATGATAGGTTAATGATAAAAAATATTGTGATTTCATCAGCATTGCATATTTTTTTAGTTGTTATAACTGCTTTTACTTTTCCTTTCATAGCAAAAAAACCCTTAGATTTGCCTCCTCTAATATCTATAGAGCTTATTCAAATTACCGATAAAACAAATATACCTTTCGCACCCAAAGCAAAAAAAATTATTGAGAAAGTGAAAGAGAAAGAAAAAATAGTATCAGAGCAAGCACCACCAAAACAGGTTAAAAAAGAAAAACCTGATGCGATACCATTACCAGATCAAAACCAAGATATAGTCAAAAAACCTGAAAAGGATTTTCAAAATCCTGAAAAAATTGATGATAATGTAAAACAAGTATCTGAATTTGAAAAAGATGAATTATTTGACCCAAACAATATTGCTGCGTTAATTGATAAATCCAAAGAGGAATCAGCTGAAACAATTAACAAAACTGATAAAATTACTCAATCAAATCAAAAAAATATTACTTTAAACGCTTTAACCCTAAGCGAGGAAGATGCACTTAAAGCACAGATTTTTGGATGTTGGAGTATCCCACTTGGATTACCTTATAATGAAAATTTATTAGTAAGAATAAAATTAAGTTTAAAGCCTGATGGAACAGTAATAAATTCTGAAATTTTAGACCACGCAAGAATGAATAAGCCTGGACAAGGTTTTTATAAAGTGCTCGCTGAGAGTGCTCTAAGGGCAATTAGGCTTTGCCAGCCTTTGAGAGTGCCTTCAACTGGATACGAAAGATGGAAAGATCTTCAATTAAATTTTGATGCTAGAGAGATGTTAAAAGGATGAAAAAAACTAAATTTTACTTATTTGTATTATTATTAATTTTGCTACCAAAAACCTCATTTGGATTAATTGAGGTTGACATTACTAGAGGTAACCTTAATCCACTCCCAATAGCAGTATCACCTTTATTTGTTGAGTCAAAGTCAGTTAAAGATTTCCAAAATTTATTAAAAATAGATAATATTGGGGAAGATATCTCTGCAGTTGTTGAAAACAATTTAAAGTCCTCTGGACTTTTTAATCCTCTTAAAAGAGAAGCATTTCTTCAAAACCCAGACATAGCTCATTTGAAGCCTAGATTTGAGGATTGGACTTTAATAAAAGCTCAAGCCTTAATTACTGGTGAAGTTAAATATGAGAATGAAAAATTGAGAGTTGAGTTTAGATTATGGGACGTCCTTGCTGGCAAGGAAATGATGGCTTTAGCTTTTACAACAGTACCAGATAACTGGAGAAGAGTAGGTCATATCATTACAGATAAAGTTTACCAAAGATTAACTGGTGAAAAAGGTTATTTTGATACTAGGATCATTTATGTATCTGAGAAAGGTCCAAAGACTAATAGGGTTAAGAAATTGGCAATAATGGATCAAGACGGATATAACGCAAAGTATTTAACATTAGGCAATGAGTTAGTATTAACTCCAAGATTTAATCCAACTAATCAAATGGTTACCTACTTATCATATTTTAAAAACTTACCAAGAGTATATTTGTTAGATATTGAAACTGGTGTCCAAGAGGTTGTTGGTGATTTTCCAGGAATGACTTTTGCTCCGAGATTTTCTCCAGATGGAAAAAAAATAATTATGAGTTTTGCAAAAGATGGTAACTCAGAAATATATACCATGGATCTTGAAAATAGAATTGTTGAAAAAATTACCAATCATCCCTCAATAGATACTTCACCTTCATTTTCGCCAGACGGCAAATACATATGTTTTAATTCCGATAGAAGCGGTTACCAACAAATTTATGTAATGAAAAGTGATGGCACTAAAGTTAAAAGGATTTCATTTGGCAAAGGTCTTTATGGAACTCCTGTTTGGTCTCCAAGAGGAGATTTAATAGCATTTACTAAACTTCATAAAGGCAAGTTTTACATTGGGGTTATGAGAGTAGATGGAAGCGGTGAAAGACTGCTAACAGAAAATTATTACCAAGAGGCACCATCTTGGTCTCCCAACGGTCGAGTTTTGATATTCTATAGGGAAACAAAGTCAGATTCTGAGGGAAAAGGGTTTTCTGCAAAATTATGGTCAATAGATTTAACTGGATATAATGAGAGATTAGTTGATACTGAAACCGACGCTTCAGACCCATCCTGGTCATCATTATTAAGTGAATAATAATAAAAAATTTACTAAAATTACTAAATTCTTGATTTTTAAGCTTGAAAGATCTATTTAGTTGTGAAAAAGTACATTAATTTATTTAAGGAGCAGTAATGAAATTAAACAAAATTTTTAAAAACATCCTTTTAGTTGTATTTGCAGGACTGATACTTTCCGCATGTGCGACAAAAAAAGTAACAAACCAAATGCAAGGGGATGTTTACACTGGTAAAGATACAGTTGAATATCTAGCATCAGGAGTTCCAGACAGAGTTTTCTTTGCAACTAATGAGTCAGTCTTAACAACTGCTTCTAGAGAAACTTTAAGAAAACAAGCTGCTTGGTTAAGAAAAAATTCAAAGATTAATGTTGTATTAGAAGGTCATGCAGATGAAAGAGGAACAAGAGAATATAACCTTGCTTTAGGTGAAAGAAGAGCTAATGCTGCAAAAGATTATTTAATGACTTATGGTATATCTGGAAACAGAATTTCAGTAATAAGTTATGGTAAAGAGAGACCAGTAGACTCTGGATCAAATCCATTAGCATGGTCAAAAAATAGAAGATCAGTATCAGTTAAAGCGAATTAACTAATTAAATCAAGACCCTAGTTTTAAAAAAACCGGGGTCTTTTTTTTGCCATCATTATAAATATTAATCATATTATGTTATTTGATAAAATTTATAACTATAAAAGATTTTTTTATTTTCTAATCACAATAGCCGTTTTTATTTCTCCATTAAGTGCAGATGAGGAAACTCTTGCTATCTTAGAAAAATTAAAAAAGGATGTTAGCACTCTAGAGAAAGCTGTTTATTCCCAGTCCTCAAAAAATACAATAAATACAAGTTCAGTATTAAGTAATAATGATGAAGATGTACTCACTAGACATTTATTAAAACTTTCAGAAATTGAACAACAATTTCAGCAACTAACAAATAAGTTTGAGGAAATTAATTTTAAAATTGACAAATTATCAAGTAGATTGTCTAAAGTTCAGGCTGACAATCAACTAAGATTCCAAGAATTTGAAGTTGGTAATACAAATAACATTGCCATCACAAACTCAGAAAAAAGTCTACCTGGCTCATCACAACCTCAAGATTTAGGCTCAATTACTTACAAAGATACTGAAACCAAAGATTTAGTACAAAAGACTCAGTCAATAGAAACAACAAGCAGTGTTGTTACAGAAAGCTTTGTGACTGAAGAAAAAATCTTACCTAAAACAAACCCAAAAGAGCAATATAATTTCGCAACCAGTCTTTTAAAACAAGGTGATTACACTACAGCTGAAAGAGCTTTAAGAGAATTTGTGATTGATAACCCCGAACACAGCTTAGCTGGTAATGCTCAATATTGGTATGCAGAAACATTTAGAATTAGACAATTATATACAGATGCTGCGTCAGCATATTTAGAAGGTTATCAGAAATATCCGAAAAGTGAAAAGGCAGCTATAAATTTACTTAAGCTTGGGGTATCATTAGTTCAAATTGGAGAAAAAAATCAAGGTTGTTTAATGATTAAAGGAGTAAAAAAAGAATATCCAAAAGCTAAACAATCAGTCCTTCAAAAAGCTAAATACGAAGAGAAAAAGTTTGACTGCCAAAAACAAAGTTAATAATAAAATTCTTAGCCACCTTAAAGATAAAGAATTAAACAAAATTTATAAAAATTTTGAAAAATTCCTCAAAGACAGAGGAATTAATTCTTTTACAGTTTCTTTATCGGGTGGTCCCGATAGCCTTGCATTAGCATATTTTTCAAAATGTTTTCAATTAATAAATAATAAAAAGGTTTACTATGTTCATATCGATCATAAAATTAGAAAAAACTCAACCGCGGAAGCCAAAGATTTAAAATATTTCATTAAAAAATTTCAAATTAATTGTAAAATATTTACTTGGAAAAAAACTAAGAAAATTAGGACTACTCAAAAAAATGCAAGAATAGCCAGATATGGTTTGCTGGAAAAATTTTGTAAAAAGAAGAAAATTAATGCCTTGTTATTAGCCCATCATCAAGATGATGTATATGAAAATTTCTTTATTAGAATGTTAAGAGGCTCAGGGATTAAAGGTTTAACATCTTTTTCATCAAAAGAAACGTATATTAACAAAAATTTAAAGGGTTACAGACCCTTTCTAGACATAAAAAAAGAAACTTTGTTAAAAGTTACAAATAAAGTATTTGGTTATTTTATTGAAGATCCATCTAACTTTAACAATGAATTTTTAAGGATTAGAATTAGAAATTTATTAAATAATCTAAAACATGAGGGTTTTGGAAAGGAAAAATTTGATTTAACCTATTGTAATTTACATTCTGCTAACGAGACATTAAAATATTACTCTGATCAAAATATTCTGAAAAATACAAACTGTTTTAGTAATAAAAAAAATACGATAGTCATAAATTTTAAATTTTTTAAACAACCTAATGAAATTGTTTTAAGATCACTCTCAAGCTTAATTTCAAAAACAAACAGAAAATACTATCCTCCAAGAGGTAAAATAATGTTAAAAAAAATTAAAGAAATGAGAGGTAATTCTTTCAAAAAAACCACAGTTGGTGGCTGTATTATAGAAAGAGTAAATAATACAACACTAATTTACCCTGAAAACACAAAATAAAACAAATTATGTTACAATTTAACACTTGTTTAATTAATAATAATTCTTATTTTATAATCTTATTATGAATTTTAAAAACTTAGCAATGTGGGCAATTATAGTCGTCTTGACGATAGGGCTATATAACATGTTTAAGAACCCGCAAAACATAAAATCAGTTAAACAAGAGAAAATTATTTTTTCAGAATTTCTAAAGGAAGTAGATAATGGAAGAGTTGTAGAGGTCCAGATACAAGGGAATAACATTAAGGGAGTAATGGCAAATGGAAAAAGCTTTACTACATACTCGGCAAATTATCCAAATTTAGTAGAAAAGTTATCTGAAAGTGGAGTCAGTATTTCAGCCGTTCCCACAGACGAAAAGATGCCCTCACTTCTTGGTGTTCTTCTGTCATGGTTCCCAATGTTACTTTTAATAGCAGTGTGGATTTTCTTTATGAGACAAATGCAAGGTGGCAAAGGTGGAGCAATGGGTTTTGGGAGATCAAAGGCAAAAATGATGAATGAAGTTAAGGGAAAAGTTACATTTAATGACGTTGCTGGTGTAGAAGAAGCAAAGGAAGAAGTTGAGGAAGTGGTCGAATTTTTAAGGGACCCAAAAAAATTTAGCAGACTAGGAGGTAAAATACCTAGAGGATGTCTTTTAGTAGGACCCCCGGGGACCGGTAAAACTCTTCTTGCAAGAGCAATTGCTGGAGAAGCAGGTGTGCCGTTTTTTACAATTTCAGGATCAGATTTTGTCGAAATGTTCGTTGGAGTTGGAGCGTCAAGAGTAAGAGATATGTTTGAGCAAGGAAAAAAACATTCTCCTTGTATTATTTTTATAGATGAAATTGATGCAGTCGGTAGAAGTCGAGGAGCAGGTTTAGGTGGTGGTAACGATGAAAGAGAACAGACACTTAACCAATTATTAGTTGAGATGGATGGATTTGATACAAATGAAGGAGTAATAATTATTGCTGCTACTAATAGACCAGACGTTTTAGACCCAGCTTTATTGAGGCCAGGAAGATTTGATAGACAAGTTGTTGTTTCTAACCCAGATATCATTGGAAGAGAAAAAATTCTAAAAGTACATGCAAAAAAAATATCGATGTCTCCTGATGTAAATTTAAGGACTGTTGCGAGAGGGACACCGGGTTTTTCTGGTGCAGATTTAGCAAATCTTGTTAATGAAGCAGCTCTTTTAGCAGCACGTAAAAATAAAAGAATTGTTACTTCGCAAGAATTCGAAGAAGCAAAAGATAAAGTTATGATGGGCGCTGAGAGAAGATCAATGGTAATGACAGAAGAAGAAAAAAAATTAACCGCTTATCATGAAGCAGGTCATGCTATTGTAACCCTTTATGAAAAAGCAGCCTATCCTATACACAAGGCAACAATCATACCGCGAGGAAGAGCTTTAGGAATGGTGATGCAACTACCAGAGAGGGATGAAGTATCTCAAACAAGAGAACAACTGCATGCTCAAATGGCAATTGCGATGGGAGGAAGGGTAGCTGAGGAAATCATTTTTGGAGATGACAAGGTTACAACCGGAGCTTCTAGTGATATTGAACAAGCTACAAAGAGAGCCAGAGCTATGGTGATGAGAGCTGGACTAAGTAAAGAATTAGGTCCAATACTTTATGGAGAAAATGAAGAAGAGGTTTTTCTTGGTAGATCAGTTGCTAGACAACAAAATATGTCTGAAGAAACAGCTAGAAAAGTAGATGCTGAGATTAAAAGATTTGTGGACATGGGATATGAAAAAGCTAAAAAGATTCTTAAAGAAAAGATAGAGGATTTACATAAATTGGCGAAAGCACTTCTTGTGTATGAAACTCTAACTGGTACAGAAATAGAGGACTTAATTAACAAAAACGTGTATCCGCCTAATAAAGATGACTTAAAAGTTGAGGAAGATAATTCGGGTTCAGCATTAGGATCTATTGGTTTAAAACCTAAAATAGTTCATTAAAATTAATGTCAAAATATTACACAAGAGCGTGTAATTTTTATTACGGCAAATCATCATTAGAAATGCTTAGGAAAAAAAAAGCACTTCCATTGAATGGTTTTAATAAAATATCTTTTGATACAGTTGAAATTTTATCCAGAAAAAAAAAAAGAAAAATAAATATTAATATTATCAATTCGTTAAGTTTTGATCTAAAAAAAAAAATAAAAGAAGACTTAAAGAAAATTACAAAAAAAAAATCATTTTGTAAGATTAGCTTAAAAGAACCATTATTGATTGGAATATTAAATCTCACACCCGATAGTTTTTCGGATGGAGGACAATTCTATCAAATTGGCTCAGCATTAAAAAGAGTGAAGTCACTAATAAAGTCTGGTTGTAAGATTATTGATGTAGGAGGAGAGTCAACTCGCCCAGGGTCTAAAGATATAGATGAAAATGTTGAATGGAAAAGAATTAGGAATTTACTTAAAAAAATAAGAAATTACAAATTTCTGTTGTCTTTAGATACTAGAAAAACTTTTGTTATGCATAAAGCTTTACGTTATAAACTAAATATTGTTAATGATGTTTCAAGTTTTTCATATGATAACAAAACTATCGATTTCCTTAAATATACAAAACTTCCTTTGATCATTAATCATTCAAGAGGAGAACCAAGGACGATGCAAAGAAACCCTTTTTACAAGAATGTTCTTCTCGAAATATATGATTTTTTTGAAAAAAAAATCGAACTTTTAAGAAAAAGTGGAATAAAGCATAACAATATTGTTTTAGATCCAGGAATAGGTTTTGGAAAAAACCTGAAACATAATATTACCATAATGAACAATATTTCTATCTTCCACTCTTTAGGTTTTCCTATAATGTTAGGCTCGTCCAGAAAAAGATTTATAAAATATATTTCTGGTAAGAATGATAGCAATATTAGACTTGGAGGCACATTAGCATCATCCATTCATGCTATGATGAATGGAGTTCAAATAATGAGAGTTCATGACTTTAATGAAATTTCCCAAGGATTAAAGGTGTTTAAATTTATTAACAAATAAAATGTCTAAAAAATATTTTGGTACTGACGGAATTCGAGGAAAGGTTAATCAAGGAAATATAAATGGTGAAATGTTTTTTAAATTTGGTTTAGCAGCCGGAACTTATTTTAAAAATCTTACAAAATCTAAACAAGTGGCAATTATTGCAAAAGATACAAGATTATCAGGTTATACATTAGAGCCTGCACTTGTCTCTGGCCTTGCATCAGCCGGAATGCATGTATTTTTATTGGGACCTTTACCAACAAACGGACTTGCAATGTTAACAAAAAAAATGAGAGCAAATATGGGAATCATGATAACTGCATCTCACAACCACTATTACGACAATGGTTTAAAACTTTTTGGTCCTGATGGATTAAAATTATCAGATAAAATTGAGATGAGAATTGAAAAACTAATAGACTCTAAAATAATAGAAAATTTATCTAACCCTAAAAAATTGGGTAGAGTTAAAAGGTTAGAAAATGCAAATGATGACTATATTAAAATTTTAAAAAAAAATTTCCCTAGTAATTTTAATCTTAAAAAAATGAGAATTGCAATAGATTGTGCAAATGGTGCTGGATATAAATCAGCCCCAAATCTTTTAAAATCACTGGGTGCAAAAATTTATGAAACCGGAACCTCACCTAATGGATTTAATATAAACTCAAAATGTGGATCAACTTTTCCACAAAAAATACAATCATTCGTAAGAAAAAATAAAGCACACATTGGTATAGCTTTAGACGGTGATGCAGACAGGGTAATATTAGCTGATGAAAGAGGTAAAATAATAGATGGAGACCAAATTATTGGAATGTTAGCTACAAGATGGAGGAGAAAAAAAATATTGAAAGGTGGTGTGGTCGGAACCTTGATGTCAAATTATGGACTACAAAAATATTTTAAAGATGAAAAAATAAAATTCTTAAGGGCAAAAGTTGGTGACAGATATGTAAAAGAAAAAATGCAAAAAAATAAATTTAATTTAGGAGGTGAGCAATCAGGACATATTATTTTAGGAAAATTTGCAACTACAGGGGATGGCTTATTGGTTGCTTTGGAAGTATTGTTTGCAATGAGAAAAGGCAAAAAAGCTAGCGAAATTTTTAATGTATTTAAACCAACCAAACAATTATTGGAAAACGTTACTGTAAAAGATAAATCTATCATAGATACTATTAAGTGCAAAAATGCTATTAAAAAAGCCACTAAAATAATTAAAAATCAGGGAAGAATCTTAGTAAGAAAATCTGGCACAGAACCTAAGATCAGAATAATGGCTGAAACAGATAATAAAAAATTGTTATTAAATTGTATAAATATTGTTAAAAGATCTTTGAATTAATTTGAAAATAAAATCTAAAGTACTAGTAATTGCAGGATCGGATTCGTCTGGTGGAGCGGGCATTCAAGCAGATATTAAAACTATTACAGCACTCGGATCTTATGCAATGACAGCAATTACAGCGGTCACGTCTCAAAATACTGTAGGAATAAATGCTATAATTCCAATCCCAATAAATGTAATTTCAAAACAAATTGAATTCACCTCAAAAGATATAAAACCAGATGTGATTAAAATAGGGATGCTGCATTCTGAAAGTGTGATCAAGGCAGTTCTAAAATCATTAAATAAATTAAATATTAAAAAAATTATACTTGATCCTGTAATGGTAGCAAAAGGAGGTCAAAGATTAGTTAATAAAAAATCAATCAAATTATTGAAAAATAATTTATTAAAAAAAGTTACATTGGTTACTCCCAATGTTCCTGAGGCAGAAGTTCTCTCAGGTATTTCTATAAAAACAGTTGAAGACATGGTCTATGCCGCGAAAAAAATAAATATTTTAGGTGTAAAAAATGTTTTAATAAAAGGTGGTCATCTAAGCACAAAGAAAATTCACAACGTACTTTTAAGTAATAATAAAGTAGAGATATTCAATAGCAAAAAAATAATAACAAAAAATACTCATGGAACTGGTTGTACGCTTTCAAGTGCAATCGCTACGTTTTATTCATGTGGAAAAACTCTAAAGAAATCTTGTGAGCTAGGAATAAATTATGTTAACCGTGCTATAATGTTAGGACCAAATTATGGTAAAGGCCATGGACCAATTAATCATATAAATAATATAGAAATAAAAACAATTAAATGAAAAATGTTGCAGTAGTTGGATCTCAATGGGGTGACGAAGGAAAAGGAAAAATCGTAGATTGGTTGTCTAGTGAGGCTGACATTGTAGTTAGATTTCAAGGAGGCCATAACGCTGGGCACACACTAGTAATAGATGGTATTACATACAAGTTAAGACTTCTACCATCAGGAATAGTAAGAAAAGACAAAATTTCAATAATTGGAAATGGTGTGGTGGTTGACCCTTGGGCTTTATTAGATGAAATTGATGAGATTAAATCTAAGGGTGTTAAAGTTAGTCCAGAAAATTTAATAATATCTGAGTCTGCAAATTTAATACTACCATTTCATAAAGAAATGGATGAAATTAGAGAGGACGCTGCAGGAAATGCTAAAATTGGAACTACCAGAAGAGGCATAGGACCGGCATATGAAGACAAAGTTGGTAGAAGATCTATAAGGGTTATGGACTTAGTATCTGAGAAAAATTTAGACCATAGGCTTGAAACTGTATTGTTGCATCATAATGCCATAAGAAAAGGACTTGGTAAAAAGGTCTACAAAAAAGATAAGTTAAAAAAGGATTTGTTAAAAATTGCGTCGGAAATTTTAAAATACTCAAAACCAGTATGGAAAAAAATAGATGAATTTAAATCTCAAAATAAAAAAATCTTATTTGAAGGTGCACAAGGTGTTCTTTTGGATGTTGATCACGGCACCTATCCATTTGTAACTTCCTCAAATACTGTTGCATCTTCTGCGGCCACTGGCTCAGGTTGTGGGCCAAATTCTATAAATTATGTTTTAGGTATAACAAAAGCTTACACAACTCGAGTTGGTGAAGGACCTTTTCCCACAGAGTTGAAAGATAAAATTGGTGAAGAACTTGGTACTAAAGGTAAAGAGTTTGGAACAGTAACCAGCAGAAAAAGACGTTGTGGTTGGTTTGATGGGGTTTTAGTTAGACAAACAATTAAAATTTCAGGAATTAATGGAATAGCTCTAACTAAACTTGATGTTTTAGACGATTTAGATAATGTTAAAATGTGTATTGCATATGAATTAAATGGAAATAAAATTGATTATTTGCCAGCTGCAGTTGACGATCAATTAAAAGTAAAGCCAGTTTATAAAACTTTTGAAGGCTGGAAAACTTCTACAAAAGGAATAAAGAATTTTAAAGACTTGCCTCAAAATGCAAAAAAATATATTCGTGAGTTAGAGCAATTTATAGAAACTAAAGTATCAAGTATTTCAACTAGCCCCGAAAGAAATGATACTATCTTAATTGAAGATCCTTTTAAAAATTAATTAACAGGTAATAAATTTTTAGAGTTAGCAGAGTTAAGCATATGTTTTTGAAGTTTTTCAAATGCTTTATTCTCAATTTGTCGTATTCTTTCTCTACTGATTTTAAATTTTTTACTCAAGTCCTCTAAAGTTTTTGGACTATCAGTCAAACGTCTTGAATACAAGATTTCTTTCTCTCTTTCGTTAAGAATTTTTATTGAATCTTTTAATAGATCTTTTCTTTGCTCCATTTCTTCTTGATGAGCAATTTTTAGATCATGGTCCATTGTTTTGTCGACTACCCAATCTTGCCATTCATCCCCATCTTCACCAATTGGTGCATTCAAGGATTGTTCTTTACCAGACAATCGTCTATTCATTGAAACAACTTCATCTTCACTTACATCTAAAGTCGAAGCAATTTTTTTAACATCTTCATCTTTCAAATCTCCTTCATTTTTAGGAGCAATTCGATTTTTTAATTTTTTTAAATTGAAAAATAATTTTTTTTGAGCCGTGGTAGTACCTATCTTAACTAAACTCCAAGATCTCAAAATATATTCTTGTATAGCTGCCCTTATCCACCACATAGCATATGTTGCAAGTCTAAAACCTTTTTCGGGTTCAAATTTCTTAACAGCTTGCATTAGACCCACATTACCTTCTGATATTATTTCATTTAAGGGTAAACCATATCCCTTATAGCCCATTGCAATTTTAGCAACTAATCTTAAGTGACTTGTAACTAATTTTTCTGCAGATTTGACATTACCCGTATTTTTCCAATTCTTTGCCAACATATACTCTTCTTCTGCATCAAGCATAGGAAACTTTTTGATTTGCTCTAAATATAGTGACAAACCACCTTCGTTGGTCAAAGCTGGATATTTGAATGTTGAACTATTCATTTATAAGACTTATTTAATTAATTTTTTTAAATTTTCAATGCATAAAATTTTATGCATTTCTTAGGCTTTTTAGAATATTTTCAAGATCATTTGGTAAATTAGATTTAAAATTCATTCTTTTATTTTTAGCTGGATGAGTGAATCCCAAGCTGACGGCATGTAAAAATTGTCTGTCTAAATTCATGATTTTTTTTTCCAAGTTTTTATTTATATTTTTTATTTTTTTAAATTTTTTTTTATATTTTTGATCACCAACTATGTTATTACCTTTATAACTCATATGAACTCTTATTTGATGGGTTCTTCCAGTTTCTAATTTACACTCAATTAAACTAAAAGTTGGAATTGTTTCTTTTTCGAATATTTCAAGCGTTTTATAATTTGTAATTGAATTTTTTCCTTTCGATAAGCTAACAGACATTAATTGTCTATTTTTGGAACTTCTTGTTATTAAAGTTTCTATTTTACCATTACTGGGTCTAAGTTTTCCCCAAACCAAAGTTTGATATTTTCTATCTATTGAGTGACCACTGAATTGATTTGACAGATTTTCATGTGTAAAATTATTTTTTGCAATTACCACTAATCCCGAAGTATATTTGTCAATTCTATGAACGATACCCGGTCTTAATTCACCATTAATATTTGACAATTTTTTTTTATAATTAATTAATGCATTAACAAGTGTTCTGTCCTTGTTTCCTGCACCTGGATGCATTGAAATGTCTGCTTTTTTATTTAATACGAGCAAATCATTGTCCTCATAAATTATCTCAATTTTATATTCAAATGGTTTAAGGTTTACATCCTCAGGCTCAGGAATTTTTAAGCTAATTTTGTCGTTTATTTTGATTTTTTTAGAGGGATCATCATTAAGTTTATTGTTTATACTTAAATTTTTTTTAAGTATTAAATTCTTAATTTTAGATCTACTTAAATCTTTTTCATATTTATTTATGAATTGATCTACCCTAAGAAACTCATCCTTTGGCTCCACTAATAAATTAATGATTTTTTTCATAAATTACTATATTAATACTTTATGCGCTCGTAGCTCAACTGGATAGAGCGCCAGATTTCGGCTCTGGAGGTTCAGGGTTCGACTCCTTGCGAGCGCGCCAATAATTATTCACCTATATTAATTAATGTCCCTTTATCACGTGCCTTATTAAAAGAATAGTAAAATAAGGAAATCCCTAAAAATAGATAAAAAATGTTCAAATATATTGCAGACATTATATTTGAATAGTTCACAGTATTATTCACTAAAATTGATCTTGCTTCCTCAAAAATATAAACCAAAGGCAACAACTTTGCTACAATTTGAAAAAATTCAGGCAATATTTCAATTGGATAATAAATACATCCTAAAGGTGCTAATAAAAAAAGTGATGACCATGCAATGTTTTCAAACGCTGGCCCATATCTTAGTAGACCTGATGAAACAAATAAGCCTAACGTAATTCCAAATGCATATAAACTAAAAAATAATAAAAAAAGAGGTGTGCCAAGATCTAAAATTGAAATACCAAATAATGGTGATGTTATTAATATTGCGGGCACCAAACCTATCAAGGTTCTTAAAAGAGCGGTTAAAACTAATGATAAAATTATTTCACTTATACGAAGAGGGGCAATAAATAAATTTGTAAAATTTCGACTCCAAATCTCCTCTAAAAATAACATATTGAAACTTATGCTCGATCTAAATAAAAAATCGTAAAGAATTGCGCAACTTAGTATGACCCCAACAGTATTATTATAGTAATCACTATACACCGTAAAAAACTTTGAAATAAAACCCCAAAGAATTATTTGAATTGTAGGCCAATAAATTAAGTCTAAAATTCTTGGTAGAGAACCTTTTATTAAAAAAAAGTGTCTTAAAAAAAGTCCTAAAATTCTATTATAACTCATTTTTAGTTCTATTAAGTTTTAAAAAAACTTCTTCCAAGTTTTTTTTACCGTGTTTATTAATAATTTCTGACGGCGTGCCTCTATCTATAATTTTTCCGTCTTTCATCATTAAAATACTTTTACAAAGTCTTTTTACTTCATTCATGTTATGGGAAGCAAGTAAGATTGACATTTTTTTTTCTGATGAAATTTTTTCTATGAAAGTTCTCACAAAATCTCCTGTTTCTGGATCTAATGAAGCTGTTGGCTCATCTAATAATAAAATGTCTGGATCATTAACTACTGCTTTTGCAAGACTAACTCTATTTTTTTGGCCTGAAGAAAGTTCACCAGTTTTTTTATTTATAAATTCACTCAACCTTAATGTTTCGGTAAGATACTCAATACGATTATTTATATCATCAACAGAATATAATTTACCATAAACCATTAGATTTTCTTTTACAGTAAGTTTTTTTGGTAACTCAATATAAGGAGAAATAAAATTCATTTTTTTTAGAAGATTTATTCTGTTCTTCTCAACATTAAGGCCATTTATTATAACCTCACCACTTGTTGGTTTTAATAAGCCTAACATCATTCCAATCGTTGTAGTTTTGCCACAACCATTTGGACCTAGTAAACCGAGAATTTCACTTTCGTTTATACTAAAACTAATTTCTTTTACTGCTTCAAAGCTTGAGAAATTTTTAGATAGATTATTTACACTCACCAAAGTATTCATTTATTTTTTTTTCGAAGCTTTTTGTAGCCTGTCATTTATTGCCAATCCGATCCCTTTATTTTCTATTTTTTCAACAGCAGCTTTTTTATATCCTTTTTTTTTAATTATTCTTAAAACCGAATACAGATTTCTTGCCGCCTCTTTTAAATTATTGTTTTTACTAAGATAAAAAAAATTCTTATTACTATTATTTCTTTTTTTCACTAGTATAAATGCCTCATCTAGATTTGTTTCTTTACAGTTCATTCTTAATGGTATGCCTGGAGAATAATGTAATCGATTTTGACCCGGTACTTTCATGTAAGTTTTTTTTCTGTAAAGTATTTTTTTTTTTAAAGCTTTACTTAATTTATTAATGTCTATACTGCCAATACGAAGGATTTCAGGCTTACCTATTAAATTTATAATTGTAGACTCTAATCCAATCTTAGAAGGACCTCCTTCAATAATATATTTTATTCTTTTACCAAACTCTTCTTTTACATGGTTTCTTGTTACCGGACTTACTCTTGATGAAATATTTGCGCTAGGGGCAGCCAATGGATAATTTAGTATTTTCAAAAGATCTTTAGCTTTAGAATGTGAAGGAAATCTAACAGCAAGTGTTTTTTTCTTATTAGTTACAAATTTTGAAATTTTACTATTCTTTTTTAATTTTAAAATAAAAGTTAGTGGACCTGGGCAAAATTTTTTATAAAGATTGGTAAAATTTTTGTTTAAAATACAATCTCTTTTTAACATTTCAAGACTGCTATAATGAACTATTAAGGGATTATTTTTTGGCCTTTTTTTTAATTTGAATATTTTCAATATAGCCTTACTAGAGTAAGCGTTAGCAGCAAGTCCATAAACAGTTTCTGTTGGCATACCTATACAATCGTGTTTATCGAGGAAATATTTACTTTTTTTAATATTTGAAAGATTATTATTCATGTAATAATAAAACTAATATATGAAAGATAAAAATTTACCAGATGATATTAAAGCAAAGTCACTAGATGAATTAAGAGAAATTCTCAATAGTTTATTAACTAAAATCGAAACATCTCCAAATTTGGAAAATTCTGCTGATGATTACAAAAAATTGATTAAAGTTAACAATTTAATAGAAAAAAAATTTCAATCTATATCAAAAGAAATTAGTAATAATTCAAAATCAAAAATTTATGAAATTATAAAAAAAAATGCAAAAAAAACTAAATAAAGTTGCAAGAGACACTAATACTTTCTTAAAAAATTACCTCAGAAATCAGAAACAAACAAAATTAATAGATCCAATCAAATATGGATTGTTTCCTGGTGGAAAAAAAATAAGGGTAAAAATTTTAGTTGATATAGGTAAGATTTTATCGGTTCCTTATAGACATTTAATTAGAATCGGAGCTGCAGTAGAGTGTATTCATGCATATTCATTAATTCATGATGATTTACCATGTATGGATGATGATGATATAAGAAGAGGAAAGTTTACTGTTCATAAAAAATATGGAGAGTCAACAGCTGTTTTGGCAGGCAATTCACTTTTGACAATGGCTTTTGAAATAATTAGTGAAAAAAAATTCCCTATACAAGATAAAAAGAAAAATCAGCTTATTCATATTCTTGCAGCTAGCTCAGGTCATACCGGAATAGCAGGTGGGCAGTTTCTTGATTTGAGTTTTGAAAGACAGAAAATAGGAAAAAATAAAATATTAGAAATGCAATTAAATAAAACTGGTAAGTTGTTTATGTTCTCAACTTTAGCTCCAGTGATTTTGAGTAACAAGAAAAACATATTTAAAAAATTTTCTAATTTAGGTCTAGAAATAGGTTTATTATTTCAAGTAATTGACGATTTGTTAGATTTTAAGGGAAATGCAAAAAAATTAGGTAAAAAAATTCACAAAGATAAGAAAAAAGGTAAAGCAACTTTAATAAGTTTACTCGGATACAAAAATACTGTTAAGTACTGTAATATTAAAAAAGATAAAATATTTAAAGATTTAAAAAGCTTAAAAAAAAGCAATGATTTAAAAGATACAATTGAATTTATTGTTAATAGAGAAAAATGAAAAAATATAAGTTTTTAGATAAAGTAAAATTTCCATCTGATGTTAGAAAATTAAAATTAAGTGAACTTAAAGTACTTTCTAATGAAGTAAGAGAGGAACTGATTGATGCTGTTTCTGTCACTGGAGGTCACCTAGGAGCTGGATTAGGTGTGGTTGAACTCAGCGTTGCTTTACATTATGTTTTTGATACTCCAAATGATAAATTAGTTTGGGATGTGGGACATCAATCCTATCCGCACAAGATTCTAACTGGACGTAAAGAAAAAATTAGAACTTTAAGACAAGGAAATGGCTTATCCGGTTTCACAAAAAGATCAGAGAGCGAATATGATCCTTTTGGTGCAGCTCATAGTTCCACATCAATTTCTGCAGCACTTGGTATAGCAACAGCTAATAAACTATCAAAAAAAAATGATAACGTAGTTGCAGTAATTGGAGATGGAGCAATTAGTGCCGGCATGGCTTATGAGGCAATGAATAATGCCGGAACTTCAAAAACAAAAATGATAGTTATTTTAAACGACAATGATATGTCAATTGCAAAACCTGTTGGAGCAATGAGAACATATCTAGCAAAATTATTTACAGGTAAGATGTATTTTAGTTTTAGGGAAACTGTAAAATTAATTATTTCATCGTTTTCTAAAAGATTTAGTAAAAAAGCTGGACAAGCTGAAGATTTTTTTAGAAGTGCTGTCACGGGAGGTACCTTATTTAATTCATTAGGATTTTATTATGTAGGTCCAATAGATGGTCATGATATAGAAACACTTGTTTCAGTTTTAAAAAACGCAAAAAACAGTAATTTTAATGGACCTATAATGATACATATCAAAACTGAAAAAGGGAAAGGCTATCAATTTGCAGAGAAGTCAAATGATAAGTTTCACGGAGTTTCAAAATTTAATGTCAAAACAGGAGTTCAGCAAAAGTCAAAAGCAACTGTACCTTCTTATACTAAAGTTTTTGCTGAAACATTAATTAAACATGCAGAGAGAGATAGTAAAATAATTGGAGTTACAGCAGCTATGCCATCTGGTACTGGGATGGATTTATTTGGAAAAAAATTTCCCGATAGAATGTGTGATGTTGGAATAGCTGAACAGCACGCGGTCACATTTTCCGGGGGATTAGCAACCGAGGGATACAAACCTTATGCTGCTATATATTCTACTTTTTTACAAAGGGCTTATGATCAAGTTGTACATGATATTGCAATTCAAAGCTTACCAGTTAGGTTTGCAATTGATAGAGCTGGATTAGTTGGAGCTGACGGCCCAACGCACGCAGGTTCATTTGATATTACATTTTTATCGACATTGCCAAATTTCGTTGTGATGGCAGCTAGTGATGAGTCAGAGTTAGTTAAGATGATTAATACCTCGGTTGATATAAATGACAGACCAAGTGCCTTTAGATACCCAAGAGGTAATGGGTTTGGAATTATGCTTCCAGATATAAGTGAAAAAATTGAAATTGGAAAAGGCAGAATAATTCAAGAGGGAAAAAAAATAGCTTTAATTAATTTTGGAGCACGATTAAATGAGTGCAAAATTGCAGCACAAAATTTGGAGAAAAAAGGTTTAAGCATAACCATTGTAGATGCAAGATTTTGTAAGCCACTTGATGAAAATTTAATGTGGCAAGTTGCTAGAAATCACGAAATATTAATTTCAATTGAGGAGGGCTCAATAGGTGGATTTGGCTCTCACTTGAGTAAGTTTTTATCTGATAAATCTTTATTAGAAAAAATAAAATTCAGATCTATGATTTTGCCTGATAGATTTATAGAGCATAATGATCCAAAAAAAATGTATGAAGAGGCTGGTTTAGATAGCCAGGCAATAGAAAACAAAATTTACGAAATAATTGACTCTAAAATTCTAGCTCAAAAGCAGAATTAGTTACCGCACTGAGCTTTATTCATTAAATAATGATCGAGTAATACGCAATGCATCATTGCTTCACCAATAGGGACTGCTCTTATTCCAACACATGGGTCGTGACGACCTTTGACCGAAATAGAAGTATTTTTTCCGAATTTATCAATAGTTTTTCTAGAGGATAGAATCGATGAAGTTGGTTTTACAGCAAAAGACACTATTATTTCTTGTCCACTAGATATACCTCCAAGTATACCTCCAGCTTTATTTGATTTAAATTTGATATTTTTTCCTTTTGAAATAATCTCATCAGAATTTTCTTCACCAGTTAACTGAGCTGAATTCATACCAGATCCTATATTTACTCCTTTAACTGCATTAATACTCATCATTGCTGATGCTAAATCCATATCAAGCTTTGCATAGATAGGTGCTCCTAGCCCAACCGGCAAACCTCTTGCTCTGACTTCTATAATTGCGCCACATGATGAACCTGATTTTCTGATAGCCAACAAATATTTTTCCCATAATTTTATAATTTTTTTATCTGGACAAAAAAATGGATTTTTCCCTATTTCTTTATCATTCCATCTAGTTACATCACAACCTAATATTCCAAGTTGGGTAACCGCTCCTACAACTTTATATTTTTTCCCTATTTTTTTTTCTAAAACTTTTTTTGCTATTGCTCCGGCAGCTACTCTAGAGGCAGTTTCTCGTGCTGACTGTCTACCACCTCCTCGGTAATCTCTAATCCCATATTTTTTAAAATATGTAAAATCTGCGTGACCAGGTCTAAATTTATTTTTTATTGTTTCGTAGTCTCTTGACCTCATATCCTTGTTATAAATAATTAGTGATATAGGGGTCCCTGTCGTTTTTCCTTCAAAAACTCCTGACAATATCTCAACTTTATCATCTTCTTTTCTTTGCGTAGTAAACTTTGATTGCCCTGGTTTTCTTTTATTTAGTTCTTTTTGAATATCTTCCTGCTTTAAAGCTACATTTGGCGGACAACCATCAACAACACATCCTATAGCTGGCCCGTGTGACTCTCCCCATGTAGTAAAACGAAAAAACTTTCCAAAAGTATTAAATGACATTATTGTATTATATAAATTATTTTGTTTAAATTATGAATCAAAAAAACTCTCTTGGACTAGATATTTGCTTTAAGGATGAGGATAATCCTTTTAAATTATTTGAAGAATGGTTTGATTTGGCCAAAGAAAAAGAGCCAAATGACCCAAATGCCTTAGCATTGGCAACTTCTGATAAAGAGGGAAATCCTAATGTACGAATGGTTTTATTGAAAGGCTTCAGCGAGAAAGGTTTTGTGTTTTATACAAATTTAAACAGTCCAAAAAGTAAAGCTTTGTTTGCTAACCCTAAAGCCTCAATGTGCTTTCATTGGAAAAGTTTATTAAGACAAATAAGAATTTTTGGATCAATAGAAAATGTCTCAGATAAAGAAGCTAATGATTATTATAATTCAAGAAAATATGGTAGCAGAATAGGAGCCTGGGCATCAAAACAAAGTACAACTTTAAAAAATAGAGATGAGCTATTATCATCTATAGAAAAATACAAAAAAAAATATCCAGACACAAATGAAGTGCCAAGACCTGAACATTGGTCAGGATGGAGATTAATTCCAAATGAAATAGAATTTTGGTTAGACGGTGAAAATAGAATTCATGAAAGATTAAAATACAAATTTGAGCAAAATAAATGGGATAAGTTTTTACTTAGTCCTTAAAAAGATCTCTCGATACTAAAAGATGTTAACTTTTTTAGAATATTCTTTTCTTCACAATCTTTAATAACATTTAAAGAATTTGACGCTAGCGAAATAAAATAATCCGCTTTTTGGTAACACTCTGATATCACATTATATTTTGTTATCAGATCTAACACAAACTTAAATTCATTTTCATTACGATATTCTTTTGTAAACAATTTTTTTAATTTTATTTTTTCATCTGAATTACATTTTTGGTTTAATATGATTACAGGAAGTGTAATTTTACCCTCAAAAAAGTCATTTCCAATTTTTTTCCCAAATTTTTGTATTTGAGAGTTGTAGTCTAAAGTATCATCAGCAATTTGAAATGTTATACCTAGATTTTTGCCATATGAGTCTAAGGCATCCTTAATTTTCTCCTCTTGCTTACCAAGTATTGCACCAACTCTGCTAGAAGCTGAAAATAAGGAAGCTGTTTTAGATGTTATTATTTTTAAATATGTTTCTTCTATAATATCTAACTCAGACTTATGTTGTAATTGTAGTACTTCACCCTGTGCAATTTGTGCTGAAGTTGATGATAATAATTTTAAAACTTCAATATTTCCATCTTCCACCATCATTTCAAAACATCTACTTAAAAGATAATCCCCAACCAGAATTGAAGCGTTATTTCCCCAAATTGATCTAGGAGTTTTTTTTCCTCTTCTAATTTCTCCATTATCAAGCACATCATCGTGCATTAGTGTAGCCGCATGAATTAACTCGACACATGCAGCAAGATTTACGTCTCTCCCACCTTTTGAATAACCACACAATTTTGCAGATCCTAAAGTTATTAAAGCCCTAAGTCTTTTTCCACCTGTGCTTAAGTTGTAAGTTGTCATCTTTTCTACCAAAGAGACGTCACTTTTTAACTTATTTTTGATCTTATCTTCAACAAGCTCTAATTTATGCTCTACAGAATTTCTTAGATCTAAATAAGCATTATTAATTTTTGTTTTAAGTTGTATTACCGAACCCATTAACTTAAGTTAATATAATTGCGCATTAATTATACTTATCAATTGACGCACCCTAAACTTCAACTATAAGTAGACTTTATATTATTAAAAAAATTTTATAAGCATTAACAATGTTCTCTTTTTTCAAAAAAAAAAAAATTATTCCTCATATAAGATTAACTGGAGTTATAGGAGGCGTAGGAAAATTTAAACAAGGAATTGATTTTAATGGTCAAGAAGAAATTATTAAAAAAGCCTTCGCAATAAAAAAGTCATCTGCAGTAGCTATATCTATTAATTCACCTGGGGGATCACCAGTACAATCCCATTTAATTTATAGTTTCATTAGAAGACTTGCTAAAAAAGAAAAAAAGAAAGTTATTGTTTTTGCTGAGGATCTTGCTGCATCAGGTGGATATCTTATAGCCTGTGCTGGTGATGAAATTTATGCCAATTCAAGTTCTATAATTGGATCTATAGGAGTTATTTATTCATCATTCGGATTTAAAGATTTAATTCAAAAAATTGGAGTACAAAGAAGAGTTTATACAGCTGGAAAGAATAAAAGCACTTTAGATCCATTTATGGATGAAAAAAAAGAGGATATTGATAGACTTAAAAGTATTCAATTGGATCTTCATAAAGATTTTATAAATGTTGTTGAAACTAGCAGAGGATCAAAACTAAAAAAGGATTTAGGAATAGAATTATTTTCTGGGGAGTTTTGGTCTGGTAGCAAATCAAAAGAATTGGGATTAATTGACGGAATAGGTGATGCAAACCACATTTTAAAAGAAATTTATGGTGAAGATGTTGTAATTAAAAAATTTGAGAAGAGCAAAGGGTGGCTTGCTAAAAGATTATCCTCAGAAAATTATATTGATAGTTTGTCAAATGTAATCGAAGAAAAATCTATTTGGCAAAGGTATGGCTTCTAAAAAAAAAACTAAGATACAAACTTTTCAAGATACAATTTTTACTCTACAAAAATTTTGGGCAAATCATGGGTGTGTAATTTTACAACCATATGATTTGGAAGTAGGGGCTGGAACTTTTCATCCGGCTACAACTCTGAGATCACTTGGACCAAAACCTTGGAAATCTGCTTATGTTCAACCATCTAGAAGACCAACTGATGGAAGATACGGAGAAAATCCAAATAGATTACAACACTACTATCAATTCCAAGTAATAATAAAACCATCACCCAAAAATATAAAAAAATTATATTTGAATAGCTTAGAAAACCTAGGCATTAAACATAGTGAACATGATATTAGATTTGTAGAAGATGATTGGGAAAGTCCAACCCTAGGTGCTGCTGGATTGGGCTGGGAGGTTTGGTGTGATGGCATGGAAGTAACTCAATTTACTTATTTTCAAAAAATGGCTGGCATGGATTGTAAACCTATTTCAGTTGAACTTACATATGGACTAGAAAGACTTTGCATGTTTACCCAACAGAAAAAAAACGTGTTTGATTTAGTTTGGAATAACGAAGGTATTCTTTATAGGGATGTTTTTTTACAATCAGAAAAAGAATTTTCAGCTTATAATTTTGAATTTGCAAATGTAGATAATCTGTTCAAAATTTTTGATATGGTTGAACTAGAAACAAAATTATTACTAGAAAAAAAACTGCCATTACCCGCCTACGATCAATGTTTAAAGGCAAGTCATGTTTTTAATGTTTTAGATGCAAGAGGAGCGATTAGTGTTGCTCAAAGAGCAGAGTATATTGCAAAGATAAGAGATATGACAAAAAGCGTAGGGCAAGTTTGGGTAGATAACCAAAAATAAAAAATAAAATGTCAGAATTTTTTATAGAACTTTTTAGTGAAGAAATTCCTGCAAATTTACAGAATAAGACAAGACAAGATTTTTTTCAAAATTTAAAAGAATTTTTAGAAAAAGAAGACATAAAATATAGTGGTGAAGCTACAGCTTTTTCAATACCAAATAGATTAATCATTTATTTTCAAAATATATCAAAAAAGATTACTAAAAAAGAAAATGAAATTAGGGGCCCTAATATTAATGCTCCAGAGGATGCTTTAAATGGTTTTTTAAAATCATACAAGATATCCATAGATAAAACTTATAAAAAAAAAACTGATAAAGGAGAATTTTATTTCTTCAAAAAACCCTCTGAAAGTATTGAAACAAAGTTTGTTTTGCAAAAAAATTTACCAAAAATTTTAGATAAGATATCTTGGAAGAAATCTATGCGCTGGGCTGACCATGAACTATATTGGGGAAGGCCACTTAAATCTATACTATGTTGTTTTGACAATAGGCCTTTGGAATTTGAATACCATCACCTAGTTTCATCAAATATCACTTTCATCGATAAAGATTTTGAGCAAAAAACCACAAAGTTCTTTAGATTTAAAGATTACTTAGCTTTTTTTAGGTCACAAAATATCATTTTAGATAATAAAAAAAGAGAGCAATTTATTGTAGATCAATTGAATAGAGAAGCAAACAAAGAAAATTTAAAAATTTATTTCAACACTACTCTTTTGAATGAAGTCACCAACATAGTTGAAAAACCAAATATAATTAAATGTAGATTTAATAAAAGATTTCTTGAGATCCCAGATGACATATTGGTGACCACAATGCAAGTTCATCAAAAGTATTTTCCGACATTTGATAGCAGAGATAATTTAACAAATAATTTTTTTCTAGTTGCAGATAATAAAGACAGTAAAGGTTTAATAAAAATAGGAAATGAAAATGTAGTCGAGGCCCGTTTAAATGATGCCAAATTTTTTTGGGATAAAAATAAAACTCAAAACTTGGTTAAGGGCATATCAAATTTAAAAAAACTAAGTTATTTTGAGGGATTAGGATCTTATTTTGAAAAAATTCAAAGACTTAGAAAATTAGGTGCCTTAATTTCTGACGAATTACTAATAAGCAAAGAAAAAGTTGAGATAGCCAGTTCAATTTGTAAAGTAGATTTGATATCAGATTTAGTAAATGAGTACCCGGAACTTCAAGGTGTAATGGGCGGTCATTTTGCAAAATCACAAGGTTTTGACAACGATATATGCTTAGCTATAAGAGAACATTATCTACCTATAGGTCCAGAAACTAAAACTCCAAAAAAACCTTACTCTGTTACATTAGCTATAAGCGATAAATTAGATACTCTTTCAGGTTTCTTTGCAATTAATTTAAAACCCACTAGTTCAAAAGACCCATTTGCATTGAGAAGATCTGCTATTGGTCTTATTAGGCTAATAGTAGAAAATAAATTAGAAATTAAATTAAAAGATATAATAAATTATTCATTTTTACTTTTTAGTGAACAAGATGTGAATTTTGATATTAAACTAGCTCAACAAGATTTATATAGATTTATATCAGATAGACTAAGATTTTACATGAAAGAAAAAAATATTAGACCAGATATTATTGAATGTTCTATGACCAATTACAATATAGATCAAATTTATAAAATATTTAATAAAGCATTTATTTTAAATAAACTAATCGATAAAAATATAGGTCAAGATATTATTTTCTCATATAAAAGAGCTTCAAATATTTTAAGTGACGAGTTCAAAAAAAACAAACTGGAATTATCCGAAACTACTGATCCAGGATTGTTTAAAAATGAATCTGAAAAAAAATTGTATAAAAAGATACAGGAAATAAGAAAATATTTTACAAGTCTAGGTAGTGGAGAGAATTGCGAGAAAACTCTTGAAGTGTTGGCAGAAGCAAAAATAGAAGTATCAAACTTCTTTGAAGAAGTAATTGTCAACGATCATGATGAGGCTTTAAAAAAAAATCGTTTGGAACTTTTACAATTGTTATGTAAAACCTTCAATAATTATATAAATTTTTCAAATATAGAGAGCGCTTAATGAGTAATTTAGTTTTTAATTTTAATTCTAAAAAGTCAAAGAATTTAAAAAACCCAAAATTTATCTTAGGTGGCAAAGGTGCGAACTTGGCTCAAATGAGAAAACTAGGATTACCAGTTCCCCCTGGCTTCACAATTTCCACAGAGGTTTGTGAAATTTTTTACAAAAATAACAAAAAATTAAATTCAAAACTGATTAAATCTATTAATCTTGAATTAAAACAAGTTGAGAAAGAGTGTGGTAAAAAATTTGGTGACTTGAACAATCCACTTTTGGTTTCAGTTAGATCCGGAGCAAGAGTCTCTATGCCAGGAATGATGGATACCATTTTAAATCTTGGATTAAATGATAAAACCGTAAACGCATTAGCCAAAAAAACCTCTAACATGAGGTTTGCAAAAGATAGCTATAGAAGATTTATTCAGATGTATTCTAACGTTGTTTTAGGTATAGAAAGTTACAATTTTGAGGAACTGATCGAAAACTATAAGTTAACAAAGGGTGTTTTAATGGACACTGATCTAGACGAGAGTGATTGGGATGGTTTGATTAAAGATTTCAAAAATGTTGTTAAAGAAAAAACAAATAATCAATTTCCCCAAGATGTATATGAACAATTATACGGAGCAATTTCTGCTGTATTTTTGTCTTGGGAAAGCAATAGAGCAAAAGTTTACAGAAAGTTAAATCAAATACCGTCTGAATGGGGAACAGCTGTTAATGTTCAATCAATGGTTTTTGGAAATATGGGAGAAGATTGTGCAACTGGAGTTGTTTTCACAAGAAATCCATCCGATGGAAAGAATGAAATTTATGGTGAATATTTAATAAATGCACAAGGTGAAGATGTTGTAGCAGGTACTCGAACTCCAAATTACATTACGAAAAAAGCACACAAAGAATCTAAATCAAATGGAAAATCAATGGAAGAAGCTATGCCAAAAGTATTTTCTAAATTAAAAAAAATTCTACTACTTTTGGAGAAACATTATAAAGATATGCAAGATGTAGAATTCACTGTTGAAAACTCAAAACTTTGGATGCTTCAAACAAGATCAGGAAAAAGAACAGCAAAGTCAGCTGTGAAGATAGCTGTGGACATGGTTAATGAAAAATTAATTTCAAAAAAAGAGGCTGTGTTAAGAGTGGATGCAAATTCACTAGACACATTGCTCCATCCAACACTTGATGAAACAAAAGATATAAAAACTATTGCAAAAGGTTTACCAGCATCACCAGGTGCAACAAGTGGAAAGGTAGTTTTTACATCAGACGAAGCAGAAAGATTAAATGGCATGATGCAAGATACAATACTAGTTCGTGTAGAAACATCCCCTGAAGATATTCATGGTATGCATGCAGCAAAAGGAATTTTAACAGCAAGAGGAGGCATGACAAGCCATGCCGCTGTTGTTGCAAGAGGCATGGGTAGACCATGTGTTTCTGGATCAAGTGAAATCGATATTAATTATGATGATAAACTTTTTAAAACTTCCTCAAATGTTGAAATAAAAGAAGGTGATATAATTACAATCGATGGATCTACAGGAAGAGTAATCTTAGGAGAAGTTCCAACTATAAAACCAGAGATTTCAGGAGATTTTTCAAAATTGATGAATTGGGCAGATAAATTTAGGAAATTAAAAGTTAGAACTAATTCTGAAACTCCTCTAGATACAAAAACTGCTAGAGACTTCGGAGCTGAAGGAATTGGTTTATGTAGAACTGAGCATATGTTTTTTGATGAAGATAGAATTCTTTCAGTAAGAGAGATGATTTTATCTAAAACTATTGATGACAGAAATAAAGCTTTGGCTAAACTTCTTCCTCATCAAAAGAAGGATTTTACTGAAATTTTTGAAATAATGAGTGGCTTACCAGTAACTGTAAGGTTATTAGATCCACCTTTACATGAGTTCTTACCTAAGAACGATAAAGAGATAAGCGATCTCAGTAATGTTACAGGTCTACATGTAAACGAAATAAAATCTAGAACAGAAGAATTACATGAACACAACCCAATGCTTGGACACAGAGGATGTAGATTAGGAATATCTTTTCCAGAAATTTATGAAATGCAGTGCAGAGCAATTTTTGAGGCTCTAATAGATTGCAAAAAAAGAAAACTTAAGTCCACTATGCCAGAAATAATGATCCCTCTTGTCTCAACAGAGGCAGAAATAAAAATCATGAAAGACTTAGTAATTAGGGTAGCAAAAAAAGTTCAAGACGAGCACAAAACAAAAGTAAATTTTTTGGTTGGAACAATGATTGAATTACCAAGAGCAGCAATAAAAGCAAAGGATATAGCAAAACATGCTGAATTTTTTAGTTTTGGAACAAATGACTTAACGCAAACAACTTTTGGTATCAGCAGAGACGACAGTGGAAAGTTTTTGAACGATTATATAGAAAATAAAATATTTGATATTGATCCTTTTATTTCGATTGATGACGGTGTTGGTGACTTAATTGAAATTGCAACTTTAAAAGGAAAAAAACAAAATAAAAATATTAAACTTGGTATTTGTGGTGAGCATGGGGGAGATCCAAAAAGTATTAATTTCTGTTCTAGAACTGGATTAAATTATGTTTCTTGTTCACCTTACAGAGTTCCTGTTGCAAGATTGGCTGCAGCACAAGCTGAGTTAATTAAAAAATAAGCAAACTACTATCGAAACTTTTTGCACTATGTGTAATTGAACCAACTGAGATTCTGTTTACGCCAGTTTTACTAATTTTTGTTATATTTTTTAAGTTAGCGTTTCCAGAATACTCAGTTTCATATTTACCCTTGCAAATTTTTAAATATTTTTTTAATTGAGTAAGACTTACATTATCAAATAAAATCCTATCAAATTTTAGACCCAAAACATTATTTAATTGTCTCGAATTTTCGATTTCAACTGTTACTTTTTTTTTATTTTTTAAAGATTTTTTTATGATATTTCTTAATGATGTCTCTGATTTAAAATGATTTTCTTTTATAAGCACTTCATCACTTAGATTATATCTATGATTATACCCACCACCTTTTCTAACAGCGTATTTTTCTAACAATCTTAAATTTGGTGTTGTTTTTCTTGTGCAACAAATTTTCGTTTTATTTTTAACTTTGCTAACATATTTATTTGTGATGGTTGAAATACCTGAGGCATGATTAAGAAAATTAAGAGCGGTTCTCTCAGCAATCAAAATCGTTTTTGTTTTTGCAGTTATTTCAGCAATAATTTGATTTCTTTTAACTTTTTTACCATCTTTAATTCTCTGTAAAAATTTACTTTTTCTTTCCAAAAGTTTGAAAGCTGCCTTGCAAAAATTAGTACCAGATATTATTCCACTCTGTTTTGATATTATTTTAGCTTGAACTATTTTATTCTTCGAATTTAAAAGTTTTGTTGTTATGTCACCATTTGGTTTTAAATCTTCTTCAAGAGCTTTAAGAACTAAATTATTTATATATTTTTGGTTAATTTTTTGCACTGAACTAACGACCAATTTCAGTCATTCTTTCAACAGATTTTCTAGCTTTTTCTATTGTCTCTTTGGACATTAAAATTTCGTTCGTTTCGTTTTTTAAACAATCTAAAATTTTTGGAAGAGTTATTCTCTTCATATGTGGACATAAGTTACAAGGTTTTATAAATTTTACATTAGGGTTATCAACTTGGACATTGTCACTCATTGAGCATTCCGTAACCATCATAACCTTCTCTGGCTGGTTTTCCTTTACATACTTTATCATACCACTAGTTGAGCCAGTAAAATCACTTGCGTTAATAACATCTGGTGGACATTCAGGGTGAGCGATTACTTTAATGCCAGGATTATTTTTTCTAATTTCATTTATTTCTTGATCGTTGAATTGTTCATGTACCTCACAAGTACCTTTCCAAGAAATTATCTCAACATCTGTCTGAGTTGCCACATATTTAGCAAGATAATCATCAGGTAAAAAAATAACTTTTTTAACACCTAGGGAATTTACTATCTTTACAGCGTTGGCAGAAGTACAGCAGACATCAGTCTCTGCTTTAACATCTGCAGAGGTATTTACATATGAAACAACCGGAACACCTGGATATTGTTTTTTTAATTTTCTAACATCTGCTCCTGTTATTGAGGAAGATAATGAGCAGCCAGCACGCATATCAGGTAACAAAACTTTTTTGTTTGGACTCATTAACTTTGCTGTTTCAGCCATGAAGTGTACTCCACACATAACAATAATGTCAGCTTTTGTTTTTGCTGCTTCAACTGCAAGCGCCAAAGAGTCAGCAGAAAAGTCTGAGATACCGTGATAAATTTCTGGAGTCTGATAATTATGAGCAAGTATTACAGCATTTTTTTCTTTTTTTAGTTTGTTAATTTCATAAATATATGGAGCATGAGTAGACCACTCTATTTCTGGCATTATGTCGGATATTTTTTCGTAAATTAGATTAGTTGCTTTTTTTACTTCTGAGTTAAATTCCATACTTAATCCTATCAACTTGAAAGAAGATTGTCATTCAATTAATGTGACGCATATGCGGCCGTGCTGAAACTGGTAGACAGGCTTGGTTGAGGGCCAAGTGGGGCTTCCCCATGAGAGTTCGAGTCTCTCCGGCCGCACCAAAAATTTATAATACTTTATTTTTTTTTCTTATATAAACTAAAAGTTTACAACCTGTTTTTGTATAAGATGAATGATGAGAGCCAGGTTTATAACTTACAAAGTCTCCCTTATTTAACTTAGTATTATCTTTATCAATTAATTGTCCATCTAAAATATAAAACTTTTCGTAATTACTATGTTTGTAATAAGGAGTTCTAGTATTAGGTTTTAATTTTAGTATATAACTTCCTTGGCCTATTTTTTTGTCATAAGTTGCTTTGTGCCAATCCATACCTTTAAAAACATTTCCACAATTATCAAATTGTTTAAATTTAATTTTAGAATTTTTTGTTATTAGCCTTTTTTTCATAAATTAAGCCAATCAGGTTTAAAGAATTTAATTTCTGCATTTCCGCATTTAAAAATTTTATCAAAGCTAAAAATATCGTTATTTAATTTAACTAGACCAAAATTATATTTATTTGGTATCAAAGCCTTTCCAATCTCTTTTTTTTCGTAGGTAATTTTATCATCTTTTGATAATGAGCCATTTAAAATTTTAAAAGGTAGAAGTCTTTTATTTAATTTGTTTTTAAGTTTTATTCTTGAGGTATTTTCTTGTCCTATATAACACCCTTTTTTAAAATCTATTGCATTTAACTCCTCAAAATTACATTCAATTCCAAATAATTTTTCTTTTAAAAAATTTGTTTGTGATTGAGGAATTCCCAGATTGAAACTATAATCATAATATATCTTAGGATCCTCTGATTTGAGATTTAATTTTTTTAAAGATAAATATAATTTCTCTAAATTAATTATTAATCTTCCACCTAATTGTTTATTTCTGGGATCTAAAAAAACAGGATCCTCCCTATATTTAGAGGTGAAACCAGTCAAGTCTTGTGTTCCTTCAATTTCTAAAAATTTAGAGCGAGAAAAAGCGGCAACCACAAATTCGTTACTCAAATTTAAAATCTCTACTTTAGATCTCAATTTATAAGAAACAATTTTTTTATATAGTTCTTCTGAAATACTTTTTTCGCAATCTAAAAAAAAACCGTTTTTATGTTTTACAACTATGAAGTCATACAAAAACTTACCCTGAGGTGTTAATAATGAGGCGTAACAACTGTTTTTGTCATTAACTTTATATATGTCGTTAGTTATTAAATTTTGAAGAAACTCATTTGTATCAGATCCACTTATGTATAAAACACCTCTGTCCTCTAGAATAAATACAAATTTTTCATTAATCATAATTGATAACTTATATTTTATAATATAATAAGATTTTTGAAATAATGTTAGATTTAAAAATTATAAACGGTATTTGTTTTATTGATGGAAAATTAGAAAAACAGGATATTGGCATCAAAAAAGGCAAAATAGTTGATATTGGTAGTTCAAAAGAAGAGTCGAAAGAAACTTTTGAAGCGGAAAATTTAACAGTGCTTCCTGGTTGCATTGATACACAGGTTCATTTTAGAGAGCCGGGCTCAACAGATACTGAAGATCTTAATTCTGGGAGTAAAGCGGCTGTTATGGGAGGCATAACATCGGTTTTTGAGATGCCAAATACAAAACCGCCTACTACAAATTTTGAGGAATTTGAAAAAAAAATAAACATTGCAAAAAAAATGTTCTGTAATCACGCATTTTTTTTTGGAGCTACAGCTGAAAATTATGAAACCCTAGAAAAATTAAAAGATTTAAAAGGATGTTGTGGAATTAAACTTTTCGCAGGATCCTCAACAGGAAATTTGTTAGTAAATAAAGAAGATGATATAGAAAAAGTTTTTAAACACGCATCGAAAGTAGTTGCCGTGCATTCGGAAGATGAAGAAATTTTAAAACTAAGAAAAAAATTAATTGAAAAGGGTAATGTTAAAACACATCCTGTTTGGAGAAATGAAGAAGTGGCTATTTCCTCTACTAGAAAAATTGTCAAAATTGCAAAGAGATTTAATAAAAAAGCACATATACTTCATATTACTACAAAAGAAGAAATAGATTTTTTATCTCAAAATAAGGGCAATATAACTTTTGAAATAACGCCTCAACATCTAACTTTTCATGCTCCTGATTGTTATGATAAAATTGGCACTTACGCTCAAATGAATCCACCCATAAGAGACAAAACTCATCAAGATCGTTTGTGGTATGCAATAAAAAATAATTATAATGATACAATTGGTTCAGATCATGCACCACACTTAAAAGCTAATAAAGACAAACCTTACCCAGACTCACCTTCAGGTATGCCTGGTGTACAAACATTGTTACCTGTAATGTTAAATCATATAAACAACGGAAAGCTAAAATTAGACCAATTAATGAGATTTATTTGTGAAAACCCTGTTAAAATATTTGGAATTAAAAACAAAGGATACATAAAAAAAGATTTTGATGCTGATTTTACAATTGTAGATTTAAAAAGAAAAATCACCATTGATGATAAAGATATGCAAAGCAAATGTAAATGGACTCCATATCATGGATATTCTTTTAAAGGTAAGCCAGTTGGAACAATTATTAATGGCGAGATAAAGATGAAAGATGATAAAATAATTGGCGATCCAACTGGTCAACCATTATTATTTGAATAAGGTATTTATTAAAACTGTCACATAATAATCCAAAAATTTGAAATGTAATTTATCTTTTTTCTTAAAAAGTAAATTAACAAACATGTGATATTCATATCGTCTTTTCCACCAGTCTAAATTTTTTCGACTATAATTTCTAATAGTATCACCTTTGATATTTTGGTTATACATAGTTAGATATGCATCCGTTCTTAGAATATTATTTTCAAAAAAATACATATAAATAAATGCTCTAGCATCAAAAAACATTCTTGGATATTTCCTTTTTGAAAAACTTATTTCTTTAAGAATTTTAACAAGAAACTTTCTTTTAAATGACATTGTGCTTGTTGGGAAAAAATATGGCCATGTATGTATCGTAAAAAATTTATGTCTTAATTTTTTTTTAATTTTGACATTTTGATCAGGAAAAAAATAATAGGGACTATCTTGTATAAAATTTAAATTCTTATCTTTATTAAATAAATTTGTAATACAACTAATTTTTTTTTTTAAAAAAAAATCATCACCATCAAGTAAAAAAATTATTTCACCTTTTGATTTTTTAATAGATTTGTAAATACCTTCTAATTGGTTTAAAGCCCCAGTTTTATATAATTTTTTTTTATTAAATATTTTTTTTATCCTCTTATCTTTGATTTTTTCTATTATTTTTTTAGAACCATCGTTAGAATTGTCATCATATATAACTATTTCTAAATTTTCGTATGATTGTACCAAGCAACTTTGAATACATTTTTTTATATAAAACTTATTATTGTAATTATTTATTAAGATTGAAACTAATATATTTTTTTGAACCATTTAATATTCGATTTTAACATTTGATTTAAATTTTTAAACTTAGGTTTATACTTTAAATATTTAAATATATTTTTTCCAGATTTGTAAACTGGTTTTATGCTTTCCAGTTTACTTATTTGCTTGAGTTTAAAAATATATTTAATTTTCAAAATTTTAGATAGCGTCTTTAAAACTTCAAAATTAGAGTGAAAATTAACATTATATACGTTTAGTACCAAAAATTTTTTTTTTATTTTTTGGTGATTAAGAATTATTTTTAAGTTAACATTAGCCACATCTAAAACATGTATATAATTTCTTGATGGAAAAATTTTTTTCTTATAATCAAAAAAAAGAGTATTTTTTTTCTTATCTAATAAATTCTTATAGAATGATGGTACAATTCGACTTATATAATTATTTTTTTCACCGATCTCCCCGTTCTGGTCAGAACCAATTACATTTGAATATCTTAAGATTAAAACTTTAAAATCATTGGATGAGATTTTTTTAAGATATTCTTCAATTTTTAGTTTGTATTTAGAATACGGTGAAGCATTTTTTTTAAATTTATTTTTTTCAAAAATTGATAATGAACTTGAAAAAATAAAATACTTTACCGAAGTATTTTTTAGATTATCAATGAATTTTATTTGTTTTTTGAAATTATTATTTAAATATTTTTGTTTTTTTTTTTCACTTTCTCTTACACAAGTATAAGCCGCTAGATGCAAAACAGTATTGATATTTTTTTTAATTACAATCTTTCTTACACGATTATCAGATATGTCTAATTTATAATTATTAGAAAATTTATTAGCAAAATTGTTACCCCTTGAAAGATTATCTATAGAGAGTGCTTTAATACTTTTATTTTTTAAAAAGGATCTAGCTGTAAAGGATCCTATATATCCTAAACCTCCAGTTATTAATAATTTAGTTCTCACTTTTTGAGAATATTACTTTTCTTCAAATCCTCAGTTATCTCTGTTAAAATTGCTGGATCATCGATAGTAGCTGGCATTTTATATTCTTCTTGATCAGCAATTTTTCTAATAGTCCCTCTAAGTACTTTTCCCGACCTGGTCTTTGGAAGTCTTTTTACCACAATCGCAATTTTGAAAGCGGCAACAGGCCCAACTTTATCTCTGACCATTTGAATACACTCTTTAGAAATAGTATCATTATCTTTTGTAACTCCTGCTTTTAAAGCGATCAAACCTATAGGTAACTGACCTTTAAGTTGATCTTTTATTCCAATTACAGCACATTCAGCAACGGATTGATGTTCAGATAAAACCTCCTCTATTTGGCCTGTAGATAATCTGTGACCTGCAACATTGATTATGTCATCAGTTCTTGACATAATCCAAATATAACCATCATCATCAATATGTCCTGCATCATATGTTTGGTAATAACCTTTATAATTTGACATATAATTTTGCTCGTATCTTTTATCCGCGTTCCATAATGTTGGAAATGTTCCTGGAGGTAAAGGTAATTTAACAACAATGTCTCCCATCTCATTAAATTTAGCTAAAGATTGATCTGGTTTAATAATTTTTACATCATAACCAGGGACAGCCTTACAAGCAGAACCATATTTTGTTTTTTGCATTTCTATACCTGTGCAATTCGAACTAATAGCCCAACTAGTTTCAGTTTGCCACCAATGATCAATAACAGGAACTTTTAAAAGGTTCTCAGCCCATTTTATAGTATCAGGATCTGCTCTCTCACCAGCTAGAAATAAAGACTCAAAGGAGCTTAAATCATATTTAGAAAAAAATTTACCTTCTGGGTCTTCTTTTTTAATTGCTCTAAATGCAGTTGGAGCTGTAAAAAGAGATTTAATTTTATATTCAGATATTACTCTCCAGAATACTCCAGCGTCAGGGGTACCCACAGGTTTTCCCTCAAACAATACTGTTGTACACCCCTTAAATAGAGGAGCATAAACAATATAGGAATGACCAACGATCCAACCAATGTCACTTGCTGACCACCAAACGTCGTCAGTATCAATATTATAAATATTTTTCATAGTCCATTTTAGAGCAACTATGTGACCTCCAATATCTCTTACAATTCCTTTTGGCACCCCAGTCGTGCCTGAGGTATACAAAATATATGCAAATTCATTTGAATCCATCTCTACACAATCTGTATCTTTTGCATTCGATAAGGACTCTTCCCAACTTATTTCTAATGGTGCATTAAGTTTAATTTCTTGACCTTGTCTTTGAAAAAAAATTACCTTTTCTACTTTATGCTTAGCAAGCTTTAATGCACCATCTACAAGAGGTCTGTATTCTACTGTTCGACCAGGTTCAAAACCACATGAGGCAGTTACTAATACTTTTGCCTTACTATCATCTATTCTGCTTGCAAGCTCATTTGAAGCAAAACCACCAAAAACAACTGAGTGAATAGCACCAATTCTTCCACAAGCTAGCATCGCAACTACCGCCTCTGGTACCATTGGCATATAAATGATAACTCTATCGCCCTTTTTTACACCTTGATTTGACAATGCACCTGCAAACTTAGAAACTTTATCTTTTAATTGTTTAAAAGAGAATTTAGCTTTGTTACCTGTTATAGGACTGTCATATATTAAGGCTGTTTTATCGCCTCTACCTTCATCAATGTGAATGTCTAAAGCGTTGTAACAGCTATTTGTAACTCCATCCTCAAACCATTTATAGAAAGGAGGGTTTTTTTTATTTAATATTTTAGTAGGTTTCTTATACCAGAAGATATCATCTGAAATTTCTTTCCAAAATTCCTCAGGTTTGTTAATAGATTTTTGGTATAAGTCCTTAAAATCCATTTTTATTAAAATTGATTCATAATTAATTAAAATTGAGCTTTATGTATCTATAAGTTGTATTAAATTTCAAAAAGGTAGCAAAATCAACAAAAATTGCGTCAAATTTATACTTCTAATAACCTTTTATATTTGATAATTAAACCCCAACTTTGGCTTTGAATAAAAGCCGTAGTTTAAATTTAAACTAAAAAAACTAACTAAAGAGGGAGTTTTTAATGAAAACAATAAAAATGTTAGCTTTAGTGCTAGTTCTTTTCGGAGCTACTACAGCAGCTAACTCAGCAACAGCCTTCTTAGCTACAGATGATTTCGTAGGTATTTCATTTTGGCTAATTTCAATGGGTATGTTGGCAGCTACAGCATTTTTCTTTATGGAGCAAGCAAACGTAAGCACTCAGTGGAGAAAATCAGTCAACGTAGCTGGATTAGTAACAGGTATTGCATTTATCCACTATATGTACATGAGAGCGGTTTGGGTTGAAACAGGTGACACTCCAACTGTTTACAGATATATCGATTGGTTAATTACTGTACCGCTACAGTTAGTAGAATTTTATTTAATTCTATCTGCAGTTAAAAAAGTACCAACAGGAATATTCTGGAGAATTTTAATCGGTTCTTTAGTGATGTTAGTTGGTGGTTATCTTGGAGAAGCAGGGATGATAAACGCTACTCTTGGTTTTGTAATCGGAATGGCTGGATGGATTTACATCTTATATGAAATCTTTTCTGGTGAAGCAGGTAAAGTTGCTGCTAAGTCTGGTAACAAATCATTAGTAACAGCATTCAGCGCTTTAAGAATGATCGTTACTGTAGGTTGGGCTATTTACCCACTAGGTTATATCTTCGGATACTTAACAGGTGGTGTAGACGCTAACTCATTAAACGTAATTTACAACTTAGCAGACTTCGTTAATAAGATCGCTTTTGGTATTATTATCTGGTCTTGCGCCGTTGCAAACTCTGGTAGAAGTAGAGCATAACAAACTTCGACTGAGAGAAATTTTAAATAGGGCAAGTAGAAATACTTGCCCTATTTTTTTTTATACTTATATATAAATAAATGACAAAAATTACTTATATAGAACACAATGGTAAAGAACATACTATAGATGTACAAAATGGATTAACAGTGATGGAAGGTGCAGTTCAGAATGACATTCCTGGAATAGATGCCGATTGTGGAGGTAGTATGGCTTGCGCTACTTGTCACGTTTATGTCAAAGATGACTGGTATGATAAGTTAGATGAAAAAAGTGAAGGCGAAGACGATATGATAGATCAGGCTTATGAACCAAAAAAAAATAGTAGACTTAGTTGTCAATTAACAGTCTCTGATAAAATAGATGGTCTAGTAGTTCACTTACCTGAGAAACAAGTTTAATGATAAAAACAGATGCTTTAATAATAGGAGCAGGCCCAACAGGTTTATTTACAGCACATCAATTAAAAATAATTGGGCTAGATTGTCAGATTGTTGACAACCTAGATAAAATTGGTGGTCAGTGTATAGAACTTTATCCGGATAAACCTATTTATGATATTCCTGCAATACCTGAATGTACTGGGGAAGAATTAACTCAAAATTTAATTAAACAACTAAAACCTTTCAAAATAAAATTTCATTTAAATGAACGAGTCAATGAGGTAAAAAAAAATAATAATAATTGGGAAGTTAAAACAAGCAACGGCACAAAATTTAGTACTCCAAATGTTATTATTGCTGGCGGTGTAGGTTCTTTCGAACCAAGAAAATTTTCTTTAAAGGAATGTGAGCAGTTTGAAAATAAGTCTATATTTTATTCTATAAAAGATAAAAAAATATTTGAAGGAAAAACTGTTACTATTTTTGGGGGTGGAGATAGTGCACTTGATTGGGCAGTAGAACTTTCAAAAACTTCAAAAGTTAACCTAATTCATAGAAGAGATGAATTTAGAGGCGCCAATTCTACAGTTGATAAAGTTCATGAATTAACAAAATCAGGCAAAATAAATTTATTCACCAAGTTTCAAATAAGTGAAATAAAGGGAACAAGTTATTTAGAAAGTGTAGAAATTACACACGAAAACAAAGAAGTTAAAACATTAAAAACAGATTACATACTAGGTTTTTTTGGATTGATTATGCGGCTTGGGCCAATCGCAAACTGGGGACTAAATCTTAATAAAAAAACTATTGAAGTTGATACAGAAAAATTTGAAACAAATCAAAAAGGCATATACGCTGTTGGAGATATATGTACGTACCCTGGTAAATTAAAACTTATTTTATCGGGTTTTCATGAAGGCGCTTTAGCTGCAAGAGCTTGTTTTAAATTAGCAAGACCAAATGAAAAATATAGATTTGAATTCACTACATCTTCCAAAACTATAAAAGATAGGCTTGGTGTAAAAAGTGATTGAGTTATATACCGCCAATACTCCCAACGGCAAAAAAATATCGATTATGCTAGAGGAAATTGGATATGAATATAATGTAAACACAATCGATTTAAATAATGGTGATCAATTTAAACCTGAGTTTAAAAAGATTAGTCCATTTAGCAAAATACCTGTTATTAAAGATAACGATAATAATAATGTAATTTTTGAATCTGGAGCTATACTTATCTATCTAGCTGAAAAGAGTGGAAAATACTTTGATAATAAAAATATTATTACCCAATGGTTGATGGCTCAAATGGGATATGTTGGACCAATTCTTGGTCAACACCATCAGTTCCATCATTATAATCCAGGCAAAAGTGAATTTGGAGAAGAAAGATATTTTAAAATATCAACTTCAATATATAAAAATTTGGATGAAAGACTATCGGATTCAAAATATCTTGCAGGGGAAAATTACACAATAGCAGATATTGCAACCTTCCCATGGATTGCAAGACACGATTGGCACGATATAGGACTTATAAATTACAAAAACCTTTCTAGATGGTATTTAGAAATATCAGAGAGAGATGCTGTTATAAAGGGCTATGATTATTTAAATAAAGGAGAAAAAATTCCAAAACCTTAAATATCGTCTGCGTAAACTTTTTCCTCTTTTTCGTGTTTTTCCTGAGCAGCAATAGATAAAGTTGCAACTGGTCTAGCTATAAGTCTTTTAATTCCGATTGGTTCTCCAGTATCTTCGCAAAACCCGTATGTCCCATCTTTAATCTTTTTTAAAGCTGAGTCTATTTTTGATATCAGTTTTATTTGTCTGTTGATTGCTCTCATCTCAACATTTTTATCTGTATAAGAGCTGGCTTGGTCCACAATATCTGCAGAAGTACTATTATCATCCATAGAACTATTATATAAAGCTTCATTATTAGATCTAACTAAATCCTTTTTCCAGGCTAATAGTTTATTTTTGAAAAACACTTTATGTTTTTCGCACATATACTTTTCTGATTCTTTTGGAATGTAAGTTTTAGAAATTCTAACCATTATCTATTTTAAAACGCTCGAAGTATATTCAGCAAATAGGTAGTGTCAAGCAAGGTTTAATTGTATAAATTCAAATAAATGGTGATTTATAAAAAGCAAACAAAAATTTTTTTTTACATTTTTTTGACAATCCATTTAATTTTATGGACACTGATTCCATCTTTAACAAATAATAATCTTCCACTCGATACAATTGAAGCTTTAGCCTGGGGCAGTAATTTAGATTGGGGTTTTAATAAACATCCTCCGATGAGCGCATTTATGGTAGAAATTTTTTATAGTATTTTTGGTTCTAATGATTGGGCATATTACTTACTTAGTCAGATTTTTATTATTTTTTCATTTTTTGTAATTTTTCAATTTAGTAAAGAAATTTTAAAAAATGAAATTTTAGCACTTATATCTGTTTTATTATTAGAAGGTATTTATTTCTATAATTTTACAACCCCGGAATTTAATGTAAACGTTTGTCAAATTCCTTTTTGGGTTTTAACAGTCTATTATTCATGGAAAGTGTTTAATCAAAAAATACCTAAATTAAAAGATTGTATTATTGTTGGAACATTTGCTGTCGGTGGTTTTTTATCTAAATATCTATTTATTTATTTACTAATAGCAATTGATATACTTTTTATTTATTTAATATTTTTTAAGAAAGATAGAAAATTCCATATTAATTATTTAATTTCTGTTGAAGTTTTTTTAGTTTTATTAATCCCGCATATTATTTGGTTATTTAATAATGATTTTATTACAATAACTTATGGATTGGCAAGATCTAGTGTAGACAGTTCAACTTTTTTAAATCATCTTACTTATCCGGTAATATTTATATTTAAACAAATTGGAATATTAGTTCCATTTTTTGTTATGTTATATTTTCTCATAAAAAAAATTAAAATTAAATATAATTTAAGAGATAAAAAACTTTTATTTTTATTAGCAATAAATTTTTTACCAATTTTTTTAATTCTTTTTACATCTATGATTTTGGGTTTAAAAATAAGAACAATGTGGATGACGCCTTTTTATTTATTCTTTGGAACCTTATTTGTTTATATTTTTCAAAAATATATTTTAAAACAAGATTACAAAAATTTTATAATATCATTTCTAATTTTATTTCTTTTATCTCCCATTACTTATGCATATATTTCAATTACTGAAACTGATAAAAGAACTGACTATCCAGGAAAACAAATTGCAGACAAAGTTCAACTGAGATGGAATAACGAATTTAAAGAGCCAATAAATGTAGTTTTAGGAAACGAGTGGAATGCAGGAAATTTATCTTATCATTTAAAAACTAGACCAGTTTGGGATGGTGAGGTTGATCAAAATAAGTTAGATACATATAATGTTTATATTTGTATTGACAGTATATGTTTAGGTAGCAGATGAATGAATTTTTAGAAAAAAATAAAAAACTAATACTAATAATTTTTATAATTGCTGTAATAGAATTTTCAGGACATGGAATATTTGCATCCTTAATAAGATTTTTAAGTTCAATTAATTCAATATGAAATTTAAAGTACTAATACCTCTTTATAACGATTGGCAATCTTTGCTTAAGCTTCTTGAAAATATTAACCATCAAGTTACAGATATAGATAAAATTATCTCTATTGTAGTTGTAAATGACGGGTCAAATGAAAAAGCACCTGACAATTTTCCTAATTACTCAAAAATAAACTCTATTAAAATTATAAATTTAAAAGAAAACGTTGGACATGCTAGATCTATTGCAACTGGTTTAAAATTTATTTTAGAAAACAATGATTTTGATTATATTATACCCATGGACTCAGACGGTGAAGATAGACCTGAGGAAATAAAAGATTTAATAAAACAAATAGAAGCACAATCTGATTTACCAATAGTTTGTGAAAGAATTAAAAGATCAGAAGGTTTTTTTTTTAAATTTTGTTATTTTTTACACAAATTAATTACATTCACATTCACAGGAGAATCTGTCAGATTTGGAAATTTTACATGCCTTCCAAAAGAAGTAGTGAAAGTTATGACTAATGAAAAGGCTACATGGAGTAGTTTTTCAGGAGCTCTGTCAAAAATTTCAAAAGTTAAAATTGGGATACCCTCAGAGAGAGGTATGAGGTATGTTGGACCGTCTAAAATGAGTTTTAAAAACCTTATTGTGCATTCTTTGGCGATAATGGCTGTTTTTAAAATTAATGTTTTAATTAGATCAACACTATTTTTATTTGTATATCTTTTTTTAATTTATAAAAAAATTTCAGTTATTACTTTAATACCACTATTTCTAATTATTATATTCGTTTTATTAGTTTTTTTAACTTCTAGAAGAGAAAATTTAGAAAATTATAGAAACTCAAATCAGAATATTTTTGATGTAAAAAATATTAAATAATAATAAAATTTTGACATGGAGATTATTAATTTAGAGTCAGTAAAGTCTTTTATAGATACACTTTGGGTAATAAACTGCGCTATACTTGTGTTTATTATGCAAGCTGGTTTCATGTGTATGGAAACAGGTCTATCCCGTTATAAAAATAGTATAAATGTTGCATTAAAAAATGCAGCTGATTTCGGGGTATCCGTAGTAATTTTTTGGATATTTGGTTTCGGATTGATGTTTGGCAAAAGTTTTAACGGTCTATTTGGCACAGACTTGTTTTTCTTTAAAACTGACGTGGCCGAATACATGACATACTTTGTATTTCAAGCAATGTTTGTTGCTACAGCTGCAACAATTATTTCTGGTGCTGTCGCAGAGCGTATGAAATTTAACGGTTACATAATTATAACTATTTTAGCGACAGGAATAATTTATCCCATTGTAGGTCATTGGACTTGGTCATCAAGTTTTTTGAATAATATGGAAGCAGAGAGACAACTACTAGACATTACTGGTCAAATAAATACTACAGGTTGGTTGAGTACTATAGGATTCATAGACTTTGCTGGGAGTACAATCGTTCACTCGGTTGGAGGTTGGATCGCGCTCTCCGCAGTTATAATATTAGGGCCTAGAATTGGCAAATACTCAAAGGCAAACAAAGGTAAATTTACAGGTTCAAGTTTTCCTTTAGCAGTTCTTGGTACTTTAATTCTTTGGTTTGGATGGTTTGGATTTAATGGTGGAAGTAACGGAGCAATGGATGAAGCTGTTCCACTTATTCTGATCAACACTTTTTTTATCCGCATCTTTTGGTTTGCTTACAGGTTTAGGAATATCTTTTTTACTATTTAAAAAACCAGACCCGTATTATATTATACTTGGTCCTCTAGCTGGACTAGTTGCAATTACCGCAGGATGTGATTCGATGACATCTGTAGTTTCAATATTTGTTGGAGTGATTGGCGCTGTATTAGCTATATTCGTAAATGAATTATTAAACAAATATGAAATCGATGATGTTGTAGGAGCAATCCCAGTTCATCTTGCAGCAGGTGTTTGGGGCACTCTAGCTGTTGGTTTTTTTAGTAATTTAGAAACTCTGGGGACAGATCTAAGTAGACTAGAACAAATTAAAGTTCAGTTTATAGGTGTTATAGCTATAGGTTTATTTGCCTTTATTGGATCTTTTACAATATTAAAAATTTTAAATTCGTTTTATCCTTTACGAGTAAGTCCTATCCAAGAAGAATTAGGTCTTAATATTGCAGAACACAACGCAACATCAGTAGAACATGATTTAATTTCTATATTAGATAAACAATCGGAGACTGGTGATTTAACAATTAGAGGACCACAAGACCCTTTTACTGCAGGAGGTGTCATAGGGTTATATTATAATAAATTAATGAGCAAATTAGAAACTAGCGAAATAGAGAAAAAAAAATGGCGTGATAGAATAACTGGAGAAGTTAAGCTTGCAGTTAAAGTACAAGAAAATTTCTTACCTAAAAGAAATTTAAATAATTATCCAGTTCACGGAATTAATTTAGCTGCAAGAGAAGTCTCGGGTGATTTTTTTAGTTTTTATCCTCACAAAGAAAGTGTTTATTTTGTTATTGCTGATGTTGCTGGAAAAGGAATTCATGCAGGTATGGTCATGGCAAAAGCCTCGACTTTATTTGAGATTATGTCTCGTGATAAGGTTGATGTAGATGAAATGGCATTTCATATGAATAATGATTTACATCTAACTAAAACTGGCGGAATGTTTGTTACATCAATTATTGGAAATTATAATATTATTACAGATGAAATTTCGTGGGTAAATGCGGGCCATCAACCAGCTATTATTAGAGATAACAAAGGTAATTTTGAAGAATTTGAGAGCAAATCTCCTCCTTTAGGAGTTATTAAACAAGGCACAAAATCTAGTTACTTTGTTAATAAATCTAAATTAAATGGAAACAGATTTTACGCTTTCACAGATGGTTTATCTGAAAGTTTAAATAAAAATAATAAAGAGATTGGCATTGAAGGGTCAAAAGAAGTTATCAATAGAAACTTTAATAAAAACCCTGATGATGAATTAAATCTTATCGTCAAAGAAATCGCTGCTAACGCAAATAACAAAAATCTTAGTGATGATCTCACTCTTATTGTTATTG